>NZ_PUEC01000001.1 GCF_003024805.1 Duncaniella muris
GAGATACCCTTTGAGCGGGTTTTCCTTGTTGGGCGTACCTTTTTGTCGCCCACCTGTTTTCTTACCTTTTGCCATGATACAAAACTTAAAAGTTGCCTGCAAAGATAGTGCTGTAAATTAGCGCACGAATTATAACTTTTGAAACATCGCTATCATGATAGGAAGTTTAGTAGGCGCAGGTTTGTCGGCTGTCGGGAGCATTTTCGGCGGTATCTCGGCAAGCAAAGCAATGAAAAAGGTCAAGAAGAATCTGCAACAGCAGAAGCAGGCGAACCAAGACTGGTATGACCGCCGATATAATGAGGACGCGACCCAGCGTGCGGACGCACAGCGTATCCTAACCAAAACCGAGGAATCAATCCGTAACCGCAACCGACAAGCCGCCGGAGCGCAGGCTGTGATGGGTGGAACGGAAGAGAGTGTTGCGGCCGCCAAAGCCGCCAACAATCAGGCACTCGCAGACGCGACATCGCAGATTGCCGTCAATGCCGAGGCTCGCAAAGACCAGATCGAGCAGACCTATCAGCAACGTGACGCGCAGATAAATGACGCTCTGAATAATCTTGAAATAAAAAAATCAGAAGCTATCTCGTCAGCCGTGCAGGGTGTGACACAAGCCGGTGCAGGCATAGCAGGTGCATTCTAATCCTTTGTGACATATGGCAGGATATACTGAAGAACAACATGAGCAGAGCCAAGCTGCCACCCCAGCCACCGTGGGTGCTGTCAGTACGTCCGGCTCTCAGCCGCAGAGTGAACAGCCTGCGGTATCAACCGACACCGAACACGAAACGCCTGCTGTTTCTCCCGAACAGCAACAGCGCGTGGACGCTACCGCAGGTACTGACCGACAAATCAAGACCATTCAAGACTGGATGGACGCGGAGGGCAACCGCCCCGAAACCGAGGAAGAGCGAAAGAAGCGTGAGCGCAGGGAGAAGTCCAAGCGTATTATCGCAGCCGTCAGTGACGGCATATCGGCGTTGAGCAACCTGTATTTTACATCGCAGTATGCTCCCGACATGTACAACCATGAGAAAGGGAGCATGACTAATGCCGTTGACGCTCGCCTTGAACGTCTGAAAACGGAGCGTGAGAAGAATGCCGACAAGTATCTGCAATTCTCGCTCAAACTCGGAGACCTTGAAAATGAGCGTGCCAAGACCTTGCGCGAACTGGAAGCACAGCAGGAGCGTCAGAAACTCGCACGCGAGAAAGCACAGCGCGAGGCCGATTTACATCCTCTAATTATGGCGATAAAGGGTGAGCAACAAAAAAAGGCCGAGCAAGAGGCAATTTCAGCAAAGTATGAAGCAGATAACAAGCCTACATCGCTTGAACTTGATAATGAGTACAAACGAGCAGGAGTAAGGCAAAGGGATGCAGCCGCAGGTGCTTCAAGAGCATCAGCCGCCAACTCTTACGCTTCTGCGAGAGCGCATGACCGCTCCAACGCAAGGGAATTCACTGCATGGGATGAGCATGGCAACCCCCATCCATTTGCGACCGAGAAAGCTGCCATTGCCTATGCCAAACAGCACGGCACATGGAAAGAAGAGGATGTTGTTGAAACAACTGAATCAGAAAATGAAATAAACGGAAAGACCTCATCGACCAAGACCAAGAAAGGCGGTCATGCAGGCAAACCCAGCCCCACCGGCAGACAATCTCCAACCGCATAATCATAATCCACTATGGCAGAAGATAAAGTAACCAACCTATATAACGCATTTGTCAAGAACGGCTATGCGATGGAGCCGGAGGCGCAGTTCCGCGAGAACCTCAAAGACCCCAAGAAGCGCAAAGCCGCTTATGACGCTCTTGTTGCTGACGGCTACAACATGGAACCGTTCGCCGACTTTGAGAGCAATATCGGATTTGGCGCACCTACACCTGCGCCTGCGCCCACCGCCCCGACACCACAACAGCAGGCTCAACCTGCCGCGACCGCAGCCCCTACTTCCGTACCTGCTTCGGCAACTGCGGAAGAGCAAGAGCAGGCACCGGTCCAGTCTCAACCCGAACAGGCTGCATGGCAACCCTCCGAGCAGGAGAAGATACGAATGTCGTATCAGATGCACACCATGCTCAACGATTTCAAGCAAAAGTCAAAGGCACGCATAGAGCAGGTTCAGCGCATGACCGAGCCGCTCACGCCCGAAGGCAGGAAGAAACTCAAAGCCGCCAAATTCCAAGCGCAGCTTGCAGGCACTCCTACAAAGGTAATGGGATTGACACCGCCGACACCTGCCCCTGCTACCGAGGGAGCGGAGGTAGCCGCCGAGGGCGAAGCACAGCAACAGCCAGTGCAGAGCGGTCAGTCGCCCGTACCTTACGGAGTGAAGTATATAGATGGCAAGGCTGTCACCCAGTGGTTATTGCCCGATGGCAGGCTCACAACAAACTATTTGGAGGCAGACCAAGCCGAGTATGGCGCGCGAACCGCACGTCTGCGCCACCAGTTTGAGAACCGCATGAAGCAGAACGGACTTGACCCTGCCAAACCCGAAGATGTGGAGATGCAGGCGCAGTTTGACGCACAGGCCCCTGCATACAGCGTTGTAGCAGACCTTTGGCGTGAAGCCGAAGAGAAGCACAAGGCTGACAAAGAGCGCAACGCCAATAAGCATTGGAATAGTTATGCGTCTATGGGAGGCGGACGCGAGATGCGTGTAGTGACGACCTCTATGAATCGCCACGCTGACAATATTTCGCACATGACACGCTTTGACCTTGAAACGATGATGGACAATGCGTGGAATCGTGTCGGCTCACAGATTACCGCCAACTGCTATAACCGCCTGCGTCAGCAGTACCCCGGCGCAAGCGAAGAGGAATTGCAGGCTACCGCCTCGCAGATGGCACGTTCGTTGTCGGACAACGCCGTGTACCAGTATGCCGTTCAGCAGAACACGCCCAAAAGCACACTGGAATACTTCGGTCGTACTGTCGCAGACATGAACGTGGTTAACTCGATCAGCAAAGGTCTTGCCCGAAGCCAAGCAGGAACGAGTGGCGACCTTGCAGCTTATGAGGCCGCTATGGGTGAGTATGGCAAGAACCACCGCGTCGCGCAGGTGGCAGGCACAGTCGCAGGCATGGCTGTTGACCCCGTGACATGGGTGTCGGGAGGTGTCGGCTCTGTCGCAGGCAAGGGTGCAATCAGCCTCGGTGGCCGATATGTTGCAAGCCGGGCCGCCACATCTATGTCAACGCAGGTAGGCTCTCGCCTCTTCTCGTCATCGCTGACCGGTCGTATCATTACCGGGGCGGCCGCAGGCGGTGGCAACTTCGCCACATACGAAATGCTCAAAGAGGGCGAGAGCCAGTTTCTGCACGGCGGTCATGTCAATGCCGAGACCGGCGAGGTTGAGGGATATTCAGCCGGAGCAATCCTAAAGGCAGGCGGTCATGGCCTTGTCCTCGGTAGCGTGACCGGTACGCTGTCGCCTATGATAGGCAATGTCGCCGACAAGTATGCCAAAGCGACCACAAGCACGGCAGGCAAAGCAGGCGTACGCTTCGGAGAGGTAGCTGTCTCAACTGTCGCCGAGGGTACGGTGTTCTCAATTCCCCAGTGGATAAGCGGAGAGGGAGACGCTTTTGACGTGTGGACCGACAACATGGCGATGATGTTAGGTTTCAAGGCACAGCATGGAATCAAAAGCGCACCTCGTATGATTGCAAGCCTGCGCCCATTCAAGCCTACAAACGGCAGACCGCTGACGCAGGCAGAGCGCAACCACAACCGCATGGACTTTGAGGAGCGTCTGCGCCGGAATTTGGACGCAAGTCCGGGCGACCTATCATTCACAGCCGATGAGCGCGAGGAACTGCGCCGGACAGGCTATGGCGAACTCGCCGACCTGTTCAGCCGAGACCGCGTACAGGAAGCGCAGAATCCCAACATCAACCCTGCCGAGGGTGCAATTGAGTTGAGGGCAGAGCGTGTGGAAGCCGAAACAATCCACCGCTCACCCGAATTTGACGGCTATTCGGCAATGGAAGAACTCATGCAGGACGGCAGGGTAAGCCAAGCCGCACGCGCCAAAGCATATTATATCCTCACCGGTCGTATGCTCCCGATGGGTAGCGTGACTGGCTACACCAAGACCACCGCCGATGATGGACGTGTAACAATCAATTCCACAACCGCCGACGGCGAGATTGTGACCTCTCGCACGTTCAAGAACGAGCAGGAAGCCAAGCAGGAGACCGATAACATCATGCGTCAGGCAGAACTCAACACCATTGATGTCGGCGAACGCTACAAGGAAGCAGTCGCCGATGATATGGTGCTTGACGCAGCTATCAGCGAGGTGTCTCCCGGCGCAGACCCTGCAACCATCAAGAAGATATATCGTGCCGTCAAGGCAGGGAATAAGGACGTGACGGAATCGCAGGTGCAGTTGGTTGAGTTTCTTGATGACGCTATCGGCCGCAACAAGGAGATTGCCGACAAGTACCGCCCCGAAGCAATCCGTGCGGAACTGATGAACTCGACCGGGATTGATGTGGACGCAGTTCTGCGTAAAATGCCGGGCAAGCGCACCGAGGCAGAACAGGCGGCTGTCAAATCGTATCTTGAACGGCTCTTTCCCGAAGAGGCCCGACAGCAGAACGCAGACCCTACCCCGGAGCAGGCAGAGGCGCAGAACCGATATGAGCAGGGTCGCCTGCTGTACGGACGCTTTGAAGAGGGCGACCCGACCGTGCAGGCTGATGTGGACGCTATCGCCCTGCGTATGCAGGAAGCATACCAAGCGGTTGAGGACGCGTTCGGAGCAGAAGCCGAATATTATATGTTCCATGTCAACGAAAATCCGTGGGCATTGGTAAACGACCCCGAACTTACTGCCGAACAGCAGGACGCAGTTCTATACTACATCAACGCAAAGGCGGCTCTTGACGGCGTTATGGACGCTTCCAACGAGGTGGCCGACCGAAAGCGTGCAGAGGTTGAGCAGTCAGTAGGCAAGCGCACCCACAAGGATAAGGACGGCAAGGACGATGGTATGATAATATCTGCCGAGACCAAAATGGGGAAGCAGGTATATATTGTAATGGGAGATGTCGTGATGTTCCCCGATAATAAGGGCGTGGACAGACAGAACTCAAGCAGTCAAATATGGGTATTAAATCCCGAAAGCGGTGAATATGAACCGTCCGCACCGGAGTTCATTGAACGTGTAATTGAAACTGTAAGTGTGCAAGACGAGCTGGACACCGCATTGTCGGTGATCGAGCAGGAGCAGATGAACATCTTCGGCGAGAATGCCGTTGCTCCCGAAGAAGCAACAGAATCGGAAGCAGAGCCGGAGTACATAGACCCATTTGCCCGGTCTGCTGAAGCGGAAGCACCTGCAACCACTGACACCGAGGAATACGACCGAGGATATGAGGAGGGTATTGAGGTTTCTACGAGCCTTTCCGATGAAGTCCTCAACCAAACAATCACCGACCTGCGAGGCCGTGATTTCCTTACCGAGGAATGGCGAGGCCGTCTTGAAGCCTACGAATATGAGCAACAGCGCAGGCAGATGGAGGCGCAGAACGCGCCCGCCGAAACAACAGGCAACAATGGCACTGAAAATATTCCTGCGCCCGAACAGCAGGCCGAAACCGCCCTCTCGCGCATACCTTTAGATGAGGAAACGCAGGAGCCGCGCTTTACAGCCGTTGACCCGGAAACAGCATGGGACGGCCTCGTTGAGGCTATGGAGGGGGAAGCCAACGCCCTGCCAATCGCACAGCAGATGATTGAGGATGCCAACAAGAGATTGGAGGCACTGGGCAAGAAGCCGCCGACACCGGTCAAGCCTAAACTTGCAGGCAAGGCCGGGCCGATGGCTATGCGTGCCGAGCAGAAGCGCGTGGATGAGGCCAACGCCAAAGCGCAGTCCGAGTATCAGCAGGCACTCGCGGACGCGCAGGCCGAGGCGCAGGCGTGGAGCAACATTCTCCGTGTCTATACCTCGCGCAATGCCGAGCTGCGCCGTCAGCAGGAAGAGGAACGCCGTCAGCGTGACGCTATCGCCCACGATGAAGCTGTCGCACGATTTGAAGAGGAACAGCGTATCAAGGCAGAGAAGCAAGCCGAGCAGGAGCGCATAGGTGTTCACGCTGTCAATCCGAAGATACGCGAGCGTTGGGAGTCCGCTCCTAAGGTGGAGGGTAACGAGGACGCTCTGACCCTGCCCGACGGCTCTACTATCTCCGGCAGATACATTCTGACCGAGGCAGGAGCCGCCTCGCCGAGCCATGATGTGAACAATGCTTATGCACCCACCGAGGGTTTCCCGATTGATGAGAACGGCCAAAGCGTCAACGACCGCGACTATCAGCGTGATAAGGACGCACAGCAGAAAGTTGAGGGTATGGCAGGCAACTATGACAACCGCGCCCTGCAAGACCCAGTAATAGTGAGCAAGGACGGCGTGGTGCTGTCGGGCAACAATCGCACCATGTCGGGCGACCTCGCAGCGCGTCAAGGCACAGATAGGGCATACAATGACTACCTCGCGCAGTTCGGACACAAGAAATACGGCTTTACCCCGGAGCAGGTGGCAAGTATGAAGAATCCTCGCGTGGTGTTTGTGCCGGACGAGGCTCTGCCTTACGATGCCACCACCTTTGCACGCTTCAACGCGCAGGAGAAGAAATCGCAGGGCAAACCAGAAGCCGCCGTCAAACTCGGCAAGATTGTTCCCTACAATGTTTTCACAAGCATTGTCAACGATATCAGCCGCTATGACCGCCTTTCGGACTACTATGCCGATGAGAAAGCGATTGCTCACGCACTGGGCGCACTCATGCAGGCAGGAGTCATCAACGATATGCAAATGCCCGAAATGAGAACCGGCACAGCGTTGTCGGCCGCAGGCAAGGAACTGATTGAAAATACACTCATCGGCAAGGTGTTCCAAACCTCGCCCGATGCAGTGCGTCAGATAATCTCTATGCCGACACTTCGCCAGTCAATCGTTATGGGATTGAATGAGATTGCCAATAACCGCACTCTTGCCCGAAACGGCTACGACATCAGCGAGGAACTTGCAAAGGCTGTAGACCTTGTTACTCGCGCCAAGGCCGCTATGCCGGACGTATATACCGATGGAATGCCAGTGTCGCCCTTCGGACGTATGCAGGGATTGTTTGATGATGAGTTTGGAGACAGCCGTGTCGCTGACGCGACCGCACTCCTGCTTGCAGACATTCTCAACAGCGGTAAGCCGAGCGACCTGCGCAAGGTGCTGACCTCATACAACAACGAGGCTGCACAAGCTTCGGGCGGTCAGATGGATATGTTCTCCGGCTCGATCCCCACAAAAGAAGAAATACTCACAACCGTAAATGAACATTTCAGAAATGCAACCCCAAAAGAACAGCAGGCACTCGTGGACGCTGCCATTGCGGAGCGCAAGCGCAGAGCCGAAGCAGACGCAGAACAGCGTGAACGAAGCGAGGCAAGTGAACAAACTCCGAATGATGATGAACGCAGTGCAGTGCCTCAACAGCCAACCGCAGACGGCGGCACAGAGTTAGAACCGCTTGCCAAAGAGCGCAACGACATTCACGAAGATACGCCCGAAGAGGCCGCACTCCGCGCACGAATCAGCGTGGGCGATGAATGGGAAGAGAAAGGCCCCGCGCCCGACAAACCCATCTACAAACGTAAACTCTACGTTGACGGCAAGCATGAGGTCATCCAAACTGACGCTCCCGACAAGAACGGCTCATATACTGGCAGTCAGTTGACTTATGAGGGGCGCGACTTCGGCGACCTCAAAGAGATTGCCGATTACATTGACGGCGGTATGCAGGCAGAGCCGACCGAGGCGCAGAAAGCCGCAGGCAACTATAAGATGGAACACCGCCGTGTTGACGGATACAACATCAGCATAGAGAATGCCAAAGGCAGTGTGCGCCGTGGTACTGGAGCGGACGGCAAGCCGTGGGAAACTACCATGCAGAACGACTACGGATATATTCGTGGGACTGAGGGAGTGGACGGCGACCACATTGACGTGTTCCTTTCCGACACTCCCGAAGAGGGCGATGTGTTTGTCGTTGACCAAGTGAACGAGGACGGCTCGTTTGACGAGCATAAGGTTATGTACGGCTTCCCCACGGAGCAGGCCGCGCGTGACGCATACCTCTCCAACTATGAGCCGGGGTGGACCGGCCTCGGCGCGATTACCCACGTCAGCAAGGACGAGTTCAAGAAGTGGATTCAGTCGAGCAGACGTAAGACCAAACCCTTTGCCGAGTACAAGAGCGTCAAGCCTATTGTGGGCAATGACATGATTGGACGTTCACTCACCGAGCAGGAAGCAACGGAGTTGATTGCACGAATGGAAGCAACCGCCGAAGTCGCTCCCACAATTGAACTCACGCCCGAAAACTGGATTGCCCAGTTCGGAGAGGACGGCACTGTTGAAACTCCCATAGGCATTGTCAAGATGGGTGCAAACCAGTTGCTGAAACTCTACTCTACCAAGCGTACTGGTTATTTCGGCATGATTCATCCGACACTCAGCACTCCCGATGTAATCCTTGAGGAAGCAGACCCAAAGGAAGGCTCTGAACGTGATAGCAAATATCTTTTCATCAAGACGTTTGTAAAATCGGACGGCACTCGCATAGTTCATTTTGAATCCGTGACCGTCAAGAAAGACGGCATGGAAGTGTCCATCAGCAGTCATGAGATAAAGGACAAGTCATTAAAGAACAAGATGCAGAACGATATTGTCCTGCACCTTGATGAAAAATTGTCTCCCAGTTCTGAAATGCGCTTAACCGAGGCTCCGAGTGAATCGGAGGGACCGGACCTTGTTCCTACGTCCGACAATGTTATATCTTCTGACCGCAAAGATAATACTTTGTCAGCAGATAAACAAGCGGAGAGCGCGGAAAGTTCTGAACCGTACACCATTACGCCCACAACCTACACCAACAAGAAAGGCAAGACGAGCGATGTTCACCTTGTCAAGTTCAACCGCGAACTGACCGCCGAGGAAAAGGCGGCTCTTGACACCTTTGTGCGTGAGCCACTCGCAGAAGGTAAGAAAACCTCACGCGGTTGGTATGACCGCAAGCAGGGCGGTTATATGATGCGCAGTGAAGAAGCTGCACGTCAACTCGGTGAAATGCTTGGCAACGAGGAAGCGGTTGCAGACGTACAACCTATGACTGCCGAGGAACTCCGTGAGGCTGTCGGTGCGAGCCGCACACGCAATCCCAGGCCTAAGAAATCACCTATCAACCGCGTAAGCCTTGAAGATGTGATGACCGACCTGTCGACCAAAGGCGAAACCAAGTTGAGCGACCATGCCGAGCCAGTCAAGGCAGAGCAGGAAGCACAGCACGAAATCTCCGATGATGAAATGCAGTGGTTGGCTAATGAGCTGCGCGAGTTGCTCGGCATCGGAGAGGATGAGGGAGACGCTGATATCAAATTCAGTGACCCCGGCGAACTCACACCGCAGGAGCGTCAGCGTATCCAGTCGGCAGGCATACGTCTTGCTATGGGTCTTGTAGAGCGTGACACAACCTCTTTCCCCGACTATGCTACCAAGATGGTTGGATTGTTGGGCGACAAGATACGTCCGTGGCTCAAATCATTCTACGAGGGCGCACGTTGGACACCCGGATACGAGAAATACGCCTTTACACCTACGGAGCAGGTAGCCGTCTTTGACGTGCAGAACTTCGACAAGAAGCAGGCAGACCCTATCGCGCAGGCTGCCATGATTGTTGAAGAGCGCAAAGCTGCCACCGCTTCGGAGCAGGCGCAGAAAGAACTTATTGAAACCCGAAACAAAAACCGAAGAGAAAATGACAAGCAGAGAGAAGCAGATACAGCAGCTCTTGCAGAAAAAGCAGAGGCTGTTGCAGGCGAAGCAGAAGTTACAGCGCAAAGCGCAGGAACTGGAGAAGCAGGACGCAAGCGCATCCTCCGCGACCTCAAACGAGTAGATGACACCCTTGACGAGGTCAACGACCAGTTGGCAATCCTCGGCTATTATGAAGCCGAAGAGGTTGACAAGGATTTCAACGAAGCATACGGCTATATGCGCAATGCCGAGAAGAAAGCCGTCAAGGATGCAGTTGAACTCGCCAAACAACTTGTGAACGACCTCGGCCTGGGACTTGACAAGGTGACAGGCTCAACAACCGCCAACCGTGGCAAGAGAAAGAACGCCGTTACCGCGAATATCGCGCCCGCAGGCGGTGACATATCCATTCGCCTGCCCCTCAATGAGGGCCGCGAACTCTACATTACTATCGGTCTTGACCCGTCAGTAACGCCGGGCGATGTGACATACAGCGGAGATAACTTGCAAGCCACTCGCATCATGTACCGCGTTGAATGGCCCGATGAAAAAGGTCATGTGTCGTTTGACCGCATGGGGCGTAACTGTTGGGCTGATGCCAACGTGACCTATGCCGACCTGCTTAAAGGTATTCAGCGCGAGGCCAAAGAGTATCTTCCATCCTCAACTCCTGCCGAAGCCGAGGAAACCCACAATGGCTACAAGATAGGCGATGAGGTCATGTGGGACCGTTACGGCAACGGCAATTGGGAGAAAGTCAAGATAGAAGATTTTGACACTGATGGTGGGCCTATCTTTGAGGCTGTCAAGGGTGTCATGTCAGAAAAGGGAGACTGGAGCCGCGTCAAGCCTGCCGATGGAATCTTCGGCGAGGCAAAGCGTGTAGCAAGAGCCACACAGGAGAAGAAGCGAAGTTCTCGCAAAAAAGATGTAACTTTGAAGCCGGAACAACCTTTCGGAGATTTGTTCGGCGGCCTATTCGATAACACTCAAAGCTTAAGCAATCATGAAGAAACTGAAATGGGAACTCGCCCCGGAGAAGCCGGGAGACAACGACAGCAACTCAAGCAGGATACGCAGGTGGGAGGAGATGAACCCCGGCGTGAAACTGAAAGACCTGCCGGAGAAGCAGGCAGTGGAAGCACTGGCATGGATTCTGATGCTGACCGAGCAGGAAGCAGAGGATTACATGACGTGGCTACGCAGCCAGCCTTAGAACGTCTGCCCGAAAAGGAACGTAAGAACGTTCACAACAACCATGTAGAGCGCGGCACCGAAGTCGCACCCAAGAGCGAGAGCGCACGCATCAAAGCCAACATCGCCGCCATCGAAACGATGAAGAAACTTGAAGCGAGCGGTGAAGCACCAACAGCCGCCGACATGAAGAAACTTCGTGCATTCAGCGGTTGGGGCGGCCTCGGCAAGGCTTTCAGCGACTGGGATACAAGCCGACAGCTCAGGCAGCTTCTCGGCGATAAATTATATGATGAGGGCGCGGAAATGTCGCGCAACTCGGCATATTTTACCCCAGCTTACATTGTAGATGCAATGTGGGATATTGCGCGTGCAATGGGATTCAAGGGTGGTCGCGTTCTTGAAGGTTCAGCAGGTATCGGCAATGTCCTCGGTCTAATGCCACAAGACCTTAGTGAGCGTAGTTATATCCGCGCCGTTGAAAAAGACCCGACAACAGGCAAAATGCTCAGTCTGCTTTATCCCGATGCCGTTGTTGATATTGACGGCTTTGAGAAAGTCAAGATAGAGACTGGCACATACGACCTTGTCATAACCAATGTTCCGTTTGTTCCCGGCTTGAAAGTCGCAGACACAAGCGGTGACGGCGACATCTCAAAAGAGTTCAAGACCTCTATCCACGATTTTTGTATTGCCAAGAACGTGCGCAAACTGCGTGACGGCGGTGTTGGCGTGTTCATCACCACAGCAGGCTCGATGGACGGCACAGGCCGTTTGCATAAATGGCTTAGCAACCGTGAGAACGCAGACATTGTTGGTATGTTCCGTATGCACAATGAGACATTCGGAGGCACTAATGCCACATCCGACATCATTGTTGTGCGCAAGCGTGTGAACGGCGTTAAGTCACCCAACGCCATAGATTGCTCACTCACGACAGGAGTGCGAACAGCCGAGTATGACACCGGCGAGAAAAAGAAAGTCAAGAATGTTGGCGAAGTGCCAATCATCAAAACGCTTTCCATGTCATACAATCGCTACTATGTTGAGCATCCCGAATACATGGCAGGCGAAATGCATTTCGGTTTTGAAAAAGGCGACACCAGTTTCAGACCCGAAAGCAAAGGTTTGTATCCGATTAAGGAGAAAGACCAGTCGCAACTATTGAGCCAGTGGGTTGAGGATATGAAGCAGAAGTTGGCTGACACCTCGGAAGAGCCTGCTCCCACGGTAATGAACCACCGCGATGAGTATGTTCCCACCTATGACAAGGTTGGCAATGAGGTAAAGACTGGAACTGTTGTTGTAGATTCGCAGGGTCGTATCTGCGTCAACTATGACGGAACGGCTCGTCCACTCATGTCCAAACTTGACAATAAGAATCCTAAAAGTGCAGATGAACGTATTGCACAGTTCAACAAGAACAAGGTTAAGGGTCGTAGTCGCGTACAGGTGGTACAAGATTACAATGCCATCAAGAAGGCCCTCAATGACTTGCTCGAATACCAAAAGACATCAGATTCCGATGAGGGGTTACAGCCGAAACTCAAAGCGTTGAACCGCGCCTTTGATTCCTTTGTGGCGACATACGGACACCTGCACGGCAATAACGGCCTGGCATGGCTGAAGAATGATGTTGACTATCCCTCCGTAATTGCCCTTGAAACATATCGCGAGGAAGGTCTTGAACACAAAAAAGTGTTTGGTAAGGCTGATATATTCAGCCGCCGTGTCGTTGTTCGCCCCGAACAGCCCAAGGCTACAAATGTCCGTGACGGAGTAACGCTCAGTATCCGTCAGACTGGCTCACTTGACACCCGATATATCGCAGAACAACTCGGCATGAGTGAAGCAGATGTTCGCCGTGAGGTAATTGAAGCCGGACTTGGTTATGAGAACCCACTCACACATTCAATGGAAGCCGCGCACGAATACCTGTCGGGGAATGTGCGTGAGAAAATGCAACAGGCAGAGGTCAACAATGAGGACGGAAGATACACACCAAACATCACCGCCCTGCGTAAGGTTGTGCCTCACAACATCCCATCGCATTTCATTGAGTTCAGTATCGGCTCTTCGTGGTTGCGCCCTGAACTCTTTGAGCAGTATGTCAAAGAACGTACAGGCGCAAGTGTGAAACTTACCTATGCAGGTGGTATGTGGGCCATGGATAAGCCAAAATGGACTGGGGAGCAGGACAAATCATTCGGCATCCGAAGTGAAATCTGCGATAAGATTATCACTGGTACGGAGTTGATAGAGGCCGCCATGACCAACCGCACAATCCGTTTTTTGTGTCAAGCAGAAGACGGCCCACGATATCCGACCCTAAAGCTACATCTGCCTGCGCTGCCAAAGTAGATGAAATCCGCGATGACTTCAAATCGTGGCTGCGCTCTCGCATGGAATCTGCCCCCGAACTGGCAAAGGAAATTGAAGAGACCTACAACAACATCTTCAACAACTCTGCGCCAATGACTATCCCCGATGAGTATATTCCAGAATACTTTGACGGAGCCGCGCGAGTTATCGGAGGGAAGCCTATCAAGATGCGCAAACATCAGTCTAAAGCCATTGTGAGAGGCACGATGCAGAGCCTTATGCTTGCTCATGAGGTTGGCACAGGTAAAACTTTTACCCTCATCACCACAGCAATGGAAATGCGCCGTCTTGGTACTGCCAAGAAGCCGATGATTGTAGTGCAGAACGCTACACTCGGTCAGTTTGTGGCAAGCGCGAAAGCACTCTACCCGGACGCACGCATTCTCAGTCTTGAAGATAAAGACCGCAATGCAGAAGGGCGTAAGGACTTCTATGCAAAGATACGTTACAACGACTGGGATATGGTTGTCATTCCCCAGTCTGTATTGGAGCGCATTCCCGACCACCCCGACCGTGAACGCCGATTCATCGAAGAATCCATCCAAGAAAAGATGGACGTTATAGAGGCTATGTCAAAAGACCGTGAGGCAGGACGCGCCGTTGCAGCTCTTAAAAAGGACGTTGAAAATCTGCGCGACCAGTTGAACAAACTCAGCGACACCGAGACAGCCGAGGGTGAAGTGACAGAGCGCGTAATGGTTACGTCCGGCTCAAAGCCGAAGAAAGACGGCAAGAGAGCCGCAATCGCAAAGGAGAATGCCAAGACTCGCGCGGAAGAGATGCTTAACCGCGCTACCGATGACACTCTCAACTTTGATGACCTCGGAGTGGACGCTATTCTTGTAGACGAGGCACACGAATACAAGCACCTCGGATTTGCCACTGCCATGCAACGCGGTGTCAAGGGTGTAGACCCGTCATATTCAAAAAAGTGTCAAGGTCTGTATCTCAAAGTAAAGGCGGTGCAGGAGAAGAGCGGAGGCAGAAATGTAATCTTCGCAACCGGTACTCCTATCTCCAATACGGCTGCAGAGGTTTGGACGTTTATGCGTTACCTGCTCCCGCGTGAGGTCATGGAGGGCCATAACATTTGGCACTTCGATGATTTTGTGCGCAACTTCGGCAGCATCCAACAGATGCTTGAATTTACCACGCAGGGAACGTATAAAGAGAACAATCGTTTCGCAGGCTACTCAAACCTGCCCGAACTCGCACGAATATGGGCAGGCATAACCGACACCGTTCTCACAGCTGAGGCAGGCGAGGTAAAAAGCCAAATCCCCGAACTGGAAGGAGGTCAGCCGACCGACCTTTATTTGCCGCAGACCAATGGACTGCGAGCCGTTCTCAAATTCGTGAGAGCGCAACTCAAAGCCTATGATGAAATGAGTGGGCAGGAGAAAAAAGAGAATAGTCATATTCCGCTCGTCATGTATGGCATAGCCAAAGCAGCCGCCATTGACGCTCGGCTTGTCATGGCTAACGCCCCCGATGACCCACACAGCAAGACCAATGAAGCTGTGCGTCAGACTCTCCGCTCATTAGAGGACAGTAAGGCATACAATGGCACTGTCGCAATCTTTGCCGACAACTATCAGCGCAAGAATAAGGGAACCGGGGCTGTCGAGTTCAATCTATTCGATGACATCCGTACCAAACTGATTGCGCAGGGTGTGCCTGCCGAGCAGGTTGTAATCATGCGTGACGGCATGACCGACAAGGCCAAAGAGAAAATCTTTGCAAAGGTCAATGCCGGAGAAATCCGCGTGATACTCGGCACAACACAGCGTCTTGGTGTAGGCGTGAACATACAGGAGCGTCTTCACACGCTGATGCACATTGATGCGCCTAACCGTCCTATGGACTACTGGCAGAGAATGGGTAGGCTCTTGCGTCAAGGCAATATGCACAAAGAAATGGGTATCCCCGTAAGGGTTATACGCTTTGGCGTTGAGGATAGTCTTGACGTGACCGCCTATCAGCGACTGAAAACCAAAGGTGCGATTGCAGACGCTATCATGCACTCCAAGGATTTGCTTGCCAACAACCTTGAAAATCGAATACTGGAAGAAGAGGGAGATGAGTTCGGCAACATCACAGCAGAGTTGTCGGGCAGTCAATATGCCATGCTTCAGAACCAAACCGAGAAAGAGTTGCGCAAGTTGCAGGCAAAGCAAGATCAGCACAGACAGCATCAGATGTATATTCATCGCGCCGAGCCAAGACTTCGTGAACAGATTGAAAAGTTTGGCAATGACATTATGCGCAGTAATGAAATTCTCGCCTTACTTGAAAACAATCCCACGACAATCACAATCAACGGCAAGACTTACCAGTCTCGTGAGGATATGCAGAAAGTCTTTGAGGCACACAACAAGGCTATGGCGGCAAAGAAGCAGAGTGTTCAGCAGGACGAACCTATTACTTCTACTCTGACATTTGACATAGGCAACGTCCATTTCACACTGACTACTCATGTAAGTCAGATAGCCGGGTATGGAGGTCAAGGTCCTTTGTCGTTCGATGTTGATGTGCAGCACGATGTGGTTTCCCATGACATAGATTACAAGCGTTCTTTCGGCGATATTCCGTTGAAGCGAATTATCAACGAACTTGTTGATAGCGTGACAAGTGGCAAGGAAGAGCGTTCCAATCGTGAGGCATGGGTCAACGCTAAAGAACGTAATGAAACAGACCTCGCAGCCCTGCTTAAAGATAAGGGCAAGCCATTTGAACACGGCGAGCGCATCAAGGAACTGGAGCAGAAACTTGAAGAGTACACTATTGCCATGCAGGAGGAACTCAAAGAGAAAGAAGCCAAGTATGCCGAAATGGATGCCAACATTGAGGACGCAACGGACATCACGTTTACCTCCGAAGATGATGAGGACAGCGAGGACACCCCGACCAACGGAGACGGCAACAAGTACCGTGAAGATGATGATATAGATTATTCTACATTATCAGATTCCAACCCTATGGCGATGGAAGCACGAATATCGGAACTGTCTAAAAAGGTTCATACTCCAGTTCGCATTATCCGAAGCCTTGAAGAGTTAAACGAAATCACATCGCACAGGAAACGAAATGCCAAAGGCTGGTGGAGCGCGAAGGACAATGAGGTTGTCATCGTGCTTCCCAATAATGTGAACGTAGCCGATGTTGACAATACGTTTGTTCATGAGGTTGCAGGACACAAGGGTCTGCGTGCCTTTATCGGTGAGGAACGCTTTAATGAGTTCCTCGGCGAGGTGTACAACCATGCTTCCAATCCAATCCGTAAAGTCATAGACAAGAAAACGGACGATATGGTGAATGCCGAGGCAGACCGTCTGCGAGTGCGCAAAGCACAGGCTCGTGAGCGTGCCGGAGAAGATGTCAACTCAAGTTACTATGCAGACATGGCTGAGGCCCGTGTTGAAGCCGAGGCCAAACGCGAGGAGTTCCGTAAGGAAGCCACTGAGGAATATATGTCAGAGCTCGGCGGTCGTATCGGCAGTGAGGGATTTGAGAAGATGAGCCGCGATGAACTGACGCTTTGGGGCAAAATCAAGGCAAAGGTTCAGTCGTTCCTCGACAAATTCCTGCGCGGTCTGAAAATTGCCAAGAGCATACGCCTCAACGACAAAGACCTGTCGTATATCCTTTACAAGTCGTGGAAGAATCTGCGAGATAAGCAGGGCAAAGGTGGTGTGTTCGCCGAAGCCGAGGACGTTGTCATGCGCAGACGGACCGGCTATGACGCAGATGATGTAACGCGATTCCGCGACCCCGGCCTGGGATTGGAAGAAACCATCACCAAGATGAAAGCCGAGGCATTGCAGGCCAACACCGACAACTTGCAGGCTAAACGTGACGCAATGCGTGCAATCGGCGGCAACCTCAATCATCTGCGTCAAGCAATGGCACGTCAGCGTGAATATGACATTACGACCGCTAAGAGTGTCAAAGACCTTGCCCGAATCCTTATGGAAAACGGTCTTCTTGACACACTTGGTAATGCTGAGGTAAAAAGTCTCTTGGCTCAAGTGACAAATTCAATTGGCAGACAGGACATCAGCAAGCAGGTTGACCGTGTTTTTGAAATTATGGTCAATAACCATCTGCGCAACATAGAGCAGACGTTTGGTAAACTCATTTCCATGCGTACAAGTCGTGCTGACGGACGGGGCATAAATGTGCAGGGCGCACTTGACCCTGACGGAGAGGCGATACTGAAGATATTCAATACATGGAAAAGTTTGAGCGTAGATGAGATAGACGGACGCATCGCGGATGCGATAGACTCAATGAGCGACCCATACGCTCCCATCGCTGAACGTGCAACTCTTGAATACACAGGTCTTCAGATAGCACGCGATTATGCCGAAAGCATAGCCAAGTCCAAGCAGGAGGAAAAGATGATGCGCGAGGAAATCAAGAAAGCCAAGGAAGAGAAGGACGCAGGGCGTATGACTGCGGATGCCTATCGCCAATTTGAAGAGGCTACCAGAGTTTCTATTCAGCAGATGAAACTTGACCGTATCGCGGCATATGAGTCACTGATGATGAAACTCGGTGGAGAACTCCGCGAGAGCGTTGATCGAGCAAAGGCATGGCGAGAGGCCGAGAAAGAGAGAGTAAACTCAATCCACCATCTTGCGAACTCGGATATGCAAGGACGCGAATTGCGTGGAGACCGTGAGGATACCCGTTTGATGAAACTCCGTAACCACTGGCTTGTTAACTGGTTATTAGAACCGATGAGTACGCTTGACCAGATGCTTAAGATGTTCGGAAGCAAGAACCCGAATGGTGAAGGCTATATGCAGAACCACTTCATGCGAGGCTGGATAGACGCAGCCGACAGGGAGCAGGAGATGAAAGAGGCCGTACATAAGCAGATGGATGAAAAGGCGGCTGAAATCTTCGGCAAGCGCAGGACATGGCACAATGGAGGGACACGAAAGGTGGACTACACATATTCCGACCTCTACGACTATGCCAAGGCTCAGCCGGGCGCGACTATCGAATACTATGACGGAGCGGAAATGCGCGAGTATGAGATAGGACAGGGAGAACTCCTCTACCTCTATGCCGTGGATAAAATGCCAATGGGCCGCGCGACCAACAGGCGCATGGGTATTGACGATGCAACGATGCAGAGGATTACGGACGCACTTGACCCGAAACTGAAAGCGTATGCCGATTGGGTGCAGGATGAACTCCTGCCTCGGATGGGAGACAGCGCGAACGAGGTTCATAAGAAAATGTTTGGCGCGGATATGGACGCAATAGACAACTATTTCCCCTTCGTCAGAGATAAGGACGCACTGAAACGAGAGGTAGAGAACGGACAAGTCACCCAAACCAATGACCGCATAAGCGTTCAAACCGGTGCCATCAAGAAGCGTGTAGCGAGCGTTGCCAAGTGGAATATGCGAAAGTGCAACTTTATGGATGTTCTTGCCAAACACGTTGATGAAATGACGCACTGGACAGCCTTTGCCGAATTGAACCGTGATTTCGGCACACTACTTTCTTACAATCGTCTGAAACAACAGGTATTCGCAATGAACAGTGTCTACGGTTCAGGCGAACAGTTGTGGAAACGCTTCCAAGAATGCTGTGCCATTGCCACCGATGCCTATGAACCTCAAAGAGCAAAGTTTGACAGCTGGATGGTGCAAGGAACAAAAGGTGTAACAATGGGCAAAATCTCGTTGAGACCATTTACAGCATTGAAGCAGACTCTTTCACTTCCTGCTTTCTTTGGAGAAGTGAATATGGGATACGTGGCCGCCGACCTCGGAACTGGAGGAGTTAAAGCCTGTCAGTGGGCATGGAAAAACATGCCGAACTTTCGCAAGAGAATACTGAGCCGTACTTCGGGAGACTACCGACTGAAAGAAAACGAATATGACGGCAAGATAATGAAAGCCTCATCTTACGGTATGCTTCCGAATATCGGAGTGGACGCATGGACAATCGCTGTAGGTAGCCACGGAGTTTACAAGACCCGAAAGGCTAAGTATCTGCGTTGGGGCATGGAAGAATCCCAGGCCGAAAGGCGTGCAATGCAGGACGCTGAACTTTGCTATAACAAGAGTCAGCAGTCAAGCGAGGGGCCTTTCATGGCACCAGTGCAGGTTGACCATACTTTCTACGCCACATCAGCAATGCTGTTCCGCAACTCTCCAACCTCCTACACACGCGAGGCACATACGTCAGCACGAAACCTCAAACGACTGATAAGCGGAGAGGTTAATGAGGAATATGTGGCAAAGCAAATACTCCGAACTCTCCACCCTAAGGCAGAAGGTGCATGGACTGATGCCGAATGGGCTAATGCTCGTAAGAATGCCAAGAGAGAGATAAGAAGTGCATACGTCAAGAACACTGTCAATCTCGCAATGTTCGGGTGGATATTGCCGTGGCTATGGAGAATAGGCGGCGTAGCACCTATTCTTTTGCTTAGCGGAGACGATGACGAGAAGCAGAAGCAATGGGAGGACGCAACGCGTCAGTCAATGTTTGCTCCAGTAGAGGGTCTTGCTTATGGTGATGTAATAGCAGATGGATTGAATATGCTGACAGGAGCAAACGAGAAATCTATATATAATCTCGGTAGAAGCAATCCTATCTACAGCGATATTATGCAGGCTGCAAAAAAAGCGGACAAAGATATGATGGCAGCCGCCAACGATGTAATAAATATCATTGGAGGTATGGCATTCGGAGTAAATCCGCAGACAATTACCGACTGGACTGCTGCTATCATAGACTACAATTCCGATGCACAGACTCAGAAAGAGTGCGCGTTGCTTGTGGCACGTTTATTGAGCTGCCCCCCAAGTCAATTGGAGAAAGTCTATTTTGAGGAACTTGACCTGACAGCGAAAGAGGCGAGTGAGATGACACCGCAAGAGGTTGCCGAGCGATATGCTGAATACAAGATGATGCGCGAAGAACCTCTGACGGGTTGGCTTCGTTCGGAAGCGGAGACCGATTCAATTAAAGCAAACCGCAAGAAGAAAGTATTTGACTTTGCGAAAGAACGCATCAATAACAACGTTGCAACCGAGCGCACCAAGCAGTTGCTTTCGGAATATGATGAGGTGACCAAGCGTCAGACCGAGATTAACAAACTCCGTAAGACCGACAGAGAGGCATTTCGCGCCGGGCGTAAAGAACTGCTTGAAAGTGTAGATATGCGTACTCACGGAAGAGTAAAGCGATATAAACGCGATATGCAGAAACTGACCGAGCGTTATCTTACAGCTAAAACTCCAGCAGAGCGCGATTCTATAGTTGGTCTGATGTTCGGAACACGCGACCGATTGCTTGAAGATTTGGACAACACGCAACAATAGTTAAACGATAGTGGACGATGCATGGAGTTATCTTTGCACCGTCCACTATATACCAATCACAATGGCAAAGAAGAAATTACATAAAGCAAGCCGCGTAATGCCCAAGAGTGAACTGGACAGCGTGGCACGCGCCAAGAGTACGGGGCGCAACCGAGCCTTTGATGTTCTATGGGAAGCGCAACAATATTGGCAGGCAATGGAGACATTCCGTCAAGACCGAGAGCGCAACAAGAACTATACATACGGCAGACAGTGGGATGACTATATCTGCGTTGACGGTAAGATGGTCAAGGAAGAGGACTACATCAAGTCGCAGGGTAATGTCGCGTTAAAAAACAACCTTATCCGCCGAATGGTGCAGGCGGTACTCGGCGTGTACCGCAGTCAAGCCAAAGAGCCGACCTGCACGGCGCGAGACCGCGATGAGCAGAAATACGGAGAAACAATGTCGACCGTCCTGCAATGCAATATGCAGCTCAACCGCATGACTGAGATAAATGCCCGGTGCATGGAAGAGTTTCTTATCTCCGGTTTTGTGGTACAGCGAAAATGGTATGGCTGGCGCAATGACAAACTGGATTGTTGGACGGACTACGTTCAGCCAAACAATTTCTTTATTGATAATAATATGCGAGACTTCCGAGGGTGGGATGTGTCCTGTCTCGGTGAAGTTCACGATATATCGTTTGAGGAGTTGTGCGGACGCTTCGCCCATAACGAGGCCGACTATTCAAGACTTTCCGAGATATACGCCCATGCACGAGATAAGGCTGTGGTAGGTGCTACCTATGACTATTTCGGTTATCCGTTGCAGGGATATTTCGACTTCCTTGTACCTCGTGACCTCACACGCTGTCGCGTGATAGAGGTATGGCGCAAAGAGAGCAAGCCACGTTACCGTTGCCACGATGTCAACAATGGCGATGTGTTTAAGATTGACATCGCGGATTATGAGGAATTTGTCGGCAGTGTCAACAGGGAACGCCTGCGAGAAGGTGCGGAACTGGGCATGGAGCCGGGCGAAATTCCGTTAATTCAATGTGAGTGGTTTATTGATTCATACTGGTATTATTACTATCTGACACCTTTTGGCGACATACTTGACGAGGGAGAAACACCTTACGAACACAAGAGCCATCCTTATGTGTTCAAGGCATATCCATTTATTGACGGCGAGATACATTCATTTGTAAGCAATGTGATCGACCAACAGCGATATACCAATCGCCTCATCACGATGTACGACTGGATTATGCGTGCAAGCGCAAAGGGTGTGCTACTCTTCCCGGAAGAATGTCTGCCAAAAGGAATGTCAATTGAAGATATAGCAGACGAGTGGGCGCGCTTCAACGGCGTGATAATGATAAAGCAACCAAAGACAGGCACGGCATTACCGCAGCAGGTTGCCAACAACTGCACGCAGATAGGCATTACCGAGTTGCTGAATATGCAGCTTAAGTTCTTTGAGGACATATCGGGCGTGAACGGCGCATTGCAGGGCAAACCCGGCTATTCGGGTATGTCGGCCAGTCTCTACAATCAGCAGGCGCAGAACGCAACGACCTCGTTGCTTGACCTGCTTGATACATTCTCTTCTTTTATCAAAGACGGTGCGACAAAGGATGTCAAAAACATACAGCAGTTTTATGATACACCGCGAGTATTTAACATCGCAGGCAAGAACTCGGCAATCGTTGAGTACGACCCACGCAAAATCCGTGACGTTGAGTTTGACCTGTCAATCGTTGAAAGCACGTCAACCCCGGCGTATCGCGCGATTGCGAACGATATTCTGATGAAACTGTTTGAGGTGCAGGCAATCTCAGTGGAGCAATTGCTTGAACACGGCGACTTCCCATTTGCCGATAAACTCCTGCAAAGTATCAAGAGCCAGCGTGAACAACTGGAGAAAGGCCAGATGCCGGACGGTCTATCGCCCGAACTTGCACAACAGGTCCAGCAGGGAGCAAATATGCAGGCAGCCCAAAAGGCACATCAGATGTTGATGGCAGCATAACTATACAATCAGAAAACGGCCTCGGAAACGGGGCCTTTTCTTTTTCTCGCCTGTTCCAGCTTTTTGGGGATAATCCGTGGAATCTCCATCTCATAGAAGCAGATGTGCATACCGATAGCGCGTGTCATCAGCAAGTCATCGTGCTTGCCAACAATCGCACCATACGCCCCATTGGGCTTGCGTTCATATGTAAGATACTCAGCGAGACAACGCTTATCGCGCTCTGTGTACAGATGTTCTCGTATGACCTTGACAAGCGTTGATATAATCATCGGCTTTGTGGCGATGTTGGTGTGGAAGCCGTATTTACGCGGAATTCCCTGCCTTATCTCGTCCTCAGACTGACGGCGTGCGTAGAGGTTTGGATATATGGTTGAAATCTGATTGAGGATATATTGCGACTGGTCGCCACCCTCTACTTGCCTTTCGCGGTCATGTGTCTCAAGAGTGTTGCTCTCTATAACCAGCAAGGAGTTGTTATAATAAGCCGCCACCTGTGCAGCTTTCCACGCGAGGCGGTCAATATCGCAATGCCCATACCATTGAGCGACCACAGCCGGGCGACCACCCTCAATCATATTCAAGCGGTCAATAACAAGGATAACCGACCAGTCGGCTTTAGACGAGCGACCGCCCACGTCAACGACAGTCAGATAGCGGTCAGTAATCTCAACATCATCATCTTCTTCGGGTTTCGCCCATATCCACAACTGCCCTTGCCTGTCCTCATGGAAACGCAGATTTTCAAGAGCCGATTCTCCCTCGTCTCCATCGGCATACACATCACCGATAAAACGAGGCGGACGGCACGCCTTGTCAAATTCTTCAACGTGGTATTTGTCAAACACCATTGTGCCGGAATGAACAAACGCCTCAACATCATCAGAGGGAAACTCGGAAGCCATAACGCCGTGGTCGTTCTTACCGCTACGCTCCTTGATGTACCAGTTGATTGCTTCCAGTGATGCACCTTTCTCCCACAGCCACCAAAGATACTTACCGCATTCCTCGCGTGTGGATAGTACATTGTCGTTCTCCCGATTTTCGTAGAGCCACCGGGCAAAGTCACGCAGAGCCTCGCCGCTGTCAAAAGGCAGAGAATACTGCTCAATCTGAAACCATGAAATAAACAACGCTTCAAACTGCGAGGGTATATCGGGGTCAGCGGCCGCAGAATATTCAGTGTGGAAGAAATTACCGGTTCCGTTTGCCGTTGATTCCATTACAATCATGGTAAGCGGACGCAGGAGAATACCCGAACATGCAGAACGCACAATATCTTCGGGCGACTTGCCGTCAGTCTTTTTCCATATACCGACTTCGGAGAGGTGTACAAGAGAGTACGCACCGCCACGACAACCATCAGGACGCTCTGCTGTACCAATTTTAATCTTGCAGTTGCGCTGAGGCACGCGCGATGTGGAGCCGGATTTACCGACCCCGACCATTTTAGGCTCATTCTCATTGTAGGTTTCTCCCATGTCATAGAGCAATTCAATAGGATATTCCTTAATCATCGTGTCGAACATATCCTTGATTTCATCGGAAGCCGTGCCTTGATGGGCGATGATAAGTGAATTGAGACCACGTTTGTGAAAGAACTGCAACCAAGCCATATACAACTGGGTCGTAGTGGAGCCGCCCCACTGACGTGCTTTCAGCAGGATAAGACGTATCGGCAGACCCGCCTTTCGCTTCTCTTCAAAGCGTGATACCAGTATGCGTTGAGGATAGCGCAGGCGAAAAAGCACGTCCGCGCCTGCGTCCTTGTTGTGTATCCACACAAGTGTAGCTGCCCAAAACGGAAAGTCATGACGATAGCGTAAGCGGATAAATTTTTCTGCAACCTTGTCATGGTCGATGTCGTTAGGCTCAACGTGCATGACATCGGAAAGGAATTTATCAATAGATCCGGCCTTGATAAGTTTGCCGACAAAAGGGATTGCCATCATCTCGGCAGGCAACCACTGAACAGGTATAGCGAAATCGGAGATATATACCTGCACCCTCTCTCCAATAGACCCTTCCCCAGTTATCGGGTTGAACGGCGCATACATCACCTCATTCCTGCGGTCGTTCTCCGTCAATATCTTTTCTATATCGGTCAAACTGCTTGTCATACCAACCATTCTTAATACGATATATAAATTCTCCAACAGTACGAGGTGTGAGATAAAATTTCGGTGCAGGCTGACGAACAATATCAGACACCAAAACAAAAAGTGATTTATCCGGGTGTAAGTCGCGTAGAGCAATATATCTGCGAAATATCTCTTCAAACATCTCACGTTTATTCGGGCGCATACGTGAGAATGGCTTTCCAACCAACATACGCGATACCTCAACGGCGGCACGTTCTTCGGAAACCCAAAAGCGTTTGGCCGGAGATTCAGCCACTTTTTCAAAAATTTCGGGCATGATAATGTAGTTAGCCAATGCAAGCTGCTCACGATACGCACGCATAAGGTCATCGTTGCGCTCTCGTGTAAAATCCATTATTGAGCCGAAATGTTTTGCCATCTATTCCATTGCGATATTGATTGAAAGGTACTTGCAAAGTTACCCAATTCACGTCACAAAACTTAAAAGTCGCCCACGAATTTATAACCTTACTTTTGCGCATAAGATTGACACAACCATAAGATTTTCAAAGTAATGGCTGATAATAACGAAGTTAAGAGCAGACGCGACCAACATCTTGACCGCCTGCGTAGTAAATACCCCGACAAGAAATTCGAGGACGATGAGGAAATCTATGGACAGATTTCCGATGATTACGATACTTACGAGGCAGAACTGGAGGGATTAAGAGGCAGGGAGAAATCGCTGTCAGATATGTTTGCGGCCGACCCTCGCAGTGCGCAGTTCCTAACCGATATGCACAACGGCAACGACCCCGTCCTCGGTCTTGTCCGCAACTTCGGCGTAGAAATCAAGGACGTTCTTGACGACCCCGAAATGCAGGATAGGATAGCCGAAGCAAACAAGGAGTATGTTGAGCGCATAGCCAACTCTAAGAAACTTGATGAAGAGTATGAGAAGAACATGGACAATACGCTTGATACTCTCCGTCAGTTCCAGGCCGAGCGAGGCATGAGCGATGAGCAGATTGACCAAGTTGTAGATTTTCTGCTCGGCGTAGTCCGTGACGGTGTTATGGGCAAATTCAGTACCGAAACTCTCAACATGGCCTGCAAGGCACTCAACTATGACGCAGATGTGGCGGCCGCCGGGGAAGAGGGCGAAGTGGCAGGACGCAACGCCAAGATAACCGAGAAACTGCGAAAGAGCAATAAAGGCGATGGCACAGCACCCCTCGGAGGCAAGAACGGACAAGGGCATTCAAGTTCACCTCAAAAGAATCAATCAATATTCGACCTCGCAGCAGAGGCTCAGTAAAATGCATCAACGAGTACGAGTAGTGAAAACTAAGCCCGAAAAACCATCAAAAGGTAGTGTCGGACTTGAAAGCCAGTGCATGGGTATGGTGACAACTGTCAGTGCAGTATCCAATGCTACTGGCGGGCTAAAAGCAGGTAACATAATATCCACATCAAATAAATAATCATTTAATTTCAAAAGACATGGCAGAAGAAATCAGCACTCAGAATGCTGTGGTAACAGGCGGAACGCCTGCCACCACTTCCCCCGGTCACGCCGGCTTACCTACGCAGGTTGCAGGCGAGGCAACGACCGTCAGCGCGGCCGCGACCGCTACTGGCGGTGTCGGAGCAGGCAATTTTATAGAAGTTGACATTGACAAAGAACTTTTCAAGTTTGAAAGCGATGATACGCCTCTCATGCAGCTTATGCTCAATGCTAAGAAAGTTCCGGTCAATTCACCCGAAATTCAACATTTCGCAATTGACCAAGCGCGTCCGAGCGTAGTTACCAACGCAACCGTTGGTGATGGAACAGGAAATGTTGCTGTTCTCCCTCTTGACAATGCAGACAAGAAGTTACTTCAGCCTTATGGCACAATTCTCGTCAAAGGAGTTGACGGTTATGCTTCGGACGGCAAAACCAAGACTCCGGGCAAAGACCTCATGCTTTTCATAACCGACCGCGACAAGGTTTCAGGTAATCCTATCGCTATCGCCGTCAACGGTCCCAAGAACGAAGCAACCGATGATTCTTGTCTTGTTCCCGAAATTCCGGCAGGTACAACGCTTGTTATTCTCGCTAATGCTATGTTCGAGACTCAGAAAGAAGTTCTTCCCGATTTCGTTGTGCCTTCTCCATCGCTTATTTATGCTCAGAAGCGTGGAATGAACAGCATCACATCGGACTACTTTGAGAGTGTTGCCAAACGTATTCCGTTCAGTAAGGCTCTCATCGCAGAGGCTCAGATTCGCAACTTCAAAACAAAGGGTAACCGCACCCTATGGGCCAGTCGCGCAAGCAAGTTCACGGTTGATACCGAGCTTGGCCAGCAGACAGTCTATACAACCGAGGGGGTCCGCTGGCAGATTAAACGTCACCTTGACCACAAAGGCAAGTGGACGTTTGAGGAGTTCATCAGCGTTGCCAAGATGATTTTTACCGGAGAAGATGTGCCAAAGTCTGTGGTGATGCTCTGTGGTAAAAACTTCCTTGAGAGCGTTCAGTGCATCGACTTTTCAAAACACCCCGAAGTACAGATTTCGGTAAAGACTAACAAACTCGGTTGGCAGGTAACAGCCATTCATACCGTATTCGGCGAGTTCGAGTTCAAACGCGAGCCGACTCTTGACTACCTCGGCTGGAGTAATAGCGCAGCTGTCATCGCTTATGATCGCCTTGTTCATTACGTTTACTCTTCTGAGCACAAAGACAGTGAACGAGTGGACGGACATGAGGCAAGCCGTGAGCATACAATCGTATGGGATGCTCTTGCTCTCAAAGGCTCTTGCCATATCTGGATTGACGGCGAGGGCGAGTGCTCGGCAGAAGGCGCAACGACTTACGCCCTTTGGGGCAGTGAGGAGGCTCCTGAAAGCCCGATTGAGGGTAAGGTCTATGTACTCGTCAGCGATTGTCCCGGAATTAATGCCAAGGCTGTCAGTGGCACAATGTGGCAATATGACAGCACTTCAAAGTCGTGGAAAGAGTACACGGGTGAAATTTTAGCTAACTAAAATACTACACAACCGAAATTCCTAAAACGGAGGGAAGCGGAGTGCAGCCCGCACATCCACTTCCCTCTTTCTAATAACTCTCAATTATGAATACGAAAAAGACTAAAACAACCTACGGCGTTTACAATCTCATAGAGTGGCACGCACGTCTGCGTATGGGTAAAGCCACTGTTAAAGTTGCATTCACAGGAGGCAGCATAACAACACAAGGTGTAACACCTGCCACATTCACTACTGAGAACCCCGTTATTCAGTTTGCTATTGAGAATAGTCCTGAATTTCATAACGGCAAAATAAAAGTCGTTAGACGTGTAAAACTTAATGGTGTTGTAGAAATCGAGTGCAACGTTCCAAAAGTTGCGCTTCCCATTCCGGCCCCTGCTCCAATCTCTACCGAGAGCGTGGACGCTCCAGTCAAGGAGGACGAGAACGCCCCCGACACGCAGGCCGACAATGAAGTCGAGGCAGAGGACAACGCCGAGGCAGAGGACAACGCCGAGACTGTTCCTGCGACAACGCAGGTAGAGTTCTCTTGCAACGATGACGCAAAGGACTACCTTGAGCAGACTTTCGGATTTGTACGTTCCAAACTCCGCAACCGCGAGGATATAGTAGCCGCAGGCAAGGCACGCGGCGTTGACATCATCTTCGTATAAACGTCCAGCGATATGGTGTACAAAATCCTGCATATAGCGCGTGACGTGCGTATCGCCATAGATGAGAACAAAACGAGCGAACAACTGATAGCGGATGAGGATATTGACACCCTATCGTTGAACGACATTGTCCGCTCCAAGATTGTCGAAGCAGTGCGCCGTGTGGTGACCGAAGCACCCACGCACCTGCTTGACGGCGGTCAGCCATTCGGCGATGCAATCTTTTGGCGTAGCAAAGGTTCGGGTTGGACACTCCTGCCCGAAGATTTCATGCGCCTCTTAATCTTCAAAATGAGCGATTGGGAGCGACCTGTGTATGAGCCAATCACAGCCGCCGACCCTCAGTATCAACTGCAATTCTCACGCTACAAAGGACTGCGAGGCAATCCGCAGAAACCAGTAGTGGCAATTGTCAGCCGTGCCGAGGGTCGTGCGCTGGAGCTATTCTCCTGCAAGGACGCGACCGCAACAGTAGAGCAAGCCGTCTATATCCCCCTGCCGAGGGTAGATTGTGATGGCGGTATTGAAATCCCGGAGCGTTGCTATATGTCCGTGGTCTATCAAGCCGCCTCGCTTGTGCTTGCCACTATCGGTCAAGGCGACCTATCCTCAATGATGTCAGACCTTAGCAAACAACTTTTAGTATGAGTCAGATAAAGACAACCGAAATTGAGGGTGACGTTGCGATTGGCAGACACGTCACCGCAGGCGGAAATGCGACCATACAGGGAAATGCGACCGTTAAGAAGAATCTCAAAATTGAGGGTTGGCTTGATGCACGAAACATCAAAGGCCCCAACAAGGGAATCTTCCTTGACGTGACAAAACTCCGTGAGGCATATCCGCTACCGCATGATGGTTGGTGGGCATTAATCGGCAACACTCTCCCGGCCCCCTTGTACATCGCTGACGGCGGTGCGTGGGTGGCAACCGGGGAAAGCGCAGGCAACCCGACCATTGACAGCCAACAATACAATGAAGCCGTTGCGGCACTTGACGCTGAATTGAAAGCACTGGCTACCGATGTTTCAGCCAACAAGCAGAGCATTGACCAAATCCGCACTCAGATAGACACTATCGGCAGTTCGGTCAATACGCTCACGACCGATGTGTCCGGCCTGAAAACTCGCGTGACCAATGCTGAGACAAGCATTCAGAGCATCAACAACAGCAAGGGCAAGGCTAACGGCCTGGCCTCTCTTGACGCAAACGGCAAAGTTCCGTCAGCGCAGCTTCCCGGCTTCGTTGATGATGTCGTAGAGTTCAATGCCATAGTCTCCGACATAACACCGCTTGCACAATCAGCGAACAAAAAATCAACTGATGCCGGTTGTATGGTGGTTTATGACAGCGACCGCAACCGATTTATTCTTGCAGTGTCGCATTTGGCCATACCCGATGAACAGCGTACACAATGGGGAGAGCAGATATTGCGCCCGATAAAGACACTCAACACTCCTGCCACCGCCACCGCAGAGAGCGTTGAGGCGTTGCCTCTATTGAACGTTGTGGATTACTGGGAACTTACGGACGGAACAGCCTCACTCATCACATCAAAATTCACCTACTACAACAACTGGCTTGACGGTGGCTCCTTTGGTGAAGTTGACGCAAAAGGTAGAATCCCCGAAGGTGGCAAGGTGTATATTTCTACCTCAGATAATAAAACCTATCGTTGGAGTGGCACACAACTTGTCATCATTGGTAATGACCTTGCACTGGGTCGTACAGCAAACACGGCGTTCCCCGGCGATGAAGGAGCGCAGTTGCAGGAAAATCTAAAAAACACCGATAACCGACTGTACGACACAGCCAACCGATTGCGCAACTTAGGGATTCTGCTTTGTGACGGTCAATGGGATGGAACCGGCACTACACCTAAAAGTGGTGTATGGCTTTGTCCGAATGAAGAGGGCGGTTGGTATTTCCGCAGTTTTGGCAACACCAATTTTTATGACCTCCCTGAAGAAGAATATAACTCTGACATGACGTATAATTCCGGCTGTCTATATCGTATGGCAGACGGACTATACCGCATTATCAACGATAAACTGACAATGGTCGGAGGGGCTTCAGTCGGCAATACGTTCAACCTCACATCGGAAATACCCACAAGCGACCCCGACAAGTTGTTCTATCAATTGAACGACCCGACCGACACCAAGTATTATGCTCCAGCGATAGTCTATGAGCAGGGAAAGGCAGGTTTCGGCTTGCAGATTACCTTTGCCGTTGCTCACGGTGCGTGGAAGATATACCAGTATGTCGGCGCGACACTTGAAAAGGAAGATGTTTTGAGCAGTGAAAACTGGCTCGATCTCGCAGGCATGAGCGCAGGCGCAGAAGCCATCGTGAATGTCAATGAGGTGTGCGAAGATAAAGACTACACCATGTCGCTTGCCATACAGGCACTCATTGACCTGCGCGACACCACCGGGGTAAACTATCTCAAATCCGGACTTGTCATAACCTACCGCAGGGATTCTTCCAAAACGCCCCATGCATGGGAGACAAAGCAGTTCCGTGGGCAGGTGCAGGATATATCCGCGACAAACGGCGATGACCTATGGCCAGACTTCGGCGGTGGCGGTGGCTCTACTTTTGAACTCGGCAACGAGCCAGAGGTAAACGGCACTAAAGCATTGTCAACCGGCGGCGCGTACGATATGGAACAACGCTCATTCGGAGGCTTGCAGATAGAACCCGCCCCATCGGATTATATCATACAAGCCGTAACTAAAGCAGGCGAACCTCTCGGCGATTCCGTGAAGATACCCAAGAGCAACGGCGGTGGCGGTCAGAGCGGAAGCACACTCACCATCTACTGCGACTCTGCCGTATGGGGCGCGTATGGTGGTAAAATCGTTTTGTCGGCCGCCATCAAGAGCGTAAGTTATGACGGCGAAGATGAGGTACTGGGAACAATCCGCTCACTGAGTATCATCGACCCGACCACCAATATAGAGTTGTGGAGTGAGGTTGTCAATCAGCCGTCCTCAACATCAGCCAATGACCTCAAATTTGAATTTGACTTTACCGAGTTCATAACCGGGGCATCGAGCAAGGACTACAAAATCAAAGCCACTGACGCGGACGGCAACGAGCGCACTCGTGTAATCAGCGTTACCGCCGTTGACGTGACGTGTACCTGTGTGCAGGCACTTAACTACTCAGCCGCCACCGCTCTTGAAGCAGGAGGACGCGAGAAGAGCCTGCCGATGTATAAGTTTGAAAACAACGTCAGCACCAAACAGGGCATTCTCGTAACCACTGAAATGTTCTACAATGGGGAATGGCGTACCCTCGGCACAGCGACCGTTACCGACCAGTACAGTCACAACATAAGCATCAACCCCAACAACGTGTTCGGCAATTCCGAACAACTGACGCACGGCGCATACCCCCTGCGCATTCAAGGCAAAGACATTGCTTCGGGTGTGACAGGCAATACAATCTACACAGCCGTGATGTGCGTTGACGCAAACAACAGCACGCCGATTGTAGTCATGCGATACGATGACCGCAACGAGGGTAAAGTGCGCTTGTATGATTCCATCGCGCTTGATGTCGCAGCTTACACTCCGGGCAAAACACGCACAGCCATTGAGGTAATGATTGACGGACATATAGCCACTACCGCCAACTGCGAAACCAGTCAGACGCTCAATGTAACGAAGCAGATTCAAGGTTATGCCTCGGACGGAAGCAAGAGTTTTGACGTGTACGCACAGAGCGGAACATCAAAGTCCTTGACCGTCACACTGACCGTTGAGGGTTCAGCAATAGACGCTGAGGTCAAAGAGGGTGCATTGTTCGCCTTTGACTTCTCCACCCGAAACAACAGCGAGACCGACCACACCATTGAGGACAACGGCTACTCCATGAACGTAAGCGGCAGCAACTGGAACTCCAACGGCTTTGTGTCGGTACTGGGAGAGAATGTTCTGCGTATCGCCGAGAATGTAAAAGCGGAGATACCTTATGCACCGTTCTCATCATCAGCCCTTGAAACGAGCGGAGCCGCAATCCAGTTGGCTTTCTCAACCAAGAGCATCAAGGACAAGGATGCCATGCTCTGCGAGTGCTACGACCCAGCCGCAGGTGTCGGCTTCTATATCCGAGGCAACGAGGTAGTGCTTACGGTCCTCAACGGAACTCCGAAGCGTCAGCGCGTAGGGTTCAAGTGCGGAGAGAAAGTAACAGTTGCCATTGTTGTAGAGCCGGGCAGCAAGTATGTCACCTACAAAGCCTCAGAAGCATCGAGCGGAACAAATTACTCATTTGTCAAACTCTATGTGAATGGCGAGGAGTGTGCTTCTATCGGCTATCAGCCGGGAACGAGCGCACTGCGTCAGAACAGGACAATCACGTTCAACTCCGAGAACGGCGATTTCAACCTCAACTACATCATGGCCTACAACTCCTATATGGAATGGTTGCAGGCATTCCGCAACTACCTTTGCAAGTTGAGCGATGTCCGCGCCATGATTGCGGAGTATGACAAAGAGAATGTACTGGATACGACAGGCAAGCCGTCCATGAGCCTTATGGCGGCCAAAGGTATACCTTACTATGTGATTGTCGCCGACCAGACCACATTCAATAATTTCGACTATGCTCTGAACGGCGGTACATCAACAAGCGACCAGTTTGCCTGCACGCTGTACTACTTCAACCCACAGCATCCGGAAGTAAACTTCAAGGCTGTGAATGTGCTTTGGCGCAGGCAGGGAACGACTTCGGCACAGCGACCCATTAAGAACGACCGCTTCAACTTCAACAAGAAGAACAAGACCACAGGACTTAAAGCGACCGTCACCCTGCTCAATCCCGATGACAGCACCGAACTTGGACTCAACGCAATCAAGGCTGCTGCTGACCGAAAGGTGTTTTGCGCTGAGACTGGTAACTTTATTGACGTGGTTACTGTCAAAGTCGATTATTCCGACAGTTCCAATGCCAACGACTGCGGCGTGTGCGATATGATGAACGCCACATTCCGCTCTCTCGGCTCGTCATACATGACCCCGGCGCAAAGAGCCTTTGACGGGCGTCAGATTCTTTCCAACGGAGACGTTATCACGGGTCGTCAGATGGACCATTCCACAAAGAACCACCCGATAGCCTGCTTCCGCGCCACGACCGACACCTTGCAGGACGCATGGTTTCATGCCAAGGGCAACTGGAAAGAGGACAAGGGAGAGCAGACCGCCCTCGGCTTCAAGGATACACCCGGCTATAACAAAGGCTGTCTCAACTACGGAGACTTTGTGGAATACTTCGGCACACCCGATGAAACCCTCGCGCAAACCGAGGCTCGTTTCAAGGCAGACCCCGAAACAAATACAGAGGCCGCCCAAAAGAATGTGTATCTCATATCACAGTATTGCGGACGCGACTATGCTATCTACCGCTACAAGAACGGCGCATGGACACGTTCGACTGGCTCAATGAAGCAGGTTGACGGCATGTGGGTTGTGACCGGCGATGTGCTTAACCCGGTGAGTGGTTACGAACTACTGCAATATGCAGGTATGGACTGGTGGCAGGGTGTAGCGACTATTGAAGACATGATGAAGCCGTCAACACAGATTTCATCATGGGTTCGCAAACTCGGACTTGCGGCTACGGAATATCCTGCATGGACGTACTACTTTGAGTGCATGATTGACGATGACCAACTCCAAGAGGATTTGGCACTCGGCAAGAAAGTACCCTACGACCTCTTCAATATGCTTCGTTTCTTCAACTCCTGCGACTACTCCAAAGTCAACGGGTGGGAGAAGATATGGAGAGAGAACGCCTACCGCTATATGTCGCTTGAGAGCGCAATGGCATACACCGCCTTTACTGACTATCTCGCGGCTGTTGACCAACGAGCCAAGAATATGCAGCCTATGTTCTTCTTGGAGGACGGCTGTTCGGTAGAGAACGGCGTTTACTCCGGCTACCGAAATATGGAGCCAACCCGAATGTATCTTAACAAGGTATATGACTGTGACACCTGCAACGGCGCAGACAATGACGGCGGCCGAGACATAGACGCGGAGGTAGACCCCAACAAGATGACTGATGAAGCTACCGGTTATACCAATCCCTACATGGGTTACGGCTCGGTACTCTTCAACAACATGGACCGTCAGCAGGAGTGCTGGAACAGCAACGACCTCGGCACGACCACCATATCACTGAAGAGTGTTGTAAACCGAATGCGAAATCAGACTGCGCAGATTGACGGCAAGACAATCGTTCCGTTCTCGCCTGACGGCGCGTTATATTTCTTTGTGGAGAAGCGACTGATGTTCTGGCCGAAAGTCATCTCTTCCTATGACGGGGAGCGTAAGTACATAGATAATACCGGGATAGCCAATCAGCCGTATTTCTATGCACTGCACGGCCTGGGATTGACCTCCTTACCTCGCTTCATAGAGCAACGATGGGCAATCCGTGACGGCTATTATCAGACAGGCGACTTCTTTACCAATCCATTGAGCGGACGTGTGTCTGCCATCAAAGCCGATTCTAAAATCTACATCACCGCAGCAGCTCCGGGATATTTCGGAATCGGTAATGACGCAAGCGGTCAGTTGTCGGAATCCGTCTTTTTGGAAGCAGGACAGACCCACGCGTTCACGCTTTTTGCTCATGACGCAGGCGCGTTGCTCTACATCTATCAGACCGGGCGCATGAGCATGATTGACCTTTCGGAAATGTCGCTTGCATTCCATTTTGATGATTTGAGCAAGATGCAGCTTGCCGAAGAAATCATATTGGGTGGAGAGAAGCACACCGCGAATACTGCGCTCAACGGTTTCAATTCACTTGGCAACTTGACGCTCGGAGATATGCCGTTCCTGCGCCGACTTGACGTGAGCAACACAACGGCAACGAGCGTGGACGCAAAAGGCTGTCCGCGTATCGAGGCAATCATAGCCAACAACACGCCTCTGACAAACTGCGACCTCGCGCAGACCGCGCCTATTGAAACGCTGACACTTCCTGCAAGCGTCACGAAACTGGAGCTTGTGAACCTGCCGAGGCTCACATATCCCGGCGGTCTAACTCTTGAAAGCGTCAATGGCATCAACCGCCTATGGGTGGAGGGGTGCGACTTCGTGGACGTAGAGGGTCTTGTAATGAACATAGCGCAGGCAGGAGCAATCCGCGAGGTGCGTATTCCCGACATCAACATGACGGCAAGCGTGTCGGTACTGCGTCAGTTGCGCAGGACCGGAGCCATAGGTCTTGACGCAACCGGCAAGGCATGCGAAGAGAGCGGTCAGTGTTCGGGTATCACAGGCCGCTGGATACTGTCGGAACTGATAGAAGATGAAGATGTGGACGGCAATGCAGGTCTTACTACCCTTGACCGCTATTTCCCCGAACTCACGCTCATCAACTCCCAGTTCTCCATGCTGAAGATTGATGACATCATCAGCGGAGATTTCTGCGAGAGATACAGCAACCCAGAAAACGAGACAGGCGCGGAGTATAACAAAGCGTTTGTTCCAAGCGGTCACACCCTAAAAATCAAGCAGGGTACGCACGCCTATAAGTGTACATTCAACCCCAAACTCAACCAAATGGAAGGCGTTCAGTTGAGCGACACGGATTTCGGATATCTCAATTCGGGTGAGAGTTTCGACAACGCCGACCAAGCCGGAGAGGGTTTTGACATCTTCCACCATCTCCCACACCACTGGTATAAGGGTGTGAACGACTACAAGAACCAAAAGAAATACATCTTGTATTCTACCACTGATGGCGAACCGCTATCAACAGTAAACAAGAGCTTGAAAGCAATGTTATCGGAACTGCTCTATGCAGAGAACACAGGCGTATATGCAGATGAAGCACAAGCAGGTGAAATGATAGATGACAGCATTATCGCCACTGCTTCCAACACCAATGCCTATCGCATGGACGTTGAGGGTATGAAGCAGGTACGTTGGCCCGGACTGAACCACGCACGCCTCGGTGCTGTGTTCACTGACGCAGACGGACGGATTGTAGGTTCATTCATCATGCAGGTAAGCCATACCTACTTTGATTTCTCGATCGGCAACTATATCTTCTGCGATGTGCCGAGCGGAGCGAAGTGGATGTACTTTACTTCATACCGCGATATCGGTGACATAATGTGCCTGGCAGTTGACAGCGCACATATTGAAGCGATCGAACCCGAATGGACGGAACACACCGTAGGCGAAAACGACAGCCTTGTCGGTACATATCCGATAACAATTGACGGACTGAAGATGCCTCGCAGTCTTTCGGGTGCAGTTCGTTCCAAGAAAGGCAACGGCACATCTTCAACGTCATCAGAGTGGGCGTATGATTCGGATGGCAATCCGACCGAAACGCCAGTCGGAACAATCAACTACACAGCAAAGGATTTCCAAAACAGCACTCGCAGACGTGGCCCCGGCTACCAGTTGCAGGACTATGAGCAGCATAAGGAAATCAGCAATCTTTGGTGGGCTTTGGCCGGAACGACAAATGAGCAAGCAGTTGTGGGTAACGGCGCACATGACGCAACCCTAAATATTCGAGACAGCATAGGCATGGCGGATACTGTGTATGTAGGTAATGCCATGAACTCCATACTTGGTCTTAAACACTATGTCGGCTGTGATTCTGAATGGATGGATTACATCGCCTGCAACGTGACAAGCTATGCTGAGTTCTATAAGAACCGCTGTCTTGACAATAATAACAACGCCCCGATTGACTATAAGGCGCACATCTATGACCCCGTGACAAAAACGGAACGAGTTGTGCAGACCGTAACTGGCAGCGGTCATTGCGTTGTGCGTGTTGTTCATGGCGCGAAATGTGACATTCTTGCAAGTAAGGTTCATCAGACCGACACAAGCAAATATACGACCCACTATGCGGCAGGACACTGGCTACCCGGCTCACGCGGCCGTGTGGTTTTGCGGTCGGGCAGCCATTCGCATGCGTACAGCGGCCTCGCTTATGCGTACGCGCACTACGCTTCATCGTACTCGGTCACGCTCTACGGTGGTCGGCTCGCCTTCCGCGGAAAATTCGTCATAGTCGGATAGCGTAAGCGGACACGAATCACGAAAAGCGAGTCGAGTTCGGAGATTTTTTCGTAACTTTGCACCTTGAAAGGCAGATAACCCCGCGCGCCGTGTGGTTTTGCGGTCGGGCAACAATTCGAATGCGAACAGCGGCCTCGCTTATGCGAACGCGAACAACGCTTCATCGAACTCGAACACGAACTACGGTGGTCGGCTCAAATTCTGAATGGTTAGAACAATCGGATGACCCTGCACGCCTGCGAGACAGGCAAGGCATTTCTCCGAGGGGTTTGCGCCTCGGCAACAGCATAACAATATGGAAAGCCGGAAGAACATTATAACCAAACGTGGAGAGGGGCAATGCCTCTCTCCACAGGACCGGAAGGCGGTCACTGACATAGCAACATTCATGGAGTTGACCGAGGATTGCCCCTCGGTCAACTATCCTTTATGCAACCTTATCCCAGAGATAATAGCCGAAGACAATATCATATCTTCGTTCAACCGCGTGATAAAAAACCTGCGCCAATCGGCCACCGATGCCGAGAAGAAAGATTGTGTTGTGATAGACGGCAACGAGTACACACGCAGGCAAGCACGGTATATACGGCAAAAGGATGCCATCGTAGCGTATCTCAAACAGTCAATCAAGAGCGGAGATTTCCGCATAAGCAAACTGACATCGTTTGCGACCAAAGACGGTCCGAAAATGAGGATAGTCCAAGCTCCAATTGTTGTAGAACGCATGGGAAGCAATAGCATAATGGAGGTTATTGAGAAACGTCTTGCTCCAGTATTGATAAAAAGCACTGCCGCCTCTATAAAAGGACGCGGGCCACATGGTCTGTTCCATGAGATACAAGATGCGATAAAGGTTAACCCTAATCTAAAATACTACTATCAGACAGATTATCAAGGCTACTATGACAACATCATCCATGATAGGATGATTACCGTGATAGAACGGTACATATCAGACCCAGTGCTGTTACCAATACTGCATAATTTTGTGAAAGCCCTGCACCCCGACGGCGATGTCGGAATCAGCAAAGGGCTACGCTCATCGCAGTTTTTCGGCAACTTGTATCTCAACGACCTCGACCACGCCATGATAGAGAAACACGGTGCAGCTTACTATTTCAGATTTTGTGACGATACGTTTATACTGGCAGAAAGTAAAAAGGAGTTATGGAGATTAAGGGAGTGCTTACATGAAGAGAGTGCCAAACTTGGACTGACAATAAAGTCCAGTGAAAGGATTGCGCCCATATCGGCAGGCATGGACGCACTCGGCTATGTGAATTTCGGAGACTATGCCCGGATACGCAGACGCACAAAGCAGAACGCGGCCCGTAAACTGGCAAAGATAAAGTCTCGAAAACGCAGACAAGAAATCATCGGCTCATTCAAAGGCATGGCTTGCCATGCAGATTGTAAGTATATTTTTCACTTAATCACAGGTAAACGTATGAAAAAGTTTTCTGAACTGGGAGTGACCTACACTCCTGCAGACGGGAAGAAACGCTTTCCCGGAAAGGTGATGCGCTTGGGCGCAATCCAAAACAAAGCGTTAGAGATACACGATTATGAGGTAGGCATGAACACATCACAGGGCGATGACCGATACCTTGTTTCTTTCAAAGACAAGGCTACCGGCGAGTGGGGCAAGTTCTTCACCGCGAGCGAAGAGATGAAGAATATCCTTGACCAAATCTCGGACATCGAGGACGGCTTTCCCTTTGAGACCACCATCGTTAGCGAAATCTTTGACGGCAACAAGCAAAAGTTCTCGTTTACCTGATGTCTTTTCGGTGATACGTCACTAAACTTAAAAGGGTCTGCGCGGAGCAGGCCCTTATCTTTGTGCCAAAAATCTGATATTGATATGGAAAAGATTTATGGCACAACCATACGGCAGGACGGACTGCAACGTATAGGACGCGATACATGGGTGCTTTTCTTTGGACTTTATGAGACAACGGACGGAGGCACATACGAATATCGCCATACGTTCAAGCACCGCCCCACACTTGACGAGATAAAGGCAGTCATCAACGCGCAGTTGTCTGCGGACGCTGACGAGCGCAAGCGCAACGGGTTCTCATGGCAGGGCGTACCGGTCCGCTACGATGAGGAAGCGGAGCGCAACATAACCGGGCTATCGGTAAAGATACCGAGGCTTGGAGCTGCGATGTTTCCTCTGCAATTCAAACTGGGCGATTACCCGGACGGTAGTCCTGCTTTCTATGAGTTCAAGGACGCAGAAGAATTTGAGAGTTTCACGGACGCTCTTCTGTTGTTCTCGCAGGAATGCTATGCGCAGGCGTGGCAAGCCAAAGCGGAAATAGACTGGAATAAATTTACTGACGCGCTATGATGATTGCAGACTTTATATGCGTGACGTTATCGTGCGCCATAATGACGTTGTACCTCACGGCGTACATTCTCAATGTCGGCTTGCCAAGTTCGATCAGCGAGACCTACTACCATACTGAGGCGAAATGGCTCTTCCCGACCAGCACAGCCACAGCAGGGGCATTGGCTCTTGTACCTCTCATGAACATAACCCCCGACAGCTATCAGTTTGTTGCTTTCTTTATTGTCGTTTCCATATTGTTTGTGGCGGCCGCTCCTGCATTCCGCGAGGAACTGACAAACATGGTACACAGCGGAGCCGCCATAATACTGGGTGTGTCGGCATTTGCATGGCTCATACTGACAAGCGGAGTGCCATACATAGCAATCACAGCAATACTGGCAGGACTACTGTTTGACCGCAGACGCTTTGTGTTTTGGCTTGAGGTCGGACTGCTATACAACCTATACACATCGCTTATTTTGATACTTTCATCTTGTTAATGAGTGGACGGCGCAGGATTGCTTCCTGCGCCGTACTTGTATCATATCACAAAAGTTAAAGAGTGGCAGGGATTGTATATGGGTAACTTTGCGCCAAACCAAAAATTACACATCATGGAATCAATCTTATCACTTGACAAATTCTATCTGTTCCTCGGCATATTCCTCGCCGTGTGCATACTGGTAATTGTTGCCATTATGCTTGACCTTTGGGATGGAGTACACACGGCGAAGAAAACCAATCAGCGGGTACACTCCCACAAATTGAGAGTGACTATCGCCAAAATGTGCGAATATTGGCGATTCATCTTAATAGGCTTTCTTGTGGACTGTATCGGTGTGTTCTTCAGTTTCTACTTCATGCCGTTTGTAGTTGTGCTGTTTGGTGTCGGACTGATTGTAGTAGAGGCAAAGAGTATGTTTGAACACGCCACCCGGCGTAAGAGCCACATGGCCGAATTGCCTGACATCATCAAGCGTATCGTAGAATGTGCGCATGAAAAGGACGCTCAGAAGATACTGGAGCAGTTTACAACAATATCAGACACATCAAATCATCACTAACTGAAACATGATAGTTCTTATTGACAACGGACACGGGAGCGACACCCCCGGCAAATGTAGCCCCGACCAAAAACTAAAAGAGTATCTCAAAAGCCGGGAGATAGCACGGAGACTGGAAACATTGTTGAATCTGCGAATGGTAGATGCTCGACTGCTCGTTGAGGAAGATAAAGACATCAGCCTGCCCGAACGATGCCGCAGAGCAAACGCATACTGCGACAAGTACGGCAAAGAGAATGTTCTGCTTGTTTCAATCCACTGCAACGCCGCAGGAGCGGACGGACAATGGAAGAGTGCAGGCGGTTGGTGTGTCTATACCTCGCCGGGCAAGACCAAGGCAGATGACCTCGCCACCGAGATATGGAACGCGGCCGATGAACGTCTCAAAAACTACAAAGAGCGTTTCACCATATTGCAGGCGCAGGGCGCATACGACAGCAAGCAGAAACCCATGAGGGCAGACTGGAGTGACGGCGACCCCGACTATGAGGCACGCTTCTACATTCTCGTCCACACTAAATGTCCGGCAGTGCTGACGGAGTCGCTTTTCCAAGACAACAAGGCTGACTGCGACTTCCTGCTCTCGGAAGAGGGAACAAAAGCGATAGTGGAACTCCACGCTAACGGAATCATCAACTACATCAAAAAGGTTAAGAACACATGAAAGATTTTCTGAAGATACTCTTGGTTGTAGTCGCAAGTCTTGTGGCAGGCGCGTATCTCCACAAGTGCCAATCGCCTCCGGGCGACATCCCAGGCCGAGAGGATTGTGTGATGGATACAGTCAAGGTATATGATACCATTTCCTACATCGAGCCTGCGCCGGTGTCAACAACTCCGATAGGCTTTATCAACGTGACTATTCCGGCTCCTGCTATCCCCAGTGCGAACCTTGACAGTCTGCCCGACATAAGAGCGGACACCGCAGAACTGGCAAGCGCAGACGTTGACGCGACAGCCCCCGACAGCCTGACATTACAGCTGCCAATCACGCAGAACGTCTATGAAGGAGAGGACTACAAGGCATACGTCAGCGGTATGTATCCGAGCCTTGACAGCCTGTTCGTATATCCCCGGCGCGAGATAGTGACAATTAAGAAGCCACCCAAGAGATGGCATATAGGACCGACTGTCGGTTTTGGCTATACTCCACACGGCTTTGAACCATTTATAGGGGTCAGTCTGACCTTTTCAATCATTGAATTATAATGGAAACGATTACAATACAAATATTTCAAGACGATGTGTATGAAGAGGTAGCCAAAGCCACAGACTACACAGGGTCAAAACTGATAGACGGCGATGATGGCGCGCGCGACCGCATACTTGCGGCAGATGATGATCTTGCCGAACTCAGCAGATTTTGGGAAGAATCGGTGCTTGCCACCAATGAAAACCTCAAAGAGATGCTGGTATCGGGCAAGACAAAACGAATAACCGCCACGCTCAATCCAATCTACCCAGTGCAGGGAACAACCAGTGAGCCAGCCACACAAGCAGGCATAGTCATTCCGGTAATCGGGAAGATAGGCTATGAAGCCGTCATCGAAGTAAGCAAATCGTTTGACAAGGTTCTGACGGCAAGCGTACAATCAACCCTGCGCAGCTTCTTCATTGCTTCAATCATCGGACAATGGTTCAAGTTTGCCAATAAGGGAGAAGCTAAAGACTACTTCACGCAGGCGGCCGACATGATGGAGACCGCCGAGCGACTGTTGTACAGCCGCAGGAAGCCGACACGTCCAACAGACTAACAATAATCTAAATAATATCAAACTATGCCAGACCCTACATTAGGAGCAAAGAAACCAGTGACAGCCACAATCAAAATATCGTGGCTGCTCTATGACATCATGAATGAGACGTTCCTGCGCGGACGTACCATTCAGAATAAGGAGAATCACAAAGAGGTAGCAAGTATGTTCGCCTCCGAGGACGAGGAGAACCGCGAGAAAATACTGCGTTCCGTCAAGCGAGCCTTTGCCGAGGTGCAGACTGAACTCGGAGAGTATCTCAACGAGAACGGCACAACCACGGATAACAGTCACTATGACGGAAGCCATGACCTTATCCTCAACCTCACTATGCCGAGCAACTTCAACGAAGCGGCTACGACAGGCGTAGGCGAGGCTGTCCATGCCTATCTCGCCAACTCGGCCATCGCCGATTGGTATATGGTGACCAACAAGGCTGACGCGGAACAATACTACACCCTCGCCAACAAGAATATGGAGTTAATCCGTCAGACCGTGAGCAAGCGTAGCCGTCCGACACGTCCAACAGACTAACCCAACAGCCCATGAGTTGCTTTTTGGAGGAAAAGGACGGCTCGCTGAATGCCGTGTTGGGATTCAAGCGCGACCAACTGCTGTATGACATAAAGAACTATGCCTACATAGAGGGTAGCGTGATGGACACGGAAAGCAACCACAACCGCCACATGGTGCAGGATGTAGGCGAAGAGGGTAATGTGGACCGTGTGACCAGAGTGCTGAACCTGACTGTTGCGAAATGCAGGGAACTCTTGTATCCATACACCAAGAACGAGCTGCACCGCACGGAACTGAACGACACCCTGCGAGAGCCGAAAGTATATGGAATAGTGTTGAGTGTTCCTACAGATTTCTCGCAGACCACGCTCTACCTGCTTGAGAACCTCATACACGAATATCTTGTGTGCAAGGCTGTGTCGGATTGGTTGAGCATAACCAATCCAGCAAAGGCGCAGGTGTGGGAGGCGAAAGCAGAGGACGCAGAGAGCGAGATACGGGCAAATCTGCACGCAAGGATAGCAAGGACACGCCGACGACTCCACCCATTTTAAGGTTGCCATATTAAAGCGAAAGACCGCTGTGCATCACGCATGGCGGCCTTTCTTTTTTTACAATAGAAATAGTACATGAGTTATCTCGGTTGATTAGTGAGGCGTGGCGTGAACTGGACTGACGCGCCAAAGATACTTTCATCGGCACCAAGTGTAGCCACTCCTGCTATTCGGAAATATTTGTAAGGTGTTCCTCGGAAACCTCGTAAGAAATGGTCTTTGCTTGACCATACCAAATGCCAATTAACCAAATCGCGTGAGCCATATAGCGCAGTTGCCACATTCCCATTACGGAAGAATCCTCGCTGAATGATGTTGTCAATAGTCTTGTGGATATTGATTGTGTCAAGTTTTAGAGGCCGTGTAACAAACATACTCTTGACTTGCTTGGCTTCGGTCTCGGAGAAATTAACTATGTTGTTATTGTTATCAACAGCCAGTGCTTCGGGATAGGAGTTGAGATGAGAGGCAATATTAGAAAATGTCATGCCCCACAGTTTTGATTTCAGCGAGAATACATAGGCGTAGGTAATGCCCGGCGCATAGACTATGACACGCTGGTGGACATAGTCGTAAATCATACGACATTGTTTCAGGAACTCTGTAAACGGAAGCGTAGGCAGGCATTTGTCATTAACCGGAGAATGCCCTAACATATCGTGCAGTTTACTGAAACCAGGCAAGTCAAGAGCATTAAAAGGATATTCCGAATTAATTGCTTCAGAAATACATTGTGTCTGAGAACCCGATATGAGCATGATTCCTCGATCCGTGGGGAACAACACTGCACTATCCAGTTGGGTAATGCCATCGGCATTTATACAGACATCACGTGTGATAGGTTGCCGCGCCGAATATGTGCCAGTAGCCGACACTTCCAACGCCCATACGCCCTCAGATGTGAAAGCATAAAGAGGGAACTGACCAAACTGCCCCTCGGAAAGAGCCTTTGCAGCCGAACAAATGCCTTTTATTTCCCCAGTTCCAACCGTGTTTATGCCGAGAACCGGGAACACAAAAGGATTGTTGACCTCGGAGGTGTAAATCTTATTTGGAATATCAATCGTGCGGTCTGCGTTTGAACTTGCAGATGGCATACTGCCGCTCATTCCGGGATTATCCCAACCTGCAAAGTAGAAAGCACCATTGAGGAAACCATGCTGCTCCAGTTGAACCTCATAGCAGGAGGGAAAACCATACCAAGAGACAATGACCGCCTTGTAGGCATTGACATTTGGATAGTATAAGAAAATGAATGGAGCGTCAAGACTTGCCATTTGACAACTCTCTCCTTGTACAATGATATCCTTTCCGTCTTGCTTTATAAAGAAATAGACTCCGACACTGGCTTTGTTATCTAAATAAGTCGGTGGCACATCTGCCCAGTTGGCTACATATCCGTCGGTATGGCACATCAAGGCTCCCGAATTGTATTCTGCATAGAGACGTTTAGATATATTACTCAGATTGAGGCGCGAATTGTATGTAAAGCAGTATCGTGGTATGAGAGTATCATGGCTGTCGTAATCATCAGTCATAACTTCTCGTGTCACCAATGATTGTAGATAATCTTCTTCAACGGTCAGTTTTGTACGCGTAGTGGAAAGTTGCTCTACCTTAATACTCTCAAGCAGATAGAACTGAGATGTTGAGCGAATATCTTCTTTGACAGCATCAACGCTTCGGCGAGGAATCATCAAACGCCCCATCGGATATGAAAGATTAGTGGGGTTGAACGTGAAGGCGTAAAGTTTGTTGAACGTGTTGCGCTGATAACGCAGAGGATATGTTGCTGTAGAGGCCGCCTGATTGGTATGCTTGCACACACAATAGGAATTATATCCCTCAGACTTGGCGAACTTGGTACACTTGCCGTTCTGGTCGTAAGTGTAAATCGGTTTAGAAATAAAGACATCTACCGAGCGCACAATATCTTTCCAGTTATTGAGCATATCAAGCCTCGATTGAAGAATCACGGCATAATCAAGGGTATGCACCATTGCGCAGACACGAAGCTGCGCATCGGTGTATTTACCTTTGCCAGTGATGTGAGACCAAAACACCTGCGGAGTAAGGTCAGATGATGCTATCATGAGAACCGGCGAAGAGTGCATTGTGAGCGAACCATCGTAGAGACGGTAGGCGTAGCGGACGAAGAAAGGAAAGATGAACTTGCCCTTATTGGTGGACTCATCAGCAATAAACTTATTGATATGTGCAAGCACTTGGTCTGTTATCCGAGTCTTGTTGTTATCTGAAAACTCGTTCCAAATGCTACCCTCATTGATGGAGTCAAAGGAAATGGAAAATTCATCAGTCCTCACCATCTCGCCCTGCAATCCAAACGAGATAGGACATTCGGGTATCTTACCGCCCAAATAGAGATAGCCAGTTGCGCCACCTTTCCAAAGATAGTATTGCATGCCATCATCAGTAAGGAATATCAGTGTGTTGCCGACTGATGTAACCTTTATATACTTTGATATTGTTCCGATGGTTGTCAGTGTGTCCGGGGTCTCTTTATCATACCAACTAAAAGAGTTTGAATTTTGGACGATATAATGTGTATATCCCGAATTTTTATGGATATACACGCAATTACCGATAGTTGCAGATGTCTGTCCTTCAATTTTCGGAGGCAGGACCGGTTTCAATGCTCCATCTTCCGGCACAAGATTTATGGCTACTGCAAGTTCGCCGTCCTGACATTCGTAGTCGGACGGCTGTGCGGAGTAGCCATTGTACTTTATTTCTTTGTTCATAGCGGAAGCGCAGTTATGATTGGGAGATATGTTGTATCACCACGAACGAAAGCCTCGCCAACCATGTAGGCGACTTGTTCAGCCTTCACTCCGACTGAATCAAGCAGGGCCCGACATAGGCGCACGGAGTATGCGCAGTAGTTGTTGCTCCCTCTTTTGGTGGGATAGCACTGTGCCTCATGGCGACCGATGTTGTTGACTCGGTGGACAGCATGCAAAAGATACTCGCCGTTGCTCACGGCTATGTTGATTGAATCACCCGGACGCAGGGTGAGGATACGCGCCACTTTTGCCGTAATGCGGATAGTTCCTCTTTTACGGCTGAATGAGATATCGGGTCGGCGCGTATGTTCCAATAGTTTAATCATGGGGGCAAAGATACTGGGGTTTGGTTGTGATATTGTTTTAAGTTTAGAAAAGCGAGAGTTGCTGAACGTCCGGGATTTCTTGGCTATGCGCGGTCGGCGCACCATATTCTCGTGCCGTCTCGCAGAACATTTTGCGGAAGATATGATAGAGGCAGGCGACAACGATAGAGTTTCCTGCAAGTTTATAGAGTTGTGAATTGGATATGCCTGCGTTGAGCAATCGGTTTATATGGTGTTCGGGTACGTCCATAAGCCGGAAACATTCGCGCGGAGTAAGTTTGCGTATCCAGTATTCGATGACGGCAAAGTTATTGTCCTGCCACTTTGATGTAGTCATAGCCGGGGCAATATCAAAGAAACCGCCTTTGGCGTATCCGTGACCGCGCTGGAGTATCTTCACTTCGCGCTGACCGCCCTCGTTGCAGTTAAGGCATGGAGCAATACCCTCAATTGAATAGACACGCCCACGATGAGGATTCTTATAGTTTGAATCCTCTATGAGATTGCCAACCTGTATGACGCGCGGTTCTGCGACCATGCTGTCCTTTTGAACAGACGTGATTGCATTGGCAACGTCAGAACCCAGTTCGATCTGCTGAAAATTTCGCCCCGATGCATCGGGGCGGCCGCGAGGGTCAGATACAAGATAATGCCCTGTCGCATTTACTCTTGCCAGTATCGTGCCTGCTATGTCGGGGTCAACACGTTGGTTGTAGCAATCTATCCACAGCGTTTCTTCCGGGTCAACCTTTCCATCGGCAATCATGGCGTTGAGACGGCTGTTGCCGTAGATGGGAACTTTTATAAGAGTATCGCATGAGCATAACCCCTCTCGTGTCTTGATTGTTCCACTAATGCCCTCGCCAGTCTGAAAATTTGTTTTGAAACCGCAACCCTCTGACTGCTTGCGCTCGTTGTGCTTTATCAACGCCTGAATCTGCTCCTGCTTCAGCCAATACTTTTCATCAACTACATCTTCAAGGATGTGTTTCAGACGACGCACCAGTTCAAACGGCTTTGGGAATGTAAAGGGTGTATGTTCCCTACGAAAGGACACCATAAAGACGCGCTCACGATTCTGCGGAACGCCGTAGTCTTTTGCGTTGAGGACGGCATAGTAGTTGGTGTAGCCCTGCTTTATGAGCCATTTTCGCCACCTGCGGAAGTCTGCACTGAATTTCTTTTGCGTGAGAGCCTTGACATTTTCCATAAGCAGAAATCGGGGGTGCTTCTTCTCAATGGCGTTGGCGCAGGCCCATAAGCATGAAGAGCGTGTGCCGCTACCCTCGGAGAAGCCACGTTGTTTACCCGCCGAAGATATATCTTGGCAAGGGAACGAATATGTGAGCAGGTCAAAGTCGGCGGTCTGCGACCAATCAATCTTGGTTATGTCGCCATGATTGGGTATAGCCTCACCGTGGAGAGTATGATATGCTCTTATAGCATATTTGTCAATCTCCGATATTCCGACAGTCTCAAACTGGAAATCGGGGAATGATTGAGAAAGCAGGTCAAGCGCGATGGATTGAGAGCCGTAGCCTGCAAAGGCTTCAAAGACGCGGAGTTTCATTATATAATTTGGCTGAAATATTGTATATAAATTATCGTAGATTATGTAAATAGGCCTCACACTTGAATCCTTTGCGCGGCATAAAGTCGGCGAAGCTGCACGTCTTGAAGATTTGTGGCTTGTTGACGTACTGGGCGAGGTCTTTCTCATACTGCGATGGAGTGCGTTTGTTCTCAAAGTCTCGGTAAGGCATGACGTAGGGCTTTATGCCAAAGGAGCGGAGTGTTTCAATGCGATACATATCCTGCTCGATAGTGGAGTTGAACCCAACCAACACATAACACATGATTTTGTATGGCTTGATGTAGCGCGTGACCTCTCGGAGTTTGTCGGTCAAGTCAAGCGCAGGCAAATCCCATGCTATATGAATATTCCGGCGCAGACGCAGTTTGTTGAGCCAGTATGCCTGCTCCTCGTTCATAATCCTTATATCTACTCCATGCAGGTTTACTTTCTGCCCAACTTTAATCAGATAGTCAATAGCACTCTTCCAGTCGGGATTGGCGAAGAAATTATTATCAAGGACTTCTATCCATTCTCCGTTGGGGTTGAGTTGGACCGGTTCGACCGGGTGTATCTTACCTTCTTTGTCATGAACGAGGCAGAACGGACATCTGCGGATACAGCCGCGCGAAAAGAATTGGATCGAGAAAGGGTGTTGAGGATATAAAGAATAATCCATTGCCGTAGATTGCTCAATGCATTCGGGCAGTCGGCTGTGAATGTCGTAGCCAGTACCACCACGGACAACCTCGCACTTGCCGTCAAAGTCGGCAGAATCGGGAGTGAACGTGAATATTTTCGACTGATATACGCGGTCATAGTTGCCGAACATGGGCAACGCAATCTCCACGTTATCGCCCTGCAGCTTGTGCCACGCTGATATTTTCATGAGTGCGAAGTTGGGGAAGTTATGCCCATCAACGTCAACTATACCTATGTTCATGTGATAATGAATTGAATATTAAAATTAAACTCCCGGCAGAGCCGGACTACTTGAATGTGTTTGTATGGCTCTTCGCCATAGGGAATGAAGATGACACGCTGTTTGGTGTCAGCCTCAATTCCTTTATGGCGCAGCTTATAGAGCAGGTTGGCACGGCGTTTCTTTGCCTTGCAAAGCGCCGCGGGCGATAAGGGGAATCTCATAAGCAGGATAGCGATTAACCGAGGCACTGCGCTGAATGAGAGAGCCATCAGCGACCAAAGAGTCGAGTGCATGGCCGACCATAGAGTTTATCTCATTGCGGAGCGCGTAATCGGGCGCGATGTGTTTATGCCTCTTGTCTGCGATTATTTCCTTGACAAGAACGAGTGCGAGTTGTTTTGCGATAGTCATGGCTATTTAGATGTGTGGAGGGTTTCACGTTTGAGTATGAGGTAAGCTGCGAAACTATCTTCGCCTGCGCAGGTTGCTATTTCCCAACCATCAGCACCCAGCTTGCAGAGTTCGGCGATGCACTCGTCCATTTTGCTGTATGAGTAGCGGTAGCGCATATACTCGCAGGTTATGTGATAATCTCCGTGCCTTTTGCGCTCAATGCGATTGATGAGCAGGACAATAATAGTGATTATTACTGCCGAAATGATTACGGAAGCGAAGTGTACAAGTAATTCAATCATTGTTATCTCCTTTCTCATCAATCTTGGTAAGCAGGGCATCGGCGTAACCCATTGCGTTACGAGCAACAATCTCGAAAAGCTTGGGATACGGGGGATTTTGTGCCACATCAATGTAAGCCTGCATAGTTCGTTCATTGCTCAATATCCCCTGCATGGCTGCTGTGGCAACTCTCAACCGGTCCTCACGCTGACAAGTGATATATCCATAACCAGTGCCTTCAAGTTGCTCCTTGATATGTTCGGCACGTTGTTTGGCGGCTCGGCGGTCTATGCGAGTGAGCCGGGCGACACACTCCTTACAGCGGTGCTTGTAGGATTTTGACATTTCGTGCTGTTCTTTCCACTGACCGCAAATTCCGCATTGCTGTTTGCTCATTCCTCACCTCCTTCCTTATGGCACGGGCAGTCGGGGTCGTGGGTGATGGATACCGATGACATTCTGCCTCCCGTATCATACTTGATATAATAATGACCGTCAAAATAGATTCGACTCATGCAATGGTGGTTGCGTGGTATTTGAGGTGCAGGCTGTGTTTGTGTTTTTGAGTCTGCGCATCCGCTCAGGCACACGGCGCAGAGGACGGCGGCGAGGATGGTTGTAAGGTGTTTCATATTGATTTGGATATTCGGTTAAACAATTCATTCAACTCTTGCCATCCCTCGCTTTTGCTCACCTTGCGCCAACTGCGATACTTCTTACGCCATTCACAAGGGAGTTTCGCTCGTTTGGCGGCAGTCATTAGCTGTGCCCCAGTGTAGGGGAAATCAAGTCTGCTCAACTCTTGATACTCGGCTTTGGCTTTGAGTATCTTCATTGCTATTCTTGCTTTCATTTCTTCTTCGGTTTAATGGTGATGGAGACTTCGAGAGGTTTGGACTCCCATGTGCCTCGGAATTTAATTGTTCTCATTTCTCGTTGATTTTGTCAAGAAGTTCCTGCGCTTCGCTCCGTGCGAAGTCCTTGTCATCTTCATAAGGGAATTCCTTGATGAGACAGTAACAGATGCTCTCAATGTGTTCGCCTGCATAGGTGGACTTGCGCACATAGACTTTCATGAACACCCGGCAAGTGGAGTTGCTATCGTCCTCCTCAATCTCAAAGTGGCGGTCATACTTTGAGGAGTTCTCAATGCGGTCCAGTGAACGAGAGAGTTTGTCTCGCTCATCCTTGGTCTTGTTGAGGAGGTTCTGACGGCGAGTGCTGATGACAGCAGAGCGACCGAACAGGAACGCGAAGATTGCCAAGAGGCAGATTGCTGTTGTTGTTACGATTGTCATTGTCATTTTGATTTCTGATTGATTGTTATCTCCGACTTGTGCCAGTCAGTTCGATTATGTTATATGATTTGAGACGATCGACCGTGCGTCCATAGACATCAGCAAATTCTTTGGCAAGCTGCTGTACAGACAGATTGGTCGTAAGGTGTCCACGGATATTCCACTGCGTCCATATCTCATATCGTGCATGGAGGAACTCTGTTACCAGTTTCTTGCCGTCCTGCCCGAAGAATGATTGTGTCTGCAATCCGATATCGTTGAGGCAGACATTAGACGGGCGGCACCCATCAAATGTGTTATCTTCCTTGACGCTGGAGCGGTCGTTGTAGGTGTATCGGTTGAGGTTGTTGTTGATGGTGTAGTAATTGACCATTTCAGTAACCGATACATTGAAAAATGAATTGGGGTTATTGGTCCGGCGCAGATATTCGGAGAAGAGCTGCATAAGGAAAGTCTTGCCTACGCCCTTGTCGCCACGTATAAGCAGAGGCTTTGCAAGTTTAAAGCGTTTGTCGGGAAATATCTGCTCGGCGAGGGAACAGTTGTTGAAGTAGTACAACAGAAAGATTATTATCTTATTGTTGTTATCATCAATCACGAACTTGCGCCGTTGTGGGGCAAGAACAATATCCTCAGCGACACGGCAGAGGAAATCCCAGTGACATTTGAAAATGTCGGGGTCGGTCAAATCGGGGAATGACTTGCTTGTCCTGCTTATATCAAGGCGCACTTGATTGAGAGCCTTGTCTATCTTCAGTTTCTCATCGCGCAAAGCGTCAAGTCGGCGTTTCTCCATGACCTTAGCTACGGCTTCGGGAGGAAGCCCTGTGGTATTTTCTGTTACATAACTCATAATCATTGTTCTTCATAATCCATACCTCCGAAATCATCACCCACTTCCGGGAAAGGCACTGAAGAGTTATCGGGTATGGCCTGGGGTATTGTTGTTTGCTGTTGGGGATAAGCCTTTGTCATCCAGTAGCGCAAATGACTCTGACAATCTACGAAACTATCATGATGTTCCTTGCCCTTGCGTGCCTTGTCATCGTTACAGCGATCGAGGAAACGAGAGAGCCGCTTATCATACTCTTCCGCAGTGATGTTGAAATCCTCGCAGATAGTTATGCGCCATTTCTCGTCATTTCTCATCTGCTCAACTTCCTGTTCGTAGGTAAGGACGTATGCAGATTCAGCCGAAGCCACCTGCTTCTTGGTGCGCTTGCGCCCACCTTTCTTGCCATTCTCAAACCGAGCGGTGTTCACGTCAATGTTAGGCTTTATCAGCGTGAACATACCCTTTGCGACTTCGGAGAGGCTCTTCGGTATCTTGCCGAACAGGGCATACTCGCAGATGGCAGGATATATTTCAGCCTGCACATCTGACGGCATACACCTTATAGCCTCGTAGAAGCTGCGGTAGAATATGAAACTCTCACGGTCCATAATCAGACTTCTTTTATGCGGATACCGTGCCGAAAGAGCATAAGTTTCCGCTTGATTATATATTCCTTTGTTCTCACGCCTTTGGTGTCCTCTACGATTGTCTGCCCAGTCTCGTTGTCGGTATAGACAAAGTCGGCAATGTATCGGCAGGCGCGCTCGATCAGTTTTGGTTTTGCAATGCGTGAAGTCGCGGTGTCCACACTATACTGGGCAGGGATAAGTTCAAAGGGCACTTGCTCACGGAGATTGGAGATAACCCCGGCGCGTTGCCACAACTTGAGTTGAACAGCGCGATTATGCTCCTTGCGAGAGGCGTGTTCGCCGACACGTTGCGCACCATATTTGTTGCGCTTCTTCGGCTCATACGCAGGGTTTCTCCGACCTCCGTTAGCAAATGGATTAGCACATTTAGCCATTATCTGTGGATAGTTTAGCTTTATACACCTCAACCAGTTTGGTCTCAGTAATCGCCTCAATCTCGTAATCGGCCATGGTGCCGCGCATTCCGTCAATGAAATTGTCGTAGGCTTCTTTGAAACTGGAAGCCTGCACAAGGATATACGAGGCTGTTTTCTTTTCGGTCGCGGTCTTTTCATCAAGTGTGATGAAGTTGATCTTAACCTTGTAGAACTTATCGCCAGTCTCATCCCAAAAGATTTCGGCAATCTTGGTTGTGACAACCGATGATATGCGGAAGTCTCCGCTGATGAAAGGCTGGAGTTCCTCAGTCACTCTTGCTTCTGCTTCAGTGCAGGACAGCGCGTCAGCGAGATAAGGTTCGGTTACTTTCTTGACCGAGCCGTTCTCCATCATCTTGTCGTAACGCGCTCTTACTTCAATCCACTGTGCCATTGTTGAGTAGTTCTTTAAGTTCTTTACTGATTCTGAATTTCACGGTGCGGCGGGCAGGAACGACTATCGGTTCTTTGGTCTTGAAGTGAACCGCATTGCGCTCTTCGCGCTGAACAACGGAGAGAGTGCCGAAGCCTCGCAGGGTTACTTCCTCGCCCTTGCTGAGTGCTTCCTTAATGACACGGAAAACTCCGTCTACTGCCTTGAATGCCGTTGAGAGGCATAGTTTCTCTGAAACTGCTACCTCTTTGGCTAAATCATTTTTTGTCATTTAGTTTTGATTTTAATTTAGTTGTCAACTGGTTTATCATGTGCGCCCGGCATTTGCATTTCTGCATGGGGAGCGCGTCATATAGCTTCGCTGCCTCATCGAGGTAGGAAATGACCTTTTGCAGGTCGGTCTTGCAAATGTCAGCCATCGGGGTCGGAGTTTAGGAAGAGGTTTGCAAGTTGGTTGAAATACATTTCATCGGTCGGAATATCATCGTCGGTACCCATAATCTGATTGGCGATTGATTTCTTCTTGTGAATGATGTCGTAGAGAGTTCGGTCAATGGTGTGCCGTCCGATGAGGTAGTAACAGGTTACATTGTCCTTTTGTCCTATGCGGTGCGCACGGTCCTCACACTGGCAACAGTCGGCATACGTCCACGGAAACTCCACGAATGCCACGTTGGAGGAAGCCGTGAGGGTCAGTCCGACACCTGCCGCCTTGATGGAGCAGACGATAAGTTGAGCCTTGCCCGACTGGAAAGCGTCAACCGCCGCCTGTTTCATCATCATGGAGTCGCGCCCTGTGACGCTGACCGCTTTCGGGAATGCCTTCTTAATCTCATCTACAATCTCATGCAGGGAGCAGAAAAGAATGAGAGGCTTGCCGTTAGCGAGGAATGTCTTAACGAAGTCCACCGCCTGCCTGACCTTCCCCTTTGAGGAAAGGGAGCGCAGGGTCATGAACTTGACCAACGCTTCCATGCGCATTTTACGGCGTATGTCAATATCATCGCACTCGGTGTACTTGCGAAGATACTCAGCTAAATCCTCGGCCGCAAGTTCATATTCATCGCGGTTTGAGATGTCAACATAGAGGTCTGTCCGGGTCTTGTCGGGGAGCTGCGTCAGTACCTTTGCTTTCTCACGGCGTATCATACAGCGAGAGTAGAGTTCTTCCGAGAGGCGCTCAAGGTTGCGAGGCTCATCATCTTCATCCTTGCCCCGGCGTTCCTTTGAGATTTCGCCACCGCCGTAGTCGGCAAGGAATTTGGATCGACCGCCGAACTCCGCAAGTCTGCCCATGATTGAGAGCTGCGCAATGAGGTCGGCAGGTCGGTTGACAACGGGCGTACCCGAAAGGAGTATGCGCCATTGCTTGCCCTCAACAATGCCACGAGCAAAGATTGTCTGCTGTGCCGTGGGGTCTTTGACGCGGTGGCTCTCATCTATGATTACCGACTTGAAGAGATTGATTTCGGGGCAGAACACAACATCTTTGAGCCGGAATGATTGTCCTTTGCGTGCGTGAATATCCCAAACGAAATATTTACGCAGACTTTCATAGTTGACAACTGCTACATGGTGCATACCCATTCGCAGGAGATAGGGCCATGTGGTAAGCACGGAATTGTCAAGCACCAGTGCTTTTTTATCCGTAAATTTTTCAAACTCGCGTTGCCAGTTGATTTTGAGTGAGGACGGACAAATAACCAAGCAGGGATAAGCGTTTGCTGTGTCAACTACGCCTATGCTTTGGAGTGTCTTGCCCAACCCCGGCTCATCGCCGATAAGGAAACGCTTCCACCGCAGGCCTGCCTCGATACCTTCCTTTTGGTACTCGTAAGGCTCAACCTTTAGGTTTATCATTGCCTTGTGCTGAAGTTTGGAGGTCAGTTCAATATTTGTACTCGTGTCCATAATAATTCATTCACAAAGTCCATGATACAAGGATACGCAAGACATTATAGGTTCAGTCTCATCCCAAAGAGTAGGCTGGTTCTCATCTTTAAGCACATATTCAGAAACCTCCCCAAAGGTTGGTGATCCATTACTATTTTGGTTACAAAATCTTGCAGGAATTTTACCTTTGCAAAAGAATGTTGCCTCATTTCCATTATCTCGTTTTGAGTTAATGGTGTTTTCAAGGTCAATAACTCGTTGTTTGTATTTCTCATCACGAGCCACTATCTTGATTTCGTTCAACCTCGCAAATATACATGGAAAACATCCCACTCTTGATGCTCCCCGTTCATACAACGGGTTAGGACGTTGTCCATGAGACAATATATAGTCAATCACTTGCTGCGCAGACCATGAAAAAATTGGACGAAGAACTGAAGCATCGTGCATATTACACCATTTCCTAACGTCTTGTTTTCTATATAACCGCTTCTTAACTGAAGTATCGAAGTAATCTTTGAAATATGAGCATTCAACATCAAACTTGACCCTTTCAGCACTTTCTTTTGCCCGAATACCCTGTAAGATTATCATGTGTTCATCCTGCGCAAGTATCCAGTCTATCATAGGATATACTTTCAATTGCACTGTACACATCCTATTTTTGGCATCGGGGAACCAGTTCATTCTACGACATAGCCCAGCCATGCCATCAACTTTGTTATTCTTGAGTATTACAAGTTTAACACCAAGAAGATTAACTATATTATGGATGTGTTTATATGTTAATTCATGTTCCCAACCTGTATCACAAAAAATGGCTGTAACCTTATCTGCGCCGTATGTTTCGCAGGCTTTTATAAGGCAGGCTTGTGAGTCTTTGCCACCGGAAAACTGAACTATAATTTTTACTTTGCTCATAATGTGAATGCCCAGTATTGAAAGGCAAGTTCCTCATACTTCTCGCGTCCACGAGTGTAGATTGCATCGCCTCGGTTGATGAATAACTTGAAGATTTTGCAGTTCTTTTTGGAAATGGCATAGATGAAGTCTTTGTTACTTTGTGCTATGTCCATATACCAAGCGCGGGACCGGTCCCAGTCAAAGAAATCCACCGCCTGCTCAAACTCCGCTTGCGTGGCGCAGGCTGTAGTCTTGAGGTCTCCACCGAATCGGGCAGCTTCCAGCCACCAATCCCATTTACAGCGAGTGGGAAGTGTGAAACGGAATCCGCCGTTTTCAAACTCCTGCGCCTTGTTAACCATGAACCGCTGTGTGTCGGCGAGTTCAAGTACTTTGGCAAGGAACTGGTCTCGGCGAGCCTCAGCCCGGAGAGCGCGTTGCATTTCGCGTGCATGAAGCCATTCGTCCTCATTGACCGGTTCGCCATCAATTGTAGCGTGCAGGAAATCCACTCGCGAGGGTTCGGTGATGATAGCGTCGACGATAGACCCGAAGCGGAAAGCACCCTCGCGGTCACCGAACATCGGGCGATGGTGCAGGAGTTCTTTCAATGCAGTGAGGTCGGAGTTGCTGACCTCACTGCGCTGATAATATGCATCGGGATTGTTCATGCTTACTTGGCTTTAACTTCCTCTTCGTAGTGTACGAACGGCGAACTGATGAGTTCGGGGCTGTCCTTGTCGTTGGCAAGTTTCTCGCAGAAGGTAATTTGCTTCTTGAAAATCTTGCAGAGTTCCTCCATTGAGAGGAAGCGACCCTCTTTAGACCACCACATAGACACTACAGCGAGCATACCTTCGGGGCTGTCGGTAACAATGCGCTTCTTCACGGCGGTTTTTGGCTGATAGCCTACCGGGGTAGCCACGGCGGCCTGGCCGAAGAGTCCGTCCATTTCGTTGGCGGTCTGCTGTGCTTTTTTTGCCGCCTGTGCTTCTTCTTCCTTGCGTCTGCGGTCCTCGTCAAGACGGCGAGCCTCTGCGGCCTCACGTGCTTCAAGTTCGGCTTTCATACGCGCCTGCTCTTCGGCATTGGCTTTCGCCATGCGCTCCAGTTCGCGCTTCTTTGAGGGCAGAGCGTCAACAATGGTGTCGCGGTATTCGCCGACCTCGGAGGCGTATTGCTCTTTGAATTGCTTGGAGAGGCGGTTGAGGATAGACTGGCGAATGTCAATAGCCTCGGCATCGCTGATTTCAAACGGCTTGTGGGCGTAGGACTGGCAATGCTGAAACCACTCGTTGCCGAGGGTGACGTTGAAGTTCTTGATTTTCTCGCTAACCTCATCAAAGTTCTCGATCGTGAGCGACTGGTTGAGGCTTGTAAGGGTGTTTATGTCGGCGGTTATTTTTCCGTCAAACTGACGGCGGTAATCGTCTTCGGCGTTCTGCTGATAGTCCTTGGTCGCTTTCTCGCGCTGTTGACGGCGCAGCTCTTCTTGGCGTGCGCGTTCAGCCTCTTCACGTTTTTTGGCGGCATAAGTGTTACGCGCCTGCTGAATGAGGTAAGGAACAGTGTCCTTTTTGGAGGGGTCAATAGAGTTCTCCATGCCAGTGAACTCGGAACGTATCTGGTCAAAGAGTTTGGTAAAGGGCGCACGGCGTTCGTTCATCTTCGTTATAGTGCGCTTTGCTTTGAAAATGAACTCGGCGCAACGCTTGTCAAGTTCATCGGTCATGCCGTGCTGCTGAATCTCGGCGAGAAGATTCTTGCCATAATCCGCGCAACGCATTGAGGACAGCGAGTTGATGTTGTATGCGTTCGGGGCAGATTGAACTATCATCTGCACATTCTCTTGGCGCAGGATAGGCAGGTTGGGGTTGGTTGTTTCTCCGCTTTGGCAGAGCGGTAAATCGTTTACACTCATTGTACTTTGGTATTGTAATGGTTATTAGAATACATCATCGCCACCGTCTGCGTTGTCGGCAGAGGCTTCGGGATTGATTGTCACACCTGCGGAAGTGTCGGGGCCAGGAGCAAAGCCAGTGTCCTGCTTGGATATTACTTCGCCTGTTGTGGTGTTGACGGTCGAGCCGTCCTCAAGTCCGTAGATGTCATCGTTGATTTCCATGTCATCGACCTGCTGAGACTCCAGTTGCGTTGCACGTCCGACACGCGCTTTGGGGTAGGTCTTGAAAGCGTGCTTGATACACTTGGCAACGAGGAAGCCAGTGTCAATCTTCAGAGAGCCGTCCTGCTGTTGTCCGTAAAGCGCGTTGGGTTTGAGGTTTGTCCACTGACGTTTTTCGTTATCCCATCGGGCATTATTGCGTGCAGAGTATCCTGCAAGGCGGCTCCAGTCCTCGGGAAGCATAACGGAGTAGTCTATCGAACCATCTGCGCGTGTTATTTTCATGTAGCAGGCCACGATGTTGCCTGATGTGTGAGGATGACGACAAGTAAAGTTTACAAACTTGTTGCCGTTACGTTCTCCGTACTCAAACTCATCTTCGGCATAAACGATGATTGGGTTGTCGGCGTGACGTATCTGACCGACACGGGCGCGGTGCAGGAGTTCTCCGTAGCCGGAGATTGTGAGGATGCAGTGCGTCTCGTACTTGCTTTTCTTTTGTCCGTTCTCGTAGTATGAATCAACGGCTATAGAGCGAGATAGCAGATAACACTGTGCGCGTGAGCCGGGTTCAAGTGATAGCCCCGATATAGCCACATCGAGGAACGCGGTGAAGATTGAGAAGCGTGTACATTTTTTGCGAATGTCCTCTTTCTCGCCGAGAATGCGGTTGAAAAATCGGCTTTCACGCTCATAGGCAGCTACGCCCGGAACGCCAGTGGTGGGAGTCCACATCGCTTCGTAGATTTGAATGAACTTGTCGCGCACAAGTTCGTTTGTGGTGATGTCCTGCGGTTGCAGTTCGTTGATTTGCTCAACGGTAAGATTGATTTTACTCATACTTTGTGATACTAAAAATGTTTGTTGTCTATTGGTGGGATAGGCAGGAGTCGAACCTGCCACTGAGTGTCTAATGTCTTTCGCGGTGCGCGCTGTCCGCTACTTGGGCCGCCTCGTAACCTTTAGCGGTCTTTATCTCCCATTGGTGGACTATTTGGTCGGGTCTAAATAGTCCTGTTGAGTTCTTTGTAGCAGTCGCAGGTCTGCCGTGCGTTATTCCAGTTTGCCCGGACGCTTGCAGGGGCTGACCTTGCCCTGCCTGCGCCACCGCTCCACGTTCCTACGTCCGAATATCTCATAGGCTTTCCGTTGGCTAATGTATTCGGGGTCGGCTTCATCTTTCTTGAGAAGGTGGACGACCTCAGCGGCTACATCTTTCACGAATACGCCATACATAGGGTACGCTCTTGTCGGAAAACTGGAGAAACGTCATTGATTAGTCCTCGCTGTCTTTAATGCACATAGGGTTAGGCTTCTCCATGACTTCCTCGCACATCTTGTCGTATGCGATGAGCCAAGGGTCAACCTTGCTCCAACGTTTGTAGAGCCGTGCGATGAGGAACATTGTGCCAAAGCCAACAGCCTTGTCAACGATAAAGCGGAATGTCCATGTAAGCAGGTTCGCGTCCTGCTCCTCGCCGAAGATGAGCAGGAAAGCCACCATGCCAAGGGCGAAGAGGATTGCTATGCGAATGACTGAGATTGTCTTGTTCATGGCTGTATGATTTAATAGGGTTCAACTCCTGCCTCAATGAGGGCTGTTTCCTCCTCCACTGAGCCGCACCAAGTATCAAGGTACTCGTTGACGGCTGTATAGGTGTTGTCGTTGCGGTCGTATCCGCGTGCATCGCAGAAAGCATTCCACGATATTTCGCCACGGAGATTGTCAAGAGCGACCTTGTTGGAGGTGCAACCGGTCAGCAGGGCGGTTGCGAGTGCGAGAGTTATGATGTACTTTTTCATTCTATTGTTATTTGTTGATGATTATCAAATCGGGGTGATATTTGAGGAGGTACTGGGTAAAGCGATATAGGCGATTGACCCAGTCGCCACGGGTGTCAATCAGATTGACAATGCGCTGTGCCTGCGCTCTCTTCTGCTCGGTGGTCTTCATTACTTTGCGTCTTTGAAGTTGTCCACATAGAGGACGTGGGTCTTTTTGTCGGAGTCATATCGCCCGGTGCAGATAACGAACTCGGGGAATGTGTGGCGTGCTGCGTCGATGACCTTGCAGACGATGTCCTTACTTACCACTACCTCGCCCTCGTTGAAGAGGGAGCAAATCGCATAGAAGATTTCGTGATTGCTTGCCATAGGTCAATAGGTGTTTAGGTACTCCATGTGTGAGCAGACGGCATATTGCCCTGCGTGACGTGTGCCTTTCGGCATTTTGAAAATCTCATCGCAACACGATACGTTGTTGCGCTTGCGGTCGCAAAGAGCCTGCTTTGCTTCTGCTTTTGACTTGAAATACTTTCGTGCCATAGTCAATTATTTATTTCAGTCGGGTTATAGTCTGCACTCCTGCGCGGGTTGAGGTCTGAAACAGGTAGCCCTGCTCTTTGAGTTCTACACACGTCTTTGTGACGGTCTTGGGCTGATAGCCGTCGGGGGCTACACATGTTTCGCCGACTGTCATCCCTTTTAAAGCATCGGCGAGTGAGGCTGTTTTGAGTTTTTTTATTTCCATTTCTGAGGTTATTTGGCTACTTTTTAGTAACTTCGAGTGCAAAGATAATCATAATTATGTTTCCAACATCATAATGATGTGTTATTTAACTGTCTTTAACTCTGTTTGATGTTGATTGTTAATATAAGTAAATAAATGAAGCCAATACCCGACATCCACATCGGCGAAGAGATAAAAAGCCGATTTGATAAGTCCGGCCTAACTCAAAAGGAGTTTGGGTCAAGAATTGGAATGCCACAGCAGAACGTGAGCAGAGTGTTCAATGGAGAGAGCATAGACACCAAGAGGCTTGTTGCTGTAAGTCGGGCATTAAACTTTAATTTCTTTGAACTCTACGCAAGCATAGACTATCACGAGGTGCATACCGAGGGTGACTATTCGCCTGCCTCCGATAGTGGAGACATCTCCGTAATCGTTGGAGATGCCGTCCTCGCAGAGCGAGTGAGGTTGTTGCAACAACTAATGGAAGAAAAGGACGAGCGTATAACTGAACTCAAAGAACGGATCGAGGAACTGAAAGCAAAATGAACAACAGAATGATGTTTTACGTGCAAACTGCGTGGATTGGAGTAATAGGTGGTTGTTCGTTATGGTTGAGCAGATTAATTTCTGATAACTATTGGATATCAGTTCCGCTGTTTTTGCTTATGTGGATTGCGCTAAGTTTCATCGGAATGGGATTGATAGGTTTATGCAACCCAGACCATAGGTTATGCGCCAAATACGGGATTAAGATAGAGAATCTTCCGCTTTACCAAAAAGCATTTGAAGAACTTGTAGAGGCGGAAAAACGAGGCGAGGATACGCAATGGATAGGAGACGAATTGCCGGATAAAAATGAATGGCTTAGATACCTCAGCTATGAAATAGAGCAGGGGCTAACGAAATAAAAATTATATGGAACTGAAAGAATTTATAAAAACAGCAATAACTGATATCACTGAAGCAGTCAGCGAGTTGCAATCGGAACTCAACAATGGGGCGATAGTCAATCCGACTTTGCCAAATCCGATTGCGTTGAAAACACTGACGGTTGATAATGAGATTCGCCCGATAGAGCAATTGGCATTTGATGTTGCTGTGACGGCGACGGAAGCATCGGGTATAGATGGCTCTGCGAAAGCAGGAATCAGCATCTTCGGCGCGAAAATCGGAACCGAATCAAGTGCAAAGACCGAAAATGTGTCAAGACTTACGTTTTCAGTCCCAATAGTATTTCCGACAACACACGTTAAGACCCCACAAGAAATCATGAGGGAAAAGAGACCGAAAAGGCCGACTGATTAAATCCAGTCATCCCAATCCTCACCAGTTAGTCGCAGGAATGCCTCATCTGCTTGTGCAGCGGCCTCATATGCATAATTGAATCTGCCAGCGTAATGCTTAAAGAGTTTGCGATAAAGACGTGAGTATAGCAAACGTTTAATTGTTCTGAATATATTTTTCATGCCGCGAATATACGGCGGTTGGCATCATTCTGACTTTTAAGTTTTGAATTATGGACGAAAACAAATACGAAGTATCGGATGAAGAACTGGCTTCCCTCGTGGAGGCTCTTGACAATATGCTCAATGAGGAAGAGCCGGACTTCTTCAGCGAACTGAAAGATTGTGCTTGGAACATCCTACATGAGAATCCCGGCATTGACATGGACGAATGGATTGATTTGCTCATGCGCCAATATCCTGCCGAGGTTGTAGATGCTATCGGCTCTCATCCTGCGGAAGCATACGCCTCTCTCTCCTTGATGTGGAATGACGAATATACCGACAGCGACACTGGAGAATGTGACACCTTCCGAGGTTGGGCAAAGAGGTTTTCTTCGTATGGCGCGATAGACCGCTACGACAAGGCCGCTGAACAAGAAGCCATTTTAAGGTATTTGCAGGCGCAACATTACAAAAAACAATAAAACCCTCAACCGAGGCCATAAAGTCCAGCAGAGGGGCATTTCTGAAAGAAATAGAGGACGATTAACCCTTACATCATAATCTCAAAAATCAAACAAACGAATATGAAATGAAAATGACCAACATATTATCCCCTAAAATGTATGACGCACAAATAGCGTACAGCACACGGGTAAATCTCGAATTACGTTATAGTTTAAACGCTGCTCAGGCACTTATACTCTGATTAGTTTCATTGCAGCTTGACAGACTGCCTGAAATCTTTTTTAGAATGATCCTGCGAGGCAGAGGTCTGTGATCCAGAGCCAGAGCGGGCAGAAACCTATAAAGAGGATGACCGAGAGGGTCAGTGACGAAGTGCCCTCGGCCACATAGGTGTCATATTCGTCGGCGATGATGATGCCTGAAAATGCAGGAGGCAGAGCGCCGGCCACAACGAGCATCTTAAGGTTCAGAGGATCCATATGGAAGATCAAGCCCATGATAAGCAGCACGGCTGGCATCATGATCATCTTGAGGATTGATCCGAGTATTACCTGCCAGTTGATAGAGATCTTGATGGCCGAAAGGGTGATGCCGGCTGAGAATACGGCCATTGAGGCATTGGCGCCCTTGATGAGTGTGAACGAGGGGCTTGCCCAGTCGGGCCAGGGTATTCCGACGAGCACCCAGATGACTGCGAGTATCGGGGCCCATGCCACAGGCTGTTCCAGCGCGTGGATCACAGGAGCCCAGGCGCTTTTGTTTTTCGATGATCCGGGATTTTGCTTTTCAAGAGATGCGTTGAGCAGTGAAAGGCCCACGGGGATGCCGACGGCGTTGACAACAATGCCTACGATAGCCACAACGAGTGCCACAGTAGGGGTGGTGCCGAAGATAGGCTCCAGCACGGCGAATCCGAGGAAGCCGATTGTCGGCGAACCGCTGATAAGCGCCGAGATGGCGGCATCGGCTCCGGTGTTTTTCTTGAACATCAGGAAGACGAAGTAGACAATCATGAAACAGAGCATGATGCCCACAAGTGAGATTATGGACAGTTTCAGATCATGGGCGAGCATTTCGCGCGTGGCCTGGACTATGGAGACGAAAAGGGCGGCTGGAAGGGCGTAGTCAAGCACAACCTTGTTGAACTTCTTGGCATCTTCGCCGGAAAATATTCCCTTCTTTCCCGAAATATAGCCCGCAAGCATCACTACGATGATCGGGACTATGGCGTAGAGAATAATGTGTTCCATAAATAGTTGTTTGAAAGTTGATAATCAGGGGAGAATATCAAAACCGGCCGGATAGGGGTGAGGCTCCATCCGGCGGATTTGAGTCTGAGTGTGAGTAGGTTTCGGGAAAAGACTATACAGTGATGTCCTGAAGGGGTGCGGGGTTCAGATAGCCTATGTGGCCTGATTCCTTGCCTGAGTCGGCGGCAAGCTGCACGTCGATCAGACAGGGTTTCTTGCTTGCGATGCTCTCGGTCAGAGCTGCGCGGAGCTCATCGGGAGTCTGGACGTAGTAGGTCTGTGCGCCGAAGGCTTCGCCGAGCTTGTCGTAGCGGGCGTGGATATCAAGGGTTGTCGGCGCCGGATCGGTGGTTTTGTCCATTGGCACTCCGATGCCGTTGTAGATACCGCCGTTGTTGAAGATGACAACTGTGAGCGGGAGTCCGAAGCGGCAGGCGGTAGAGAAGTCCATGCCTGAGAAGCCGAAAGCCGAGTCACCTTCGATGGCCACAACAGATTTGCCTGTGGCCACGGCGGCACCGATGGCTGATCCCATGCCCATACCCATGATAGCCCAGGTGGCGCAGTCTACGCGGTGACGAGGGATGGTCATGTCAATGGCATCGCGGGTGTCATCAAGAGTGTTGGCGCCCTCGTTGATCAGTATGATGTCAGGGTTGGCCTCGATGATAGGCTTGATGACTCCGAGCGCGGTCCAGTGGTGCATCGGCATCAGGCCCTTCGTGGCATCGAGACGTGCGGCGAACTTAGCGTTTTTCTCCTTGGCCTCTGCCTGTAGGGAGCTGACCCATGCAGGATCGGCTGACATCTTCGCGCCGTCCATTTTTGCAAGAATGGCATCAAGAGCGAGGCCCATGTCACCGACAACCGGCGCTGCGATAGGCACGTTGACATCCATTTCTTCGGGATCGACATCGAGCTGGATGAATTTCATATCGGGGTTCCATTTTCCTCGGCCGAATGAAAGCATCCAGTTGAGACGGGCGCCGATCACTATGACCACATCAGCCTTCTCCATGACGGTCGAACGGCAGGACAGGGCGCTTAGGGGACCCGCATCGGGCATCAGGCCCTTGGCCATCGACATCGGGAGATAGGGGATGTTGTATTTTTCGATCAGAGTCTTGATCTTGTCGTCGACCTGAGCATAGGCGGCGCCTTTGCCGAGAAGGATGGCCGGACGCTTGGCTGAGGTGAGCACCTGGACCGCGCGGTCGACAGATTCGGCATTCGGAGCTACGGGAGAGTACATGTCAACCGACTCATAGAAAAGCTTTTCAGCTTCATCGCGGTCCATGATCTCACCGAGCGCCGGGGTGGTCATGTCGATATACACACCGCCCGGACGGCCTGACACGGCCGCGCGGTATGCGCGGCTGACGGCAGCGGGGATGTCTTTGGCATGGCTGCATCGGAATGCGGCCTTGACCACAGGCTTGGCTGTGTTGAACTGGTCGAGCTGTTCATAGGTGCCCATGTTCATGTCGACCATAGTCGGATCCGATGCGCCTGAGATCTGTATCATAGGATAGCAGTTGACGGTGGCGTTGGCTGTGGCTGTCAGGCCGTTCATGAATCCGAGTGACGATACGGTCATCAGCACGCCGGGTTTCTTGGTGAGAAAACCTTCGGTGGCGGCGGCCATTCCGGCCTGCTGCTCGTGGCGGAATCCTACGAAACGTATGCCCTGTCCCTGGATGAGATAGGCTGCTTCGGTGATAGGAATGCCCACAAGGCCGTAGACATTTTCAATGCCGACATTTTTCAATGCCCTGGCAAGTATATACATGCCGGTCACCTGGTCAGGAAAGTGGGGCGCGGCTTTAGGCTGACATCCGCACCCTGCGGATGTGTTGCTGCTGTTAGTTGTAGTTGCCATATAAAAACAGATTTTGAAGTTGGTTGCAGAATAGTGAAGAGGAGACAATTAGCAATTGGGCTTGCTTTACAAGACAATCGTTAATTGTCCCCTCTTTTCAGTTTCGTTGATTACGTGCGGTAGGTTTACTTGGCCTCAGGCAGGGGTGCGGTTGTACCGTTCTTGGCGAACGATGCGATTTGGTCGTCTGTATAGCCGAGGCTCTTGAGCACTTCATCGGTATTTCCGCCGAGTGACGGGCAGGGGCCGTAGGCCGGCTGATAGTTGCTCATGGTGAACGGACATCCGACGGTTACGAATTCGCCGATCTCACCACCCTGGTTAATCTTGACGAGAGTGTTGCCGTCATAGAGACTCTGGTCAGACATCACTTCCTTGGTCGAAAGGACAGGACCTACAGGCACACCGTATTTCGACAGGATTTCGGTTATCTCAAATTTGGTCTTGTCGGCAGTCCATGCACCGATACGCTGATAGATTTCCTGTTTGTGCTTGTCACGGGCATCGGCTGTGGCGAAGTCGGGGTTGGTGAGCCAGTCCTCGAAGCCGAATCCCTGGCAGGCGAGTTTGAATTCCTTTTCGCCACGCTGGAGGATGATATAGACGTAGTTGTTGGCATCAATGGCCGAGTCGAGATCTCCGGCAGGCTTACACTTGTAGGTCCAGCCAAGCACGCCGCCGCCTTCTATATTGCCTGAACGGGGCACACAGTCACCGAATTTTCCGTCGGGGTACTGCGGGAACTGCGACAGATAGCCGATCTTTTCGAGTGTCAGCTGGTCACGGGTCTTGATGCGGCATAGGTTAAGACATGCGTTGTGCATCGACTGATAGACGAAGCAGCCTTCGCCGGTTTTGTTGCGCTGCTGGAGGGCGGCGAGAAGGCCGATGAGCAGGTGCATGCCGGTGTTGGAGTCGCCGAGAGCCGCGCCGCTCTGGGTAGGGATGTCATATTCGCCTTCATACCAGCCTGTGGTCGAGGCTGCAGCTGCGGTCACCTGGGCGATAGGCTCGTAGGCCTTGAGGTCTTTGTATTTTGATGATACAGGGAAGCCCTTGATTGTACCGTAGATACATTTAGGGTTGAGTTTGTGGACCACATCCCAGCTGAAACCGAGTTTGTCCATAGCACCCGGATGGAGGTTTTCAATAAACATGTCGGCACCCTGGATAAGCTTGGTAAGGATGGCTTTACCATCAGGGGTCTTGGCATCAAGAGAGATTGATTTTTTGTCTGAATTGAGCTGCAGGAAGTAGTAGCTTGGCAGATTAGGGTCGAACTGAAGTTCTTTACGGGTGGCGTCGCCGACTCCGGGACGCTCGATTTTGATTACATCGGCTCCAAGCCAGGCAAGCATCTGGGTGCATGAAGGTCCTGACTGTACTTCGGTGAAGTCAATCACCTTGATTCCTTGTAGTGGGGCAGTGTTCATAATAGTAAATATATTAAGAATAGATGATTTTGGATTTTAACGTGTGTGCGTTAATTTTATGGGTATTTCTCATAAATCTGTACTTATACAACACTATACGGGCTGAAAAGTTGATTTTTGGCTCTTGTTCGGGAATTAATTTGTAATTTTGTCGGCCGGAACCGGCGGGAGGCGCCGCCTCAGGCTACCGTTTGTCCGGCCGAAATCATAACAGAGTCATTATGAACAATATCTGTCTTCAACTGTTTCTGTCTTTCTTCAAGATAGGAGCCTTCACTTTCGGGGGCGGCTGGGCGATGATCTCTATAATCGAGAAGGAGATCGTCGACAAGCACCGCTGGATAGACCGTGACGAGTTTCTTGACCTGCTTGCGGTGGCGCAGTCGCTTCCGGGCATTCTTGCCGTCAATATCTCTGTGGCCGTCGGCGACAAGTTGCGCGGAATGAAAGGTTCGCTTGCGGCCGCTCTGGGCTGCATCCTGCCGTCGTTTCTGATGATACTTTGCATAGCGGTGTTTCTGACGCCTGATCTGATCAAGAACAACCCGACACTGTCAGCAATCTTCAAGGGAATCCGTCCGGCGGTTGTGGCGCTGATCATAGCTCCGGTGATTTCGTCGGCCAAGGCTGCGAAAATCGGTTGGAAGACGGCTGTGATACCTGTCGGAGTGGCACTGCTGATATTTTCGAAACTTCCGGTGGTGTCAAATCCGATCCTTTACATAGTGCTCGGCGGATTTTTCGGCTGGCTCTGGTTTTCGCGCAATGTCAAGGCGCTCCACAAGGTTGAGAATGAAATAAAAAAGGAGGACGAGAAGCTATGATATATCTCAGACTTATATGGGCCTATCTGAAAATCGGACTTTTCGGATTTGGCGGCGGTTATGCCATGCTGGCGCTGATCGAGCGCGAGATAGTAGGGCCGGGGTGGATCAGCGGGCAGATGTTTACCGACATAGTGGCCATTTCGCAGATGACTCCCGGACCGATCGGCATCAACTCGGCCACATATATAGGTTATGTGGCTCCGGCGGAGTATTCCGAGGCTTTCTCCTCGCTGGCTTTCGGTATTTTGGGATCGGTGCTCTGCACGCTGGTGGTCGTGCTGCCGTCATTTGTGCTTGTAGCCTATACAAGCCATCTGATACGCCGCCATAAGGACAGTGTGGTTGTCAAGGGCATCTTCGCCGGGCTGCGTCCGGTGGTTGTAGGGCTTATTGCATCAGCAGCTCTGCTGCTGATGAACGGCGCGAATTTCGGAGAGGAATGTTCGCAGGTAGCATGGAGCATAGCCATCTGTCTGGCGGCTTTTCTGATGGTTTATAAATTCAGATTCCATCCGATTCTGATTATATGTCTCGCCGGCGTGGCGGGGTGGCTTATCTATTGATATGCCGCGAATTAAATTTTAATATTCCCAGCTTTGCTTCAATCAAAGTATTTATGTAAATTTATCGCTTAAACATTTGACAGCCATGACTTATCAGGAGTCTATTGATTTTCTATATAATTCTCTTCCGGTGTTTCAGCGCGAGGGCGCTTCGGCTTATAAACCGGGGCTCGGAACCTCTGTGGCCCTTGACGATCTGTTTGGAAATCCACACCGTGAGTATGCCTGCATCCACATTGCCGGGACCAACGGTAAGGGATCGACAGCCCATACTCTTGCGGCTGTCTTGGCCCGTGCGGGCTACAGGACAGGGCTTTATACATCGCCGCACATTTTTGATTTCCGTGAGCGCATAAGGGTCAACGGTCAGAAGATATCACATGAAGCCGTGGTTGATTTCGTGGAGCGATGGATGGCTGTGGAGTCGGATTTGACACCGAGCTTTTTTGAACTCACCTCAACTATGGCTTTCGAGTATTTTGCCCGCGAGAAGGTTGACGTGGCTGTCATAGAGACCGGTCTCGGCGGCAGGCTCGACAGCACGAACATCATCACTCCGGTTGTCAGTGTGATCACCAATATCTCGCCTGACCATACGGCGCTGCTTGGCGAGAGCCTTGAAAAAATTGCCTTTGAGAAGGCGGGGATCATCAAGACCGGAGTGCCTGCGGTGATCGGAGAGCGTCAGCCAGAGTGCATGGCTGTGTTCGAGGAGCGTGCGGAGGCTGTTGGCGCACCTCTGAAATATGCCGCTTCGCTTGACGGACGGCGCGAGGATGGGATGATGGTCTATGAGCATACTCCTTACGGCAAGATCCGCGGAGAACTTTCCGGTGACTGCCAGATAAGAAATGCGGCTACCGTGATGGAGACTCTTGGTGTTTTGTCAGGCTGTGGTTTCGCAATTCCTGCCGAGTCCGTCAGAGATGGATTCGCACATGTCTGCGAGGACACCGGACTGATGGGGCGCTGGACCACTCTGCGGCGCGATCCGCTGACCATCTGCGACACGGGTCACAATATAGGCGGATGGGAATACATAGCCTCTCAGCTTTCGGCGCGTAAATCCGGGACTCTGCATCTGATTATGGGTTTTGTCAACGATAAGGATATCTCGGCAATCCTGCGTAAAATAGCGGAGATAGGAGGCGATAAGCGACTTTATTTTTCCGCTCCGTCTGTGCCACGCGGGCTGAATGCCGATGCGCTTGCGGCCCAGGCTGCCGAATTCGGACTGAACGGGCCGGCGATAGCTGATGTGAACGAGGCTCTTGCCACGGCTACGGCCGCCGCCACCGGGGCGGATGACATGATTCTCATAGCCGGCAGCAATTTCCTGATCGCGGATCTGAATTTGTCTCTACTCAGTGAAGATAAATGAGATAAAGGTCCCGGCATAAAACCGGCATAAAATAAAAATAACAGTTGCCGACTATAACCACCTCAAAATATTTTCGTAAATTTGCACATTATGGATAAATCCGCACCAAGCAATCTGACGAGCGTATCCATTAAGAACTTCAAGTCTGTAAAATCGGTAACGCTCTCCGACTGTCGGCGCATTAATGTGCTGATAGGCAGACCTAATGTCGGCAAAAGTAATATACTTGAAGCTCTTGCCCTGTTTGATGTGCCATATATGGTAAATTCATCAAACAAATCCCTTAGAAACCTTCTCCGTATTGAGAATACCGCAGACCTGTTTCACAATGGAGTTGCCACTGCTCCTGTGGAAGTATCTGCCGATGGCAATACAATCAATGTTATTCGTGGTGCGAACAATGGGCTGTCTGTTGATATCTCTATACATGGTGAAGTTTCCAAGTATGCTTTCTCTTCTTCTCTTACTCTGTCAACAAAGAAAGACCCCACTGTACTGCCGGGTGTACTTGCGTATTTTTTCCCGAAACACTTTGTACCGGAATCTTCCAACATTGGATTCCTGCTGCCTCCATCCGGTGGAAATCTTATGGAGACGGTTGCGAATTTGCCTGATCTGAAATCCGGCCTTGCGGAACTGTTCCACGGCTACGGGTTAAAGATGATGTTTGATTCAGGCTCTCAGCAGATAAAGGCGATGAGAGAAAACGGTCTTGATATGTTCCTTGTTCCGTTTAGTTCTCTTGCGGATTCATTACAGAGACTGATATTCTATAAGGCTGCGATTGAAAGTAACCGAAACAAGGTTTTATGTTTTGAAGAACCGGAAGCCCATACTTTCCCGCCTTACATATCAAATGTGGTAAACGACATTATTGCCGGAGACAGCAACCAGTTTTTCATAACAACCCACAGTCCGTATGTCATGAGTTCATTACTTGAAAGTGCAGGCAATGATCTGGCTGTGTATGTCGTTGACATGGAAGACAATTCGACCGTAGTCAAACGTCTTACAGACAACCAGCTTCAGGAAGCCTATGACAATGGGATGGATATGTTCTATAACCTTGAAGCGTATCTTGGCAAATGAACCAGCGTGCCGATTTCATAATTCCGGAGTGTTATATTGACACAAATCTTGTAGAGACATTGGTATGCACGGGCGGCTGTAACCATCAGAAAGGCTGTAATCAGGTTGCCAAAGTCATGCAGGAAAAATTTGCCGACCGTTTCGCCGTTGGAATAATTGATGCAGACAAAAGACGTCCGGGATATTTGAACGAGTTTATTGAGATAGCATCCAGCGAGCATATAAAATTGTTCCGTCATCCGGCTCGTTCCCATTTTATAATCCTCGTCCACCCGGCGGCTGATGGGTTTATATTGTCATGTGCTGAGATTGCAAATGTCAATGTGGCTGATTATGGGCTATCTCCCAAATTGAAAGAATTTACGGCTCAGACGAAAAATGTGATGTCAAATAAAGATCCACGATTCAAACGGCTGTTCAGATCAATGAAAGGCATCGGCGAAATAAAGTTGATGGAGTCGCTCATCTCATACCTTGCCGATAATACATATCAGGCATCAAATGACAGGATTTCAGAGATATTTCAAACCAACGAGTAAATCGCCCTCAGGTATCATTGTTTAACCGTGAGTCGGCGGACAGAACCTATGACCCCAAGCATAGCAAGGAAACGGTATATTGAGTATATTCAGAGATTTATCGGCAAGGGGAGGATAATAGTTCTTACCGGGCAGCGTCGTGTTGGCAAGAGTTGTTGATTTTTCCCATTTTTTTGCCTAATATCCTTTCTGCATTGACATGGTATCTGCGGTGACAATCTTTTCCGGATATGTCGATTTTGTCGATTAGTACAGGGACAGCTTTTATCTCATTGCTCTTTTCCAGACATGCCTCCGTTACGATTATGCTGCATGGTGTTGTGCGAATGAGTAGATACGATATCCGGATTGCGCCCGTTTTCCTGAACGGCACCACGCTCTGCCTTGCCGTCCACACAGCCTATCTCTCTGTCTCGGCGAGCATTAAGCAGTTCGTTATGGAAGTTGTCGGCTATTTTGTCCAAGCCTATTGACTTGCAATATAAAAAATCGTAACTTTGCGGTTGAGGGGTGTAGTCCCATCATGACATTCTGAAAATTAGAAGCGTTATGCTCATCTCGAAGTCGGGAACGTAGGAAATTCAAGACTTTTAAGAGAGTGCGCATAGTGGTTCTCACGCTAACGGCGTGGGCTGCTATTACCATATCTCTTAAAAAGGTTCTTCCTACGACCTCCGACTTAGAACGTGGCATTGCAGTTCCACGCTTCGTGTTTATAATCTGCATTTATGGTAACAAAATGCGTTCAATCAATGAAATAATGAAAAGATATATTCTTACCTTTTGTGCGTTTGTTGCGTTATTTTTTGCCTCCGCTCAAAATGATATTACACAATTCCTTGGAATACCGATTGATGGCACTAAATCGGAATTAATGAGCAAGATTAAGAAGAAAGGGTTTAAAAAGACTAAATTTGGAGACCACACTGTGCTCACAGGGCGGTTTAATGATACAGATGTTAATATCGACGTTGTAACCAATGGCGATAGGGCATATCGAGTAATGGTATGGGATTCCCATCCGTCTAATGAGCGAATGATAAAAATTCGATATAACAACCTTTGTTATCAACTGAAAAATAACGATAAATATTTATCTCAAGAAGATTGGTCAATTCCCGATAACGAGGACATATCATATGAGATGAAAGTTAATGGAAAAAGCTATCAAGCTGTATTTTTCCAATGGCCCACTGAAATCGGAGATAGTATAATTCATGACCAAACTTTTGCCAATATAATGTTAAGGACTTTATCCGGGGAGCTAAGTAATCTTTCAGAAGAGGATCGTCATAAGGAAATAGAAAAGGTCTATTTGGAAAAACTGTCGGCCTTAAGTTCGAATAAGCGAGTGTGGTTCAATATATCAGAGCAAGAATTTGATAAATATGTCATTGTTATGTATTATGAGAATGTTTATAATCTCAATAATGGCAGAGACTTGTAAATAAGACTTATATATCCAAACTATGTATCCAAACGATAATATATTCAACATATACTACAACATTGGCAAGCGGACACCATTTCTGGTAAAAAGGTGTGAGCTGGGTTTGGCTCGCTCTTCAAGCGAAAAGAGACGCATGGACCCTAATAAAGATAGGACATTCTTAGTTGAAATAGTAAAGCCTCGTGGCAAATATGGCAAGGCTTATGGGAAGTGTTTTGTGGATGGTAAGCCTGACGATAGTTATAGACAAAGAAGATGTCAAAATATCAAAGATGAAGAAATCCCTTGTGCTGGATGCGGGGAGTGGGTTCTTCTTGATGTTCCTGGAGTCGACATGAATGAAATATTCCAGAATCGTAATCCTGACTATGTGATTCAATTTGGTAAATACAAAGGAAAGACAATAAAGGAGATATATTCACAAGATCCTAAATATATTTTTTGGCTAATGGAGAAAGATCATTATTTTAGGGTCGATTTCGATCAACTATTAAACATCCCGGACAATTCATCGGATAGAGAGCGTATTATTGAGACGGAAATAAATCGAGTTTTCCCAAAAGTAACTCCCGATGATGTGATTTCTTTTGGGAAGTATCAAGGAAAAACTTTCCGAGAAATTTTTGCGACCGATCCAAGTTACATTGATTGGTTCTTGCGAAATAATCAGACATTGGACATAGATATCAATGCTTTTGATTCAATGATGAGAAAGTAAAAGTGCAGATTCAAAAGTCCAACCTTTGGCTCATTTTGGATATTTTTAGCGTTGACTTGTCAATGAGATTTGGAAATTCCTTATGATCAAAAGGAATTTCTGATCATTGTAATATTCTGATGGGCTTGGAGGGGGTGGGGATGACCGCGATTATTTGCGGGAGAGGGTGGAGTTGTAGTAGCGAGGATCGCCGGTGACTTCCGGGCCGATGAAGGGGGGCAGCGGCGGGTTGGAGTCTGCTGAGGGCATTTCGATTTCGGCGAGTATGAGCCCTTCGTGGTGTCCGTGGAATAGATCTACTTCCCATTTCCACCCAAGGTGGTCAACGATGTATCTTGTCTTGTCGATTGCGAAGCCTCCGCAGAGCCGCCGGGCCATTTCTTCGGCGTCAGTTACGGGGACGGGATATTCCCACTCGTCGCGTATGGCTCCTGAGTTTCGTCCCTTGACGGTCAGAAAAGCCTCTTTGCCACGGATGCGGATGCGCACCGTGGCGTCAGGGTCGGCTGATATGTAGGCCTGGCGTATGCTGACAGCCGCTTCTGCCTGAGAGATGAAGTTGAGGTCTTTGACAAGAAATTTCCGTTCTATTTCTTTTGCCATTGTTTTCGGAGTGTTAAAAGAGTGTAAAGAGATTATGCCGATAGCAATTATCTACGCATTTATGCGTAATTTTGCAAAATTAAAAAAGATTGTAACTATTTGCAACAATTTTCCATGACCAAATTGTGTGCGCTCATGCGCATCATCATATTTTGTGTAAGCGTAATCCTGATTTCTTTTTCAGCATTCGGCCGTAATGTGACAGTGCGTGGAGTGGTGCGCGATTCGCTGACCCGCGAGCCGATACCATATGCGTCTGTACTGCTCAAAGGTACTGACCGAGGCGTTCTGACGGATGACAACGGCCGTTACACTATAGTGACCACGCTGCCTTTTGACAGTGTGATGGCTTCATCACTCGGATATACTACAAAAGCTGTCGGCGCAAGGAACAGGGGCGATAATGTGCAGGTTGACATTGATCTGGTGTCGACTGGTGTGCTGCTTGGTGAGGTGATTGCCAAGCCCAGGCGGGAGCATTATTCGAAAAAGAATAATCCGGCTGTGGCTTTCATGGAGAAAATACGCCACACGCAGGATCAGAACGATCCGCGTCGCCACGACAATTACAATTATAATAAGTACGAGCGTATATCGCTGGCTCTGAATGACTATCAGTTCAATGATTCGGCCAAGCGCGGCTTTGACAAGATGTTTTCTTTTGTCAAGGAGTATATCGACACATCAGAGGTTTCGGGCAAACCGATTCTGAATGTGGCTCTGAGAGAAAAACTGTCATCGGTGCATTACCGGAAGGAGCCTAAAGGGGAGAAGGAGTTCGTCACGGGGCTGCGTTCATCGGGTATCGACGAGATGCTTGACAAGCAGAGTATGCAGACGTTTTATGAGGATGTGTTGCGCGAGGTGGATGTCTATGACAATGATATCGTGCTGATGCAGACCCGCTTTGTGTCGCCGCTGTCAAGAATCGCGCCTGATTTCTATAAATTTTATCTTACGGATACGGTTTTTGTCGACACCACGCGCTGTGTGGAGCTTACGTTCGTGCCGCGCAATCCGAGCACGATGGGGTTCACGGGGCGTTTTTATGTGCCTGTTGGCGATACGACCATGTTTATAAAGAGAATTGTGTTGCGTGTGCCTCACGACATAAATCTCAATTTCATCAACGGTCTTGTCATCAGCCAGGATTATGAGAAGGCTCCTGACGGGTCGCGTCTGAAGACCAAGGACGACATGATTCTCGAAGCGAGCGTGGTTCCGGGTTCAGGCGGTCTCTACGGCCGGCGTCAGACGGTCTATGACAGTCATAATTTCGATCCGGCACCTGATGCGTCGATTTTCAAGCGCGGAGTGGCCCAGATCTATGCCCCAGGCGCGGAGTATCGCGGTCAGGATTTCTGGGAGGAGAACCGCAAGGCGGAGATTGCCCAGGGTGTCAACGGAATCGAGAAGATGATGGAACGCATGAGGCAGGTGCCTCTGTTCTACTGGACTGAGAAGGTGGTCAAGGTTCTCGTGTCGGGCTATGTGCCGACGGCCAAGAAGTCATATTTCGATATCGGGCCGATGACTTCGCTCGTGTCCTATAACTCTGTGGAAGGTCTGCGCCTGAGAGCGGGCGGCATGACTACGGCCAATCTTTCGCGCCGGTGGTTTGCCCGCGGCTACGGGGCTTATGGTTTCAGAGACCACAAGTGGAAGTATAAGGCGGAGCTGGAGTATTCGTTCCGTGACAAAAATTATCATTCGCGTGAGTTCCCGATACATTCCCTGAGGGCCACGCAGTTATATGATCTCGACCGCCTGGGCCAGATATCGAGTGTGCACAATGCTGATAATTTCTTCCTTTCGGTGAGCCGTCTGCCTGACCGCCAGATGACCTATCATCGTGTAAGCAAGCTTGAGTATATTCTTGAGACAGAGCAGCATTTCTCGCTTGAGGCGCGGATTCAGCAGGAGCGGCAGTATTCCACTCCGTTTATGACTTTCGTCAACGGCTACGGCGAGAATTTCAGGCATTACACTATGAATTCGTTCCGCCTGCAGTTGCGCTATGCTCCGGGCGAGAAGTTCTATCAGCTGACTACGGGACGCACCCGCATCAATTTCGATGCTCCGGAGATGGTTATTTCACACACCTATGCTCCGAAGGGGTTCATGGGTAATCCGTTTGCTCTGAATGTGACGGAGGCTTCGTTTTTCAAGCGCATATGGCTTTCGGCTTTCGGTTATGTCGACATGACGCTTAAGGGAGGCCATGTGTGGTCGCGCACTCCTTATCCGGGGCTGCTGATTCCGGGGGCCAATCTGTCATATCTGATTATACCTGACCTGTTTTCGTGTATGAATCCGATGGAGTTCATCAATGATTCTTACGCGCAGTGGGATCTGACCTATTGGGCCAACGGGTTGATTCTTAACTATATTCCGATCATCAAACGGCTTAAGTTGCGCGAGGCGTTTATGTTCAAGGGTGTCTGGGGCCATCTGAGTGACCGCAACAAGCCTTGGTTAAATCCGGATCTTTATGGTTTTCCGGAGATCAACAATACGCAGCTGATGTCTGATACTCCTTATATGGAGGTGGGTGTGGGTCTTGACAATCTGTTGAAGGTTTTCCGTGTGGATTATACCTGGCGCCTGACTTACCGCGATAACCCCGGAGCCTGCAAGCAGGGTCTGAGGTTTACTTTCCATTTTTCTTTTTGAGAACCGGGATGAACATAAATCCGCATTTCAAAATCTATATCGGAAAGAAGTTCTGCAATATACAACAGTCTGTCAGTGCACTCCATCCGGAGCGGTAAATCGGTGTCCTCGACCGGACACCAGATGCCGGGGGGATTGCAAACCCGTGACACCTGCGCGCTTTGCGCTGCGGTGTCACGGGCTACGAGTAAATCTGCGTCCTCCGGACGCCCATCCGGCCTCAGCATGCACAGCGTGACCGGGACAGTTGTCTGCATCCTGTCTGAGCGATTCACTGTCCCCTGCCTGATGAGTTTTCTGAATCCGGTGATGCCAAATGCACCGGATTTTCTTTGTTGTTTACTTTCCTCAGATCAGGCAGAGGATTATGAGCTGGGCGATGATGACGCGGCAGAACATTGAGAGGGGGTAGACGGTGGCGTAGCTTACGGTTGCATAGTCGCCTGGGATGATGTCATTGGCGTAGTTGAGGGCCATCGGGTTGGCCATACTTCCGCAGAGCATTCCGCAGGTGAGTCCGAAGTCGAGGCGGCAGAATTTCATGGCTATGGCTCCCATTATGAGTACGGGGATTATGGTTATGAGGAAGCCGAGGAGAATCCAGACGAGGCCTTCGGGGCGCATGATGGTGTCAATGAAGTGTGCTCCGGCTTCGAGTCCGAGGCAGGCGAGGTAGAGCGAGAGGCCGATGCCGCGTAGCATGAGGTTGGCGCTTCGGGTGGTGTAGGTGACGAGGCGGAACTGCGGGCCGAAGCGTCCAATGAGTATGCCTACGATGATGGGGCCTCCGGCGAGTCCGAGTTTTATGGGGGTGGAGATGCCGGGGATCATGATAGGTATGGAGCCGATGACGAGTCCGAGGACTATGCCGATGAAGATGGCTCCGAGGTTGGGGTCTTTGAGTTTGATTTCGGTGTTGCCGAGGATCTGTTCGACTTTTTCGATGTCGGCGGCACTTCCGACTACGTTGAGTATGTCACCGAGCTGGAGGACGAGTTCGGGTGTGGCGAGCAGGTGGAGTCCGCTGCGGCTGATTCGGCTGATGTTGATGTGGTATTGGTTGCGCAGGCGCAGCGAGCCGAGTTTTTTGCCGTTGATAGAGGGTCGGCTGACGATGATGCGGCGCGAGATGAGCTGGTTGTCGATGGAGTTCCAGTCGATGTCTTTCTTGTTCCAGTCACGGGCTTCCTGTTTGCCGAAGAGGACTTTCAGTTTTGCGGCGTCTTCAGGGGTGGTGATGACGAGCAGGTGGTCGTCTTTGAGGAGGATTGTGGCTGAGTCAGGGAGGCTTACGTCATGGTCGCGCCAGAGGCGGGAGATGACGAATCTGGTTTTGGAGACTGCTGAGATTTCGCGGACCGACATACCGTAGATGGCGGGGTTGCAGACCTGGAATTCGGCTATGAATGTGCCGTCAGGTTCTTCCTGCGGAGGGGTGAGCGGGGCACCGGAGCGGCGGAGGAAGCCGCGAAGGGCTATGATGGCGAGGATTACTCCGACTACTCCGAGTGGGTAGGTGACGGCGCAGCTGAGGGCGGCTCCGCTGGCTGAGCGGCCTACCTGTTCGAGGGCCTGCTGGGCGGCGCCGAGTGCGGGGGTGTTGGTGGTGGCTCCGCAGAGGAGTCCGGTGGCTTCTCCGATGGGTATGCCGAGGCAAAGGGTGCAGAGGACGGCCATGAGGGTGCCTATGGCGAGGACTCCGAGGCCGAGCATGTTGAGTTCGAGACCTCCTTTGCGGAATGAGCTGAAGAAGCCCGGACCGACTTTCAGGCCGAGTTCGTAGACGAAGAGCACAAGGCCGAGGTTTTCGGTGTAGTGCAGGATGGTGGGGTCTATTGAGAGCCCGATGTGGCCTGCGAGGATTCCGGCGAAAAATACGAATGTGACACCGAGTGATATGCCCCAGACGCGGATTTTACCTAAGGCAAGGCCAAAGGCGATGATCACTGAGATAATGATCACCGCCTGGAGTGTCGTGTGGCTCATGAAGAGGTCTGAAAACCATTGCATGTGCTGACCAGTTTATTTTGACTGATAGAGGTAGCGTTTGATGGAGCGTTTGGGCGTTTTTTCGAATTCTTCGCTCATGAGTTTGAAGCGCTGTACCTGGGAATAGGCCGGGAGGCTGGAGTTGAGAGTTTTGATGTTTTCCTCCATTATGCCCATGATTCCGTCGTTGTCGAGGCCCTGGGATGTGAGGCTTTCGATGTCGGGGTAGATGAGGGCTACGAGGCGTCCGTCGCCTCCGTCGATGATGAGCGATTCGGCTACGTAGGATAGGTTGTTGAGTTTGTCTTCGATTTCTTCGGGGTAGATGTTCTGGCCGGAGGGTCCGAGGATCATGTTTTTGTCGCGTCCGCGGATGTAGAGGAATCCGTCGCTGTCGAGGTTGCAGATGTCGCCGGTGGAGAGCCATCCGTCTTCGCTCATGCAGGCTTCGGTGGCTTCAGGATTTTTGTAGTAGCCGAGCATTACGTTTTCGCCTTTGACGTGGAGAATGCCTGGTTTGACGGCGCTGTCAGTGGAGTCGATGCGTGCTTCTACGCGGTCTACGATGCGTCCGCATGATGCCATGCGGTTTTCGCTGGAGGGCGAGTAGGAGATGAGGGGCCCGCATTCGGTCATGCCGTAGCCTACGGTGTAGGGGAAGTTTATGCGGCGGAGGAATTTTTCGACGTCGCGGTTGAGGCCGGCACCTCCGATGATGATTTCCTGCACGTTGCCGCCGAAGGTTTCGGTGAGGCGGTCTTTGATTTTGCCGAGGAGCTTTTCATCTACATATGGCACCATGAGCATGAGTTTCATGAGGGGCTTTTCAAGCATCGGGAAGACGCGGGTGCGGATGATCTTCTCGATGATCAGGGGCACGGTGACGATGTAGCGCGGGTGGACCTTGGCGAAGGCTTCCATGATGATGCGCGGCGAGGGTGTGCGGGTGAGGATGTGGATGTGGTTGCCGCAGATGAATGGGCGGAGCATGTCGATTGTGAGACCGTACATGTGGGCCAGGGGGAGCATGCAGACCACTCCGTCGCCAGGACCGGTGGGTATGTTCTCGATGCAGAACTGCACGTTGGACCACAGGCTGCGGTAGGGAAGCATGACTCCTTTTGAGAAGCCGGTGGATCCGGAGGTGTAGCTGATGAGGCAGAGTTCTTCTTTGGTGTCAATGTGGTAGACGACGTCTTCAGGGGTGAAGCGGTCGGGGTAGCGGCGGCCGAAGATTTCGTTGAGGTGCCCGCGGGCGTGGAGGAGTTTTTCGTCGTTGCTGTGGAGCATCGAGAAGTCGCGGACTGAGATTGCGCCGAGGAGGGTGCGCATGCCGTCGGGGTTGAGGTCTTCCCAGATGTTCTCGTCGATTATGGCCAGGCGGGCATCGCTGTGGTTGATAAGATGCTGGATGTTGTCGGCTTTGAAGTCGGCGAGAATGGGAACTATGACGGCGCCGTAGGTGAGGGTGCCGATGAAAGCCACGCACCACATGGAGCTGTTCTTGGCACAAAGTACTACTTTGTCGCCCGGACGGATTCCGCTCTCCTGGTAGAGGAGGTGGAGTTTGGCTATTTTGCGGGCTACGTCCTTGTAGGTCAGGGTGGCACCGCCGAAGTCGGTAAGGGCGGGGAGGTCCCAGTTGTCACGGATTGCGTCCTGGAAATATAGGTTGAGGCTTTCGCGATCTTTCATTATTCTGAAGTATGGGGTGTGATAGATTGAATTTAGGGGAAATTTGGTACAAATTTAGGAATTATCGGCCATTTTGGCAGTGCTATTTTCTTTAATAAATCTTAACGCTTGCGGGCACAGTGGTTTATGCGGGTCGAGAATGCGGACGTCAGGATCTTTCGAGAGCCAGAGGAGCTGTTTTTTTGCGTAAACGCGGGTGTTTTTGGCTATGCGGGCTATTGCTGTCTCGCGGTCCATAGTGCCGTCGAACATGGCGAAGAGTTCTTTGTAGCCTACGGTGTTGAGCGAGTTTAGGTGGCGCTGGGGATAGACGCGGCGGGCTTCCTGCTCGAAGCCTTCGGCTATCATGGCGTCGACGCGCCTGTTGATGCGGTCGAAGAGTTCGGCCCGCTCCCAGCCGACGGCTATCTTGATGATGCGGAACGGGCGCTGCTTGCGGTTGCCGGTGAGCAGGGTGGAGGCGGGGACTCCGGCCTGGAGGGTGATTTCGATGGCGTGGATGAGGCGGCGGTGGTTTGAGGGGTCGGCTTTGTCGAGGTAGGCGGGGTCGAGCCGGCGCAGGTGTTCATGAAGTGCGGGGAGGCCTCCTTTTTCATACAGGTCCATGACTTCGGCGCGGATCTGCGGGGAGATGGTGGGGAGTTGGTCGATTCCGTTGGTGACGGCGTCGATATACATCATTGAGCCTCCGCACATGACGGCGTAGTCGCTGTGGAGCCAGATTTCTGAGAGGATGCGGAGGGCGTCTTCCTCGAAACGGGCGGCCGAGTAGTAGTCGGTGAGATCAAGGGTGCCGACGAGGTGATGGGTCACGGCTGCGAGTTGGGCGGCTGTCGGTGCGGCTGTCCCGATGGGGAGGTCGTGGAAAAGCTGGCGCGAGTCGGCCGACACGATTTCCGTGTCGAGCGCCTGCGCCAGCTCTATTGCGAGTGAGGTCTTTCCGCTTGCGGTCGGGCCTGTGACTATTACGAGTGTTTTCAATCTGCTGCTTATTCGGCTACAAGACGGGCTATCTCGATGATGACCTGAGTGGCTTTTTCCATCGAGGGGATGGGCACGAATTCATAACGTCCGTGGAAGTTGAGGCCTCCGGCGAAGATGTTGGGACAGGGGAGCCCTTTGAATGAAAGCTGTGCGCCGTCTGTGCCGCCGCGGATGGGCTGTACTTTGGGGACTACACCTACGTTTTTCATCGCCTGGATGGCAGTGTCGACGATGTGCATTACGGGTTCGATCTTCTCACGCATGTTGAAGTACTGGTCTTTGATTTCGATAGAGACGCAGTTGGGGAATTCGTTGTTGATTTTGCGTGTGAGGTGTTCGAGCTCTTTTTTGCGACGTTCGAAGCGGTCGCGGTCGTGGTCGCGGATGATGTAGGTGAGGACGGTTTCTTCTACGGTACCTTCAATCGAGATCAGGTGGTAGAAGCCTTCGTAGCCTTCGGTGTGTTCGGGAGTCTCCCAGCGGGGGAGCATGATGGCGAACTGGTTGGCGACGCGGATGGAGTTGAGCATCTTGTGTTTGGCGTAGCCGGGATGCACGTTGCGGCCTTTGAAGGTTACTTTGGCTACGGCTGCGTTGAAGTTTTCGAATTCGAGTTCGCCGATCTCGCCGCCGTCCATAGTGTAGGCCCAGTCGGCGTTGAAGAGGCTGACATCGAATTTATGTGCTCCCTGGCCGATTTCTTCATCGGGGTTGAAGGCTATGCGGATGTCGCCGTGTTTGATTTCAGGGTGTTTGATGAGGTAGTCAACGGCTGTGATTATTTCGGCGATTCCGGCTTTGTCATCGGCTCCGAGGAGGGTGTTGCCGTCGGTCACGATGAGGTCCTGACCTTTGTAGTCGAGCAGTTCGGGGAATTTGGCGGTTTCGAGCACGATTCCTTTGGCGGCGTTGAGTACTATGTCATTGCCGTCGTAGTTTTCGACTATGCGCGGAGCCACGTGTTTTCCGCTCATGTCAGGCGATGTGTCGAGGTGGGCGATGAAGCCGACTGTGGGAACCTGCTTGTCAACGTTGCCTTTGAGCGTTGCCATCAGATAGCCGTTGTCATCAAGAATAATGTCGTCGAGACCCATTGCGCGGAGTTCTTTTTCAAGATGCTGCGCGAAGATCATCTGTCCGGGGGTTGATGGGGTCATGTTGGTCAGTTCGTCACTCTGAGTGTCGAATTTGACGTAGTCCAGAAAACGGTCAACAACTGTCATGGCGTTTTGTGAGATTATTGTGGTAAGATTATAAGCTTGAGTTTTTGCGGTGCAAAGGTACTACAAAAAAATGGAATACGGAAAGTGGTTTTCAGTGTATTTGGTAGGGAAGACGTGACCGGCACCGGCGATGTTCACATTGTCCCGAATTAGATAGGAAGCAAATATATTGTCATTCTGAATATCTGTATAATTCTGCCGTAATGTTATAACAGGTGCTGGAAATATCAGGCTCTTTAACTTTAACAAGATATACAAGTTGCGCTCCCACCTTTCTGCTTTCTTTTTCAATAACTTGCATACAAGCTTCATAGGTGCATTTCCCATCGGGGGTTAAGCCGTTCTCTCCTACTACAATTGACCCTATGCGATAAATGTTCTGAGGCAAAGGCTGATTTGTATGAATAATAGGAATTTGTCCCGTTGTTGGAGGATAATACTCTTTTACTGAAACTTGCTTCTTCAGAGTACACGAAGTTATGGCTAAAGCAAATAGGATTAATGGCAGGAGATATAAGATTTTTTTCATATTAGGTAGTTATGATAAATTGATCTAATTTTTGTGGACAGAGAATATTGTGTTATAGGATGGGTTTATTTGTTTGATTTACAGTCTTTAGATTCTCTGTTAGGGCCGGCAATCACAATCAGGACAGGGCGATGATTACTTGTTGCCATTCTTTATTCTGTTTATGGCATCGCCCCATTTTTCTTGAGCTGTCTGTGTAGCCGCCTCAATCCCGGCAGCCACACGCTCGGCAGCCCGGCGGGTGCTTTCACGGGCGTCTTCGGCGACTTCGCGCATTATCTGAGCCATACGTTCGTCTCCCGGCTTCCTCCATTGATGTAAGCCGATAGTTGTTCATTTGTTTTTCAGACATATCGATAGGGTTGATTGTTTAGCCCAAAGGTACGAAAAAAGTGTGGATGGTTAGCCGATTGGGGTTGAAAAAAAGAGTGCGGTCCGATTTCGGGACCGCACTCTTCGGTTATCAGGGATGGTTGTTGACCTTATTTCACTTCCTCAAATTCTACGTCGTCGACGTGGCCTTCGCCGGGGTTGCCTGCCTGTGAGGCTCCGGGGTTAGGACCTGCCTGTGCGCCTCCGGCTGCCTGCTGGGCATTGAGGATTTCCTGCTGGATGGCTCCGAAGGTGTTCTGGATTTCGGTTATGGCAGAGTCGATGGCTGCGATGTCCTGGGCCTTGTGGGCTTCTTTGAGCTTGTTGAGGGCGTTGTCGATCTGGGCTTTCTTGTCTGCAGGGATCTTGTCGCCGAGTTCCTGAAGCTGCTTTTCGGTCTGGAATATCACGGTGTCGGCGTGGTTGAGCTTGTCGATTTTTTCTTTTTCCTTGGCGTCAGCTGCGGCGTTGGCTTCGGCTTCTTTCTTCATGCGTTCGATTTCTGAGTCGGTCAGGCCGCTTGAGGCTTCGATACGGATGCTCTGTTCTTTGCCGGTTGCTTTATCCTTGGCTGATACGTTGAGGATGCCGTTGGCGTCGACTTCGAAGGTGACTTCGATCTGGGGGATGCCGCGGGGTGCAGGTGCGATTCCGTCGAGGTGGAATTTGCCGAGTGTCTTGTCGTCTTTGGCCATAGGACGTTCGCCCTGAAGGACGTGGATCTCAACCGAGGGCTGGTTGTCAGCGGCGGTGGAGAATGTTTCGCTCTTGCGGGTAGGAATGGTGGTGTTGGCTTCGATCATCTTGGTCATTACGCCGCCGAGGGTCTCGATGCCGATTGACAGAGGCACAACGTCAAGAAGAAGAACGTCTTTTACGTCGCCTGAGAGCACACCGCCCTGGATGGCTGCGCCGACTGCCACTACTTCGTCGGGGTTTACGCCCTTTGAGGGTGCTTTGCCGAAGAATTTCTCTACTACCTGCTGGATTGCGGGGATACGGGTTGAACCGCCTACAAGGATGACTTCGTCGATGTCTTTTGCTGTCATGCCGGCATCCTTAAGGGCCTGTTCGCAAGGCTTGATGGTTGCCTGGATGAGTTTGTCGGCGAGCTGTTCGAACTGCGCGCGGGTGAGGGTCTTGACGAGGTGTTTGGGACCGGTGGCTGTGGCAGTGATATAGGGGAGGTTGATTTCAGTAGAGGTGGTTGACGAAAGTTCGATCTTGGCTTTCTCGGCGGCTTCTTTGAGGCGCTGGAGGGCCATTGCGTCTTTACGCAGGTCGATGCCTTCTTCTTTTTCGAATTCGTTGGCGAGCCAGTCGATGATCACGTGGTCGAAGTCGTCACCGCCGAGGTGGGTGTCACCGTTGGTTGATTTAACTTCAAACACGCCGTCGCCAAGTTCGAGGATCGAGATATCGAATGTACCGCCGCCAAGGTCGAAGACTGCGATCTTCTGGTCTTTGTCTGATTTGTCAAGGCCGTAGGCGAGGGCTGCGGCGGTAGGTTCATTTACGATACGCTTTACAGTGAGGCCTGCGATCTCGCCGGCTTCTTTGGTTGCCTGACGCTGAGAGTCGTTGAAGTAGGCGGGCACTGTGATGACTGCTTCAGTCACTGCCTGTCCGAGGTAGTCTTCAGCGGTTTTCTTCATTTTCTGAAGAATCATTGCCGAGATTTCCTGGGGGGTGTATTCGCGGCCGTCGATGTCGACACGCGGGGTGTTGTTGTCGCTGCGGACCACTTTGTAGGGCACGCGCTCGATTTCTTTTTCAACCTGATCGTAGGTTTCACCCATGAAACGCTTGATGGAGTTGATGGTGCGTTTAGGGTTGGTGATGGCCTGACGTTTTGCGGGGTCACCGACTTTACGTTCGCCACCGTCAACGAATGCTACAATTGAAGGGGTTGTGTTGCGGCCTTCGCTGTTAGGAATAACGACGGGGTCGTTGCCTTCAAGGACTGAAACGCAGGAGTTGGTTGTTCCAAGGTCAATACCGATAATTTTTCCCATAATGATTATAATTTTTTATTTTTTGTTTTTTTTGATTTGTCTGTTGTTTCTGTCGGATTTCGGAATGTGGAGCCTGGGGATGGTTGTATACGGCTTGGTTTTCCGGTTCGACATCCAATAATGTAACAAATTTTGTGCCAAAAAGGTTGTGGCAGGCGTAAGGTACTGACGGATACTGATTTTGGTGTGAGGATTGTTGTGACATGAAAACTGACACGGTCTGCCAATACGACAGACTCGTATAGGCAGACCGCAGAACTATGTGTAAAAAAGGGATGTTGGGGTTAGTTTATAATATATAGGTTGTTATGTGTAAACCGGTGTCTGGGTCAGAGCAGTTCGATGCCTGCATCGGCACATGCTTTGATCTGATCTTCAGGCCATATTGATGCTTGGACTTCACCGATGTGTGCTTTGTGGAGGAGGAACATGCACAGGCGGCTCTGGCCTATGCCGCCTCCGATTGAATATGGGAGCTTTCCTTCGAGGAGAAGTCTGTGGAATGTCAGAGATGAGCGTTCGGGGCATTCGCGGAGTTTGAGCTGTTCGCGCAGTGATTCGGGGCTTACGCGGATGCCCATTGAGGAGATTTCAAAGGGTATGTCAAGCACGGGGTTCCAGAGTATGATGTCACCGTTGAGGCCCTGATAGCCTTCTTCGTTGAGGCTGATCCAGTCATCGTAGTCGGGCGAGCGTCCGTCGTGGGGCTGTCCGTCGCTCAGAGGAGCTCCTATACCTATTATAAATATAGCGCCGTGTTCGCGGGCGAAGATGGTTTCGCGTTCGCGCGGAGTTTTGTCGGGGTAAAGACGGGCCAGCTCTTCGGCATGGACAAAAGTGATGTCCGGCGGGAGGACGGGGGTGATATGCGGAAATTTCTCGTAGACTGTCTGTTCGACTTCAAGAAGGGTTTTGTAGATGGTTCTTACGGTCTTTTTCAGATAGTCAAGTGTGCGGTCTTCCTTGCGGATGGTTTTTTCCCAGTCCCACTGGTCGACGTAGAGCGAGTGGATGTTGTCAAGATCCTCGAATGTGCGGATGGCGTTCATGTCGGTATAGAGGCCGTAGCCGGGGGCTATGTCATAGGCTCCGAGTTTGTAACGTTTCCATTTGGCCAGCGAGTGGACCACTTCGGCTTTGCGGCCTCCCATCGCGTCGATGGTGAATGAGACGGCTTCTTCCACGCCGTTGAGATTGTCGTTGAGGCCTGTGCCTGTCAGAAGGAAGAGCGGGGCGGTCACTCGGCGCAGTCTGAGCTCGCGGGCGAAGATGGTCTGGAAGGTGTCTTTGACCATTTTGATCGCTACTTCGGTTGTTTCCGGAAGCAGTTTGCGATGATATTTCTTGGGGATGATAAGTGGCATGGGGTGAATGTTTTGCTGAGGTTTTATTGATATGTGGCAAAGGTAATGGCAATTTTTTGAATTTGCAAGCAAATTGCAATTAAAATTGTAATTTTATTATCAAAATGATAAAAATGGTCAAATTTAAGCTGCATTTTACCACTGTCGGACTTGTCGTGGCAAAGGTGCTGGCGAAGATATTTTTTGGAATTAGTTTATATATAAGTGGTGTAATAGAAAGAAATAGATTAAATTTGCATACATAAACGTTTCAATCACTCCAGTGCAATGACAGATCTGGCTAAAGATATTTCTTCGGCTGTTGCCGTGCTCCGCAAAGGCGGAATCATTGTCTATCCTACAGACACAGTGTGGGGTATAGGCTGCGATGCCTGTAATTCCGAGGCCGTGCGCAGGGTTTTTGAAATCAAGCGGCGGGCCGATTCCAAGGCTTTGATCACGCTGGTGGCCGATGGAGAGGATGTGGCGCGCTATACATCGTCAGATTTTTCTGCGGCCATGAAGCTGATAGGAGAGAGCCGGCGTCCGACCACCGTTATCTATCCGGGTGCCAAGGGACTTGCTCCGGAATTGATAGCAGATGACGGGAGTGTGGGCATCAGGCTGACTTCCGAGGCTGTCTCGGCTGCGATATGCCGAGGCCTTGGCCGTCCGCTGGTCTCTACATCGGCCAATATCAGCGGTTGCCCGGCGCCGGCTTTGTTTGGCGAGATTTCCGAGGAGATCCTCGATGCTGCTGATTATGTGGTCGAGGCCCGGCGCGATGATGTCAGCGCGGCGTTGCCGTCAAGAATAATGAAAATAGAGCCAGACGGCTCCGTCACAGTAATACGGCCGTGAAATCGAAGAGGAGCCGGATACTGAGGACCTGTTATGTCGGCGCCGATTATTTGTCGACTCTCGCCGGAGTGCTTTTGTTCACTCTGGCCCGATTTGTTATGATCGGTCCTCTGCACAATACCTATTCCGGGTTCTGGGCTTTTGTCAATACTCCCGGCTCGCGGCTGACGCTGGCGCTGTTTCCGGCGTTGATGCTGGGGCTGTATTGTGTGTCGGGATACTATGTCAATGTGGCATACAAGTCGAGAATCAGAGAGTTTCTCAATACGCTCTGCTGTGTGGCCATCGGGTCGGTGATCTTCTTCATGGTTGTGCTGCTCAATGACGTTTTGCCGCGCCGTATCCACAACTATGAACTGCTGCTGATTCTTTTTGGATGCCTGTTTGTGACGGCCTATGGCACACGCCTGCTGCTTACCACTCTCATAAAATCATCGTCTGCCAGTCATCATGACCGTCAGAGATTGCTGATGCTCTGTGACAGAACCGGCGATGAGCGCCTGATACGTGACGCGGACAGCTGCCGCAAGGAGGTTGTCGCCACAATCCCGTTTGATAGCTTCGGTTGCTCCTCCGCCGATAGCCATTGTACTCATGGTTATTTCGGCCGACAGCTGAAGAAACATGACGCAGACGGCTTTCTGCTGTCGCTTTCATCGCTGCCGCAGGACAGGCTGCTGAAGATAATATGTGAGCTCTATCTTCTTGATTGCCCGATAATAGTTTCGGCCGATGATTACCGCCTGCTGACTTCAAAGGTGGTGTATGAAAACCTCATGTCAGAGCCGCTGATGGATATTTCGAGACTTACGCTTCCCGACTCGACTGTAGCAGTCAAGCGCAGTCTTGATGTGGCTTTATCAGTCATCGGGCTGATTGTGTCGCTGCCGGTGATGCTTGTGCTTGCTTTTCTGGTGAAAGTCGGCTCGAAAGGTCCGGCCATATATTCGCAGGAACGTATCGGCTATCACCGCATTCCGTTCAGAATCTACAAGCTGCGTTCGATGAAGGCGGATGCCGAAGTGAACGGTCCGGCATTGTCGGCGGAAGATGATCCGAGAATAACACGCATAGGGCGTTTTATGAGGAAATATCGTCTTGACGAGCTGCCTAACCTCTGGAATGTGCTGCGGGGCGACATGTCGCTTGTCGGGCCGCGCCCTGAGCGGGAGTTTTTTCTAAGCCAGATGCGCGAGGCCGCTCCGTACTGCACTCTTCTCCACCAGGTAAGACCCGGACTGACTTCGCTCGGCATGGTAAAATTCGGCTATGCGTCGACAGTCGAAGAGATGCTTTTACGGCTGAAATATGATCTTCTCTATATCCAGAATCTTTCTCTCTCGCTGGACCTCAAGATACTGTTTTATACATTACGCACAGTCATAAGGGGCGAGGGTCTCTGAGACAAGGTAAAAAAGGAAAGAAATGAAACTGTTTTTCACATCCATAGCAAAAAGCTTTCAGGATGCCTTCATGGTGTTTCTGATGTGGCGCGAGCGTCATATAAAGGAAAAGACGTTTGTCATCATACTGGCGTTGCTGGTCGGCATTCTGGCCGGAGTGGCGGCTCTTGTGCTGAAAACGCTGATCCATCTGATAAGCCACGCGCTGACGTCCAACATCAATATCGACGAAGGCAGTCTGCTGTATCTGATCTATCCGGCAGTCGGAATTCTTCTGACCATGCTGTTTGTCAGATATGTGGTCCGTGACAATATATCCCACGGTGTCACAAGAGTGCTTTATGCCATTTCGCAGAACAAGTCGCGCCTGAAGCGCCACAATATGTATTCATCCGTAATCGCCAGTTCGATCACCATCGGATTCGGCGGATCGGTTGGAGCCGAGGGCCCTATAGTCTATACCGGAGCGGCAATCGGTTCGAATCTCGGACGTGTGTTCCGGCTGTCGCCACGGATTCTGATGATCCTTGTGGGCTGCGGAGCCGCAGCAGGTATCGCCGGCATTTTTAAGGCTCCGATTGCCGGTATGCTTTTCACTCTGGAGGTTCTGATGCTCGATCTGACCACGGTCTCGGTGATGCCTCTGTTGATAGCGTCGATAACGGCCGCAACGGTGGCCTATGTCGCAACTGGCTATGATGCAGAATTCTTCTTTCTTCAGAGCGAGCCGTTTGTGACCGGAAGAATACCCTATGTCATTCTTCTCGGTCTGTTTCTCGGATTTGTGTCGCTCTATTTCACGCGGTCGATGAACATGATGGAGGGGCTGTTCAGAAAACTCGGCACTCCGTGGCGGAAAATGCTGGTGGGAGGCTCTGTAGTGGCGCTCCTCGTCTTTCTGTTTCCGCCGCTCTACGGCGAGGGTTATTCGTCGATCATCGACCTTCTCAGCGGCAACACGGAGTCGATTGTCAACGGCTCGATCTTCTACAAAGACAGAGGGTCTGTCTGGTGGATTCTCGGCTTTATCGCCGCGCTTGTCCTTCTGAAATCATTCGCCACCTCGGCCACAAACGGTGGCGGCGGTGTCGGCGGCACCTTCGCCCCATCGCTCTATGTAGGATGTATGGCAGGATTCTTTTTCGCCTATTTCATCAATACGGTCTTCGGTCTGGATCTGTCGACCAAGAACTTTGCGCTGATGGGTATGGCAGGTGTCATGTCAGGTGTCATGCATGCCCCGCTGATGGGTATCTTCCTTACGGCCGAGCTGACCGGAGGCTATGAACTGTTTCTGCCCCTGCTGATTGTCTCGGCGATTTCCTACGGCACTATCAAGTTTTTCGAGCCTTACAGTATCTACACCATGCGTCTTGCCCATGAAGGCAAACTGATCACTCACCACAAGGACAAGGCTGTGTTGACACTGCTCAAGATCGACAATGTCATAGAGACTGACTTTGTGGCAGTCCGGCCTGACATGAACCTCAAGGAGATGGTTAATGCCATCTCACGCTCATCGCGCAATCTGTTTCCGGTCATTGGCGATGACGGAAAGCTGCTCGGAGTGGTGATCCTTGATGAAATCCGCAACATCATGTTCCGGCCTGATCTCTACAAGCGCATGTATGTCAATCAGTTCATGTCAATCCCTCCGGCCAAGGTCGAAGTTGGGCAGAGCATGGAGACTGTCATGAAGACTTTTGACGCTACCGGCGCATGGAATCTGCCGGTGGTTGAAGAAGGTCGATACGTGGGGTTTGTGTCGAAATCAAAAATTTTCAACTCCTACCGCCGTGTGCTGCGCCACTATTCGGAGGATTGATGAAATTTTGTTGAGAGTTCTAATAATATATGTATATATAAGTCAGGAGCCGGATTGCAGATTAATCCGGCTCCTGTGCTATATATGTGTTGCCGTAATGTCCCGGTCTGAGGTCGGGCGGCCCACGGTGTCAGAGGACTATCTTCCCAGCATTGCTTTCCTTGATGATGCCGTGGCGGAAAGCATAGAGAAGTTCGGTCAGCTCATCGATCTGGCTCTGGAGTATCTTTCCCTTGTCGGTGTCGCGCACACGGATGCGCTGCGAGGTCTGCTCGACCATTTTGGTTGAGCGTACAATGTCTGTGCCGCTCCTGATGGCTTCTTCTTCGGAGATGAACGGTTCGTGCTCTACCAGTTCGAAGTTGCTGCTGTGGTAGATCAGCGTATAGCCGGCTATTCCGGTGGTCTTGTGGTAGGCTTTGGCGAAACCTCCGTCGATCACCATCAGCTTGCCGTTGGCCCTGATGGGACTTTCTCCCTTTTTGGCGCGCACGGGCACGTGGCCGTTGATAATGTGGCGCTGTGAGCCTTCAACCTTGAATTCGTCGAGAATCATGTCACAGACCTCCTCTTTCTGGCGGAGGGTGTAGTAGTGGCCTTTTTCCTCTTTGTGGGCTTCGGGATCTTTGATGAAATACCGTTCGAAGGTGGTCATCTTACTCTTGTCGAAAAGCGGGGAGTCGGGGCCGCACCAGAGATACCAGTAATAGTCGCGCGCATAGTCCTTGTCGGCCGGAGGGGTATCGTCGTTGAAAGCTGAACGCACGAGCATTCCTATCTGATGGAAGAGCTCGCGTCCGCGGTATTTCTGTCTGTTGACCATGACTTCTTTGAGAGAGCCGTCGGCGTTGAGCGGCATGGAGGCATGGAACAGTAGGTTTGAATTATAGATGCCATACATGCAGCCATGACTGAACAGGCATGATATGTGACGTTTCAGTCCGGTGCTAACCGTGAATGAATGGTGCAGTTTGTTGATCAGTTCCTCCTCTTCCTCTGTCAGGCGGTAGGGATTTGCCGGATCGACTGTCGGGAAGTTCATGTCAGACATTTCATAGTCCTTACCATCGATGTTGACAGTGCCTTTTTCGAAATCTATGCGGTGGAGCAGATTGCGGCCTGTCATTTCCCATTCCGGATGTTTCAGCGTCATAGCCCCTTCGAGCTTGAACTGGATTACGGCTATGGCCTTGTGCATCTGGGCCATCAGGCGTAGAGCCTTTTCAGGGTGCTCGGTCTGTTCGGCATCGACTTTCGGAGCGAATTCAATGCATGGATCGTCGGCATAGGTTTCCATAGCCATTGTGGCAAGCGGCAGCAGATTGATTCCGTAGCCGTCTTCAAGAGTGGTGAGGTTGGCATAGCGGAGTGAGACGCGGATCACGTTGGCGATGCAACATTTGTTTCCGGCCGCCGCGCCCATCCAGAGAATGTCATGGTTGCCCCACTGTATGTCCCAGTTGCCGTAGTGGCAGAGAGTGTCCATGATCAGATGAGCGCCCGGACCGCGGTCATAGACATCCCCCAGAATGTGAAGCTGGTCGATGCTGAGTTTCTGGATCACCTTGCACAGGGCCACTATGAATGCGTCGGCCTGACCGGTTGACACGATTGTCTCCAGAATCCGGTTGAAATAGCCTTGCTTGTCATATTCTCCTCTTGATTCGTGGAGAAGCTCTTCGATGATGTAGGCAAATTCCTTCGGAAGGGCTTTCCTGACTTTGGAGCGGGTGTATTTCGACGATACGCTCTGACACACTCTGATGAGCTGATGGAGGGTGATGGTGTAGAAGTCATACATGTTCTCCTCTGTCGAGTGCACAATCTGCATTTTCTCTTCCGGATAGTAGATGAGAGAGCAAAGCTGGCGTATCTCGCTTTCGCGCATTGAGGTTCCGTAGAGGTCGGTGACTTTGCGCTTGATGTTTCCCGAAGCGTTTTTCAGAATGTGGCGGAAAGCTTCGTGCTCTCCGTGGAGGTCGGCTACAAAATGCTCTGTGCCTTTCGGCAGGTTCAGTATGGCTTCAAGATTTATGATTTCGGTGCTGGCGGCGCTGATATTCGGAAATGTCTGCGCGAGCAGTTCGAGTATGCGGCGGTCATTTTCAACTTGCCGTTCGTTGGTTTTGCTGTCAATTGGCGACATAGTCGTGCTGTTGTGGTTTTAGAATCGGTTCTTATCCCTTGTTTGCGTTGAATGGAGAGTGGTGAGTGTCTACAAATGTAACATAAATAAGTTGAAAAAGTCCCATTGGTGTGACAAAAAAGTTCAGCTATTATGACAGGAAGTCCCAATTTTTTGGATTTTAGAAGTTTTAAGTGCTTTAATTTGTGGGATCGTGTTAAAATTGCTAATTTTACGCCGAATTTTCTTCACGGAACCATGTAAAAACTTATAGATACATATCATATAGAACCTTAGATAAACAACGCTAATATGGTAAATTTTTCACTTGAAGGCAAAGTAGCGCTTGTGACCGGCGCAGCCTATGGAATCGGTCTTGCTATCGCTCAGGCATATGCCGAAGCAGGGGCTAAAATCGTTTTTAACTGTTCGCGCCAGGAAACTGTCGACCGCGGTCTCAAAGCATATAAAGAACTTGGAATCGACGCTAAAGGATATCTCTGCGACGTTACTGACGAAGAAGCCGTCAAAGCTATGGTGACTGACATAGAGGCAACCGTCGGCACAATCGACATTCTTGTCAACAACGCCGGTATCATCAAGCGTATTCCGATGGAGGAAATGAACGTAGAAGACTTCCGCCGCGTTGTCGACGTAGACCTCATTGCTCCCTATATCTGCGCCAAGGCTGTTATCCCCGGAATGATCAAGAAAGGCCACGGCAAGATCATCAACATCTGCTCTATGATGAGTGAGCTCGGTCGTGAGACTGTATCGGCCTATGCTGCCGCAAAGGGTGGTCTCAAGATGCTGACCCGCAATATCTGCTCTGAATACGGCGAACACAATATCCAGTGCAACGGCATTGGCCCCGGCTATATTGCCACTGACCAGACTGCACCTCTCCGCGAAATCCAGCCGGACGGATCGCGTCATCCCTTTGACCAGTTCATCATCTCGAAGACTCCGGCTGCCCGCTGGGGTACTCCCGAAGATCTGATGGGCCCTGCCGTGTTCCTCGCTTCAGATGCCAGCAACTTCGTGAACGGCCACGTTCTCTACGTTGACGGCGGTATTCTCGCTTACATCGGCAAGCAGCCTAAATAAGAGTCTGGTGTCTGTCCATCCGCCTGAATATATATAATATATGTGTAGGCGATGGCAACAGCTGATGCAATATTATCAAAGAGGGCAGAGGTGTCTTTATGGCCTCTGCTCTCTGAATAAAAATCCAATCAATATCACACAACTGTTTAAATGGAACAGGTATTCTCTTACATTATAGGACTTGGCGCGGCTGTCATGATGCCTGTGATCTTCACGATTCTCGGCGTCTGCATCGGCATCAGGTTCAGCGATGCTCTTAAATCGGGCCTCAAAGTCGGTGTCGGCTTCATCGGCCTCTCTATTGTCACCGCTCTTCTCACCTCCGCTCTCGGTCCTGCGCTTGACACTGTGGTCAAGATCTATGACCTTCAGCTTAAAGTTTTTGACATGGGCTGGCCCGCCGCTGCCGCAGTGGCTTATAACACTGCCGTCGGCGCGTTCATCATCCCAGTCTGTCTTGGCGTCAATCTGCTTATGCTGCTTACCAAGACTACACGCACTGTCAACATCGACCTCTGGAACTATTGGCACTTCGCCTTCATCGGTGCGGTGATTTATTTTGCAAGTGAATCACTCGTCTGGGGCTTCTTCGGTGCCATCATCTGCTACATCATCACCCTGATCATCGCCGACATGACTGCCAAAAAATTCCAGTCATTCTACAAAGACATGGACGGCATCTCGATCCCACAGCCCTTCTGCGGCGGTTTTGTGCCTTTCGCATGGCTCATAAACAAGGGGCTCGACAAGATTCCGGGCATCGAAAAGCTCGAAATTGATGCCGAAGGCATGAAAAAGAAGTTCGGCCTGCTTGGCGAGCCTCTGTTCCTCGGTGTGGTTGTGGGTGTAGTCATCGGCTGTCTCACATGCAAAACATGGGCCGAGATCGTCGACAAGATTCCTTACATCCTCGGACTCGGAATCAAGATGGGTGCCGTCATGGAACTTATCCCCCGTGTAACTGTCCTCTTCATCGAGGGCCTCAAGCCTATCAGCGATGCTACACGCAGCCTCATTGCCCGCAAATTCAAAGGCGCCGACGGCCTTAACATCGGCATGAGCCCCGCGCTTGTGATTGGCCATCCGACCACACTTGTGGTTTCGCTCCTCCTCATCCCGGTGACCCTCCTTCTTGCCGTCGTTCTTCCCGGCAACCAGTTCCTGCCGCTTGCATCGCTGGCCGGCATGTTCTATGTATTCCCCCTCGTGCTGCCTTTCACCAAGGGCAACGTTGTCAAGACATTTATCATCGGCCTGGTATTGCTGACTATGGGCCTTTATATGGTGACCAATCTCGCGCCGGCATTCACTCTTGCAGCCAAGGACGTATTTGCCGCTACCGGTGATGCCGCTGTGGCTATTCCCGCCGGTTTCGATGGCGGTAGCCTCGACTTCGCCTCAAGCCCGCTTGCATGGGTAATCTACCAGTGTACCGAAAATCTCAAATGGATTGGTGCCGGACTGCTTGTGCTCATGACCTCAGGCCTTATGGTGTGGAACCGAATGCTGATCATCCGCAACCAGCGCGACATGATCGCCAGAAACTCAGACAAGATCCAGACAACTGAATAAAAACATTCAGCACACGCCCGGCATCTGAAATAAGTCTCCGTGGCGCAGGCTGAAATTATCCAAAGAATAAAAAGCAATTAACGAATATGAAAAAATTATTAACTGCATTTGCACTTATGAGCGTATCTCTCAGTGGCTTCGCACAGACCGATTACACAATACTCCGTGCCTGCCATCCCGATGACGTGAAGCACTATGACACCAAGCAGCTCCGTTCTCACTTCATGATGCCGAAAGTCATGGAAGAAGACAAGATAAACCTTACCTACTGCCTATATGACCGTCTGGTCTATGGCGGCGTGATTCCAGTGGCAAAGGAAATGACTCTTGAAACCATCGACCCCCTGAAAGCCGACTACTTTCTTCAGCGTCGCGAACTCGGCGTGATCAACATCGGCGGCGACGGCATAGTGACTGTCGACGGAAAGGAATATGAACTCCACTTTAAGGATGCGCTCTATGTAGGCCGCGGCAAGAAAAACGTGACCTTCCGCAGCAAGGACGCTTCGAAACCCGCTAAATTCTATCTCAACTCAACTCCCGCCCACAAGGAATACAAAACCCAGCTCATCACCATCGACGGCCGCAAGGGTTCTCTCAAAGCCAATTCCTTCGCCGCAGGCAAAATGGAAGAGAGCAACGACCGCGTGATCAATCAGCTCATTGTCAACAATGTGCTTGAAGAAGGTCCCTGCCAGCTTCAGATGGGTCTCACCGAGCTCAAGCCCGGCAGCGTCTGGAACACAATGCCCGCCCACACCCACGACCGCCGTGTGGAGGCCTACTTCTACTTCAACGTGCCCGAAGGCAACGCCATCTGCCACTTCATGGGCGAGCCCCAGGAAAACCGCATCGTATGGCTCCACAACGAACAGGCCATCATCTCTCCCGAATGGTCGATTCACGCCGCCGCAGGCACTTCGAACTACATGTTTATTTGGGGCATGGGCGGCGAAAATCTTGACTATGGTGACATGGACAAGATCACTTACCTTCAGATGGAATAATTCAGAAACTCCGCTGAAGATTTTAACATAAATCTTGACTGAATATATGAATATAATCAGGAAAATAGTCCGGCATTCGGAATACACGGCCGAGATGGTGATAGAAAACCCTTCTATCGCCCGCTCGGCCCGTGCCGGTCATTTCGTGATGGTACGTTTCACTCCTGATTGCCCCCGCATCCCGTTTACTATCGTCGATGCCTCTCCCGCCGACGGCACATTCACCATTATAATCCACAAGGGTGCCCGTCTGGCCGACCTGATCGGTTCGCTCCACGAAGATTACCGGATTGGTGATGTGCTCGGTCCTTTGGGACAGGCGTTCGAGATCAGAAACTACGGTACTGTGGTCTGCTGTGGCGACGGTGTAGGTTTCGTGCCCATCATCCCCGTGATCAAAGCTTTGAAGCAGGCCGGCAACAGAGTGGTGACAATCCTTTCGGAATTTACCTCGGAAACCTCGTGCCTCAGAGCTAATGTCGAGCCTTACAGCGACGTGATTCTCCATTCTTCTGAAGAGATGGCTACTCTGGAACTCATTGACAGGGTGCTCACTGATGAGAAAGTGGATCTGACCGTTATAACCGGGCCGACTCCCATGATGAAAGCTATTGCCGAGTGCACACGTGTCAGACAGATTCCCACCCGCTGCATTCTCAATATGGTGATGCTTGACGGAGTGGGCCTTTGCGGCATCTGCCGCGTCATGGTCGATGGCAAACGTATGCTGACATGCATTGACGGGCCTGTCTTTGACGCGCATCATGTTGATTTTGACCAACTGCAAAACCGCCAGCGCCATTTCGTATGACAACAATCGAAGAAAACAATCTGATTTCCCGCGATTCCGGGTGGCGTGAAGAACTGCGCAAGCGTTTCACGACCAAAGAGCGCACAGCTGTGCCGCGGGTCAAAATGCCTGAGATGGATGCCGCCTATCGCGTCCGTTGCGACGACGAGGTAAACCAGGGCCTTTCTACCGAACAGGCGGTTCTTGAAGCGCGCCGTTGTCTCGACTGCCCGGATCCAGGCTGCATGAAAGAGTGTCCGGTCTCAAACAATATTCCGGCCTTTATAAAGAATGTGGAACGGCGTAACTTCGGCGAGGCCCTGAAAGTGCTCTCGCTGACCACGGTGCTTCCGGCTGTCTGCGGACGTGTCTGCCCGCAGGAAAAGCAGTGTGAGCACGGCTGCATCTACAACAAAATGAAAAAGCCGCCGGTGGCCATCGGCCATCTCGAACGCTTCGTGGCCGACTATAACCGTGAACTTGATGAATCTGTAGCCCGGCAGTCATCGGCTCAGGCAGTGCAGGCCCCTTCTTATTTTGCCGCCATAAAGATCGCGGTTGTCGGCTCCGGCCCATCCGGACTCGCTTTTGCCGGCGATATGGCCAAACGCGGCTACGATGTGACCGTATTCGAAGCGCTTGACTGTTTCGGCGGTGTGCTGAAATATGGAATTCCGCAGTTCTGCCTGCCTAATCATGTGGTTGATGCCGAAATTGAAAAGCTCCGCGCCATTGGTGTGAAATTCGTAAAAGACACCTTTGTCGGGAAGACTCTTTCCTATGACGATCTGCAGGAGCAGGGGTTCAAAGGCATATACGTGGCCACCGGTGCCGGAAAGCCCAGGTTTATGGGCATTCCGGGTGAAAACCTGCCTGGTGTCATGACCGCCAATGAATATCTGATCCGCGTCAATTTCAGCCAGCATGAAATCTACGGTCAGAACGTGGCTACTCTTAAACAGAAACGAGTGGCAGTCATCGGTGCTGGCAACACCGCGATGGATGCCGTGCGCGCAGCCCTGCGTCTGGGAGCCGAGAAGGCCATGATCATCTACCGCCGCGGCGAGTCGGAGATCCCGGCACGCCAGGAAGAGGTGCGTCATGCCAAGGAAGAAGGAGCCGAATTCCTTACGCTTCACAATCCGCTTGAATATATTGCCGATGAAAACGGCCTGCTGAAGGCAGTCAGACTCCAGCGCATGGAGCTTGGCGAGCCTGACGAATCGGGCCGCTGCACTCCGGTGCCGGTCGAAGGCGACATTATTGATGTCGAGGTCGATCTGGCTGTGGTTTGCGTAGGCTTCCTGCCTAACCCGCCTGTCTCACTCCCTGACGTCGATCTCTCGCGTAACGGAAATATCCTTGTCGATGGTTCGTCAATGAAGTCATCGTCACCGGAGATCTATGCCGGAGGCGATATAGTCAGAGGCGCGGCCACCGTGATCCTCGCTATGGGCGACGGCCGCAAGGCTGCAAAGTCGATGGCCGAGGCTTTCGAGCAGATCATCCGCAACACACGTCTCGACTGAATGCAAGAATATAGAAAATCATCAAATTTTACCTAATTAAATACCATACTTATTAAATTATGAAAGTTGTAACTTTAGGCGAGATTATGCTTCGCCTTTCCCCCGAAGGGAACAATCGCTTTGTGCAGGTAGATAACTTTGACGTCATCTGGGGTGGCGGCGAGGCCAACGTGGCTGTAAGCTGTGCCAACTACGGCCATGACGCTTACTTCGTTTCAAAACTCCCCAAGCACGAAATCGGCCAGGCTGCTGTCAACGCACTCCGCCGTTATGGTGTCCACACCGATCACATCGCCCGTGGCGGTGACCGTGTAGGTATCTACTACTGCGAGACCGGTGCCTCGATGCGTCCCTCAAAGGTGATCTATGACCGCGCAAACTCTGCCATCTCAGAAGCTGATCCCGAAGATTTCGACTTCGATGCTATCATGGAAGGTGCTGACTGGTTCCACTGGAGCGGTATCACTCCCGCTATCAGCGACAAGGCTGCCGAACTCACCCGTCTTGCCTGCGAGGCTGCAAAGCGTCACGGCGTGACTGTGTCTGTCGACCTCAACTTCCGCAAGAAACTCTGGACTAAAGAAAAAGCTCAGTCTATCATGCGTCCTCTCATGCAGTACGTTGATGTCTGCATCGGCAACGAGGAAGACGCCGAACTCTGTCTCGGCTTCAAACCTGACGCTGACGTTGAAGGCGGCGAGACCAATGCCGAAGGCTACAAGGGCATCTTCAAGGCTATGGCTAAGGAATTCGGTTTCAAATATGTCATCTCTACCCTCCGCGAATCATTCTCAGCTACTCACAACGGCTGGAAGGCTATGATCTACAACGGTGAGGAATTCTATGAAAGCAAGCGCTACGACATCAACCCGATCATCGACCGCGTAGGTGGTGGTGACTCTTTCTCAGGCGGTGTGATCCACGGTCTGCTCACCATGCCGACCCAGGGCGAGGCTCTCGAATTTGCAGTAGCCGCTTCTGCTCTCAAGCACACTATCCCCGGTGACTTCAACCTCGTTACAGTAGACGAAGTTATGTCACTCGCCGGCGGTAACGCCAACGGCCGCGTTCAGCGCTGATCACTAAGAACTTTTTGATCAAATATACACAAGCGTCCCAGGTCAATCGGAGACCTGGGACGCTTTTTTGTTGCTTTTGTGGTGGGCTATGAAGGAGATTTCACTTTCTTATGATTTTTCTATTGTCTGCCCGGATGGGAGATGATGAAATAGTAACGCCGATGTTGGCTTACATCGGCGTTACAGGCAATATATGAAAAGTAAGTGGCTTTAAGCGGAGAGGAGCTTATTTCTTGACGAGGCGGATAAAGCAGGCATCGGAGGTTTCGGCCTTGGCTGCGGCTCCATTCTGGAAGCCTTCGAAGCCCATCGTGAAGAAGTTCATGTCAAAGGCCGAGGAGTGGTTGAAGCCGGTATTGCCATCTGAATACCATTGGTAAGCCCAGTAGACAGCTCCCGGACGACGGTATAGGTCATAGAACATCGGCTGGTATTTGACATTGTCAACATCACTGAAACCGGCTGTGGTTCTAAAGCCGTAATAAGCGCTTCGGCTACTATATCGCAGAGTTCCGGGATAGTCTCTGTTGGCCGGATTTGGGTCCCATTTCCCTTGCCAGTTTGCGGCACCGTCTGGAGTTCCAGATCCTTTCCGTCGTCCGACTCCTTCGGTGCCGAGGGGGAAGAAGATCTGGGCGGCCGTCTGGTTGTTGTAGACAATCACACCGATCATGCCCTTTTCCGACTTTCCGTCGGCCGTTTTGAGATAGCCGTAGGCATCGGAGCGTTTGGTTTTCACTTCACGGGCTCCATCGCCATAGACAATTCCGTAGGCTTTGCTGATAGGGAAGGAGAGGTCATTTGTCTCATTGCCTTCTGACATAAGCTGGAAATAGTCTTCAATGGTGGCTATCTGGTAGTCAGTGTTTGTGATATCCCAGGTATGATCTGAAGTCCAGTCACCCTTGGTCTGATCCCATGACATGGTGGTAGCCTTGCCGGAAGCGTCAATGACATCAAAATTGCCCGGCGCATAGCGGTTGTCGCCTCGCGGACGCGGATATTTCGCATTGTTAGCCGAGGTTATGGCGATGTTACTTTTGCGGCGGAAGAGAGAGCCTTCGTCAAGCGGCGAGTTGGTCATTATGGCTTTGCCGTTTTCGAAGTGATCGACATTGAACGAGCTCCATTTTGCATATGGTTCCCCGTTCTTGTCATTGCCCTCGCGTAAGGCTATCGGGTCATAGCCCTCGCGGCAGAAGATGTCATGCTCGCAGGTGTAGTTGTGGTAGCGCACACGCACAATCGCACAGCCGTCGGCTCCGGTGAAGTTGATTTTGAAGTCGATAGGCTTTTCGGTGGCTCCCTGAATGCGCTTCACGTGGACTTGCGGGGCGGTGTCGTCACCGCTGCCTTCGCGGGTTGACGAAAGAGTGACCACTCCGTTGCCGGCGATGACCTCCGCGCTCCAGGCGCCTTCAGAGTTGAACGATGAGAAGTCTGAGTCATCCTTGTCTTCGGTCAGACGGAGCAGAGTCACATGAAAGTCCTCGGTGCTACCTGACTTGCGCCAGACACCATTCGGATTGAGGATGCGTCGCACCTGAATTATATCGAGAATGAAAGTGGTGTCGGCATAGGCGTTGATCTCGTCTTTCCAGATTGAGGCCGTGAAGCGTACTTTCTGCTTGCGCGGATAGGAATAGTAGGGGTTGTTGCCGGAGAAACCTGTGCGGGTCACCAGCTCCTTGGCGCGGGTGTAGAGCGGAATCTTGAAGATGCGCTCTGTCGGCTCGCCCCGGAGATTGCGCTTGCTGACAATCACAGTGTGCTGTCCGTTGCCATCGGTTGTATTTGAACCGAATTCCTGAAGGTCATCCGACGAGTCGTTGCCTATCTCATATTCGCGGTCGCCGATGCTGTGTTCTTTGTAGTAATCCTGACTTTTTTTGAGCGCGCTGGCAAACGGCACATTCCATGACGGCTGGCCTTCATATCCGTCAGGGGGCGGAATCTGCGTCAAGCGGGTCTGCTGGAGCGAGAGGAAAGCCTGATGGCGTCCGTCACCATATACGACATTCTCATAATAATATTTGATAGAAGGCCATTCGGCGCTCATAGTGCCTTTTACTTTGGGGAATGCCTTTGAACCGTCGCCCCAGGGTCGCCAGAGTGAGATGCTGTCCGGATTGTATTCCGTATCACCCACATCAATGATATGGGCTTTGAGCTTGGTTCCGGGCTCTATGCGTCCGACAACCTTGATGGTTGTCACCATCTTTTTGTTGTAGAGATAGGAGATATATTGTGGAGAGGTGGCGTAGAGACCGCGCTTTTCCTGATATTCGATGTGCCAGTCGGCATCATTGCCGTAGCCTTTGAAGGCGAGGGTCAGCTGATAGTGGGTGTTGCGGGTGGCGTTATAGTCAGTGGTGACGTTCTGGCCGAGCATGAAGCGATAGGTGATGGGGCCTGAGCTGACATGACCGTCGGCCGTGGTGCAGCGGTAATAGCCTTTCACTTCCACGTAGGTGCCGAAAGGTTTCTCGTCTTTCCAGCCGGAGCCTTCGGTGTCGATGTCGGGATTTGGAAAGTCGATCTTATTGTCGCTTCCCGGTTCTTTGGTGTCATTGTTGATGGCATCCTGCTGCTTTGATTTGCCTGTGCCCTGCATGTTTTCGTAGAAGAAGAGCGATGGAGCGGTGTTGGCGTGGGTAGCGTCAATGACATCGTTCTGATCACTGTTGCCGTAGGCTCCGAGGAAACTGTGGGCGTCATTGCAGACGTGCAGGCAGTTTTCGGGGATGATGGAGTTAGGGTCATCGGGCAGTTTCTGCACAGTGATCCTGCCGCCGTCCTCATAGACACCGTTGGGTATGTCATGACGCTTGTCGGCAGAGACTTCGCTCCCTTCTCCTGCTGTGTTGGACTTGCCGAGCAGGCATGTCTTGGGGATGTCTTTCAGATAGATGTCGGTGACGTAGACCTGCACGTCGTTGTAAAGCTCCGAGCCGTCAAAGGCTACTGTCACTTTTGACGCAAGGCGGCGCACCCAGCAGTGGAGCTGCGTGGTGGTGGCCGAGATGACCAGCGGAGAGCTGTCAGATGCCTCGCGGTCGGGGCTGAGTGAGAAGATGCCGAACATCTCGCTGTTGTTGGCCAGCGAAGTTACGTCCCAGGAGCGGGAAATGCTTTTCAGACCGTCGCGTGTCTGTATGACTGTCTGATATTCATCCTCGCGGAGGGTACCCATGTTGGCCACGGCATAGATGTGGTAATCCTTGCCTGATTCGAGTTTCAGTTTGAAAGTCACTTTGCCGGTGCGGCTGTCAGTGAGGTTACTTTCGTCAGGGTCGAGGCGATTGTCCTGGTCATTGAGGTTGCGGACTTCGGAGATGTCGGAGTGGACAGGTTCGGAGCCGTCGCTGACCACCACATAACGTCCGTAGAGATTATCGCCTTTATAGACGAGCATCACCAGTGATGAGATGTTTTTGATCCGGTCGCCAGCCTCGCCGCCCTCATAGGCGCGGGAGTTGAGCGAACGTGAAGACTCCGCTTCGTATGACAGCTCTACGGCAATGTCAGCCGTGCCCTCGACATACACATCGGCGCGGCGGTCGAAATCATCGATGCATGAAGCCGTCACTCCTGAGAGGAGAAGCAGAAGCCATATGTAATATGTGTTGAAGTGTCTGGATTTCATTGCTGGATTGATAGTCCTAATTGTTGTCTGGATCAGGGATTTCGTTTCTATCGGCATCATAGCACTTGCCGGTGGCCGGATCGCGGAAGTAGCGGAAGGTTCCGTTGTCGTCGCGCACAATGTCCCAGCCTGTGGCAGGATCCTTGGGGTTGCCTTCGATGAGGAATGGGTTTTTGATCACTGTAGTGGCATCGGTGTCGTAATAGTTGCCGTTTTCTGAGTTGAAATAGCAGATCAGGTTGCCGTTGTCATCATAGACGGGCACGAGTTCCTTGGGAATGCCTATGCCGAAGCCGGGTTTCAGGGGCACATGGGAGTAGGGGACCACCTGGACTTCCACATTGATGTGTTCGGCCAGTTTGCGGACTTCAAACTGATACCAGTAGTTGCGCAGCAGGTCGAAATAGTCGCCTGCAGCGGCTCCTTCCGGCGGATCGTTGTAATATTTGAAGTCTATGAAATAGTCACGGGCGTTATATTCCTTGTATCTGATCCTCAGACGGGCGCGGGTGGCGTCAGTCTCCCTCTGAGAGTTAGGGAATTCGGGCACGTAGACCGTGTAGTGGCCGTCAGCCGGATTTTTCACCAGCGGAAGCGGCTCGGAACTTTCATTTGGATAGGGATAGAGTCCGGAGCCTGCGGGAAGCGAGGGGTAGAGCACATAGTCTTTCTGATAGTCGTTTTTGACATAGTGGTTCTGATGTGTGACACCTTTGGGCATCGGCACGGCTCTAGTGATGTGGCGCGTGAGGGCTACAGATTCGATTTCGTCGGCGCTGTCTGAGTTATCCCAGACTTCAATTTTTGCCAAGGCTCTGAGCAGGTGCAGATTACCGAGATAGGCGGCCATGTCGGGACGCAGGCTGACGTTGTCATACTGGCTGATGCCGAACATGGCTATCTTGTCGGCAGCCGTGAGATCCCATGATGGAAGTCCGGCGGAGTAGTCGATCCAGTAGTCGGCGGTGGAGACTATGTCGAACAGAGCCTGGAGCGAGCCTGCCTCTGCGAGATCGGGGTAGCGGTGATGCCAGTTGGCAAGCACCAGCACTTTGAATGAAGAGCCGAGAGCATCGCGGATATCTCCGCTGACCTTGAATTCGAGGAGATATGTCTTGGAACTTAATGTCTCTGAGACGGGAGTGACCACGGGATTTCCCACTGTGGCTATCCAGCGGTCGTCTGTGCCGTAGAGGGCCACGAGCAGGTCGCCGCCCGCTATGTCAATGTAGTTTTCATAGCCGGCGCCACGGTCATAGTCACCCGAAGGAGTGGTGCGTGATGCAAGGTCGGATCCTGTCTGCAGGTAAAGACCTATTTTATGTTCAACCGTGACACCGCCCGTGCCGTCCGTTCCACCTGGATCATCCGATCCTTCGGAACAGGCGGCAAATCCAAAGGCTGCGGCCGACAGCAGCAGGGCGAGGAGTGTCCGGATTGAACTTGCAGTGTATTTGTTAAACATTGTGTGTCGAATTGTCTTGTGTGTGGGATAGAGAATTGGTTCTTTCAGAGGTCGGATGACTGGCGCACCACCATCCAGCTGTTGATGTAGATGTAGGAGTCGGCCCAGCGGTTTCCTTCGTCGATGAAGAACACGAGATCATATTTGTTTTGTCGGTCAAGATATTCCTGCTCGGTCATAGAGTGCTCATAGCGTCCGCGCACAAGCAGGGCATATTGGATAAGTGGAATGTCTACGATTTTTTCGCCGGCCGGATTGTAGATCTTGACGCGCATGTCGTTGCTGCGGTCGGCCATCAGGCGTGAGACTGTGAGATTGGCCACACAGGCGCTCATGGTGGTGATGACGGGCACATCGTCGGCTTCGGGATATTCGATTCCGGCTGTTCCGGCGAGTACCTGCCAGGGCTGATAGGTGATTTCCTCGTCAGGCATGATGGAGTTGTCCCAGTCAAGCGAGCCGTTGGCATCGGTAATGGTGAAGGTGTAGCCTTCCTTTACGATCTCGCCGGAGAGGTGCTGGAGCACAATGTTTACGTCGTTGGTGTTTTTGACGAGTTCAACATTGTAGATGTATGTACCTTCCTCTTCGGGGAAAATCTTGACATCAGTCTTGCCGTGGTAGAGCCTCTTGAGGTCTTTGCGGGAGAGGGCGGTGCCGGTGACAGGGTCATATTCGCGGTTGAGGCGGCAGGTGAGCTGGGTGTGGTGGCTTGCATCGGCCGGAATGGTGAAATGTTCGTCACGTCCTTCTCCGCACCAGGCCAGCAGCTGATAGCTTCCGGGGGCCACGTCGAGATCCATCAGATAGCCGTCCTGACGCAGCCGGTCGCCGCGTTCGCTTTTCTGCCATACGATGTCGCCGGTGGCGGGATCGATAAGGTAGAGGGTTACGGCGTTGACTTCCTTTGAAAAGGCATCGGCATAGAGCATGTTCATGTCAAAGATGAAGCGTGCCTTGTAGTGAGGGTCACAGTCTCCTTCTTCGTCATACATGACTCCGTTGCAACTGGCGAGTGACAGTGCGGAGAGCATGATTGCGGCGATTCGCAGGTTGAGACGGCGGAGTTTTGTATCAGGTTTCATTTTACAATCCGTGAATGGCATTATAAAGCGATTGATTCTTTGAATGAGAGTATGTATAGTGAGGAGGATCGGTGACGGTGAGATCCTCTCGTCAGTGTCGGGTTGAAGAAGAGGTGAGAGGTGGTATGAATGTATTTTGGTTGAGAGAGAGGTAGAGTGGTCAGTGTATGTTGAATTTGTGTGGGGATGGAGAGGGAAAAAGGTGCGGGACTGAGCGGGGCTCCGCACGGCCCCGCACCTTTGAAGGTGGTTGATAATATTCTCTATGTGATGACTGTCAGAATCAGAGGTCTACGCTCTGCTTGACAACCTTCCAGGAGAGGATGCTGATGTTAGCAGCCATGCCGAAGGTTTCTTTCGAGGGATTGTCAGGGATGAGATCTTCAGTGCTGTTGTCGCTGGGATCGAATACGCCCTGGCCGAGACGGAAGACTTTGCCTACCTCGATCTGATACCAGTGGTTGCGGACAACGCCATACTGGCCGTTTTCGCTCACTGTGTAGTCATAGTTTTCACCGGAACCGGCATTTTTGCCGAGGAGGTGTTCAACAGGCACGTAGTAAACGCTTGCACCGCCGGTGTAGGCCATAGGCTTCTCGTTGGTGAAGAATGTGTTGAGCGCGGTTTCGAAAGCTGAAGTCTCTACTGCGGTAGCAGTGTTGCCGTTGATGGCGTAGAGCTGAGTGTCAGCGCCGATGTTGGCCACGAGCTTGAAGATACCGGTGCTTGCGCCGTCTTTGGCGAGCTCGACATTCTCAGCGCTTACCTGAGTGTAGTTGTCGCGGTTGAGAGTGCCGTCGGGGTTTGTTTCGGTCTCGCTGCCGGTCTTGATCCAGTAGTTGAGCTGGTTGGTGGCGTTAAGACGGTTGAGGATGTAGGGAACGAACTGGTCTTTCTTGTAGTAGACACCGCTGAAGAGGATGAGATCAAGGGGAGTGGTGGCTGCTTTGTCGGCATAGATAGTAGCGGTGAAGACGATGTTGGTGACAGCTGCGGGAGTAAGCACGTTGTTCTCGTTGCGGATCAGGGTGAAATCCTTGGTGGTCTCGTTTGAGTAGACGGGCTTGGTGAGGTCGGTGTTGACCTCGCTGAAAGTCGGGCGGTCAAGTACTGCATTGGCATCGTCGTAGCTTACAGACTTGCCCCAGTAGCTGCGGTGGAGCTGGGCGATGTTCCATGTGTTCCAGAGTCCGGTGAGGCCGTCGAGGTTCTTGCCGAGATATGATTCTTTCTCAGTTCCGGTCACGCCGAAGTTCTCGATCTTTACATAAACGCGCTCTGCACCTAACTCGACGTTATTGTTGTTGTCGTTGTCGAGACCGGCGATTGTAACATCAACCGGGAAAGGATTGCCTTCGGGGAGGTCGATGGTGTATTTGGCGGCAAGACGCTCAACGTAGATTTTGACAACGTCAGAGGCGGGAACATTGTTGACGTCAACGGGTTCGGTCTTGAGGTTGCTTTCCTGAATGAGGTTGGCATAGTAGACGGCATTGTCATACTGGCCGGGGAAAGCGCTTGCACCGCCGTTGAAGCTTGAAGTAGACATCACGAATGATTCGCCGTTCTTCCACTGGAGAGTGTAATTGCGCACTTCTTCCATTGTGCGGGGAGTCGCGCGGACGTATGCAAGAAGTTCGGGAGTGGCGTTGAGAACAGTGATGAGATACTTGGGAAGGTTTTTCTGAGTGAGATTCTTGAGAACAAGCACATTGTTGCTTTGGAATTCAACATTGTGGTCCTCGAAGTCACCTGACTGACCGTCTTTCCTCCAGACGCTGGCTTCGGTGACAAACATTTTGTCTTTGTCGAAGAAGAAGAAGTGAGCGGTGTTTACAGCATGTTCTTCGGGAGCGCCGGGAACGAGATCGCCTTCTTCGGCACGGCCTACAGTGTTGGCATCTGTGATGTTGACGGTCAGGTACATGGTTGCGCCTTCGCCGTCGATGTTTCCGTTGCCGCCGTTTTTAGCGGGTTCGTCGCTTGAACAGGCAGCAAACGCCATTGCTGCGGCTGTTGTCAGAAATAAGCTTTTAAACTTCATTGTGATTGATTATTGAATTGGTTTTTAATTTGTTACTAATGAATCTGTGTAGTTTTAAATTGTGTGATGAAATGTATGGCTAAAATTCAGGTTGTTGTGACTATTGTCTGATGTCGGTGGAGAGAAGATAGAGGCGAGCGTGGAGGAGGACCTCAGGCAAGCATATTTTGCCTATCGGGCGTTGAGTTTGTCAAGCTGGCGGATGGCGTCGGCCGCTTCGGGGATCGAGGACGATTTTTCAAAGTATGCACGGGCGGCTGAGTAGTTGCCTTTCAAGGCTTCGCGCACACCTCTGATGTATTCGGCTTCTTCTGAAGTTCCTGCCTTGTCGAGGAAGCGGGCAGCATGGTCGAGATCACCGCGTTCGAGGGCGCAGACTGCCGCGTTGAGGTTGGCTGCGGGGTCTGATGGATACATGCGCACGGCTGTCTCGAAGACATCGTTGAACTCTTCGCTGCCGGGCTGGCAGTCCTGGGCTAAGAGATAGAACTCGTTGAGGCTGAGTTTCTGCGGCTGTTCCTTCATGATGTGGCGTATCTCATTGACATCGCTGTAGGTGCGGATGTTGTATTCAATGCGGTAGTCGGTGTGGCGCAGGGCGGGGTAGTAGGTCTGCAACATGAAGCGGTAGTCCTCAGGATAGAACTTCTTGATGCGGGCCTCTTTTGCGTCAGGCTCCATGTCGGAGTCGATGAGGGCGAGGATTTCGGTGCGGTTGGGGAGGTTTGATCCGTCGACGGCTTTTTTGAGACCGGCCCAGTCTTCAGGCTCGAAATCGGTGGCTATGATGCCGGAGTCGAAGCGGTAGAGTTTCTGGATGTAGTCTTTGAGTGCGGCGGTTCGGCCGATGGCGAGGTCGCGGTTGTGGGAATAGGGACTTTCGGGCGAAGCGAAACCTTTGAGCCACACGCGGGTGATGGTCACGTCGCCGTCACCTCGCACTGAGTCGATTGTGGCCTGGATTTTGGCCAGCTCGGTGGTGTTGCGGCGATATTCGGGGTAGATGACGGTCTGGTCTACAGGGAAGTCGATGAAGGCCGAGCCGGAGAGTTCGCGGTGTTTCTCGCCGTTGCCCTGCGGGCGCACGTAGACCCATTTCGGAGTGAAGTAGCCGAAATAGCCGTAAGGGCCTTCGAAGGGAGCTTCGGCCAGCAGTTTGCGGCAGCAGCCGAAGTCGGAGCGGTCAAGATAGACCGAAGAACCGTTCATCCAGTCGGCATAGGGGATTATCTGTGAGTAGTGCAGGCTGTCGGGGAGCTCTGATGCGCGGATCACGGTCTCGTCTTCGCCTGAGATCATGCCTGGGTTGTTGCGCTGATACTGATAGTAACGCACACGGCCATAGATGCCTACGGCGGGGAGCTTGAGGGTGTCGGAGCCGTTGATAATGCTCGGAGTGAGCAGCACCGCGCGGTTGCTTTCTACCCGGAGTTTGCTGAGATCGAGTGAGAGATCCACGTTCATATAATCGCCGTGGCGCTGGAGTGAGGCGTGGTCCACGCTGACGCCTACCGGAATGGTGCGTGTTTCGGCTGCCGATGTGCCGGCCGAGAGGCCGAGGATGATGGCTGCGGATATGTGAAGGGCGGGAAATTTCATTTCAGTGCGTTTTGACAGGGTTAAAATACGTACACTAAGTTGATTGCGGCTTTTGTCGGGCCAAAGTAGTTGTGAGGGCGGTTTGATTTCAGCTTCTTGCCGCATCCCGCACATTTGAACTGGCTGTAGCGGGTGTAGGAATATCCGAGTCCTATCTCTGCTTCGAGGTTCCAGTGGCGTCCGAGCACCCAGGCATAGCCGTAGGCCACGCCTGCGCCGACAAACCATCCCTGGAAGCGGTAGTCTTTGAGTTTGCCGAAATCGGTGCCGAGCATGGAGAAGCCCATGTCAAGGCCTCCGACATTGTACTGGCCTCCGTGGAGGTGTGCGCCGACAAAGTGACCTGCGAAGCGGTCGCAGAACCAGTAGCGGGCTTCGGGCTGCACGAACCAGTGTTTCCAGCGCTTGTTGTCGCTGAATGTCCAGGCATTGAATTCGCCGGATAGGTCGAGTGTCCATTTGGGAGCGAGGCCAACTTCACCTCCGATGTTTATGTTGGTGAAGATATCAGACGAAAGGTCGGTCTTGACTGCAAGATCCTGAGCTTTCGACATTTCGAACAAGCTCGCAATCATCATGATTGCAAGCAATACTCTTTTGATCGGCAACATAGATAATCTATATAATTGTTACTATTGCTTATGCCGGCGGGGCAGTGTCAGATGTAGGCGCACAAAAATACCTGCGAATGTCTCACTGATGAGTCAAGCGCAGAAATTCAAGGGCATGGGGAATAAACCCCAGCGCTTTTGGCGATACTACTATAAGCCAACTGGTTACGTGGCATAAACGTGTTACTACTATACTAAAATGCGACTATAACTGTGATGTGTGTCATGAAACGGTTTCGTTGGAAACTCATTTTCAACAGCAAAAGTAGTAATTTGCTTTTAAATCTGCAATAAAAAATGAAAAAATAAGTGCGAATTTTCTGCTTTTTTACCAACGAATCACGCAAGTGATTTTTCAGGTGCGTTTTATTTGTCCGGGTCGCGGGAAATGGCTAATTTTGGATGTCGGTTTGCAAACCGGCAAAATAACACTGATACCTATATATTATAATATACATATATATTATACAATCATACTATACAATTTTTATTGGCAATGGTAAAACATATAGTAAGCTTCAAACTTAAGGGCACCGCGGAAGAACGCCGCGAGGTTGCCGAACGTTTCAGAAATGCGCTGATGGAACTCCCGGCGCAGATTGATGTGCTCCGCTCGATGGAGGTCGGCATAAATGAAAATCCGTCGGAAGACTGGGATGTGGTGCTTACTGCTGTGGTTCCGACTATGGATGATGTGATGGTTTATGCCAGGCACCCGGCCCACGTTGCAGCGGCTTCGATAATCGGTGCCCATAAGGAGGCACGGGCCTGTGTGGATTATTATTTCTCATGATAAGTCCGGATTTGGGTAAGGTGCCGGAACTGACAAAGGCAGTGGAATGGTCATAGTCTTCGATCTGGATGATACGCTTTATCCGGAGATGGAGTTCGTGAGATCGGCCTATAGGACGATAGCGCGCCGATATGGCCGCGGGTTGTTGCCGGCCATGCTTGCGGCTGCAGACCCGCGCGAGGCTTTTGACTCTACCGGTCTGCCGGCGTCCGACGTGATCGGTCTCTACAGAAATCATAACCCGGACATCAGATTGCCTTGGATGTCGCTCTATGTGTTGAGTTGTCTTGCTCGCACCGGCCACACTCTGGGGCTGGTGACCGATGGTCGCAGCGTCACTCAGCGCCACAAGATAGAGGCTCTCGGACTTGCCCGTTTCATCAGTCCTGACCTGATCATGATTTCTGAAGAGGTGGGGGAAGAAAAGGTGTCGGGCCGTGCTTTCCGCTCCATTATGAACCGTACAGAAGGCAGGGGGGCTTATGTCTATGTCGGCGACAACCCGGCGAAAGATTTTATTGCGCCTAACCGTCTCGGCTGGACTACGGTAGGTTTCCGGAGGGGCGGCAACGGCGAGAATATCACGCAGGCTGATCCGGCTGATTTTCCGGAAGAAAACCGACCGTCAGTCGAGATAGAAAATTTGGGCGAATTGCTCCGTTTTGTGGATTTTTATGAATTTAAAAATTGGTAAAGTTGTCCAAAATGAATACATAGATTACTGATATACGGTCTATTGTGGATTTTGAAAATACAGAAAGTTATCCAAAACGGCATACAGTGTGATGTAAAAAGTCTAACTTTTATGTTGGACTTTTCTTTTTTTATGCCTATCTTTGCAGTGTCAAAAACGACTAAAAAGAACACCTGCAAAAAACAATATTCCCCCTCAAAACAAAAATCAGATGATACAGACAGTGGTAAAGCGCGACGGTCGCGTCGTGGGCTACAACGAAGAGAAAATAAAGGCTGCAATCCGCAAGGCAATGCTCACCACAGAGATGGGAGAAGACGAAGCCTTGATTTCACGCATCACAGACCGGATCGGAATGATCGGCTGCGAGCAAATGACGGTTGAAGAGATTCAGGACCGTGTGGAACTTGAACTCATGAAATCGCCCCGCAAGGAAGTGGCCAAGCGCTATATCGCTTATCGCGACCAGCGTTCGATAGCCCGCCGCGCAAAGACCCGCGACATGTTTCTGGAAATCATCGAGGCTAAAAACAACGACATCACCCGTGAGAATGCCAACATGAACACGGACTCGCCCGCAGGCATGATGATGAAATTTGCCAGCGAGACAACCAAGCCTTTCGTCGATGACTACCTTCTGTCGCCCGAAGCCCGCGAGGCTGTGCAGAATGGCTATCTTCATATCCATGACAAGGACTATTATCCAACCAAGAGCCTTACTTGCGTACAGCATCCGCTGGACCGCATACTGAAATACGGCTTTGTGGCCGGCCACGGCGAGTCGCGTCCGGCAAAGCGCATCGAGACGGCCAGCATCATAGGCTGCATCTCACTTGAGACAGCCCAGAACGAGATGCACGGCGGTCAGGCCATCCCGGCATTTGATTTCTACCTCGCTCCTTTCGTGAGATATTCATATATAGAAGAAGTCAAGAAACTCGAAGACCTCAGCGGGGAGGATCTGTCGGCGCTCTACGATGTTGAAATAGAGGACTATATCAAGGCTCCGCTTGAAGGTATGACCGGCACCGAGCGCTGGAAACAGCATGCCGTCAACCAGACTGTGAGCCGTGTGCATCAGAGCATGGAGGCTTTCATACATAATATGAACACCATCCATTCGCGTGGCGGAAATCAGGTTGTGTTCAGCTCGATCAATTACGGTACAGATACTTCGGCTGAGGGACGCTGCATCATCCGCGAGCTTCTCAACTCGACTTACGAAGGTGTGGGCAACGGAGCCACAGCCATTTTTCCCATTCAGATCTGGAAAAAGAAAAAGGGAGTCAGCTATCTGCCCGGCGACCGCAACCACGACCTCTATCAGCTTGCCTGCAAGGTGACAGCGCGCCGCTTCTTCCCGAACTTCGTGAACCTCGACGCGACATTCAACCAGCATGAGAAGTGGGATGCCAATGATCCGGAGCGTTATAAGTATGAAGTAGCCACGATGGGCTGCCGCACACGAGTGTTTGAGAACCGCTTCGGCGAAAAGACTTCGATTGGCCGCGGCAACATCAGTTTCTCTACAATCAACATTGTTCGCATTGCAATTGAGTGCATGAATATAGTTGATCAGGATGAACGCATCAGACGCTTCTTCGAAAAACTCGACGATGTTCTTGACATCACCGCCCGTCAGCTCTGTGACCGTTTCAATTTCCAGAAGACGGCTATGGCCAAGCAGTTCCCGCTGCTGATGTCGCGTCTGTGGAACGGAGCTGAGAAACTCAGCCCGACTGACACTATCGAGAGCGTGATCAACCAGGGCACACTCGGCATCGGCTTCATCGGCCTGGCCGAATGTCTGATAGCCCTGACCGGGAAGCACCACGGCGAGAGCGAGGATGCGCAGAAGTTAGGTCTGAAGATCGTGTCACACATGCGCTCGCGCGTCAATGACTACAGCGAACAGTATAAGCATAACTTCTCTGTGCTCGCCACTCCGGCCGAAGGTCTGTCAGGAAAATTCACTTCACGCGACCGCAAATCGTTCGGCGTGATTCCCGGCATCACAGACAAGATCTACTACACCAACTCTAACCACGTGCCTGTCTACTATCACTGCTCGCCGCGCCATAAGGCCAAGGTCGAGGCTCCGTATCACGAACTGACCGGCGGCGGCCACATTTTCTACGTGGAAATTGATGGCGATGCCACCCACAACCCTAAGGCGATCAGCGATATCGTTGATCTGATGGATAAGTACAACATCGGCTACTGCTCGGTAAATCATAACCGCAACCGCTGCATGGACTGCGGATATGAGGATGCCCAGGAGTCGCTTGAAGAATGCCCCTGCTGCCACAGTCACAATATCGACTGCCTGCAGCGCATCACCGGCTATCTTGTCGGCACCACTGACCGCTGGAACAATGCAAAACTGGCGGAACTCAATGACCGCATAGTCCACAAGTGATCACGGTTTTTCATACAGACAGATTTTTTTCAGAATGAGAATTCTCGATATAGTTCCGGGGACGTCGGTTGACGGCCCCGGACTTCGTACGGCCATCTATGTGGCCGGTTGCTCTCACGGATGTCCAGGCTGTCACAATCCGCAGTCGTGGAATTTCGGGGCAGGGCGTGAGATGAGCATCGATGAGGTGATGCTCGAAGTGATAGAAAATGATTTCGACGTCACTCTGACCGGCGGCGATCCGATGTATAGCGCCGAGCAGCTGATACCGCTTGCCGCCAGAATAAAAGAAGCCGGAAAGAGCATCTGGTGCTATTCCGGTTTCAGCTATGAGGCTGTCATGGGCAATGAGCCTATGAGGCGTCTGCTTGAATATGTCGATGTGCTTGTCGACGGGCCTTTCATCGAGGCGCAGCGCGATGTGCATCTGCTTTTTCGCGGCTCGGCCAATCAGCGGCTGGTCGATGTGGCACGCTCTGCGGTCGGCAATGTTGTCGAGTGGGAGTGGTAAATACAGAGACTGTATAGCCTGGTTCCGTTACAGGGTGGCCGGGGTTTACTTCAGCTGCCGGTCGCTGGCGTTTGAGATTACGTAGGCGCGGACTTTCTGGAAGAGGTCGTTGGCGAAAACGAATTCGTTGAGGGCCTCGTTGGACGTCTGATAGATCTGGTGCATGTCACCAACCCATTCGCGGTGGCCCTTGTTGATGAAGATAATGTTCTCGCCGATGCCGAGCACCGAGTTCATGTCGTGGGTATTGATGATGGTGGTGATGTTGTATTCGTGGGTGATGTCACTCAGAAGTTCATCGATCACTATCGAGGTTCTCGGATCGAGACCTGAGTTTGGTTCGTCGCAGAAAAGATATCTGGGGTTGAGGGCTATGGCGCGAGCTATGGCCACACGTTTCTGCATACCGCCTGATATTTCCGACGGATATTTCGAGTCGGCACCTTTCAGTTTCACACGCTCAAGACAGAACTGCGCGCGGTCTTTGATTTCGGCCGGTGTCATGGATGTGAACATGGTGAGCGGAAACATCACGTTGCCGAGCACGGTCTCCGAGTCGAAGAGGGCCGAGCCCTGGAAGAGCATGCCGATTTCCTTGCGCAGGTCCTTGATCTGGTTGGTGTCCATCTTCATCAGGTCGCGTCCGTCGTAAAGGATTTCGCCTTTCTCCGGGCGTATGAGGCCCACGAGCGATTTGACGAGGACTGTCTTGCCCGAACCGCTCTGGCCGATGATGAGGTTTGTCTTGCCGGTTTCGAATCTGGCGCTGACATCATGGAGGATGGTCTTGCCGTCGAATGATTTGGTTATATTCTTTACTTCGATCATTGCAGTAGGAGTTTTGTCAGTACGACATCAAGCAGCAGAATCAGAATGCTGGAAGCAACGACGGCGTTGGTTGAAGCCTTTCCGACTTCAAGAGCGCCGCCTTTGACGAAATAGCCGTAGTAGGCTGAGACGGAAGTGATGATGAAGGAGAAGAAGAGCGACTTAATGAGTCCGTACCACACGTACCATTCTACGAACATGGTCTGCAGGCCGTAGATGAAGCGGTTGAGCGGGATGATGCCTGTAAAAATCGAGATCAGCACTCCGCCGAGGAACGATGTGAAAATACAGAAAATCACCAGTATGGGCATATAGACAAGGAAGCCTACTATTTTCGGCAGAACAAGGAAGTTGGCGGAATTTATGCCCATGATATCAAGTGCATCAATCTGCTCTGTCACTCGCATTGTCCCGATTTCCGACGCGATGTTCGAGCCAACCTTGCCGGCAAGGATCAGACAGAGGATGGAGTTGGAGAACTCCAGCAGGATGATCTCGCGGGTGGCAAGACCGGTGGAGTAGGAGGGAACGAGGGGAGAGACAATGTTGAGCTGCATCTGGATGGTGATCACAGCGCCGATAAACAGTGAGATCACTATCACCAGCGGAATGGAATCCACGCCAAGTTTGGTGATTTCGAAGAAGGTGCGTCTGAAAAACGTCTTCCAGCGGTCGGGAACCGAAAATATCTTGTTTATGAAGAGGCAGTATTGCCCGAAAGTGGTGAGTGAGTCGGTTATAACCATGTCAAGAGGTTGAAAATTACATTTACCTCGGCAAAGGTAAGCATTTGTCACCTGTTGCCGAGGCTGTAGTGGGGCTATTGGCCAAAATTCAGGAAAGAAGAGAGAATTTTATCCGGTTTCGGATCAGCCGAGGGCTTCTGTCAGTTTCTCGGTGCTGATTTCAGACTGTTCTCCGGTGGTCATGTTCTTGAGAGTGACAGTCCCGTTCTGGAGTTCGGTCTCTCCGATGATGGCCACAAAGGGAATGCCGAGGCTGTCGGCGCGTCCCATCTGCTTTTTCATTTTTGCAGCATCGGGATAAAGTTCTGCAGGGATTCCGCTTTCGCGCAGTTTCTTGATGATCTGAAGGCTGCGGGCGGCTTCCTTGGGACCGAAGTTGGTAAACATCACCTTGGCCGCGCCTTCGATTCCTTCAGGGTAGAGATTGAGAGTATTGAGCACATCATAAATGCGGTCGGCGCCGAATGAAATGCCTACACCTGAGACTCCGGGCAGACCGAACACTCCGGTAAGGTTGTCGTAGCGGCCGCCGCCGGTGATGCTGCCGATCTCTACGTCGCGGGCTTTGACCTCAATGATGGTTCCGGTGTAGTAGTTCAGGCCACGGGCCAGGCTTACATCGAGTTCGAGGTCGGCGCACAGACCGAGAGCCTCTGTGCCGGCCATGACTTCGCGCAGTTCGCTTACGCCCTTGAGGCCTGTCTCGCTTGAAGCAAGCATTTCTTCAAGGCTTGCGAGGCGTTCGGCATTGGAGCCGGAGAGGGTGATGAGCGGTGTGATGCGGTCAATGGCTTCGGCCGACAGTCCGCGTTCGCCGAGTTCGGCTTTCACGTTGTCGAGGCCGATCTTGTCGATCTTGTCAATGGCCACGGTTATGTCCACGATTTTGTCAGGCGCGCCGACAAGTTCGGCTATGCCTGCGAGGACTTTGCGGTTGTTGAGTTTGATTGTGATACGGATGCCGAGACGGCTGAACACATCGTCGATGAGCTGGAGAAGTTCGATTTCGTTGATCAGCGAGTCAGATCCGATAACATCGGCATCACACTGGTAGAATTCTCGGTAACGGCCTTTCTGCGGACGGTCGGCACGCCACACCGGCTGGATCTGGAAACGCTTGAAGGGGAAACTGAGATCGTTGCGGTGCATGACAACAAAACGCGCGAAGGGCACTGTCAGGTCGTAGCGCAGACCTTTCTCACAGATCTTGGCTGCGAGTTTTGCCGAATCGTCGCCGGCTATGGCCGACTGGATCAGCTGGGGATCAGCCCCGCGCAGGAAGTCGCCTGAATTGAGTATCTTGAACAGCAGTTTGTCGCCCTCTTCGCCGTATTTGCCCATGAGAGTCGAGAGATTTTCCATTGCCGGAGTCTCGATCTGCTGGAAACCGTGGAGTTTGAAAACAGTGCGTATAGTGTCGAATATATAGTTTCGGCGCGCCATTTCAGCCGGGGTGAAGTCGCGCGTGCCTTTGGGGATTGACGGTTTCTGTGCCATGTATATCTGTCGATTTGTTCTTAAATATATTATCGTTGAAAGTTAGTACGAATTATTTTGCAAAGATAGCGATTATTTGCTAAATTTGCGTCACTTTAATGCGTAAACATACTTACTCGTAAAACAGACCCGATACTTATGAAATATATAGGAGCACATGTCTCTGCCGGAGACGGTGTGAGCAATACTCCTTTGAACGCCCATCTGATAGGAGCGAAATCATTTGCTCTCTTCACCCGCAACCCGTCGCGCTGGACTTCGAAACCGATACCGCAGGCGCAGGCTGAGGCGTTCAGGGAAAACTGTATGCGCTACGGTTACAGCCCGGCGCATATCCTTCCGCATGACAGCTTTCTGATAAATCTCGGCTCGCCGGATGCCGTGAAACTCGAAAAGTCGCGTGAGGCTTTTCTTGATGAACTGCGCCGCTGCGAGCAACTTGGACTTACCATGCTCAACTTTCATCCCGGTTCCCACATGCGTGAGATGGAGACTGATGCCTGTCTTGACCTGATAGCCGACTCGCTCAACGGTCTGCTGGAAAAGACGGCGGGGGTGAAGGCTGTGATCGAGAATACTGCCGGGCAGGGAAGTAACCTCGGATATTCGTTCGACCAGATTGCCAGAATTATTGACCGCGTGGATGACAAGACGAGAATAGGAGTCTGCATAGACACCTGCCATGCCTACACGGCCGGCTATGATCTTGCCACAGCCGAAGGCTATGACAAGACCTGGGCCGAATTTGACAGCATCATCGGTTTCAGCTATCTCTGCGGAATGCACCTCAACGATACTCAGAAGGGACTCGGCTCGCATGTTGACCGTCATGCACCGATCGCAACCGCCAATCTTGACCGCGAATTCTGGTCGAGACTGATGAACGATCCGCGCTTCGATGATATCCCGCTGATACTTGAGACCCCTGACGAGGCAATATGGGCAGAGGAAATCAGTCTACTTTACTCGCTTGACAGCCGTAAATCAGACTGAAGCCTGCCGCATACATGCATCCGGCTGTATCCGGCCTGCCGATCCGCTGACTGACGGATCTTGTTTATTATATAAATGTAGAGAGATTATTTTTTTGATTATATCATCATCAACTTACACTTACCTATGGTTAAAAATAAACCGGACCAAAGTTTTCTGAATCTTTGGAACCTGAGTTTCGGCTTTTTTGGCGTACAGATCGCCTATGCTCTCCAGAGCGCAAATATTTCGCGAATATTCGCTACTCTCGGCGCCGATCCTCATTCATTGAGCTATTTCTGGATTCTGCCCCCGCTGATGGGCATTATTGTGCAGCCATTGGTTGGCGCTGCGAGTGACCGCACATGGAATCGTCTCGGCCGTCGCCTGCCTTACCTTGTTCTTGGAGCAGCTATCGCTGTTGTGGTCATGTGTCTTCTCCCTAATGCCGGAAGTTTCGGACTGACAGTTGGCGGAGCTATGATTTTCGGCTTTATCGCCCTGATGTTTCTTGACACTTCCATCAACATGGCCATGCAGCCGTTCAAGATGCTTGTCGGAGATCAGGTCAACGAGCGTCAGAAAGGTCTTGCATATTCCATCCAGAGTTTTCTCTGCAATGCCGGCAGTCTCGTCGGTTATCTTGCGCCGATCACCCTGACGGCAATCGGTGTCAGCAATCTCGCTCCGGCAGGACAAGTGCCTGATGCGGTGACCTATTCATTCTACATCGGAGCCGCTGTGCTGATACTGTGTGTCATCTACAGTTTTGTCACCATCCGTGAGATGCCTCCCAAAGAATATGCCGAGTATCATGGCATCACCGAGCAGCAGAATGAAGAAAAGACCTCGATGCTGAAGTTGCTCATACATGCTCCGCGCACGTTCTGGACTGTCGGTCTCGTGCAGTTTTTCTGCTGGGCGGCTTTCCTCTATATGTGGACCTACACGCCAGGTGCTATTGCCGATACCGTGTGGGGCACTACCGATACCAATTCGGAGGCTTATCAGACTGCAGGCAACTGGGTCGGTGTGCTTTTCGCCGTCCAGGCTGTAGGCTCAGTGCTTTGGGCAGTGGTCATTCCGCGATTCAAGAGCCACAAGACAGTTTATGTGCTCAGTCTTCTTCTCGGAGCAGCAGGCTTTATCTCCACTCTCTTTGTCACTGACCAATATGTGCTGTTCATTTCCTTCCTGCTGATAGGCTGTGCGTGGGCCGCAATGCTGGCACTTCCGTTTACCATTCTGACCAACTCGATTTCCGGTAAGAACATGGGAACCTATCTTGGGCTTTTCAACGGGACCATATGTGTGCCTCAGATCTGCGCTGCGGCTCTCGGCGGTCTGATTCTTCCGCTTCTTGGAGGCCACCAGGTAAATATGCTGGTGCTCGGCGGAGTTCTTCTTGTTGCCGGCGCGCTTAGTGTCGGACTGGTCAAGGAGACTTACGCAGAAAAGGAGAATTGATTCTATCCTGTCATATCATATGAAATAAGGTAACTGTTCAGCAGACCTGCTTGATAGTTACCTTATTATGCTTTTTAGAAAATACGGCGGCTCATGGCCGTCAGAGCCAGACCACGGGTGAGAAGATATGCCAGAAAGGCTATCCAGAGCCCGTGGTTTCCTATTATAGGAAACAGGATGTGGAGCATCACGAAGTAGATTGCGGTGGCGGTGGCCATTGAGAGCAGCATTTCTCTTGTGCGTGTAGCGCCGATGAAAATTCCGTCCCATGTGAATGCTGCGAATCCAATAGCCGGAATGGCTATGACCCAGCTGTAATATTCCTTGGCTGAAAGTCTTACTCCGGCATCATCGCTTAGGAGGCCCATGATGCTTTCTCCTCCCACAGCATAGACCAGGGTGAAGAGCAAGACCATTGCCACACTCCATCTGAACAGTGCTTTGACGCATTCACGCAGCCCCCTGCTGTCGCCACCTCCGATCAGGTTGCCGCACAGTGATTCGCCGGCAAAGGCAAAGCCGTCCATGAAGTATGAAAAAAGAATGAAAAACTGCATCAGCAGTGTGTTGACAGCCAGTATGACGGTGCCTTGAGTTGCCCCTGTGCGTGTAAACCAGACTGTTACGGCTATCAGACAGAGTGTGCGGAAAAATATATCAGTATTGACTTTGAAAAATCTTTTCAGATCGCTCAGGTGGATTATTTCACGAAGCCGTCCCGGAGCAGGGCGATATTTAACTGCCACAATGCCGAGGCCCGTGAGCGCTCCGAGCCATTGGGCTGTCAGTGTGCCGGAAGCAACACCTTCGACCTTAAGTCCGAAACCGAGCACGAGCAGCAGGCTGACGGCTATGTTGGATATGTTGACCACGAATGCCACCCACATCGGCGCGCGGGCGTTTTTCATTCCTAACAGCCATCCGGTGACAGTGAATGTGGCCAGCGAAGCGGGGGCTCCCCAGACAAGAATCGAGAAATAGACTGATGCGAGATCCCTTACCCGGTCTCTGACTTCAAGAAAGTTCAGAGTGAGATCAAGAAGTGGTTTCTGAAAGAGGATTATCAGAATTGACGCGCAGAGAGCCACTGTCAGTCCGCGGGCAAGCACCTGGGCGCAACTTTTGCTGTCGCCTCCGCCATTGGCCTGGGCTGTAAGTCCGCTTGTGCCCATCCGCAGAAAGGCGAAAAGCCAGTAAAGCATGTTGAAAATTGTTCCGCCGACTGCGATGGCGGCAATATAGTCGGCACTCCCCATATGCCCGACGATCACCACGTCCATCAGGGCCAGCAGTGGCGTGGTGATGTTCGTGATGATCGACGGAATTGCGAGCGACAAGATGTCGCGGTTGATTTCTTTCATCGGAATTTAGCAGATCCGATCAGTCTTTGAGGCGTTTCGCTTTCATCGAATCCCAGATCAGGTAGACGATGAGAAGGGCATAGACGGTAAGTCCGGCCCATTGTGTGGCGATGGTGCTGAGAGGGCTTGTGTATTCGAAACCGAGGAAGCGTGTCAGGGCGGCGAACACGCCGAAGAGGGCACCGCCGGCAATGAGGCCTGACGAGATCAGAGTGCCGCGGTCGCGACGGGCGTCATTGAGGGCTTTGTCGGTAGAACGGCTTCCTACAAACCATGCGATAGCGCCTCCGACAAGCAGCGGAGTGTTGAGCTGCAGGGGAATGAACATGCCGAGACAGAATGCAAGGGCAGGCACGCCGAGCCAGTTGAGTATCAGAGCCAGAATGGCACCGGTCATATAGAGGATCCACGGGGTGTCTCCGCCCATCATAAGCGGTTCGATCACCTTGGCCATTGCATTGGCCTGGGGTGCGATGAGGGCGTTGTCGCCGGTAAAGCCATAGACTTTGTTGAGCAGGAGGATGACACCGCCTACAGTGGCTGCCGAAACAAGTGTGCCGAGAAATTTCCAGCTTTCCTGCTTGCGTGGGGTGGAGCCGAGCCAGTAGCCTACCTTGAGGTCAGTGACAAATCCGCCGGCCATCGATAGAGCAGTGCAGACCACGCCGCCGATCACCATTGAGGCCACGATGCCTGACGATCCGCTAAGGCCGATGGCCACAAAGATGGCCGATGCGACAATCAGAGTCATCAGAGTCATGCCTGACACGGGATTGGAGCCGACAATGGCGATTGCGTTGGCAGCCACTGTTGTAAAGAGGAATGCGATAGCTGTGACCACCAGCCACGCCACCAGAGCCTGCCAGAAGGTATGGATCACGCCTATCCAGAAGAATATGAGCACGGCTGCAAGCGCGAGCGCAATGAAAAACACGATGTGTTTCATCGAAATATCTGTCTGCCAGCGCACGGTTTTGCCTTCAGATGTGTTGCCGCGGAGCTCGCGTGAGGCGAGACCTACGGCACCGCGGATGATAGACCATGATTTCACTATGCCGATGATGCCTGCCATAGCGATGCCGCCGATACCGATCATGCGGGCGTGGTCAGAGAATATGGCTTCGGGGCTCATGGCTGCGATTTCAGCTGATCCGTATGTGCCGAGAAGCGGAATCAGAATCCACCATACAAAGATTGAGCCGGCGCAGATGATGAACGCATAGTTCAGTCCTATGATATAGCCCAGGCCGAGCACTGCGGCTCCAGTGTTGCAGCTGAGCACGAGTTTGGTCTTTTCGGCCAGAGTCTGGCCCCATTCGGTGACATGAGTGTTGAGGACACCGGCCCACCATCCGAAAGTTTCCACAATATAGTCGTAAATACCGCCGATGAGCGAGGCAAGCACGAGGGTGCGGGCTTGCCCGCTGTTGCCGGCAGAGCTTTTGCCGAGACCGCTTGCAAGCACCTGGGTGGTCGCAGTCGCCTCAGGGAAAGGATATTTCCCGTGCATGTCTTTTACGAAGTATTTGCGGAACGGGATGAAGAAGAGTATGCCGAGTATGCCGCCTAAGAGCGAGCTGAGAAATATCTGCAGGAAGTTGACGGTGATTTCCGGATACTTGGCCTGAAGAATGTAGAGTGCGGGCAGGGTGAATATGGCTCCTGCAACGATGACTCCCGAACATGCTCCGATACTCTGGATGATGACGTTCTGGCCCAGGGGATTCTCTTTTTTCAGAGCGCCTGAAAGACCTACAGCGATGATGGCGATGGGAATGGCGGCTTCGAAGACCTGTCCGACCTTAAGGCCGAGGTAGGCTGCTGCCGCGCTGAATATTACGGCAAGCAGCAGTCCCATGCCGACAGAGTAGGGCGTCACTTCGGGGTAGTCACGGGCCGGGTGCATGATAGGTCTGTAGCCTTCATCCTCGGCGAGTTCGCGGAACGCGTTTTCGGGGAGTTCCACAGGATCTGCGTCCTGATAGACTTCCTTGTGGTTTTCTGTGGGTTTCATTTTGGCTTTTCAGGGAATTAGTTTTCTGAAAAATAGGAGTGGGGGAAGGGGCGGCAATTATAGCGTGAGGCCATGATCTCGCCATAGGCACCGGCAGAACGGAGTGCGAGCAGATCGCCTCGCTTTACTTCAGGCAGGGTTTCGCTTTCGCCAAAACGGTCTGAGGATTCGCAGATCGGTCCTACCACGTCGTAGTGGTGGAGTTCGCCGTTGGGGTTTGAGATGTTTTCGATTTTGTGGTGCGCGCTGTAGAGGGCCGGACGGATGAGATCGCTCATTCCGGCATCGACTATGGCGAAACGTTTGCTTGTGCCTTCCTTGATGTAGAGCACACGGGTGATCAGCGATCCGCACTGTGCCACCACTGAGCGGCCGAGTTCGAAATGGAGTTCCTGATCCGGGCGCAGGCGCAGATGGTTGTGGAAGGTGGTGAAGTAGGCTTCGAAGTCGGGGATCGGGTGGCGTTCGGGATGTGCGTAGTCAATACCGAGACCGCCGCCAACGTTGATAAGGCTGAATTTGACACCTTTCTGTTCATATTCGTCCTGCAGGCGGTTGATGGTCTCGCAGAGCATCACAAAGGGTTCTGTCTCAGTGATCTGCGATCCGATGTGGAAATGCAGACCTTTGAGGTCGATGGCGGGTAGGCTTTTGGCGAGGCCTATAATCGAGTCGAGCTGTTCAAGATTGATGCCAAACTTGTTTTCGGCCAGCCCTGTAGTGATATAGGCATGGGTGTGGGCGTCGATATTGGGGTTGACGCGGATTGCCACACGTGCTGTCTTGCCCATCTCGGCTGCAATTTCGCTGATGACTCTCAGTTCCGGTTCTGACTCTACGTTGAAGCATTCGATATCTGCTTCAAGAGCAGAGCGGATTTCAGGATCGCTTTTGCCTACGCCGGCAAACACGATGCGGTCGCCGCGGAATCCGGCTTCGATCGCTGCCTCGATTTCCCAGCCGCTGACGCAGTCCACTCCGAATCCTGCGGCCTGGATGGTGCGCAGTATGCCGGGGTTGGCGTTGGCCTTGATGGCATAGTGGACTTTGAAGCGGGGATCACGGGCGGTGCGGCGGATCTCCTTGACAGTGCGTTCGAGCAGACGCAGGTCGTAGAAATAGAACGGTGTTTTGAGGCTTGAAAATTCCTCTATGGGGAAGCGTGTCATTTTTTCTGTCTGATCTCTTTAATAGGTGTGCGGTCTTTAGCTGAAAAGTTTTTCGCTGAGGCGTTTGAGGGCCTCGACTTTGTCGCAGCTGCGGACAAGGAACGAGATGTTGTAGTTTGAGCCGCCGTAGGAAATCATGCGCACGGGGATGTCGGCGAGAGCTTCCATTGCTTTTGCCTCATAGCCGGTGTTGGTCCACTCCATGTTGCCTACAACACAGATGATGACCATGTCCTTGTCAACGGTCACGGTGCCGAACTTCTTGAGTTCGTCAATGATTTCCGGCAGGAAGCGTTCGGAGTCGATTGTCAGTGAGACGCCTACTTCCGAAGTGGCGATCATGTCAATCGGGGTGCGGTATTTTTCGAATGTCTCGAATACACGTGTCAGATAGCCGTAGGCCAGAAGCATGCGGGAGCTTTTGATCTTGATTGCGACCACGTTGTCTTTGGCTGCCACGGCTTTGATTGACGGTTCGGTGATGTTGTTGTAGATCAGAGTGCCGTGGGCTTCAGGTTCAAGAGTGTTGAGCAGGCGCACTGGTATGTTGTTGACCTTGGCGGGGAGCACACAGGTGGGGTGAAGGATCTTGGCGCCGAAGTAGGCCAGCTCGGATGCTTCTTCATAGTGGAGCTCGTTGACTGGCTTGGTGCCTTCCACGAAGCGAGGGTCGTTGTTGTGCATGCCGTCGATATCGGTCCAGATTTCGATTTCGTCTGCTTCGATTGCAGCGCCGATGAGTGATGCGGTGTAGTCCGAGCCGCCTCGCTGTAGATTGTCGATCTCGCCGGTCGAGTTGCGGCAGATGAATCCCTGGGTTACAAAAATGTCGGCATCGACATATTTGTCAAGCAGAGGCTGGAGATGCAGAGCTATGTGCTGCATGTCAGGCTCTCCGTTCTGGCCTGTTTTCATAAAGTCAAGGGCGGGGAGGGCTTCGGCGTAGAGACCGCGCTCGTTGAGCAGGATGGTCATCATGGCCACACTCATGATTTCGCCCTGGGCAAGGATGATTTTTTCTTCAGTCGGTCCGAAAGTCTCGCGCTGGGTGAACGAGCGGATGTAGTTGAAGCAGGCCTTTATCTCTTTGAGTGCTTTTTCGCGGCTCTCATGGCGGTCGTAGAGAGAGGCGATTGTCTTGAGATACTTCGATTCGAGGAGGTTGATCGTTTCCTTGGCTCCGTTGGTGTTTTTTTTGTAGAGATAGTCCGAGATCTCAACCAGAGAGTTGGTTGTGCCTGACATGGCTGAAAGAACGATGATGTTTTTACCTCTTGCGCTGACGAGGTCTGCTACGTGGCGGATTCTTTCGGCTGATCCTACAGAAGTTCCTCCAAACTTTAAGACTTTCATATTTTAAATGTTGTGTATGTGATAATTCAATAGGAGTATTTTGCGCAAATTTACAAAAAAAAATTCACATCAAAGCATTGTGATACCAAAACGGTTGCCAGACTGGCTTAGTTGCCGTAAATCATAGTGTCCGGCAAGCAAATAGGTCTGGTTTTATGCCCTTCGCTCACTTCATGCGTTTGAGAAGCGGGTAGGCGGCTACGATTCCGAGCTCGCCGGCCCGGCTGAGATCGGGGAGGGCTGAGCTTTTGTCACCGAGAGACAGATAGACGAATCCGCGGTTATAATAGGCTTCTCCGAAGACCGGTTTCAGCTCTATGGCGCGGGTGAGGGCTTCGATGGCTTCGACGTAGCTGCCGCATTCTGCCAGCAGTACACCTTTATTATAATAGGCTACGGGCATGAACGGTGAGTGGCGCAGGGTTTCGTCAAGATCGGCTATAGCTTCCATGATGCCGCTGCGCGACAGTGCTTTGCCCGGTTCGGATGTGGCTTTGACTGTCTCGTATCTTGCCTGGGCTCGCAACAGATAGGCGAGCGCAAAGTCGGGAGTGAGTCTGGCGGCTTCGTTGAGGTCGGCTATGGCGCGGTCATAGTCTTTGAGCGCTATGAGATCCATAGCACGGCCGAAGTAGTCGATGGCGCGGGGGGCATGTCCGGCCATGTAGGAGTTGTAGTAGCTGATCGACTGGCGGTGCGGGCCTTCAAGTTCATACATTGGCAGCTGTGCAGGGTGTCCGGCAACCTGTAGGACGAAGCGCAGTAGCCCCAGGGAGTTTATTTCATCGACCTCACGGATGTATTCGCTGCTTGGGTTGATTTCGTTGGGCGAGGTGTAGTAGGTCAGCATGAACGGCGGCTCAAGTTCTACGGCCATGTCTTTGTCCTGGACTTTTCCGCGAATGTCGGCTGTCGAGTAATCTTTTTCTGCTGAATAGTTGCTGCGCACGGTGGTGAGTGACGAGAATCTGCGTTTCACCTGCTCCTGTGTTTCCGTTATGGTCTCGCTTTTCGGCTGTGTGGTGCTTTGGGTTGCCGCGGAGACCTTGTCGCCGGCTGTCGAGGTGTTGGATTTGTAGGTTTTCGCGGAACCGGAATATGCCGATCCACTGAATTGCTTGTCAGGTGTCAGCTGGACGGTGGTCTTGGCCAGAGCCATTGATTTGTCGTAGTCTTTTTGGGCCGAACGGCTGTCTCCCTTGCGGCGTTTGATGTCGTATCGCAGAAAGTAGGCTCCGGCAAAGTCCGGAAAGGCTTCGATCACTTTGTCGAGATCGGCCAATGCAGCTTCGAACGACCCGATTTCTGAAAGGAGTATGGCGCGGTTGTAGAGCGTCTTGTAGTCCTCGCAGTCAAGGTCGAGCACACGAGAGAAGTCATCGATGGCACGGTTGGTGTCATGGACTTCGGCACGGAGCAGGCCGCGGTTGAATATAGCTGCGGTGTTGGCGGGTTCGAGCCCGATCGCACGATCATAGTCTTCGAAGGCTCCGTGGATATCGTCGTTCATGTAACGCAGATAGGCGCGGTTGATATAAAATCCGGCGGCTTCAGGACGCAGTTTCACGGCTTTGTCCATGTCTGCGAGGGCGCTTTTGAAGTCTTTGCCTGAATGGATGGCTATATCGGCACGTAGGAGGTAGGCGTTGACTGCATTGGAGTTGAGTGAGAGCGCGTGGTCTATGTCGGCTTTTGCTCCGATCGTGTCTTTCATCTCCAAGCGCAGGCGCGCTCGGCCCAGATAGCCTTCTTCGAATTTCGGAAAGCGTCTGATGAGATGGCTGAAGGTGGTTTTCGCTCCGACTGTGTCGCGGTTTTCATGCTGGGCTATGGCTTTATTGAAGATTATGCTGCTGTTTTCGGGCTGCATTTCAAGCGCGCGGTCATAGTCGGCTATGGCTTCGGCGTTTTTGCCTTGGTTTTGTCGAGCCACACCTCTGACTTCATAGGCTTCGGTGATGAACGGGTTGCGTTCAAGCGCGAGAGTGGCATCTTCTTCAGCTCCGCGGAAGTCATCAAGGTTGAGCTTGGCCACAGCACGGTAGAAATAAGGCTTGGCCTGAGAGGGGTTGACGCTTATGACCTGGTTGAAATATTGGATCGAAAGTACGTAGTCTTCAAAGTAGTGGGTATTGGCGCCGATCCGCAACACCTGTTCGGTGTTGATCTGTCCGCTGACGTGTGTCGTGCCTGAGATGAGCACAATGAGCAGCAGCAGGCGCCGTAGCATATGTATTTTATATGTGGTAATGATCATTCTGCAGGGTTATGACTTGCAAAAGTAATGTTTTCGCAGAAAACACGGTCATGATTTAAGGATTTTTCATATTTTTGCGGCCATGAAACAATCCGGATTTCTTAGATTTCTTATTCTTCTTATTTTTTCATCTCTGAATATCATGCAGTTGCACTCACAATCGACCCCGTCGCAGCTGACGCTCGAACAGAAACTTAAGGATCATGGACTCGTTGATGTGGCGGGCCTTGATTCGACCATATGTGTAAGTCTGATGTATGCGAGAGAGGATAATTTCACTGGCGTGTTGCTCTACACCGATGGCCTTGAGCGGGCTTATCTGCAGCCTGAGGCAGCCTCGGCGGTGGTGCGTGCACAGGCTGAGCTTGGCAGGATCAGTCCGGGTCATCGGCTGCTGATCAAGGATGCCGCCCGTCCGATGAGCGTACAGCGCAGGATGTTTCGGGCTGTACGCGGTACGCCTAAGGCAAATTATGTGGCCAATCCGGCCAGAGGCGGCGGTCTGCATAATTATGGACTGGCGGTTGATATAACCATTGTCGATCAGGAGGGGCGTGAACTTCCTATGGGAACTCCGGTTGACCATCTTGGTCCGGAAGCGAATATCGATGCCGAGGAAGCGCTGGTAAGGCGTGGCGTAATCAGTGAGACCGAGCGGCAGAACCGTCTGCTCCTGCGTCGTGTCATGACCTCGGCCGGATTTCACACCATCCGCACAGAGTGGTGGCATTTCGACCTTGTCAATAAGGCCAAAGCTCGCGCATCGTTCAGACGGCTTGATTTCTGACCCTTTTTCAGCGTCGGGAAAAACTTCTCAACTCGGAAAAAATTCGTAACTTTGCACCCGCAAAATCATAAAAAACAATAAACCCATGTCTCTTACCGACGAAATAGCCCGCAGACGCACGTTTGCAATCATTTCACACCCTGACGCAGGTAAAACAACGCTCACTGAAAAACTTCTGCTTTTCGGTGGGGCGATCCATGTGGCAGGTGCCGTAAAGTCAAATAAAATCAAGAAGACTGCGACTTCCGACTGGATGGAAATCGAAAAGCAGCGCGGCATCTCTGTGGCAACCTCGGTAATGGGTTTCAACTACGGTGATTATAAGATCAACATTCTTGACACTCCCGGTCACCAGGATTTCGCGGAGGATACTTACCGCACCTTGACAGCGGTAGACAGTGTGATCATAGTGGTCGACGTTGCCAAAGGTGTCGAACAGCAGACCCGTAAGCTCATGGAGGTATGCCGTATGCGTAACACTCCGGTGATTATCTTTGTCAACAAGCTCGACCGCGAGGGCCGCGATCCGTTTGATATTCTCGACGAACTTGAGAGCGAACTGAAGATCAGCGTGCGCCCGCTGTCATGGCCTATAAATATAGGTGCGAAGTTCAAGGGAGTCTACAATATTTTTGAGCATTCTCTGGATCTCTTTACCCCCGACAAGCAGCGTGTCAGCGAGCGTGTCGAAATTGATTCCGTCACAGATCCGCGTGTCGACGAAGCGGTAGGGGAGACTGATGCCGCCAAGCTTCGCGAAGACCTGGAGTTAATCGAGGGCGTTTATCCCGAATTCGACACCGAAGCCTATCTCGAAGGCAAAGTGGCTCCGGTGTTCTTTGGCTCGGCGCTGAATACTTTCGGTGTGAAGGAACTTCTGGACTGTTTTGTGAAAATCGCTCCTTCTCCCCGCCCGGTCAATGCCGAAGAACGTGCCATTAATCCTGACGAAGAAGGCTTTTCGGGCTTCGTGTTCAAGATTCATGCCAACATGGACCCAAACCACCGTTCCTGCATTGCTTTTGTCAAAGTATGCTCTGGAAAGTTTGAACGCAATGCTCCCTACAAGCATGTGAGATCAGGCAAAACCATGAAATTTGCTGCCCCGACAGCCTTCATGGCGCAAAAAAAGAATATTGTCGACGAGGCATATCCCGGTGACATTGTCGGTATTCCCGATACCGGCAACTTCAAAATCGGCGACACTCTGACATCCGGAGAGACTCTGCATTTCAAGGGCCTTCCGAGTTTCTCGCCTGAGATGTTCAAATATATAGAGAATTCCGACCCAATGAAGGCCAAGCAGCTTGACAAGGGCATACAGCAGCTGATGGACGAAGGTGTCGCACAGTTGTTTGTCAACCAGTTTAACGGCCGTAAGATCATCGGTACTGTCGGACAACTCCAGTTTGAAGTAATACAGTATCGCCTGCTCCACGAATATGGCGCGCAGTGTCGCTGGGAGCCCATCTCGCTCTACAAGGCCTGCTGGATCGAGAGTGACGATGCCGAAGCGCTTGCAGCTTTCAAAAAACGCAAGCATCAGTTCATGGCTGTCGACAAAGAGGGTCGCGACGTATTCCTCGCCGACTCCGGCTACGTGCTCCAGATGGCCCAGAATGACTTCCCCAAAATCCGTTTCCACTTCTCCTCGGAATTCTAAGGCGAGGAAGAAGCTGCGGACGGGCGACAATTGCTGTAAGGTATTATCAGGGCATTGAATGTGGATGATTATAACATTCAATGCCCTGATTGTTAAAGTCTACGCAGTAGGGTGAAACAAGTGGTCGTGAAAAATAAAATAAAAAAGTTGCTGCAAAATTTGGATAGTTCGCAGAAAATATCTACCTTTGCAACGCTTTAGAGAAAGTGAGACACTTTTAATCAAGTGTAAAACAATTCAACAAGCACCTGGAGAGATGGGTGAGTGGCTGAAACCACCAGTTTGCTAAACTGACGTAGGAGCAATCCTACCACGAGTTCGAATCTCGTTCTCTCCGCAAAAGAGCTGCAAATCTTAGATTTGCAGCTCTTTTAGCATATAGGGGGATTGGTGTAAGGCGGCCCAAGTCTAAAAATCCAAATATCTCGCGTAACTTTTGCCTGCCGATATGACTAGACGGTATTAGAGAGTAAGGAAAATCTGGTTTCATTTTGCAAAGATAACACTATACTCCGACATCTCCCTTCCGCCCACCGGAAAAATCCGCTGACCCGAAAAATCCGCTGACCCGTCGTTACTGTGATCCGGGCGCGGGAAACGGCGTGTCCCGTTTTTGTCCCGGCTGTTTAAAGGAAAGCAGGTTTAACTCATTGAGCTAAACCTGCTTTCTCTTGCTTTTGTCGGGGTGACTAGACTCGAACTAGCGACCTCACGCCCCCCAGACGCGTACTCTAACCAACTGAGCTACACCCCGATTATCTTTCAAAAGCGTTGCTTTGTTTCTCAAAAGCGATGCAAAGGTAGGGAGTTATTTTGAAACTTCCAAATATTTGCCGTTAAATTAACTTGTGTTAACTTAAAATTGCTGTTTTGAAGCTTAAATGTTAATTATTTTAGCATTTTGGGGCCTCAGATAGCTCTGCATCCTTCTTTCGGTTTCTGCGTTTTTTTTCATGAGGACGTATAAAATATTCTTCATAGTAGGCGAGGACGAGGGTGGTGAGGGGGAGAGCTATGATCAGTCCGATCAGTCCGAAGAGTGTTCCCCATACAGAGAGCGACAGAAAAATGATGGCCGGATTCATGCTCATGGCTTTTCCGATGATCTTCGGGGTGAGCACGAGGTCCTGGATGGCCTGCACGATGCAATAGACGGCTATCATCTCCCAAAACAATGTCCAGAAGCTGATCTCTCCGCCGACTGCCACAACTATACATATAAGAGTGGCCGGGATGAGTGACACGAGCTGGAGATAGGGCACCATGTTGAGCAGGCCGATGAACATGCCGAGCACTATGGCCATCGGCAGCCCTATTATGAGGAATCCGATGCTGAAGAGGATGCCGACGATGAAGGCCACGAGTGCCTGTCCGCGGAAATAGTGGTTCATCGAGACTTTCACGTCATGGCCGATCTTGAAGACGATGCGGCGATATTTCGGCATGACCATGCGACGGAACCCTGACGATATTTTTTCGTAATCGAGCATGATGAACACTACATAGAGGAATACTATGATCCAGCTGAAGAGGCTCATGACAAGCGAGATCGAGCCGGTGATCACCTGCCAGGAGGCTGAGAAGCCCTCTTCGATCATTTTCATCCATTCCTCGTGGGAGAGTTTCCGGGCTATAAGTTCGAAGTTTACGTTTTTTCTGAGGAATTCATGAAGTTCTTCCGGCACGAACGGTATTTTGAGGTCTGTGGCGGCATAGGCTTTGATAAGTCCGGCCATCTGGCTTGACTCTCGTACAATCATCGGGACCAGCAGATAGCAGAGCACGATGAAGAAAAAAGTCATTTCGAACAGAGTGACGAATGTTGCTATGGTTCGTCCTTTGAGATTTAGCAACTGACGGTTGAACTGGACGAACGGCTCAAGCAGGTAGGCTATCAGACAGCCTACGCAGAAGGGGAGTAACACTCCTTTAAGTATGTTGACCAGCCAGATCAGTCCGACAAACAGTACACAGTTGATCAGAAGTCTGACTGTCCGGTCGAGATCGTAGCGTTGACGTACAAGCATAGTTGGGAATTAGGGTTGTGGTGGTAAAACGTGTGTAGGATATTTTGCCACGAAATTACAATTTAAATTCTGATTTCCCATTATTTTGCGTAATTTTGTAATGCTTAACATGCGCTTTCGTTGCGGCCTGCCTGGGCTGTCAGTTGCGCCTGAGGCAGACAATTCAATTAAAATCACATATTTATCAATGGAAAATTTAAATCAAAATGTCGTTCAGCCTGTGCGTCAGCTGCTTTCTGACAAAGCATGGGCACGATGGACAGCTCTGGCGCTTGTGGCGTCGATGATGCTGTTCGCCTACATGTTTGTCGATGTGATGTCGCCACTGCAGTCGCTTGTTCAGACCCAGCGCGGATGGTCGCCCGACGCATTCGGCTATTATGCCGGAGCCGAGTACATCCTCAACGTCTTCGGTTTCCTGATCCTCGCCGGCATCATCCTCGACAAGATGGGAGTCCGTTTCACCGGTACACTTTCAGCCTCCCTCATGGTGATCGGAGCTTTCATCAAGCTCTATGCCATCAGCGACGCATTCCAAGGCACAGCTCTTGACCAGTGGCTCGGTTCATGGTGGACCGCTATGCCCGGCAGCGCCAAGCTTGCCGCTCTCGGCTTCATGATCTTTGGCTGCGGCTGCGAAATGGCCGGCATCACCGTTTCCAAGACTCTTGCCAAATGGTTTGAAGGCAAGGAAATGGCTCTCGCAATGGGCCTTGAAATGGCTATCGCGCGCGTGGGCGTGTTCTTCATCTTCACCATCTCGCCCCGTCTGGCCGACTGGTCAGTGCCTCCTACAGTGGTAGTGCCCGTGGCGTTCTGCTCGGCTCTCCTCTGCATCGGTCTGCTTTGCTTCATAGTGTTCACCTTCATGGACTCGAAACTCGACAAGGAAATGGGTGCTGCCAAGGTTGAAGAAGCCGCTTCCGATGAAGAGTTCAAACTCTCTGACGTGGGTGCCATTTTCGGCAGCAAACTTTTCTGGATCATCGCCATGCTCTGTGTGCTTTACTACTCAGCCATCTTCCCCTTCCAGCGTTATGCGGCCAATATGCTTCAGTGCAACCTCGGCATCTCCGAGACCCAGGCTTCCGATATTTTCCGCTGGTTCCCCATCGGGGCCGCTGTGCTCACTCCCTTCCTCGGCTATTTCCTTGACCGCAAGGGTAAAGGCGCGAGCATGCTCATTCTTGGCGCGATACTGATGATTGTCTGCCACCTGACTTTCGCATTTGTTGTCCCGACAACTCAGAGCGAACTGATAACCTACTCGGCCATCGTTGTTCTCGGCATTTCGTTCTCGCTTGTGCCTGCGGCTCTGTGGCCCTCAGTGCCCAAGATCATGGACAAGCGTTTCCTCGGCAGCGCCTATTCTCTGATTTTCTGGGTGCAGAACATCGGTCTGGCATTTGTTCCCATCATTATCGGCAAGGTCATCACATGGTCCAACCCCGGCATCACTGATCCATTGCAGTACAACTACACTGTGCCGATGTGTTGCTTCGCTTCACTCGGCGTACTTGCACTGATTTTCGGTATCATTCTCAAATCAATGAACGCCATACACCACTACGGTCTCGAAGACCCCAATATCAAGGAAGACTTCGAAGATGTCCGCATTGACGGCGAGGCATAAGCCTTTTGGTTATTAGAAAATACAAATAAAACGAGTCCCGCAGACCGGCCGACTTTCGGCTTTGAGTCTGCGGGACTCGCTTGTTTTGTGAAGAAGCGAAGAGGATCTGCCGGATCTTATCGGCTGCCGGCCGATGACTGATCTACGTTGGCATCGGCGTTGACAATCTTGCTGGCGCCGCGTTTCTGATGTCCCCACTGGATATTGTATCGCACCTGGATGAATGGCATCGGCGCCATGTCAAGCCTGATGTGGGTCGAATTGGTATTGTATTTGTTCAGCGATTTCGAACCGCGGTCATACTTTGTGAACGGGCATATGGCTCCGGCAGTGAATTCCCACTTGCTCCATTCATAGCTCAGCGCGAGTATTGACAGAGATTCGCCCCAGGTGATGGATTCTCCCCAGAGATCACGCTGTGCTCTCTGATACTGAGCCGTGAGGGTGAAGTCCCAGTGCTGCAGCATGGCTGTGACATCGCCGCTCCAGTCATGGTTGCGGAGCCGGTAGTCGCGTCCGCGCATCTGTTCGGCGCGATATTGTATTGTTCCGCTGACATTCAGCCATTCCGGTATGATTTCCACTTGCGGCGAGAGATAGAAACTCAGATTTTTCAGGCCGCGGCTGTTTTCGTATGACTTTATCAGACGGTCTTCGCTCCATTCAAAGCAGGGAGTGATAGCGTCAGGGCTTGTGAAGGCTCTGATGCCGAAGGTGCCCATCACTTTCGGGAAAGTGAAATTATAGCGCAGCGTCAGCATGTATGACGACGAGGTCTTGAGGTGTGGATTGCCTACGAGCCACTGGAAGCCGTCAATCTGCTGCGGAGCCACGTTGGTCTGCGCGAGAGTCGGAGCGGATTGCCAGGTAGTGAAATTCAGTCTGAACTGTGAGCTTTCATTGAGCCGGTAAGTGGCTGTGAACTGAGGCCTCAGGTTCCAGCTTGAGTTACCCTGGTCTGTTTCTTTGAAGAGAAACGATGTGTATTGGGCGCCGAGACCGGCTGTAAGGGTGACGTTTTTGATGCGCTGGAAATACTCTCCGAAGAAGTATACCTTGTCTTGGCTCTGGTGGAAGATGGCTCCGCCGAGATTTTCATAGGTTGAGCGGTTGCGGTTGGCCGTATATGAAACTCCGGCTGTCAGGCGTGAATTTTTCCAGTTTTTGATATAGTTAGCCTCGATGCCGTAGGCTTGGTTACAGTCGCGTATCCGAGTGTTGACATCAGTAAGCTGATTCTCTGTGGCAGCATTGCGCTCGTTGTAGTTGTGAGTGGTGCGGCCGTTATAGAGAGAACCGTTGAAGTCAATGGCAATGAGTTGGCCACGGCCGAAATGCTGCTCAAGATAGGCTTGGAAACTTGGTGTGAAACCCTTTTTTGAGTTGTAGTCATGCAGCAGTATGGCATCTGGAGAGTTGCTGAGAGAAAGCAGCCCTTCATAGAGGCTGGTCTCAGGCCATTCCTTGTAGCCGTGGACTGCCACCCACAGTACTGTCGTGTCAGGCTTTATGTAGCTGTAGTCAAGCTGAAGGCCACCGAAAGTGGCGTCCATATATCCGCGGGTAGGCGTTTCAGTGCGTGTCAGAGTCTGGCCGTCGGGGTAAGTGAACACTTCGTGATATTCGCGGTGCATTTCCACCTTGTTGGTCAGCTTGAAATTGGCGCTCATCCCGAATTGCGATCGGCCGTTGTTAAGCTTTAGGCCGGCATTGTATTGTCCCCACGAGCAGTTCAGCGCCGGCATCGCCTGGGTCATAAGCGAACCGCCGGCAGAAGGGTTTATCACTATGAAGTTGAGCACAGCGTTGGCTCCTTTGTATCTCAGTCCGGGATTATCTATCCATTCCACCCGCTTTATAGTCTCAGGCAAGAGATTGCGTACCTGATCAAGGCTTGCCTCGCGGCCGTTGATCCGGACCTGAACGCTTTGGCCTGATGATGTCACGCTTGAGAGAGCCTCATTGACGGTGAGTGTGGGGATCATCAGATTTTTAAGCATCTGCAGGCCGTTTTTTGAATGCTCGATGGCGCTCACTGACGGATAGAACACATCCATATCTGATTTGCGCACCACTTTGGGCGCCTGGATGACGATTTCCTGCAACTCCTGGGTGGCGATGGTATCTGTACTTTCCTGCGCGAGGGCGACAGCAGGAAGCATAAGTGCGAACACCGCCGTCATGATTTTTTTGATGATTGTCGATCTCATAGAGCGATATACTTTTTAGGATTCATACTGCAAAATTAGTGCTTATCCAGTCTTAACGTCAAATGTAAAAGTCTTAATATTGCTTAGCTAATGTGTTGATTGTCAATAGGGCTTAGACCTAAAAGTCTTAATAATGCTATTGACAGTCTAAATGAGTCTTAATCATCGGTTTCCTGTCGTAAAAAAGCCACAATATCTTCTTTTTCTGGGACACCGAGTTTCTTCCTTACCGAAGATTTACGGACATAAATAGTGGCGGCGGACTGGCCCGTGATGACACTGATTTCCTTTGTGGAAAATCCCGCGACCATTAGAGCGATAATCTGTTCCTCTTTTTCGTTAAGCACATTTCCATGACGATTGTGCAACCGGGAATGGAAACCGGAATACAGATTATCAATCATGTCATATACATTTTCCCAGTTTACAAGAGAACCGTCTGAGCCATTTTCAACCGAGGATATCTTGCGGAGCATATCCCTGTTCTGTTCCGTCGGAGTCTCTGCAACCATCTTGATTATACCAAGCTGCTGAAGCATTGCGCGACGCAAGGATTCATGTTCGGATGACAATGTTTTCGAAGCACTTAGCTCATCTACCATCTTTTGCAGCGCTTCAGCCCTTTCCTCGGCTTCAATAGTCTTTCGTTTTCGTTTCTGGATATTCCATAGAGCTACCAATCCGATGATAATGGCCCCCAGCAGACAAATAATCAGGATGGCAGTCTTTCTTTCATTCTGAGCTTTTAACATCAGCACTTTGTTTTCCTGCCTAAGCGCGTTTTGCTCGGTATCCAGCCGCGTATATTCAAGTCTGTTGAGCAGATCCCGCTGGCTGTTATTAAGCGTAGCCAGTTGGCTAAGCCGAATTTTGCCATTTTGCCTGTATTCAAGGAACTCCCTGAGCGGACCGGCAAAACTTTCATAATAATTATAGTCAACATCAGTTCTGCCCTGGGCACAGCTGTCAGCTATAGCCAGTTCTCGTGAAGAACTGTCATAACTTCCCATATTGAAGTAATTCAGGGCCTTCCAAAAGTATAAATACGGTAAGGCTGAATTATGTGGCGCGTTTTCCAATACATAATCTGTCACCTGGTTACTTTCGTCATATCTTCCGAGTTCTTCCAAAATCCCAATTTTCTCATAGGTATATTTGAACTGGTCATTTCCAAGGTGATTGGCATATGCGTAATCAATCAAATCGTTGATTATAATCAATGCGGAATCACCGTTATTGGCATACTGATAATTCTCACATAATTGATATAAATATTCAATTTGATTCGCAGAATCCTTATCCAGTTTTTGTAAGTATCTGATATAGCTGATATTATTTTTGCAATCAAATTCAGCTCCTCCCACCCCGATTCTTGTTTGAAGCAACTCAATCATAATACTGTCACAGATATCAGGAAGCGAGATTAATGAATCAAGCAACATCAGGGACTTTTTACCATTAGACGACCAAAACAGGTGCAGTGCATATAGATTACCGCTCCTGAGAAATCGGTTGTAATTATGGCTTTTATAATATTCAAATGAAAACCTGATAAAAGAATCCGGCACCATAGAACTTTCATTTACCTTATGCGCCAAAGCTTTTACCAGATAGTAGAATGCTTTTAGAGAATCCTCATTTATTTCAGAAACATCAATATCATTTAGTAAAGCCAAAGCGCTGTCCGGATACTCGTCAGCTATCCTTTCAGCGTCAAAAATAGTTTGAGCTTGCTGCCTGGAATGGGAACATGACACGATTATACTTGCCGCGATAAACGCGACAAGTATAAGTAATATCGGGCATCTATATAATAGCTTGTTTGTAACCATATTCAATGTCAGGGCATAGCGAAGTCCTTTTAAGCTACAAAGTTACAAAAAATCGACATGGTAAGAGCAAGCCCAAAGGCATCCATGCAGCCTGTTTTAATGTTTTTAAGCAACTTCTAAAACGAGCGTTCGCGGCGTGAGGCATCAATACGCAGCAATATAAAAAGGAGGAAAGTGAATCCCCACAGCGATGAACCTCCATAGCTGAAGAAGGGGAGCGGAATGCCGATGACCGGACACAGCCCGATGACCATGCCAATATTAATCGATATGTGGAAAATCAGATAGCTCGCCACACAATAGGCATAGACGCGCCCGAACACCGTAGGCTGCCGCTCTGCAATATTAATTATCCTGAGAATCAGTATAAGGAACAGAAGTATCACTGTTGCCGATCCCCAGAGGCCTTCCTCTTCGCCCACGGTGCAGAAAATGAAGTCCGTGTGCTGTTCAGGCACATATTTTAGCTTGGTCTGTGTACCGTTAAGGAAACCTTTGCCCCACAAGCCGCCTGAACCGATGGCTATTTTCGACTGATTGACGTTATAGCCGGCTCCACGGAGATCTTCTTCCATGCCAAGTGCCACCTTGATTCTCATCTGCTGGTGGCGCTGGAGGATGGAAGTGAAGGCATAATTCACGGAAAACAGAAATACAATGGCGGACAGGGCTGTCGCCACTGTTATGACAAGTTTGCGGGCTGTGGTTTTGAACATCAGCAGCACGCAGTAGGCCAGGGCCGCCATGATCACAGCTATGAAAAAGATTGTACCCGGAACTTCCACCCCGCATATCTCAAGCACGGTGACTGCGATGCCGGTGCCTGCAAACCAGAGAAACACATTGCGGGCAGCTGTGAATTCCTTGCAGTAGACAGCGAGCATAGCCACTATCAGCACCATGATCATGATGAAGACCGCTGCCTGACCTGAGGGAATGCCGAGGAGCATGGAGCCGGTGAACTTCACCGCTACCACGAAAAATGTAACCGCACACAATGCAGCAAGCAGCACCAGTCCGCTCATTCCCTCGCGGTAGAGTACAAAAAACAATGAGAGATAGACCAGCGCCGATCCGGTTTCGTTCTGGGCAAGAATCAGGATCACGGGCATGAATATTATCATCAATGCGAGCATATAGTTCTTACGCGAGGCATTGAGGACGAAGTTGTAGCTTGAAAAGAGTTTGGCAAGGCACAGAGCAGTGGAGAATTTGCCGAATTCAGCCGGCTGCAGACTCATCGGGCCGAGCACAAGCCATGAATGAGATCCCTTTGTGTTAGGCGCTATGAATATGGTGATCAGCAGCAATAGCAACACTGTGCCGTAGATGACATAGGCATAATTCTCATAGACTCTGACATCTATCAGCAGCAGTACGAGACCCAACACGAGCGAGAGCCCTATCCATCTAAACTGCTTGCCGGAAAACTCGGTGAAACTGAGCATATTCGCATGGTCGAAATCATAGCTCGCGGCATAGATGCTCACCATGCCTGCCATTACAAGTATTAGATATAGGATGACTGTGAACCAGTCAACCTGTTTCAATACCGAACCGCTGTTTTCCTTTTGCTGCACCTTGGTCTATTTTTAATAGTTTATTGAAAATATGTGGATATGGTAAGTGGTGGGATATGTAGAGCTGCCGGTCGATCAATGCTTTTTGGTGCCGGCAAATTGAATGGTGTTGGACTGCAGCATGCGTTCCTCAAGATATTTGCGCTCCGGAGGAATGTAGCCGCGCAGATAGCGCTCCATGACGAGCGAGCCGATCGGCACACCGAACGTGGCACCGAATCCTGCGTTCTCCACATAGACCGCAATGGCGATCTTCGGGTCGTGATAAGGAGCGAAGCCCATGAATGCCGAGTGGTCGCGTCCGTGGGGGTTCTGAGCCGTACCGGTTTTGCCGCAGACTTCGATGTCAGAAAGGTTGGCTATGCGGCATGTACCGCCGGTGACGGCCATTCGCATACCTTCGGCAATGTCGTTATACCAGTGGGCTGCGATAGTCGGCGTATGCTTTTCAAGATACTGGGCGGGCATCACAGTGTCCTGTATCTCCTTGACTACATGGGGCGTGATGAAATGACCGCGGTTGGCTATGGTGGCTGCAAGGTTGGCTATCTGCAGCGGTGTTGCAAGGATCTCTCCCTGGCCGATAGAAACCGAGATAATAGTGTTGGCGCTCCAGTGACCTTCACCGTAATATCCGTTATAGGTTTTGGAATTTGGTATGTAGCCTCGGTATTCGCCGGGCAGGTCAATGCCGAGTTTGTAGCCGTAGCCCATTGAGACGAGGTGGTTTTTCCAGATTTCGAATGCATTGGCTGACGAGCCATATTTGCTCCGCTTGTCGATCATAGCCTTGAACCCCCAACAGAAATATGCGTTGCACGATGTCTGGAGAGCCGGTTTCAGAGGCAGGGGAGAGCCGTGGCCGTGGCAGCCGACTCTAAGACCTCCTGAAATGAAACCGTGGGCACAAGGAAACATTGTTCCGGTGGTGATGATGTTCTCTTCAAGTAAAATAAGACCCTGTGTAGGCTTGAAGGTAGAGCCCGGAGGATAGACGGCCTGGATCGCGCGGTTGAAAAGCGGTTTGTCAAGGTCGCGCATCATTTCGTTGTAGTTCTTTCCGCGCTCGCGGCCAACGAGCAGACGCGGGTCGTAAGAGGGTGCTGACACAAGACAGAGGATCTCGCCCGTTGAGGGCTCGATCGCCACCACGGCACCTTTTTTGTTGACCATCAGAGATTCGGCATATTGCTGAAGTTCGATGTTGAGCGACAGTTTGATGTTTTTTCCGGCCACGGCATCGCGGTCGAGCGCTCCGTCTTCGTAGCGTCCCTGAATTCGTCCGAGAGCATCGCGCATCAGCACCTCGGCCCCTTTGCTGCCACGGAGATATTCTTCATAAGTGTGCTCAATGCCGATGTCACCTATATAGTCGCCGGGCATGTAATACGGATCTTTGTCAATGTCTTTCTGCGCCACTTCGCGGATGTTGCCCAGCACATTTGCTGCTGTGCGGTAATTATATTCGCGCAGAATTCTTTTCTGGATATAAAAACCCGGAAAGCGGTAGAGTTTTTCCTGCAGGCGTCCGTATTCCTCGGCGCTGAGGTGGGTAAGAAGCCGTTGCGGCGAATATGACGAATAGCCCGGATTGCGGCGCTTGTCTTTCATGTCGATGAAGCGTTTGCGCAGATCTTCGGGCGTGATGTTGATGGCGCGGCAGAAATCGAGGGTGTCGAACTCCTTGACGTCACGCGGAATCATCATCACATCATAGGCCGGCTGGTTGTAGACCACCAGGCGGCCGTCGCGGTCATAGATTATGCCGCGCGATGGGTAGACCGCCTTGCGCAGAAATGCGTTGGAGTCGGCATATTCTTTATATTTCGAGTCCAGTACCTGCAGACTGACAAGACGTGCTATGTATATAAGGGCTATAACCACGATAAAACCGCTGATGATATAGCGCCTTTTTTCGAGATTATAATCTTTTCTCACTTTGTGGTGTCATGAAACTGTCAATCCCGATCATGAGAGCCATTGAGAGAATGGTGCTGAAGACTATGCGCAGCAGCAGTCTGACGGGATTGAAGAATGTGAATGCTTCGATAAGGAATATGAGGCTGCAATAGAGCAGCGTCAATGTGAGCAGATATTTCAGGTATGTGGCTGTTCCGAGAGAATACATCGAAGGTTCAGGACGGGTGAGGTCTTCCTCGCGGGGCACATAGAGACGCAGGATCGGCTTGCGCATCATTGCCTCGATAGTGCAGGCGAGGGTATTCATTCCGTATGTGTCGGAGAAGATGTCGACTATCAGGCCAAGGAAAAATCCGATTGTAAGCATCCAGTTGACCGACAGGGTGATAGGCAGTCGCACCAGCAGGTAGATGAATACCAGCGGCACAGCCACGTTGAAAAGGCAGATGTGGTTGAACACTATCACCTGCGCCAGCACGAGGATGAATCCCAACAATATGAACTGAAGCACCGTTTTGCTCACGTAGCGCTTGTTTTTTTATGAAATTCCTCCGCCGGATTCTCTGAAACGGGGGAATCCGGCGGCGGTTTTTCAGTTGACGTTTTTGATTTCAAGTTCTTTCTCCACGGTCTTGAGCTCGTCTTTCATCTTGTCGCGGATAACGCGGACGGTAGAGAGGGTGGAGAAGTCTGTGAACAGTTTGATTCGCAGTGTGTAGAAGTTGTCCTCGCGGTCGCGCGATCCTGATAGGATCGTGCCTACGGGAACTCCTTCGGGGAACACCGAAGAGTAGCCTGAGGTGACAATAGTGTCGCCTTTCACGAATTTGGCGTGTTTGGGCAGCTCTTCGAGTATCGCTTCGCCCGGATCGCGTCCGTCCCAGACCAGCGAACCTACCTGATCCTCGCCTTTGACCTTGCAGGAAAGGCGCAGATAGGGGTTGAGCACTGAGATGAGACGCGCCGTGTGATCGCCCACAACGTTGACAATCCCGACAATGCCGTTCTGGTCCATGACTCCCATCTCCGGTTCCACTCCGTCAAGCCGTCCTTTTTCTATAGTTATATAGTTGTGGGAGTGGTTGATGGAGTTGTTGATCACGTGGGCGATCAGGAACTGATAGCGGGTGAGGGCTGAGTCAACGGTCATCGTGTCGGCATAGATCTGCTGCTGATAGCCGCGTATCACTTCCTTGAGTTTGTAGATTTCAAGCTCAAGGTCGGAGTTGCGGTGCTGCAGATCTTCGTTGATGTCGCGCAGAGAGAAGTAGGAGGTGACGTTGTTGGTCGTCTTGTAGACGGCCGAAGCGATCGAGTTGGCCGACGACAGATAGACATGGTGCTGATAGGGGTTGCGCGAGAACAGTAGTGCGCAACCTGCCACCAGATAGGCGGCAAACAGGAACCATGAACTGTATTTGACGAAAAACTTTAGTAGCTCGCTCAATTCTTCTCAGTCTGTTTAGCGGATCAGGAAGGAGAATGTCTCGATATTCTTGAGTGCCACGCCGGTTCCCTTGGCCACTGCGAGAAGCGGATCTTCGGCAATGTGGAACTGGATACCGATCTTGTCGGTGAGGCGCTTGTCAAGACCGCGGAGCATTGCGCCGCCGCCTGCAAGGAAGATGCCGTTCATGACAATGTCGGAGTAGAGTTCCGGCGGAGTCTCGTCGAGAGCCTGAAGTACGGCGGCCTCGATGCGCGAGATTGATTTCTCGATACAGTGGGAGATTTCCTGATAGCTGACGGGTACTTCCATCGGAAGGGCGGTCATCTTGTTGGGACCGTGGACAATGAAGTCTTCCGGCGGATTTTCAAGTTCGGTGAGGGCTGAGCCTACGTGGATCTTGATCTGCTCCGCTGTACGTTCGCCCACCTTGACGTTGTGAACTCGGCTCATGTGTTCCATGATGTCGTCTGTCAGGTCATCGCCTGCCACCTGTATGCTCTTGTTTGAGACGATGCCTCCGAGCGAGATGACGGCGATTTCGGTTGTACCGCCGCCTATGTCGACGATCATGTTGCCCTGGGGGGCGAGCACATCGATGCCTATACCGAGGGCTGCTGCCATCGGTTCATAGATCATGTAGACGTCGCGTCCGCCGGCGTGTTCCGATGAGTCGCGTACGGCGCGGATCTCAACTTCAGTCGAGCCTGAAGGAATTCCGACCACCATCTTCATGGAGGGGGAGAACCAGTTGCTCTTGGAGCTTGCTTTCTTGATAAGGCCGCGAATCATCATTTCCGCAGCGTTGAAGTTGGCTATAACGCCTTTGCGGAGCGGGCGGATGGTCTCTATGCCGTCATTTTCTTTACCCTGCATGAGTTTGGCTTCGCGTCCCACAGCTATGAGCTTGCCGGTGCGCTTTTCCAACGCTACGATCGAGGGTTCGTCAATGACAATCTTGTCATTGTGTATGATAATCGTATTGGCCGTTCCGAGGTCAATCGCGATTTCCTTGGTGAATGAAAATAATCCCATGTGTTGTCAGTTGTGTCAGTCTGATTAGTGCTTGAAATGGCGGAATCCGGTGATGGCCATTGCGATTCCGTGGGCGTTGCAGTAGTCTACGCTCTCCTGATCGCGGATCGAGCCGCCGGGATGTACGACTGCTGTCACACCAGCTTCGCCGGCAATCTCCACGCAGTCGGGGAAGGGGAAGAAGGCGTCAGAGGCCATGACTGCACCGTGGAGGTCAAAGCCGAACGAGCGCGCTTTTTCGATGGCCTGCTTGAGGGCGTCGACACGTGAAGTCTGGCCTACGCCGCTTGCCAGAAGCATGCCGTTTTTGGCGAGCACGATTGCGTTGCTCTTCGAATTCTTGACGATCTTGTTGGCGAAGAGGAGGTCTGCAGCCTGTTCGGGGGTGATGGCTTTCTCTGTAACCTGCTTGAGATCTTCAACAGTCTCGATCTTAAGGTCGCGGTCCTGCACGAGGGCGCCGTTGAGGATAGAACGGAACTGGCGGGTTGTGTCAAGAGGCTTCTTGATGATCAGGATGATGCGGTTCTTCTTCTGCTTGAGGATTTCGAGCGCGTCATCTGTATAGGCGGGGGCTATGATGACCTCGAAGAAGATTTTGTTGATTTCTTCAGCTGCGGCAGCATCGACAGTGCCGTTTGTGATGAGCACTCCGCCGAATGCGCTGACAGGGTCACCGGCAAGAGCGTCTTTCCAGGCTTCGGCTATGGTAGGACGGGTTGCGAGACCGCAGGCGTTGTTGTGTTTGAGCACTGCGAATGTCGGTTCGGTGAATTCTGAAATCAGAGTTACGGCTGCGTCAATGTCGAGAAGGTTGTTGTAGGAGATCTCTTTGCCGTGGAGCTGGGTGAACATTGCGTCGAAGTCACCGAAAAATGTGCCTTTCTGATGGGGATTCTCGCCGTAGCGCATCTGCTTTGCGTCGTCAAACGCTATGCGGAGTTCATCGGTGTGTTCGATCGGCGATTCAACTTCAGTCGATGCGAAGTAGTTGAAGATATCGGTGTCATAGCCGGAAGAGACTGCGAATGCCTGAGCGGCGAACCAGCGGCGTTCAGCAAGCGATGATTCGGCTTTGCCGTTGCGCTTGAGCATTTCGGCCAGAGGTTTGTATTGGGCTTTCGAGGCTACGATGATGACGTCGTTATAGTTCTTGGCGGCTGCACGGATGAGCGAGATTCCGCCTATGTCGATCTTTTCGATGATGTCGGCTTCGGGGGCTCCGGATGCAACGGTGGCACGGAAGGGGTAGAGGTCAACGATCACCAGGTCGATTTCAGGAATTTCATATTGGGCTATCTGGCCGCGGTCTCCTTCGTTGTCGCGACGGTTGAGGATGCCTCCGAATACTTTGGGATGGAGTGTTTTTACTCGACCGCCGAGTATCGACGGGTAACCTGTGAGGTCTTCGACTGCTTCACACTCGTAGCCTAAGCCTTCGATGAATGAGCGGGTGCCGCCGGTTGAGAGGAATTTCACGCCGTCAGCGTGGAGTAATGAAAGAATTTCTTCCAGTCCGTCTTTGTAAAAGACTGAAATGAGTGCGGTTTTGATACGTTTGTTGTCAGACATGACTGATTTTATTCTTATCTGATTTAAAATGATAGAACTGATTTCGGTTTTGAAAGTGCAAAGTTAGTGAAAATTACTTAGCAATGGAATTAAAAATAATTATAATTTATTCCGGATGTCTAATTTCTTTGTTTTGCTTTGTTTTGCTTTGTTTTGCTTGTCGGCTTTTAATGGGCGGTCTGTTGATATGTGTGTGGTAGGGATGGAGCTGCAAGATTTTTTTTGGGGGGCTGCGCGGTGATATGGCAAAGTTGTATATAAAAAAACTGTCCGTCTCCTTGGGAGTCGGACAGTTCTTGTAATCTTCAAGTTGATTTTCTCTGTCAGGAGAAAATTACTTTCTGATACCGAGTTCTTTCTGGGCGATGATGGCACGGTAGCGGTTGATGTCCTTGCGGATCAGGTAGTCGAGAAGACGACGACGCTTACCTACCAAAGCCTTAAGAGCTCGTGCGGTCGTATAATCTTTATGATTTGACCGAAGATGTTCAGTCAAATGAGCGATACGGATAGAGAATAATGCAATCTGCGCTTCAGGCGAGCCAGTGTCAGTCTTGCCCTTACCGTACTTCTCAAAGATTTCTACTTTTTCATCAGAGTTCAAGTGCATTGATACAGATGTTTAAAAGTGGTTAATGAATATAAATTGTCTCAAAAGAGCGCACAAAGGTAAGAATTAAATTTAATATATCCAACCTTTGCGACGCTTTTCTAAGCGTTTTTTCTTTTATCCTCACTTTTATCCTCATTTTATCCTCGGATTTTGTCTCTGTCAGCACTGTCTTGTGCCGAGGTGAGATCAAAACCTGTATGTGATCAGTCGAGGTTGTTGAGGTTGTCTTTCGCAGGGTTGCGGAAGTGGATCTTGTGGTCGAGATATTCCTGGGTTGCGATAAGGGTGGGTTTGGGCAGACGTTCGTAGAAGCGTGAAATTTCGATCTGCTCGCGGTTTTCTGAGATTTCTTCGAGGTTGTCGTTGAGCGATGCGAATTCCTGAAGTTTCTTTTCGAGGTCGTGTTTCATCTCGCCGGCGATCTGGTTTGAGCGCTTTGCGATGATGCAGACTGTTTCATAGACGTTTCCGGTGTCCTCGCTCATTGAGATGAGGTCGCGGGTCTGGGTGTTGAGAGGTGCGTTGGTCTTCTTGTAGTCCATTATATCTCTGTTGTTTACGTTGTTTCCTTTTCTGTTGTTTTTGTGGAGCCTGCGGCTTATTCTTTGACGTAGCGCTGGGCGATCTTGAAAATGTTGTCGGCTTCCTCGCGGTTAGGGGTGTCGGGGTAGTTGTTGATGTATGAGTAGTACTCGTCGATCACCTCGCGGAAGCGGTCGGGTTTCTTTTCGTCGATACTTTCGCGGGCTTCCTGGTAGCGGGCTTTGAGTATCAGGAGTTCAAGGTCTTCCTTATATTTTGAATAGGGATAGTCTTTGATGGCGTTGCGTGCTACGATTACAGCACTTTCGTAGTTGTTGCCCATGTAGGTTCCGAGGTTGTAGTAGAGCTGGGCGTTTTCGAGCTGTTTGAGGGTCAGTTTGTCCTGAAGCTCGAAGATGGCATTCTGGGCGTTGGCCACTTTGTCGCTTTTGGGGAAGTAGTCGAGAAAAGCCTGGAGTTCCTGAATGGCGTTGATTGTACCGCTCTGGTCAAGCTGTGGCTCAGGAGAGTCGAGATAATAGCCGTAGCCGGCATAGTAGCGGGCGAGCTCGGTGTACTTTCCTTTCGGGAAGCGGGTGTAGTAGGTCTTGAAGAATGAGCCTGCAGTTTCGTAGTCTTTGTTTTCGTAGTTCGAAAGGGCAAGGAGGTAGAGCGAGTCTTCGGCCTTTTCCGAGCCTTTGAACTGGGTGACGATGTCTTCGAGCACGGTGGCTGCCTGGGTGTATTTTTTCTGCTCGAACGCGCGCTTGGCGAAGTCGAGCCTATAGTCGGCGTCATGGCTTTTGAGCACCTTCTGATACTCGCCGCAAGAGGCGAGAAGCATTGCTGCGCCAAGCATGACTGCGTATTTTCTGAGTGATCTGATCACGGTTTTCGGTGGTCTGTGTTCGTGAATGAATTGAGAGTTTGTTTTCAACTTGCAAAATTAGCTATTTTTTCGTGATATTTCACAACTGTGGAACGATTATTTGCAAAAAACACTTAAATTTGTGGCTCAAAATTCCCTTTTGATCCTTCATGAAATCACATTTTATACGTTTCGAGATATTCGTCATGCTTCTGACAGTCTTGTTTAATTCTTCCGATCTGTCCGCTGCCGGGCCGAAGCGGGAGATGAGAGGTGTGTGGCTCACCACAGTATGGGGCATTGACTGGCCATCGGTCACCGGCTCTTCTCAGAAGGTGTGCCGACAACAGCAGGACGAACTGAAGGCGCTGCTTGACAGATGTCAGGCCGCTAATCTCACATCTGTCTTTTTTCAGGTGAGAGGTATGGCCGATGTCATGTACGAATCATCGCTGGAGCCGTGGTCGGCCTTCGTGTCAGGCAAACGCGGTGTGTCGCCGGGCTGGGACCCATTGAAATTCGCTGTCGAAGAGTGTCATCGCCGCGGTCTGGAGTGCTATGCGTGGGTCAATCCGTTCAGGTGGAGTTCCGGCACAGACTACAACAGTGTGCCTGACCGCCGCTGGAAAGAGCAGGGGTGGTTGCTGACCTATGGTAAATATACCGTTTTTAACCCCGGCCTTGAGGCTGTCAGACAGCATGTGGTCGACATTTGCCGCGAGATTGTCAGCGGTTATGACATAGACGGTCTTGTCTTTGATGACTATTTTTATCCAAACCGCATTCCGGAAGACAGTTCGGCTCCCGACTATGATCTATGGCAGGCGGAAGCACCCTGGATGGCCTTCGGAGACTGGCGCAGGGCCAATGTCCACAAAACCGTGGCCGATGTCCATGCTTTGGTCTCAGATCTGAAACCGGGCTTGCGTTTCGGCATCTCGCCTGCGGGGATAGCCGGGAAAAAGCACACTTCGGCGCCGAAGTGGGGCATGACCGGCTGTGAGGTCAAGGGTGACGACTGGCAATATTCCGAAATTTATTCTGATCCTCTCGGCTGGCTCTATCAGGGAACTGTGGATTTTATATCGCCACAGATCTATTGGCCCACCACTCATGCCGTGGCTCCTTACGAGCCTCTTGCGCGCTGGTGGAGCGAGGCTGCAAATTTCTACGGGCGGCATTTCTATGCAAGTATCACTCTGGCTCCGCTTGACAAGCGCAATACCAACAGTGAGCGTCAGGAATTGCTGCGTCAGATAGGAATCAACCGTGATTCAAGCCTCGATGGTGATCAAGGCACGGTGCTCTATAGTGCCAAGCATTTATATAAACTGGCTTCCGATCTGACAAAATCGCCGTTTGGGCTGAAGTCACTGACTCCGCAGGTGCGTCGGGGATCATCGCTCGATCCGGTTGAGGCTCCGACGGCACTAAGGTTAAAAGGCGGGGTTCTGTCGTGGCATGGGAAAGGCAATGCGGCTGCTCCGGTGCGCTATGCGGTCTATGCTTTTCCGAAAAATCTGCCTCATGATGAGCTGGTTGAGGAGAATGGTGACGGCCTGCGTGCCTGCTATCTTCTCGGCGTGGTCTATGGTGAGGAATTCAGAGTCGGCTCACCGGGCTCATATTCATATGCGGTGACAGCTCTTGACGGTTTTTCAGCTGAATCCGAACCGGTTTTTCTGAAATAGTACCCAGTTGTTTTAACTGACGTTTGCCAGATTCCGGCGGTGACGGGCAGTGTCTTGAGTGACATAGAAGCGTATCACAGCATAGATGATGCTCTGATTCGGAGTAAGCGTGTCTTCCGGATTCTGTCCGAGAATGAATTCCATGCTCAGAGCATTGCTGATAGGTGTGCGGTCGGCGCTTGAAAGAGAGTTGATGGTGTCGATTACGCGGGGTGAGATAATGACTGATGAATTCATGGCAGGAATTTGTTTTGAGTTTGAGAGTTGTAGAGAATGAGTGTGTGAATTGGAAGTGATATGCAAATGTAGTGTTCCTGATGGGCGATAATCCTGCACATGTAGGTTAAAATAAGTTGCGGCTTGCTCTGTCTGTCACTTGGCTTTCAATCTTTCATCTCTCCGAAAAGCATAATGTATTCCTGCTCGAAGTTAGGAGTGAATATTCCGTTGCCGATTCCTGCCAGAATCTCCTCGCGCGGCCAGAAGCGGCCTCCGTCAAGTTCGTCAGAGGGTTTCGGTTCGTGGCAGATCACAGTGCTGAATGCATTGACGAGCTCTTTTTCGCGATCGGATTCAAATACATATCGCTTCAGAAATGTCGGCTCGAAATCGTCTATGCCAAGTTCCTCGCGTGCTTCACGGTGGAGCGCTGTGACTACATCCTCGCCAAAGTCGATGTGTCCGCCTACAGCTGTGTCCCATTTCCCCGGCTGGATGTCTTTCCATTCAGGCCTTTTCTGAAGATACAGACTCCCTTGCTTATCAAAGACGTGGAGATGGACTACCGGATGCAACAGTCTGCTCCCTGAATGACATTCGCCGCGGGTGGCGCTTCCGATTACTGTTCCTTCTTCATTGACCACCGGGAATATTTCTTTTGAATTGTCGCTTTTCATGTTGTGGCATGTTATGGATATAATAAAAAAGGTAACGCCGACCTCTGAAATTGTTCGGCAGTCGGCGTTACCCCGCTTACATAAAATGTAGGCTGATTTCTTAGAGGTTGTTGGACAATCAGAGCATAGCGGTAGAACGCTTGATGAATTCGCTCAGATCGCGGCCGCGGAGAAGTCCGTTGGAAAGAAGCGCAAGGTCAATAGCTTGTTTCACAACAGGTTTTTCAGCGGCATAACGGCCTATGATCTCGTCTTTTTCCTTGCGGGCTTTCTCCACGCTGTCAGTCAGGCGCTGCTCTTCGGCTTTCTGCTCGTCGGTCGGCTTGTTGTCTTTGATCTCAGCGCGCAGGGTGGTGATCTTTTCGTTGTCAGAGTCTATAGAAGCGCTCAGAGGTGTGAGTTTGTCGGCCAAAGCTTTCTCTGCTTCGTCAAGAATCCGAGCAACCACAGGCTGTGAGGTGTTGACGATGAGATTGTAGCTGTCAGGCAGTTCGGCGTAGAAACTCATGCCGGCCTGAGTGGCGGCCATGTCTTTCATGCGGCGCATATACTCGTTCTGGGTGATCAGAATCGGGCTTGCTGCCGGATCGAGCGACTCGAACGATACAAGGAATTCTGCTTTGTCGACTGCCGGAATCTGGCTGCGGAAGAGTGGGGTCAGCAGTGAAATCTGATCAGCGTTCAGACCGCTGTCCTTGCTGTCTTCTTTCGGGATCAGCTTTTCAGCTACTTCGCTGTCAACTCTTACGAAGCGGGTCTTCTCAAGCTTGCTTTCAAGCATCGAGATGAAGTGACCGTCGAGCTGTCCGTCCATGAGCAGCACATTGTAGCCCTTTTCGTTGGCGGCGTTGATGAAACTGAACTGTCCGGTCGGGTCGGTTGCATAGATGTAGACCACGTTGCCGTCTTTGTCGGTCTGAGCGCTCTCAACGAGTGCTCGGTATTCTTCGAGTGTGAAATATTTGCCTTCGGTGTCGCGCAGGAGCACGAATTTCATGGCGGCGTCACAGAATTTTTCATCGGTCAGCATACCGTATTCGATGAAAATCTTGATGTCGTCCCATTTCGACTCGAAGTCGGCTCTGTTTTCCTTGAAAAGTTCTTCAAGGCGCGAGGCCACTTTCTTGGTGATGTAGCCGGAGATTTTTTTGACCGCTGTATCGCTCTGCAGATAGGAGCGCGACACGTTCAGCGGAATGTCGGGCGAGTCGATCACGCCCTGAAGCAGGGTCATGAACTCAGGCACCACGCCTTCAACAGAGTCAGTGACAAACACCTGGTTGCAGTAGAGCTGGATGCGGTCTTTGCGAATATCGAGATTGCTCTTGATCTTTGGGAAGAAGAGGATACCGGTCAGTGTGAAAGGATAGTCTACGTTGAGGTGAATCCAGAACAGCGGATCTTCCTGGCCGGGATAAAGCTCGCGGTAGAATTTGCGATAGTCCTCGTCAGTTAGTTCCGACGGCTTTTTGGTCCATGTGGGTTCGGTGTCATTGACTACCTTGTCTTTGTCGGTATCCACGTATTTGCCGTCTTTCCATTCCTGAACCTTGCCGGAGATTACGGGCACGGGCAGGAAGCGGCAGTATTTTTTGAGCAGGGTGTCGATGCGGGCCTGTTCAAGGAATTCTTTGTTGTCATCGTCGATATAGAGAACTATGTCTGTGCCGCGTTCGGCCTTGTCAGCGGGGCCCATACTGTATTCGGGGCTTCCATCGCACTCCCAGCAGACGGCTTCAGCATCTTCCTTATAGCTGAGCGAACGGATCTCAACCTTCTTTGCAACCATGAATGCCGAGTAGAAGCCGAGTCCGAAGTGGCCTATGATGGCATTGGCGGTGTCTTTATATTTGTTGACGAATTCTTCAGCGCCTGAGAAGGCTATCTGATTGATATATTTGTCTATATCTTCGGCTGTCATGCCGATGCCGCGGTCACTGACTGTAAGTGTCCCGGCTTCCTTGTCGACTTTGACGCGCACGTCCATCTCGCCGAGTTCGCCTTTGAATTCGCCGAATGATGCGAGAGTCTTGAGTTTCTGAGTGGCGTCAATCGCGTTTGAAACTAATTCGCGGAGAAAAATTTCGTGGTCGGAGTAGAGAAACTTTTTGATGACCGGAAAGATGTTCTCGGTCGTTACTCCAATCTGTCCTTTTTGCATGATATATTCAGTTTTGTTTGATTTTTGTTATATTATATAATGTGGTGACTCGCTGACGGCGGGTGCATACACACATATAACACTACAGCAAACAGAATGCCAGACTGCAAAACTGACAAATCTTGTTAAATAATATGCAAAAATGACAGACCGCTGGGCTGAGCGGATTTTTGAAATTCATGTCAGGATTGGCAGGGCAGAATCAGAGTTTGATTTCTGTGGTGTCACGCGGCACATTGATATTGTACCGGTCAAAAATCCATACGGCATTTCTCACGAAGCCGTTGCGATAGGTGTCCATGCTCTTGTGCAGGGCTTTGCTTTCAGCCGGCAGCAGACGGAATTTGCCGTCGGAGCTGCCTGGCTCTGTAAACACAAGCTTGTAAGTGGCTTCCTTGACATAGGCCCGACCGAAGATGTCGCGCGCAAGTTTCACTCGTGCCATAGACCCGCCACGGGTGTCGGTGGTGCGCATTGCCGATATGAAATTGCCGAGCGAGTAGACTGTGAAACAAGGACGTCCGGTCTTTTCGTTCAGCCGGAGTTCCATAGGCTGTATCACGTGAGGATGGCCGCCGATAATCAGCTCGACGCCAAGATCGCGCAGATATTTGGCAAGGTTTTTCTGAGCGCTGTTGGGCAGCAGTTTGTATTCTTCGCCCCAGTGGATGCAGACGGCTATCAGTTCGGCACCCTTCTCACGGGCTTTTTTTACGTCAGAAGCAATCAGCTGGCGGTCTATGTAGTCAATCTCTATGTCAGAGGTCTTGTTGATGCCGTTTGTTCCATAGGTATAGTTCAGGAATCCGACTTTGAAGCCGTTGATGACATGGATCATGGGCAGTATCGAGTCGCGGTGGGCTCGGTTGCGGTAGACTCCGAGATAGGGCACGCCTTTTTTCTCGAAGGTGCTGATGGTGCGTCTCACTCCACGGTCGCGGCGGTCGAGGATGTGGTTGTTGGCCGAGAGCATAAGATCGAATCCAGCTTCTGTAAGTGCGTCTACATAGTTGTCATGCGCGCAAAACATCGGATAGCCTGAATAGGGCGCGCCGCCAAGAGGTGTTTCGAGATTGACCACTGCGAAGTCGGCCGATTCAATGTAAGGCCTGAGGGCTGTGAAATAAGTGCCGTAGTCCAGCGAGCCGTCAGCCAGGCGCGCGGCATCGATCTGACGCTGGTGTTGCATGGCATCACCGGCGAATACTATCTCGGCGCTGTCTTGTGGAATCAGCATCGAGAGCAGCGACAGAAATACTGAAATCATGCTCACGGAGGAGGGTGCTTGGGTTGTGAGTGGGAGTGAAAAAAATAACCGGTCTGCAAAAGGGAATCAGTTAGGACCCCTACCTACAGACCGGTCGGAAATATTTTTGTTAATTGTAGATCTCTTTCTTTGCGGCAAGGAGAGTGTTGCGCATGAGCGAGCAGATGGTCATCGGGCCTACTCCGCCTGGAACAGGGGTGATGAATGCGCACTTTTCCGCAACATTGGCGAAATCAACGTCACCGCTAAGACGGAAACCGCTCTTGCGGGTGGCGTCAGGCACACGGGTGGTGCCTACGTCGATGATTGTGGCGCCGGGTTTGACCATGTCGGCGGTGACGAACCCCGGACGGCCGAGGGCGGCGATGATGATGTCTGCTTCAGCGCATGCTTCCTTGATGTTGGTCGACGCGCTGTGAAGCACTGTCACTGTCGCGTTGCCCGGTTGGGCTTTCTGCATCATAAGGTTTGCCACCGGCTTGCCGACGATGTTGCTACGGCCGAGAACCACACATTTTGCGCCACGTGTTTCCACGCCGTAGCGTTTCAGGAGTTCCATGATGCCGGAAGGAGTCGCTGAAACGAAGCATGGCAGTCCGATCGACATGCGGCCCACGTTGACCGGATGGAATCCGTCGACATCCTTGCGGTAGTCAATCGCCTCGATAATTTTCTGTTCCGAGATGTGGCGAGGAAGGGGGAGCTGCACAATGAATCCGTCGACTTCCGGATCTTCGTTGAGTCGGCTTATGGTTTCAAGCAGTTTTTCTTCGGTCACATCGTCCTCATAGCGGATGAGGGTCGAGCGGAAGCCGCAGGCTTCACAGGCTTTCACTTTGTTGGCTACGTAGGTTTCGCTGCCTCCGTCGTGGCCGACAAGGATGGCTGCGAGGTGGGGGCGGCGTTTGCCCTGAGCCACCATTTCTTCGACTTCAGCGGCAATTTCGCGCTTGATGTCGTCGGCAGTCTGTTTTCCGTCTATGAGGGTCATAGTCTTTGTGGTGTGGGAATAGGGGGTGAGATAATAATCGGTTTCCTTCAGCCGGCAGTTCAGCGGCGCATACCCTTCATGCCTCTCATAAGGGCCATCGGGTTTTTGATGCCTGAAACGGCCTTCATCATCTTGCGGGCATCGTCAAACTGCTTTATGAGGCGGTTGACTTCCTGGATATCTGTGCCGGAGCCTTTGGCTATGCGCTTGCGGCGGCTGCCATTGATGATTTCAGGATGCTGGCGCTCCTGTTCAGTCATTGAGCGGATGATAGCCTCGATGCCTTTGAATGCGTTGTCGTCAATGTCGATGTCCTTGATGGCTTTGCCTACACCGGGTATCATTGATGCAAGTTCCTTCAGATTACCCATTTTCTGAATCTGCTGGATCTGCTGGAGGAAGTCGTTGAAATTGAATTGATTTTTGGCAATTTTGCGCTGGAGTTCGCGGGCCTGCTTTTCGTCATAGGCGTTCTGGGCCTTTTCAACGAGCGATACGATGTCGCCCATGCCGAGAATACGGTCGGCCATACGCGAGGGGTGGAAGAGATCAAGGGCATCAAGTTTTTCGCCTGTACCTACGAATTTGATGGGCTTGGTTACTACAGTGCGGATAGAGAGGGCCGCGCCGCCGCGTGTGTCACCGTCAAGTTTGGTGAGGACAACGCCATCGAAGTCCAGACGGTCGTTGAATTCTTTGGCAGTATTGACGGCGTCCTGACCGGTCATGGAGTCGACCACAAACAGAGTTTCCTGAGGCTTGACTGCTTTCTTGATTGCCGCGATCTCCTGCATCATCTGTTCGTCGACGGCAAGACGGCCGGCGGTGTCGATGATCACCAGATCAAGATGGTTTGTTTTGGCGTAGCGGATAGCGTTTTCTGCAATCTCTACCGGATTCTTGTTGCCGTCCTCTGTATAGACGGGAACATCGATCTGGTCGGCGAGCACTTTCAACTGGTCAATAGCTGCGGGACGATAGACGTCGCATGCCACGAGGAGCGGACGTTTTCCCTGCTCTGACTTGAGCTTGCGGGCGAGTTTGCCGCTGAAAGTGGTCTTACCGGAACCCTGCAGACCTGACATGAGGATGACGGTCGGATTGCCTGACAGATTTACCTGGGCTGTCTCGCCACCCATAAGCCGTGCCAGCTCATCGTGGACAATCTTGACCATGAGTTCGCCCGGCTTGATGGCGTTGATCACATTCATGCCCAGAGCCTTGGCTTTTACCTCGTCGGTAAACTGCTTGGCTACTTTGAAGTTGACGTCGGCTTCGAGGAGCGCGCGGCGCACGTCCTTAAGGGTTTCGGCTACGTTTATCTCGGTGATCTTGCCTTCACCTTTGAGTATCTTGAAACTTCTTTCAAGTCTTTCGCTTAGATTTTCAAACACGTTGGGTGGCTGGGGATTGAGGGTTTATAAAAGTTTGTTGGTACGGGTGTCGGGGAAGAGCACCACGGGCTTGTGGGTGCGGGCTTCCTCCGGGGTCATCTGTGCGTAACACATGATGATTACTACGTCGCCCACCTGCACCTTGCGTGCGGCGGCGCCGTTGAGGCAGATGACGCCTGAACCCGGCTCGCCTGCAATGGCGTAGGTGTCAAAGCGTTCGCCGTTGTTATTGTCGACAATGTAGACTCTTTCGCCTGGGAAAATTCCGGCGGCTTCCATCAGCTGGCTGTCAATGGTGATGCTTCCTATGTAGTCGAGCCGTGCTTCTGTCACGGTGACACGATGGATTTTGCACTTGAGTAGTTCGAGTGTCATTTCCTTGCGGGGTATTTTATGTTGTCGATCAGGCGGACTTCGCCGCAGAACACGGTGGCGCATCCTACGGGGCTTTCCGATTCGGCCCAGTCTGTGATTGGCTGCATGCTGAGCGCGTCGACAATTTCGTAATATTCTACTTGCAGGTGAGGAAGAGAGTTAAGTTCATCGATCACGTAGCGTTTGGTCTGCTCAACGCTGTGGTCACGCGCCCATGAAAGGCTGCCTTCAAGAGTACGGTGGATGGCGGGGGCTATGGCGCGCTGCTCGGCGCTGAGGCGGACGTTGCGTGAGCTCATGGCCAGACCATCGGCCTCGCGTTTGATCGGGCAGTCCACTATTTCGAGGTCAAAGCCTTCAATCTCGACCATTCTGCGGATCACGGCTATCTGCTGAAAGTCTTTTTCTCCGAAATAGGCACGGGTCGGACGGGTGAAGTCAAAAAGTTTGCTGACTATCTGGGCCACTCCGTTGAAATGGCCCGGACGCATAGCGCCTTCCATCACTTCGGCCACCGGACCAAGATCAAACACGCGGGTGTCTTTCTGAGGATAGATTTCCTCTACCGAGGGAATGAAAGCTACATCGACTCCGGCTGATTTCATCAGCTCGCAGTCAGCCTCCTCGGTGCGGGGATAGGTGGCAAGGTCTGTTGGGTTGTTGAACTGTGTGGGGTTGACGAACACGCTTACCACCACGAAATCATTTTCGCGGCGGGCGCGCTCGATCAGTGACAGGTGGCCGGCATGAAGTGCTCCCATCGTGGGAACAAGTCCGACGCTTCCAGACTTGCGGGCGGTGTCAAGCTTGGCTTTTAATTCTGCTACAGTGCGAATTATTTCCATTTCTTTCTGTATATGTCTGAAAATTTCAGAGTGCAAAATTACACATTATGTATTAAATTTCCCAAAAAAGTTTGCAGGTTTCGGTCTCCGGATGTCGATTGACGGGATTTTTTAGTAATTTTGATGTGAATTTCAAAGCCTGTCAAGGTCTATGGTATTAAAAAATGGCGCTTGACCTCGCCTTATTATCCACACTGCAAAATGCAACAGGAATTTGCCTCTAAACTCCTTGAAGGAGCCGTCACAGAACTTTCACGCCTGCCCGGCATCGGGCGGAAAACCGCTTTGCGTCTCGCGCTACACATTCTTCGCTGTGATGAAGGGGCGGGAGTGGCTCTTGGCGAGTCGATCATCAGAATGAGGCGCGGTGTGCGTTACTGTTCGATCTGCCACAATATTTCCGAGACCGAAGTTTGCCCGATCTGTGCCGACTCGCGTCGTGACCGGTCAACGGTCTGTGTGGTGGAGAGTGTCAAGGATGTCATGAGTTTTGAAAATACTCGCCAGTACGGTGGCCTTTATCACGTGCTCGGAGGAGTAATTTCGCCGATGGACGGCATCGGCCCCGACCAGCTTGAAATCGACTCTTTGGTAGAACGTGTGGCTTCCGGAGAGGTGAGTGAGGTGATTCTTGCTCTCAGCGCCACGATGGAAGGGGAGACCACCAATTTCTACCTCTATCGGCGCCTTGCTCCCTATGCCGACGTCCGCATCACCCAGCTTGCACGTGGTGTGTCGGTCGGCAACGAAATTGAATATACCGATGAGATAACCCTCGGTCGTTCCCTGCTCAACCGCACACTCTTTTCAGATTCAATCCGCCGCTGAAACTTCGTCACGCGTCTCTTCTATTGTGTGAAATGTGGTGGTATGATCACAGGAATTTCTGGCAGATGTAGGCATCAGAATAGCTGTTGCCTGACATAAGCCACGATTTTAAACGTCCGCTGATTCTGAATCCGGCTTTTTCGAAAAGCCGGCGTGAGGCAGCATTTTCTTCTCCTACAATGCAGTAAAGTTGATGAAGCGAAAGCCTGCCACGGCAATAATCAGCAGCAAGGTTGAGTGCTCGCAGGCCGTAGCCATGCCGACGTGCGTCGGAATCAATCAGGATTCCTACGCCGCAACGCGAATTGGCAGGATCAAAGTCATAGAGATCGAGAGTGCCGATGGTCTGAGTCATACCTTCCGCATTGATGAGGTCTATCATCAGCCGGAGTTGGCGTGCGGCGTAGATATCACCGTCATAGTTATTTACATAGTCCCACAACTGTTTGCGCGAGTATGGTGCAAGTGTGAGGCCGACACCCCACACCGCCGGATCGTTTTCCCAGCGGTAAAGGGTGTCGACATCAATAGGTTCGAGTGCCCTGAGGCTTATAGTGCCGTCTGTCAGCATTCTATAGGCTAATTTTTTTAGAGGCCCTCTTCGTTGAGGAAACGTTCGGCTTCGAGCGCAGCCTTGCAGCCTGAGCCGGCAGCCACGATGGCCTGACGGAATACGGGGTCGGCAACATCACCTGCGGCAAAGACTCCGGGGATGTTGGTCTGCATTGATGAGCCTTTGACCTTGATATAGCCGGCTGCATCGCAGTCGATGTACTGGCGGAAGATCTCGGTGTTGGGATTGTGGCCGATGGCGAGGAAGAATCCGTCGATGGCGAGGTCGTAGTGCTGTTCGTTCTGTGTGCCTACGTTTTCCACGAGATGTGCGCCTTCGAGATATTCTTCGCCATAGAGTCCGGTGGTGTTGGTGTTGAAGAGTACTTTGATATTGCTCTTTTCAAGCACACGTTCCTGCATCACTTTAGAGGCGCGGAGGTGGGGTTTGCGTACGATCAGGAACACATCGGATGCCAGATTGCTAAGATAGAGGGCTTCTTCGCATGCTGTGTCACCGCCGCCTACAACTGCCACGCGCTTTTTGCGGTAGAAGAATCCATCGCATGTGGCGCAGGCAGAGACTCCGAGACCTGAATATTTTTCTTCGTCAGGCAGACCGAGATAGCGTGCTGATGCTCCTGTGGAAATGATCACTGTGTCGGCGAGAATCTCCAGACCGTTGTTGGTCACTGCCTTGAACGGGCGCTTTGAAAAGTCGACTTCTGTCACAAGACCCGAACGGATGTCGGCTCCGAATTTGAGTGCCTGAGTGCGAATGTCTTCCATCAGCTGCGGACCGGTGATGCCGTTGGGCTGTCCGGGAAAGTTCTCTACCTCGGTTGTGATGGTCAGCTGGCCGCCGGGCTGGAGGCCTTCGATCACGAGCGGCGAGATATTGGCGCGTGAAGCATAGATTGCTGCGGTGTAGCCTGCAGGGCCTGAGCCGATGATGAGGCAACGGGTTTTGATTTCTGCCATAAGTCTCTTGTTTTTGAATTGATGTTTTTGAACGGTTAGATTTTAAGTTGGTCAGACAATTTTAAGTTGTTCAGTCTATTGAACCATACCTATTATATAATGTATATTTTTTCTGATTGTTCACTCTTTTGAGCGTCTACGCGGGCTTTAACGCAGGTCTACCACCGGCAGTCCGGGATGCTTTGCGGCATCATAGCGGAAAAACGACACCGGGAGTGCCTCGCCGGGCTTCACGGAGCTGACAGTGATGCCGACGCTGCGGCGATTGGCCATGTTGAGCACTATGCGGGTCGGGTAGAGGGTAGAGGCGTTGAGGGTCAGATCCACGCTATGGATATCGCTTCCTGCCTGCGTGGCTGTCAGCCTGATCTTCTTCTCTCCGGCTGCTGATTTGAGCATGGATGCGCGGTAGTGGGTCTTGAACGAGTTGATGATCGCAAACGGATTGACCTGCTGAAGCTCTTCCGGACTTGGTTCGGTGATGTTTACTTCGCCTACATGGGTCGAATAGGTCCACTGTGTGCGTCCGTCGTACCACGATGAGATCTGCGGAGAGACAATCGTGAAGCGGTCACCCGAAATGGTCAGTGTGCCGCTGTTGCTCTGCCCGTCAGCGGTGATTGTGTATGATGCCGAGAGCGATTTCGATGCTCTGATCTTCGCAGCGGCTTTGTCAAGCACGGCTGTGGCTGATTCCGCCGCATGGAGCGGCAGAAGGCAGCAGAGAGCGAGGATCAGAAGTATGATGTTTTTTGTCAGCATGGTCGTGTTTCTTATCGGTGTTTTTGAAAGGTGGGATTATCAACGGTTTTCGAGGATATGTTCGAGTGTCACTGGGTCTACGAGTACCTGGCGTGGCTTGCCTCCCTGCGAGGGGCCTACGATTCCTGCGGCTTCCATCTGGTCCATGATCTTTCCGGCGCGGTTGTAGCCTATTGAGTAACGGCGCTGCAGCGATGAGGTCGATGCGGTGTCAGTCGATACCACCAGACGGGCACATTCATCGAACAGTGGGTCGCGGTCGCCGAGAGTTGCGCCGCAGATGTTGCCACCTTCGCCTTCCGGAGTATATTCAGGCAGTTCGTAGGGCGACTGGTAGCCAACCTGCGAACCGATGTTCTCGCAGATGGCACTCACTTCCGGGGTGTCTATGAAGGCACACTGCACTCGTTCGAGCTTGCCGTTGATGGAGAAGAGCATGTCGCCGCGGCCTATCAGCTGATTTGCACCGAGCTGGTCGAGAATAGTGCGGGAGTCATTGCCCTGGATCACACGGAAGGCTATACGTCCCGGAATGTTGAGCTTTATGCCACCGGTGATCACGTTGACCGTTGGACGCTGGGTTGCTATGATCAGGTGTATGCCTGCCGCACGGGCCACGGCAGCCAGACGCGACACTGGATTTTCAATTTCTTTGCCCTGACGGATGATCAGGTCTGCGAACTCGTCGATGATCAGCACAATGTAGGGGAGGAAACGGTGTTTCTCCGGATTGAGCTTGCGGGCAATGAATTTGTCGTTGTATTCCTTGATGTTTCGTGCTCCGGCCTGTTCGAGCAGCGAGAGGCGGTTGTCCATTTCGATACAGAGAGAGTTGAGCACGGTGACCACCTTTGACATATCGGTTATAATGGCGTCTTCGCCGGGGAGCGATGCGAGATAGTGGCGCTCCAGCTCGCGGTAGAGACTCAGTTCAACTCGCTTCGGGTCGATGAGCACGAATTTCAGTTCCGAAGGATGTTTTTTATAAAGAAGCGAAGTGATGATGGCGTTGAGGCCTACCGATTTACCCATACCGGTGGCGCCGGCCACGAGCAGGTGGGGCATTTTGGCGAGGTCGGCCATGAAAATGTCATTCGAGATAGTCTTGCCAAGTGCCATCGGAAGCTCCATTTTGGAGTTGCGGTAGACTTCGCTGTCAAGTACTGAACGCATCGAAACCACCTGAGGGTCTTTGTTAGGCACCTCGATGCCGATTGTGCCTTTGGCAGGTATAGGTGCGATGATGCGGACACCTTCGGCTGCAAGCTGCAGTTGCAGGTCATCGCCGAGACTTCTGATCGAGCGTGTGCGCACACCCTCGGCCGGAATGATCTCATATAGGGTCACTGTCGGGCCGATAGTGGCTTCGATCTTGGAAATTTCCACTCCGAAGGTGCGCAGAGTTTCTGTCAGGCGGCGCTTGTTGAACTCCATTTCCTGGATATCCACACTTGGGCCGTTGTCTTTCGCAGGACGCAGAAGATCTACGGAGGGGAAGCGGAAAAGAGAAAGTTCGGCGCGTGGATTGTAAGGCTCCGAGGCCAGAACCTCTTCTGCTGTGGCCGGGCGCACTGTAGTAGGCGCGAGCGGAGCCTGAAGAGCTGTCTGAGCAGATGGGTCTGAGTTTCCGTGCTGTTCTGTCTCATCATTAGAGTCATTGTCGCTGTCGGCAAACAGAGGAGTGTTGAAATCAGCCTCCTCTTCTTCTGCATTCTGCACGCTTGCGGTCTCTGTGCTGTCTGCGGGAGTTTCGTCGTCAGATTCAATGTCGTTGGAATCATCACGGCTGTAGCTGTCTGTTATGTCGCTGTCATCTCCGGCAAAAAGCGGGCGCAGCAGGCTGTCTTCACGGCTACCGGCTGACTGAAGATGGTCTGAGTCCGGGCCATTGTCCTCGAAATCGGTAACTTCGATCTCTGCAATCTCTTCATCGGTTTCTTCAATGATGTCGCCGCTGCTATTTCCGGGGTGATCCGGAGTGTGATTTTCAGCATGACTTTCCACGGCATTTTTTGTCATAGCCGGCTGCATGGCTGCCTGCCGCTGTGTTTCGGCTTCAACTGCTGCACGGCGCTGAGCCTCGGCTGCTTCAGCAGCTTTGCGCTCGGCTTCTTCGGCAGCTTCGCGGGCAAGGCGTTCGGCCTCTTCGGCCTCGCGTATGCGCTCACGTTCGGCGCGGCGCTGTGCCTGGCGCTCATTGTAGGCACGGATGCCCTGTGAAGCCACTCCGTAGATGCGCTTCAGTTCTGTCAGATAGAGGATGATGACAAGGCCGCCCATGATAATGCTTATGCCCAGTGCTCCCCAGATGCCGGTCAGGGTGATCAGGCGGTCGTTGAGCAGATGGCCGTGGCGTCCGCCCCAGTAGACTGGCGAGGCGAATTCATATGTCACCAGACCGCAGACAATCGAAAGTGCCACTGCTGTCAGCAGGCATCGCATGGTCAGCGGCCAGAATGACGGACGGTAGACGCGCAGCATTGACAGTCCGCAGGCGGCCAGATAGTAGATAAGCAGAAACGATCCTATTCCGAGCCAGTTGTAGAGAAGTGTATGGGCTATCCATGCTCCTGCCGGACCTCCGGCATTGCGTATCATAGTCGGGTCGAAATCGCCATTGAGCATCGCGCTTTGGTCTGACCCTATATTGGCGAAGTAGGAGATGGTGACTATCAGCATATAGCCGGCAAGGATAGTGAAGACCAGTCCGATGAACATCACGGTGCGTGAGTCGCGGATCAGTTGCAGCGTTTTTGCCACTCCGGCGCGCGGACGGCGACGGCTGACGGCTGTCTGCTCCGGGACAACGGTGGTTCCTGTCGTGGAGCCATAGCCGGGCTGATTACCCTGGGGGGCATAGGTTGTCTGTCGGGAAGGGGTGGCAGAGGCTGTCTGCCTGTTGTTGCCGGCATAAGGTGATTCGTCATAAGGTGATGCAGCTGGAGCATCGTCAGGCTGCGGGGTCGAGTCGCGGCGGTCGGAGCGATGTCCGTTGAGCATCTCTTCGGCATCGAAAGTTGTATCTGTGAACGAGGGTTCGTCAATCGGGGAGTATGATGTGGACATATATGTATAATCAGGGTGATCGCTTGGTCGAGATCGCTTATTGGAATTATCTTGAAATTATCGCTGTGTTTTGAGTAAGTGTGCTTTTGATGTGACAAAGCCTAAACAGATAGCAAAATTACAATTTTTATTTCACAAATTCAACTCGGCAATTTTTTTTGGAGTAAAAAAAGCAACCGCCCTCCCGAAGCCGGGAAAGCGGTTGCCGTTATTGGATCTTATATATGATATATAAGGTGCGGGATGCTTGTCTTATCGTTTTACGAACTTGAATGTGCGCATTGACTTGCCGTCTTCAACCACGAGGACGTAAACGCCTGCTTCAAGAGTGTCGATGATATCTTCGCGGTCAGAACCTACGGCTGTGCGGAGGATCATGCCGCTGAAGGCGTTGACCACAGTGTAACGGGCGTTGCCGCCGTTGGCGATGATGTCTTCGATCTCTGAGAGGCGGAGGAGGTTGAAGTGTTCCTCTACTTCTTCAGCCGAGAGTGCCTTGGGATATACGATGAATTCGTCAATGGCTCCGCCGAAAGTGCGGTGTCCGCTTTCGTCATCACCTCCGATGAAGATGAGTTCGCTTGCCGAGAAGTTGATACCTCCGGTTTTCACACCTGTGAGGGTTGCAGCTTCCTTACCGTCGATATAGAGGGTTGTTGTTTTTCCTGCAAAGTTGCGCACACAGGCAATGTGGTGCCAGTTACCGTCAAATACGTAATCGGCGTTTTCAATCTTGCAGTCTGATTTATCAGCATTGTCGTCAATTGAGAAGCTGAGGTAGCCGTTCTTGCGTTCGAGGCCGATCCAGTTGCCTGTGCCACCTTCCACGTTGGTGGTGTTGTGAGTGCCGATGCAGAAGAGATAGCCGTCATCGTCGGTTGATTTCACCCAGAGTTCGGCAGTGAAATCGCCTTCGCCTACGTTGATCGCATCATAGATGGGCTGGGTGAAGTATTCGGCATTGTCAAATTCAACTGCTCCGGCCTTCACGCCCTGAACGGATGCGATGCCTGCGGTTGCGGTGGCCTCACCGTGGGCGAGGTTGGGAGTTGTCTCGCCGATTTCGTCCATCGGGAAGTAGAGGATGTAGTCGCCGGCCTGTGATTCGTAGTGTTCCTTAACCTTGCTTGCGCTCATCACTCCGCGGTAGAGTGAGAGTTCGTCGAGTTTGCCGTTGTAGGAGTTGTCAAATGCGGTCACGTCGCCGATGATGAGGGGTTCGTCATCGCTGATGATCTCTCCGGTGGGATCATCGCCTGAGGCTACGAGTTCGCCGTCAACATAGAGATTGAGTAATTTGTTGACAACGTCGCGGGTGGCAACGATGTGATGCCACTCGCCGTCAAAATATTTGTCGGCGCCGGAGACTTCGATCTGCTTCTTGGTCACGTTGTCGTCAATAGCGAAGCGGAGTTCCTTTGTGCCCTTGTTGTCTTTGTATTCGATGCCATACCAGTTGCCGGAGCCGTTATTGGGAGAAATGACACCCTTGTTGAGCAGGTAGCAGTTTTTGTCAACAGCGGTAGAATTCATCCAGAGTTCAATGGTGAATGAGTTGCTGCCGAAGTCAATTAGGTCATAGCTTTCCTGAACGTAACGATTCAATCCGTTGAGGCTGAGAGCATTGCCGCGCTTGCCTTTTACGGCTTCGCCGTTCCCGCCGTTGGCGGTGGCGATTTCACCAAGGATTGAATTGGGGGTGGTTTCGCCTACTTTTTCGAATGGGTAGTGGGCCACGAGTTCGATCGAGGTGTTCATGCGCACCTTGATATTGCCGGTGATGGTTGCATTCTGGTCTTCTTCAGCACCGGTAGTGGTGATGGTGAATGTGAATTCGCCTTCGGCATTGGGTGTGCCTGAGATTGTGCCGGTGAGGGTGGCGGGGTCGAAGCTGTAGGTCATGCCTTCGGGGAGGCCTTCGATTTTTACGCCTGTGGCGCGGATCACGGTGAAGCCGATAGTCTGGATTTCATCGCCAAGATAGATCACCTGGTTGAGCGCGCCGCCGTTGACGGTGATTGCACCCACGGTGTTGAAGGCTTCCTCAAGGTTATAGCTGAGGTGGGGAGGCTGGTTGTAGCCGCAGTTCTGCCATGCTATGGCCACGCGATACTGACGGTCCTGCATCAGAGTGTTGACTCGGTAGTCGGTCGGGATGGTGGTTGAGAAAATGAGCAGATCGGATTCGGTTTCCTGATCGTGGAGAATGATTTCCTCGCGCCAGTCGCCGAAAAGGTCAGCCTGAAGATTGGGAGTGGCTTTGGTTCCGTTGGTGGAGCCTGCGTTTGAGTAGTCGGAGAATGCCCAACTTGCCGCTGTTCCGTTGAGGTTTTCACTGCGTTTCTCGATGATAGGATATGACTTGCCTGCACTGGAATTGTATTTTCCGTCAAAAAGTTCATCGAGCAGATCGCCGTCCCAGTAGATGCGGAAGTTTGACGAGGGAACTTTGCCGTCGATAGCGATCTCGCCTGTGCAGGTGAATGTCTTGTTGGCACGTGAAGTGTCCGAGCTATTTGCATACCATGCACTGGGCCATACTTCGTAGCCACGGAATTTGGATGAAATGTTCGCTGCGAGACCGCGGCCGATGTCGTGGGCTGACTGGGGATTGCCCCAAAGAATTTCGCCGGTGCGGGCATCGCGGAAAGTTGCATCCCACTTATAGGGAGATTTCTTTTCTTCGTGGACCATGAAGATTTCAAGGCCTTCGCGGTCGGGGTCCATGTCAGCGAGGTGGAGAGCATCGCCGTGGCCTGCACCTGTGCGCAATACTTTTACGCCGTCATGGTCAAGGATGGCAGATCCGTAGACAATTTCGTCAAAGCTGTCGCCGTCACAGTCGCCGATTGTCAGAGAGTGGGCGCCTTCGCCATAGAGGCCCTGGCCTGAAGTCTCTGATTTGTGGAGCCATTTTTCTGTGAGCTTCTGTCCGTCGAAGTTCACAGCCCAGACATAGGCGGCGGTGTAATAACCGCGGCAGAAGATGGCCGACGGAGTTTTGCCGTCAAGGTAGGCCACGCCTGCGAGGTAGCGTTCGCAGCGGTTGCCGTTGCTGTCGCCCCACTGGCTGTTTGTGCGGATTGTGCGTGGAGGATTATACTCGATGGTGTGAATTTCGGCTCCGGTCTCGCCGTTGAATACGGTAAGATATTCGGGACCGGCTACGACTATGCCGGCATGATCGTTCTTGTCTTTCTTTCCGTTGGACTTTGTGCGGTGATCGTCTGTCACTTTGGCATCGCCGAGAAGCACTGCTTTGCCCTGTCCGTCAATGGTACCGGGAGCTGTCTTGCAGATGAGTTCTGCCTTGCCATCGCCATTGAAGTCGTAGACCATGAACTGGGTGTAGTGGTTGCCTGAGCGGATGTTCTGGCCGAGGTCTATGCGCCAGAGCTGGGTGCCGTCGAGCTTGTAGCAGTCGAGGATGGTGTTACCGGTGTAGCGGTATTGGTCACCGTTGTCTGCCTGGTTGGTCGGGAACCATTTTACAATGAGTTCCCATTCGCCGTCGCCATCGACATCGCCTACGGAAACGTCGTCAGGAGTATAGGTATAGTTGCGCATCTCTCTATAGCCACCTTCGGGCGATGTGCCACCTTTGGGACGGTTCAGATGTACGCGCAGGAAATTTTCAGCCCAGGCAGCTACTTCCTTTGAGGTCTCGATGTCGGTGCCGTTGAGGATGGCTTTGACCTGATACTTTGCTCCGGGAGTTCCGGCGGGATCAGTGAAGTTAGTTACTTTGAGGGGAGTTTCGTTGATCTTGCTGCCGTCGCGGTAGACGTCAAAGAGCAGATCTTTCGAATCGCCGAGCAGCGAGCGCCATGAAACGAAGACGCCATTGTCGGCCTTTACGGCTATGACTCCGCGATCAAGCTTTTCGGCCTGGATCGTGTGGGAGTACTTGGACTGCTGCGCCGACATTCCGAGCGACATCAGCAGCGCCATGCACGATAAAAAAGTTTTTTTCATGCTAACAAGTTAAAGTAAAAAATTGATAAGTTTTCTGATATTATGGTTATTGAATAGTTGAACTGGTTCCGAAGTGCATGGACAGAAGCTTAGAGGAAGAGGGCCTTTCGCAGGATTCCGCCTCATGATGCCACTGCCGGTTAAGTTTTGATGGTATCAAGTGACAAAATTAATGATTTTTAGCCAAAAACGCAAATCCGGACGGCGGTGGCGAACAAATTTTGCATAACTTATGTTTATATTTCATAGACGTTCACGTCTGTTTTGTGGATAATTTAAGATAAATATATAATGAAAAAGATTGGTATATTTTACGGAACCACCACAGGTTCGACTCTCGAAGTCGCTGAAATGATAGCTCGCGAACTGAATGTATCTCCTCAGGATGTGCATGACGTGGCCCGGACGGCGCCGTCAGACGTAGCTGGCTATGATGTGATAATTCTTGGCGCGAGCACCTGGGGGGCAGGCGATCTTCAGGAGGATATGGCCGGTTTTCTCGATGGTCTGCAGTCGCTTGATCTTGAAGGCAAGGAAGTGGCGATTTTTGGCTGTGGCGATGAGTCGATGGCTGATACTTTCTGCAATTCGGTAGGGGAGATCTATCATCGTCTCCATGACACGAAGGCTATGTTCATAGCTCCTTTCAGCAATGATGGCTACCACTACGATCATTCCGCCAGTGATGTCAATGGTATGATAGTGGGACTTTGCATTGATAATGTCAATCATCCGGAAAAGACCGAGGCGCGTGTCAAGGCATGGTGCGAGGAAATCAAAAAGGAATGTGAGTGAGAACGGGATGGTCAAGAATGGACAAGGAGGTAAATAGCACGGAAAAGTGTTATAAAATGTGAAATTTGTTTGATCGTATCAATGTTTTTTCTTAAATTTGCACCTCAAAATGCAGAATAACGAAAAAATAAAAATATACGGCAATGAAAAGAACATTTCAACCTTCTAACAGAAAGAGAGTTAACAAGCATGGTTTCCGTGCCCGCATGTCTACCCCCGATGGACGCAAGGTCCTCGCCCGTCGTCGCGCCAAAGGCCGCGCTCGCCTGACCGTTTCTGACTCTATCGCCGGAAAGTAATCAGCTCTCACTTCTGAGAAAAACATAAGCCGGTCTCCACAAGGAGGCCGGCTTGTTTTGCATACAGGAATAGGGGCGGTGGTGTTACTCTAACAAATCAGCAGCAAAAACCGTAAAGGGTGGCAGCGGATTCAGAGGATAGCCTAAGCAAGATTCATGGGCCCCTGCAGGTGAGATTCAGACAGCGATGTCTCAAAGGCATTTAAGAAAGCTACGATCTCATCCGGAACGCTCCTTGTCGGATACCCGCCGCTCGTGGGGCCTTCCGTGGTGGTAAATCGGTGTCCTTCCGGACACCACATTTGCTTGAATGTCTTCCCCCCCGACACCTACGCGCTGAGCGCTACGGTGTCGGGGGCTACGAATAAAACGGTGTCCTTCCGGACACCCGCTGCCCGTGGAGCCGTTCGGAAAACGTATTGTCGGACTTGTCGTTGCCTGCGGATTTGTCCGGGTTACGCTGCGTTGAGGCCGGACGGTGATGTCAGACAGGACATCGATTTACTCGTAGCCCGTGACACCTGCGCACAGCGCGCAGGTGTCACGGGTCTGCGCCCCCCTACATGTGGAGTCCGGCAGGACACCGATTTACCGCTCCGGATGGAGTGCCCTCCTCTAAAGTCCACTTATAAAATAAAAGCCCGTGGCTTTTGCGCTTTTACGCAGTAACCACGGGCCTATGTGATTTCAGAGGACTTTGCAACACCCTCTGTTGCTCAGAAATCAGAATAGGTAAGCTGCTGTGATGGTCCAGTAGCGGTTTTTGCCTTCAATGCCGGCTTTGCCGTATTCGTCGTCAGTAGCGCGGACGGCTTTAGTGAGGCCGAGGCCGTAGCGGGCGTTGATGTCGATGTGGCTTAGGAAACGCAGACCGAAGCCGAAGTTAAGAGCCCAGTCAACCGAGCGGTTGCGGTAGGCATCGTGGATATTTTTGCGACTGGTGAGGAATGACACACTCGGACCAACACCGAGGTAGGGAACAACGACTTTGCTGATAAGCGGCAGCGAAAAGTTGTATCTAAAGTTCAGCGGCAGCTCGATGTAGCTACGGTTGTCCTTGGATATTTCCTGCTCGGCAAGAAATTTGGCATTGCGGCGGACATACATTGCTGAAAGGTCAGCTGAGATGCCGATGACGGGAATAGTGAATTCACCCATCACACCTGCGGTCCAGCCGGTCTGGTTGTCGGCATCGAGCACGCTTTTGTTGAAGTGCATGTCATTGACGGTAAGTCCAACTTTGGGTCCGAAACGGAACTGCGCGTCAGCAGTGAATGTGGTTGCGCTGACAATGAACGCAAGCACCAGCATGATTGCTTTGATAGATTTCATGAATTGTGATTGTGTGATAAATTAAATTGTATATGATTGGATCGCTGTAAAAAATATGGTATGCCATGAAACACATATATAGGACCTGCCTGGTGGTCAGGTCCTATATATGTGGATGTCGTATTTTTAGCCGGTCAGTTTTCAAATTCGATCAGAGGGGTGTCAGTAGCCACCTGGTCGTCTACGCTAACAAGTACTCGCTTGACTATGCCGCTGATTTCGGATTCAATATCGTTTTCCATCTTCATGGCCTCATAGACCAGCACGGTGTCTCCCGGCTTGACTTCCTGACCTGGTTTTACGTTGATTGAAACGACTCTGCCACTCATCGGGGCTGCGATCACCGGACCGGTGATGGGCTCGGCAGTTTCGGCGGGAGCTTCTTCGGCTGCGGGAGCCTTGACTGATTCTTCGGCTTCGAATTCTTCTTTGCGGCGTTTACGGAGGAATCCGTTGGCCACAGATGGCAGGAGTTCGAGCAAGAGATACTCTTCGGTGTTCGATGCGAGTTTGCGTCCGCCGAGTTCCGGAAGCTCTGGATTTTCAGGCTTGCGGTAGGCGCTGACGTCATAGGGCTTTTCTTCAGGGTTGCCGGTGATTTTCTCACGGAATGCGGGATCTATGGCCACCGGGGTTTTGCCGTATTCGCCTTTGACGAGTGAGATGAATTGGTTGGATTTGTTGGTATAGTCCGGCTTGCCGTTTTTGCGGTCGAGGGCCACAAGCACTGCCTGGCTGCCCACTATCTGGCTGGTGGGGGTGACGAGGGGGATCAGGCCGGCATCGCGGCGCACCATCGGGATAAGGCGCATGGCATCTTCAAGGAGATCTTCGCTCTGGAGCTGCTTGAGCTGGGCCACCATGTTGGAGTACATGCCACCGGGAACTTCTGCGGTCTTGACGAGCTCGTTGGGTTTGGGGAAGCCGAAGTAAGCTTCAATCTTGTGGCAGGCATCAAGGAGGGCTGCTTCGTCTTTGGCTTTGGCGAATTCGATGGCACTGTCGAAGAGGGCGAGGACTTCTGGGGGAAGTTTGTCGGTCAGCGGATCGAACGGACGCGGCATGTTGTCTTTGTTAAGATCGAACTGTGCGAGCTCTTTGCGGGCTTCGAGAAGTCCGGTGCGGATACGGCCCACGGCTTCCATATTGACTTCAACTTCGACTCCCATGCGCTGACAGAAGATCCAGATGAGTTCGATGGCAGGAGCTGCGGAGCCTCCGCCGAACCACCAGATGTTGGTGTCGAGTATGTCGACTCCGTTGATGATGGCCATGAGCGATGATGCCAGGCCGTAGCCGGGAGTGCAGTGGGTGTGGAAGTCAACGGGGACTTTGACTTCGCGTTTGAGGGCTGAGATTATTGATGCGGCCCGGAGGGGGTTGACCAGTCCGGCCATGTCTTTCAGTGTGATGATCTTTGCGCCGAGCGCTTCCATCTGCTTGGCTTTGCTGACGAAGTATTCGTCAGTGAAGATCGGAGTCGGGCCTTCTTCACGTGATCCGAACATTGCTTTGAGCTTGCCGAAGAAGCCTTCGGGTTTGGCGGGAGCTTCGGGCTTGGGATCGACGGTGTAGCATACGGCTCCATCGGCTATGCCGCCGAGTCGATTGATGAGGCGGATTGATTCCTTGACGTTGTCGATGTCATTGAGTGCATCGAATATGCGCATTACGTTCAGCCCGTTGGCTATCGCTTCCTTGTAGAAGCCTTCGAGTACCGAGTCGGGATAGGGCACGTAGCCGAAGAGGTTGCGGCCGCGAGAGAGGGCGGAGAGGAGCGCTTTGGGGTGGTCACTCTTTGAATCCATTGCCTCGGAGAAAGTGCGGAGACGCTGCCAGGGCGATTCGTCGAGGTAGCGCATCACAGAGTCGGGTACTGCACCGCCCCAGACTTCCATGATGTGGAAGCGGGCATCCTCATAGTAAGGAAGGAGGCGGTTGATGGTCTCCTGTTTCATGCGGGTCGCGAAGAGCGACTGCTGGCCGTCACGCAGTGTGAGGTCGCGGATCTGAAGTTTGGGTCGTGTCATAACTTTTGAGATAGTTGAACGAGTAGGTTTGACCGTAAGCCCGACTGCGATGGCGTGGAAGTGGGTCAGGGCGCCGAGGCTTGGTAGCTGCCGACAAATATAAGGGATTTAATCTTATTAAAGAAAAAAATCCGTAATTATTTTTTAATTGTTGTGAAAAAAGTGTCAAATATGCCTCACAGGAGTCTGTGGAGGGGCAAGCGGGATGGTGTTGCCAGTTGAAATTGCGTTGGGCGATCAAAGGTAGGGGTTGGCGGTCTTTTCGCGTCCGATAGTGGTTTCGCCTCCGTGGCCTGCGAGGACTACTGTCTCGTCAGGGAGTGAGAGGAGCCGGCGCCTGATGGAGTCTATGAGTGTGGCGTGGTCTCCTTTGGGTAGGTCGGTTCGGCCTATTGATCCTGGGAAGAGGGCATCGCCGGTGATGACGAAGCCTGATTCGGGACAATAGAGCGCTATCGAGCCTGGCGAGTGGCCGGGGACTGCGATGATTTCGATGGGTTCTTTGCCGAGGTAAATGGTGTCGCCGTCGTGGAGTTCGACGTCGAGATTCTGCGGGGCGAGTGGCAGGCGCATGCCGAAACGGGCTGCCTGTTCGGGGAGGGTGCGGGCAAGGAAATCATCGGCGGGATTAGCTTTGATTTCGAGTCCGTATTTCTCTTTTATATATGTGTTGCCGAATATGTGGTCGAGGTGGCTGTGGGTGTTGATCAGCTGTGTCGGCCGGAGGCTGTTGCGAGAGATGAAGCTGTCAAGGGCGTCTTTTTCGGCCTGATCGATCATTCCGGGGTCGACTATGGCGGCTTCAAGGCTTTCGGGGTCCCACATGACGTAGGTGTTGACTCCGAACATATTGAAAACGAAACGGCTTACTTTCATAGTTCTACGTAAATAAGGTCTTTGGTCTTGAAATAGTCTTCTGCAAACCAGTCGCTCAGGGGGATGTCGAGTATCGGTCGCTTGACGCGGCCGAGTTCGGGGGCAAGGTCTCCGCCTTTGAGGCAGACGAGCCCGTTGGGGATGCGGTTGCGCTGTTCAGACGAAATGTTGCGGCTGATGATTCTGACGAGTTCGTCGAGCTGCATGACGGCGCGGCTGATCACGTAGTCGGCTTTTAGTTTGCATTCGCCCATGTCGCCGTGCTGGAAGGTGACGTTGGTGAGCCCGATTTCAGATGCGATTTCAGATGCGACGCGGATTTTCTTGCCGATGCGGTCTATCAGGTGGAAGCGGCATCCTGGCCAGAGGATGGCGAGGGGTATGCCGGGGAAACCTCCGCCGGTGCCGAGGTCGATCAGCAGCGATCCGTCAACCGGGGTTATGAATCGGGCTATCGCCAGGGAGTGGAGTATATGATGTGTGTATAGATTGTCAATGTCTTTGCGGGATATGACATTGATTTTCTCGTTCCACTCAGGGTAGAGGCGCCCAAGGGCGGTGAAGCGTTCGATCTGCTCCGGAGTAAGATCTGGAAAATATTTGAGAATTTCGTCCATTTGGGTTGATGGGTCTGATAGCGGACCGGGGGTCGGGAACGGGTGTGGGTTCCTGCCGGTCAGTCTGTTTAACAATCGGAAGTCTTCAGGCGTTTATATCAGATGGAACTAATTGTCGCCTGATTATGCAAAATTAGGGGTAATTCGTGAAAAAATGGTTAAATTTGCACAAAATAATACTCCATATGCTCAAGATCGGAAAATATAACACTCTGCGGGTGGCCCGCAATGTTGATTTCGGTGCCTATCTTCAGGATGCCGACGGAAATGAGGTGCTGTTGCCCTCGCGCTATATCGTCAACCCGCTTCAGCCTGGCGATGACATAGAGGTGTTTGTGTATAAGGATTCCGAGGGTAGGCCTATCTGCACTACGGAACATCCGTTTGCTCAGGTGGGAGAGTTTGCCTATCTGCAGGTGAACGATGTCAATCAGACCGGTGCTTTCCTGGACTGGGGTATCATGAAAGATCTGCTTGTGCCATTCCGCGAACAGACGGTAAAGCTGTCGCGCGGAATGGTGGTGTTGGTTTATGTTTATCTTGATGATGCCACGAAAAGAGTTGTGGCTTCGGCGAAGATTGACAAGTTTCTTGGCAATACCTATCCGCGCTATAAGCTCGGCGGCCGGGTGAAGGCGCTGGTCTACAAGCGGACCGATCTGGGGTATAAGGCGATTGTCGATGACCTGTTTCACGGTATGATCTATGAAAACGAACTTTTTGCTCCGTTGGAAATCGGAGAGGCTATCACGGCATATGTGAAGCAGGTGAGAGATGACGGTAAGATTGACCTTGTACTGAGTGGCGGCAATGACGGCCGTGTCGATGCTCTTATGGAGCGGATACTGGGACGGCTGGCCAATGAACCTGATGGTTTTCTGCCTATTTCAGATTCGGCGGCTCCGGAAACTGTCAGAGCTACGTTTCAGTGTTCAAAGAAGGATTTCAAGAAGGCGATAGGCCATCTCTATCGTGAGCGCCGGATTGTGATAGCTGACGGCGGTATCAGGCTGGTCAAGGCGTGATTTCTTCAGTGTAAAAAACATTCGGGCATTACTCTGCATAAGGGGAATGTCCTGGTAAGAAAAGACAAGAGGAGTCTGCTTAATGAAAAGCGGGCTCCTCTTGCTTTTTTTGGTATTCTTTCTGTGCTTTGGTGCGCTTTTGTATTAGCGTGAGATTTCTTCGAGTTCCATTGAGGCGAGTTCCCAGAGTGACATGGCGTTTTCGAGTTGCTTGGTGGCTGTGGCGTGGCGGTCGTAGATGTCGGCCGGCGGGTTGCCTGCGGAGATGGCGGACTCGATGTCGGCTACTTCCTGTTCAAGGCGCGAGATTTCGGCTTCGGCTTCTTCGACTTTTTTGCGGGCTTTGCGGACGAGCTTTTCGTGTTCGCGCTGTTCGGCGTAGCTGAGCTTGCGCTGAGCTGGGGCGGTTGATGCCGGCGCATCACTGGAGGTATCGGCTTCTTTGGGCTTGGAAGCTGCCGGAGTTTTGTCGGCGACGGGGCGGATGGTGTTGCGTTCGAGCTCGGCGAGTGATGCGAGTTTTTTCTTTTCGAGGAATTCGTAGATGCCGCCGAGGCATTCGCGGACCTGACCGCCGCCGAATTCATAGACTTTCTCAACAAGGCCGTCAAGGAATTCGCGGTCGTGGCTGACTACGATGACTGTTCCGTTGAAGTCTTTGATAGCCTGCTTGAGAATGTCCTTGGTTTTCATGTCGAGGTGATTGGTGGGCTCATCGAGGATCAGCAGATTGACGGGCTCAAGCAGGAGACGGATCATGGCCAGTCGTGTCTTTTCACCGCCGGAAAGGACTTTGACTTTCTTGTCGGAAGCTTCGCCTCCGAACATGAAGGCGCCGAGGATGTCGCGGATCCTGGTGCGGATATCGCCGACGGCCACGCGGTCGATAGTGTCGAACACGGTGATTTCTCCGTCAAGCAGCGTGGCCTGGTTCTGGGCGAAGTAGCCGATCTTTACGTTGTGGCCGATTTTGAGGTTTCCGGTAAACGGTATCTCGCCCATGATACATTTGACAAGGGTTGATTTGCCTTCGCCGTTTTTGCCTACGAAGGCTACTTTCTCGCCGCGCTTTATGGTGAAAGTGGCGTGGTCAAAAACCTGATGGTTGCCATAGGCTTTGCCAACGTTGTCGGCGATGACGGGATAGTCACCGGATCGTGGAGCGGGAGGAAACTTGAGGTTGAGGCGGGAGGTGTCTACTTCGTCTACTTCGATGCGCTCGATTTTGGCAAGCTGTTTGATGCGGCTCTGAACCTGGACGCTCTTGGTGGCTTTGTAGCGGAAGCGTTCAATGAAGTCTTCGGTGTCCTGAATCATTTTCTGCTGGTTCTGATAGGCGCGCATCTGCTGATCGAGGCGCTCCTGCCGCAGGACGAGATATTTGGAGTAGTTGACGGAATAGTCGTAGATTTTGCCGAGTGAAATTTCAATTGTGCGGTTGGTGACGTTGTCGATGAAAGCGCGGTCGTGGCTGACGAGCACCACGGCTTTGGCTTTTGTGATGAGGAAATTTTCGAGCCACTGGATCGACTCGATGTCGAGGTGGTTGGTGGGTTCGTCAAGCAGGAGTACGTCGGGGCGGGCGAGGAGAATCTTGGCGAGTTCGATGCGCATGCGCCACCCGCCGGAAAATTCTGACGTGGGGCGCTGGAAGTCGCTGCGGAGGAAGCCGAGGCCGATGAGTGTCTTTTCGATTTCGGCTTCGAAGTTTTCGCTTTCTTCAATGGCGAGGCGGTCGGTCAGCGAGGTCATTGTCTCGATGAGCTCCTGATAGGCGTCAGATTCGTAGTCGGTGCGGGTGAGAAGTTCGTTGTTGATTTCATCGAGGCGTGCCCGCATTTTGTCGACGTGGCTGAAGGCGCTGCGGACTTCGTCAATGACGGAGGAGGTGTCGCTGACGTTGATGTGTTGCGGAAGATAGCCTACTGTGGTGTCGCGTGGCATGGCCACGTTGCCGGATGTAGGTTTCTGCAGCCCGGCTATGATTTTGAGCATTGTCGATTTGCCGGCTCCGTTTTTGCCGACAAGGGCGATGCGGTCTTTGGGGTTTATGATATAGGATATGTTGTCAAAGAGAGATTTTGCGCTGAATTCGACCGAGAGGCTGTTGATTGAAATGCTCATAGCGGATTGCGGGAGTATGATGGATGGGTTTTGAGTGATTTTGTTTTTCGGATTGCAAAATTACTCAGAATCCCGCAGACTGCCAAGAGTTTTGTAGGGGAGCATGGGGCGATGCCGATGGAGTGGAGTGTGAGGCCGGGTTGGTGGTGGTGGAGGAAGTCTGGGGGGCTACCGCATGAAAGGGTGGCCGTGGGCCGGATCCGGAATGAAGGATTCGTAGGTGCAGTCATCGTAATAGACCACAATGCCTGTGACTCGTTTCCCTTTTCCGGGAGTGAGTGTGATGGAGTCATCAGCGGAGTCAGCTCCGGTAGCTGGAGAAGAGAAGTCGGCGGATGGGCGGGCCGGTGGCTCGGCTGGATCTGCTGGAGTGGCAAATGTAAATGTCGTGTTGGGGGCTGGCGCGGATGTCGTAGCCACAGATTTTTCTGAAGAATTTTGCAAAGGTGTTTCATCGAAATCTAATCCGAAGTCAATTTGCTGGTTAATTGGCGATTGCTGGTGCGCAGATGCTGAAACCGGGCTAATTTGAGGCTCTGAGATTTCAATATTTCCGTTCGTCACCATATTTCCCTCGCCAAACATCAGCCATACGATGTTTAGATCGGGGTAGGCGCTGTGGATTTTGCTGATGATCTCATCGCTCACCTTCTTGTTGCGACCTGCAAGTAGTTGGCTGCCAGTGGGGCGAGGGATTCCGCATTCATCTGCAAACTGGGTTATGCTGATCTGACGGCTGTCGAGATAGTGTTTGAGTCTTGAAACGAGGTCCATAATGCAAATTCTTTAGAATTTTGAATTGTAATGCGATTGCAAATGTAATTATATAATTTTGAATATGCAAATTTAAGAATGAAAACTCTAAAATTTGAGAATTGAAATTAGATTGGTGTGGATTATCAATTGTAAAGTCAATTACCTTATGGCGAGTTTGCTATTGTAAATGCAAGATTTGAAGCAATGGTTTAGGGTTAAGCTGTAAAATTCTATATAATCGGGGAGTTATATGCGTATATGGATTTGAATTTAGTGATGGCCTGTAAGTGGCTGTGGGATGGCGTGATATATTAAAGCTTTGATTTGGATTATTTTTATAATATAGGTGATAATTAATTAGTTATTCTGAATGTTAATGCTTTATAATTTGCAATTGTGATGCGTAGATTTGAAATTCGGACAGATAGCAAATATGAATTAGGATTGCAAAAACAGATGATGTAAATATAAATTCAAGAATGTAAATGGATTGAATTTGCGATTTGAAAATTGAAATTGAGATGTCATAAATCATAATAAATGTAAATACAAAGAGCGACAATGCAAATGAGAATCTTACGTTTGGATTGCAAACTTGCATTTGCAATTTAGAATAGTGTATATTTAAGTTTGTAAACTCAAAATACTTGATCTAAGAACAGATTTTCAAAAATTGACGGCATCCATCTGATGCTCATTGTTATAACAAGTCACAAATATGAAAATACATACTGATTAACGATAATTAACCAATGATATTTGCTTTTTATATTCCCAATACAGTTATTATACCGCGTTATCTATTGATAACACTTCTCAACAAAGCGATATTTGCGCCGTATTACGATTCAGCCTCGAAATATTGAATTCTCATCCCTATTATTTGTCCGGGTTTCCCACTTTGCTCCTTATACACCTCTGTCTTGGGCTTCCGATGGTACAGTGTGTGAGTATTTTGTAATAAGTAACTTTGAGCATTGAAGATTTTAACAAACTTCAGCAATGTTGCTTACTGATTTTTTGAATTTTCGGAGTAATTTCAATAAATTTGCGCTCTGATAGCTCTTTTAATGATAAAAACGCTCTTAATATCTGCTCTCTCCATTTTGTTCATTGCCTGTAGTCATAGGGGTAATGTAGTGGATTTTGACTATATCGAGAAGGTGATTTCCGATTCGCCTGAAAGGGCGATCGTGATCCTCGACAGCATCGACCGGAGTTCTCTGACTGAGGCTGACCGCCATCTGGCCGATCTTCTGTCAATCGAAGCTCGCGACAAAGCCTACATAACCCATACCTCAGACAGCCTTGTGCTTGATGTGATGGATTACTATTCTTCACACAAGGATGACCGATTATATCCCTTGGCTCTCTATTATGGCGGTCGTGTTTACTCCGATCTTGGCGATTACCCGACGGCTCTTCGATATTTCCAGTCGGCGCTTGATGTCATTCCGGAGAATATGGATAATTTGGAATTAAAGTCTGCTGCTTTAAGCCAGACCGGCCGGCTGCTTGACAATCTCAAACTACACTCCGATGCAATTCCATATCTGGAGAAATCTATAGAGATAGGCAAACAGTCGGGAGATACGTTCAACCTTACATATGATTACAGCCTCCTGAGTCAAGTCAATATAAAGGTCGGTAATCTGCCAGCGGCACGTAAATACAATGCAGAGGCCATCAGGCTGGCAATAGGGCTGTCAGAAATTGAGCAGGCCGATATGGCTCTTGAGTTAGCTTCGATATTGCATCGTGAGCACAAAACTGACTCGGCCTTGATGGTCATCAGAGGATTGCCGGGCAAGGTAGACCCGCTTTGTAGGAACTATTCTCTTGCAATAGCCGCACAGATATATCTGGATGCCAACGTTCAAGATACCGCTTATATCTATGCCCGGCAACTTGCAATGAGCAACAGCCCCTACAAACGCACAGGATTCAAAATCATGTTTTCGCCAAAGCTCAAAAGCTTAGTCCCCAAAGATACCCTCCTTTTTTATCAACCGATATATGATCGTGCAATTGAAAATTATCTCGATACTTACGAGGCAAGCGAGGCTATTATTCAAAATTCCCAATACAACTATCAGCTCCATGTCCGTGAGAAGGAGAAAGCGGAAGCCGGGAAAAACAAACTTTATCTACTCGTCTGCATCATCTCTGTTCTTGCGGCTTTAGCTGTCATCGGCCTGCTTTGGCTGAGAATGCGCAATCTGCGGGAAATTGTGCGCCTGCAGATGACGCTTGACACTCTTAGGGATTTCCGCCAAAATCAGAATATGGAGCCTACGGGTTCTACTGTTAACACTCAACAGGAAATTCTGCGCAAAAAAATTCTTCATGAATTTAATTCGCCCAAACAAGTCGGCTGTAACTCACCAGTCGTGAAGGAGAGCATAATCCTTTCGGATATCTACCAACGGTTGGAGAATTTTATAGCGAAGAATAAGTCTATCCCTGATTCCGACGGTCTATGGGAGGAGCTGGCTCAGCTTATCGCGGTAGACTCTCCCGAATTTAGGACACGCCTTAACACCCTCACCAACTGCAAAATCACAGACTCCGAATTCCGGGTTGCGTTACTAATCCGCTGCGGGATCTCACCGTCAAGCATGGCAATCCTGCTCAACCGGACAAAAAGCACCATTTCATCGCGTCGTTCTATATTGAGCTATAAAATTTTCGGTTCGGGAAATAATATCAAACTGCTCAATCCACTAATCCTCTTTTTATAAACAGTTTACCTTTTGCTTAATCTAAATGGATTCAGTTCGAAAATAATTCGAATAATCCTCAGAATATAAAAATCGAATTATTTCCGTACTGATATTTTCGGAATGTTAATGTGGAACAATCTAATTTTGCATCAAAATTCATCAACACCATGAAACGTCTCTTACAACTCTTAATCCTATTTCTTTGCCCCTTATTTTATTCAGAAGTCAGGGCTGATGCCTATTGTATTACCGTAAATCTGACTCAACAAGAATCTATTGATGATCCATACAAACAGCCATCACCATCTAAAGGGCATAGGTCATTACCATCACCTATAGTCTGCGTAATTGATTTCTCAAAAGGCACAGTCCAGACCACACTGACTTCAGAAATCATATCTTATGAGATCTGGGATTCTGATGGAACAGCACTTGTGGCTCAATATATAGATGAACCCGATTTTGTCGGATTACTATGTGATGTCAGTGGTCTTTATCAGCTTAGATTTATAACCGAGTCGTACCAATATATAGGATATATTGAGTTGCCCGGAAAATAGAATCATAAATTCAGAGAAACAATTGACCGCTTATTTACGCTAAAACCCAACTGTTAAGCCATGAAGAAGTCAGTCATCCAGATAATATTGATGTTTCTTGCAAGCATTACCTTATGGTCTTGTGCATCTGAAACAGATGCTTATGCCAGGCTTGTATCCGAGTGGCAGGGACGGGAGATAGTGTTTCCTGATGTAATGACAGATGTTATTACAGGAGATACAATTGATCTGTCAGATGCAGATTTTACGATTCTCACATATGTTGACAGTACCGGTTGCACCGGTTGCAAGATGAAGTTACCGATTTGGAAAGAGTTTTTCAGTTCGTTGGACTCGATTGTCGGAGAGAGGGATTTCAATGCAGTAATTGTTGTCAATGCAAAATACAACCGCGAATTGGCCTATCTTATCCAACGCGATGATTATCCTTATCAAGTTGTTAATGATGTAAACGACTCTTTGCAGATACTTAATCAGTTTCCTGACGACATTATGCTCCGTACTTTCCTCTTGGATCGAAACAATCATGTTGTAGCTATTGGCAACCCCGCTTACAATGTAGGTATTGCAGAATTATACCGAGCCATTATTTCAGGAAGAAAGACATTCAATAAGGGCGGAACTCAGATAATTACTGTCGATGATTCAAAAAAAGAAATCGGAGAAGTCAGATTGGGAGAAGTTTTAACGGTCAATTATGCGCTTAAGAATGAAAGTATGGACACCGTGTTTGTCAGAGATGTCATTTCATCATGTCATTGTACGGAAGCTATCATTTCAGATAGCGTCATTCCTCCAAATGATACTTTGCCGATCCAGATTAAATTCCATGAAGATTCTATTACCGGCATATTCAGGCGGAATGTGTACATATATTATCACGGATTTGAAAACCCGACAGTACTGGAAGTCTCAGGATCTGTCATCAATTAAATTTTATTCAATTTTATAAAGATTTACTCATGAAAAAGATCTTTTTAGCCTCATTCGTAGTCTTAGCAGCCATAAGTTCGTGCTATGGCTTTTTCCATCAGTCTCAGAATCCAGTATTGAACAATGCATTGACTCTCACAAATGTTGAAGCGTTGTCAAACAGCGAGATTATAGTCGGTTGGGATAGATGTTGTGCCCCTGGTGGAGATGGATGCTGTCCTGGCCCACATTATTGGTTGCCGAATGATCGGATATGCTAAAAACGTTTCTGATGGATGGAATAGGTGAATCTCACACTTATTCCATCCATTCGATCGTCAACCATGAAACAAATAACATAAGTAACTTTTCAAAATTAAACGATATAATGTACATAAGTAGCTCCTACGGATGATCTTTCATACTCTCTGCGGTTTTATTCCGGCCGAAATTAAGCTCTTTATCGGTCGTTTATATCTATAAACTCCCTCTTCAGTCCTCGATCCCGGACTCTGAATAAATCCCGCATATAGTATAAATTAATTTTTCCAAAGCTACTTAATAAAATATATTTCAAAGTTATGAGACGTTTTATTTTTATTACATTGTTTTTTATGTCGCAGTTCGCTGTATATACGGCTAAAGCAGAATCCGAGATAATAGCCGACAGTGTAAAAGTGTCTTTATTGCGTGGTTTCCCGGCTGTCAAGATAACAAAAATAGACATCGGGACAGTCCATGTCGGAGAGAAGGTGGAGACCGGCTGTGCCCTGCATAATCAATCTAACCGGAAACTGGAAATTGAAAAACTTGTAGTTTCTGATCCGGGAATGAAATTTGCAACTTCACGACCGTGGATGATGCCGGAATGGAAGATCAGTCTTGAAGGATACCTTAAATTTAAAGCTCCTATAGGGAAATTCCGTGGCACGATAAAGGTGTATTATAAAGGGGTGAAGAAACCTACTATTGCTGTAATTGAAGGTAATGTTGTAAAATGATGTTGAAAAAATGAGATTTTTTAATAAGATTTTGCTGATAGTATTGCCCGTGCTTGCCGTATCTTGCGGGCATTCAGGAGATAATTCTCTTGATAAGGATGTGGACATATCACAAAATGTGATTCCATTTGAACTTGATACAATTTCGGTAGGTAATGGAGCCGGCATATACTCATTTGGCTCCATGATTGTTGTTGTGGATGGACATGCCAAGGACAGGATTCTGACAATCATTGATCTTCCTTCGCTGAAAGTCAAAGGGCAAATAGCACAATTCGGCCCCGGACCGGATGAAATAACGGTTCCTGGAGCTGTTTTTATTGACAATAGCGGAAAATCTATTTCCATATTCGATTATGGACAATTGAAAATTGCCACCTATGACATCGACAGTGCATTGGTTAAAGCCGATTATAGTCCTTCGATAAAGGCTGATTTCAATAATCGGCAATTTCCAGACCGCTATGTCCATGTCAATGATTCAATCGGTTTTGCAAGGTCAATCACTATGGATCCCAAAAGCAGAGGATATTCCCAGGGCCTTTGCAAATATAACATAACAACGGGCGAATTAACAGAAATTTCCGATCCGGAGCGTATGGCCGGGCTGAAGTCATTATTTGGTATCTCATTAGCCGACAGCATTATTGCCGAGGGCGCTACCAATAATGATATTCTGAACATATATAATTTTAAAGGTGAATTGCTTCATAAAACTGAAGGACCGGATTACTCATCTGAGGTAATGAAAGACAAAGTGTTTTTCAGAGAGATAGAAGTGATACCGCATTATATTCTGGCCTCCTATTCAGGGCGGGAGGGGGAAAATGCCTACAGTGCCGACAGGATCAGAGTGTACAAGCATGACGGCAGTTATGTCAAAACGCTAATTGTCGGAAAAAACATAACAGACATGGCATATAACCAAGCGTCAAACAGGCTGTTCTGCATATTCAACGACGAAAACATTCAGTTTGGGTATATCGAGCTGGATGATATCCTATAGGATGATAAGTAAGGCTAATTAATATGAGTGAATAAAAAATCAACCCTACCACTCATCGTGTTTATTCGCACCTTGATTCTTCAGTCATGTAAGAATCAAGGTGCAGTAAACAACGGTGGTGCTCCAGTGGTCAATATTTATTCCGGCAATAAGGAATTGACGCATGAAAAAAGCAGCTTGCATCTGATATCACGGAAGATATAAACCTGCTGATAATGAAGTGGAAGCTCAAGAATGCTTTGACAGGCAATGACATTATAATCTAATAAAACATCTGTCGCTGATACAAAATATCTATTCACGTATATAGAAGAAACTGATGAAGAATATGCTTATGCAATAGTGAAGAAGGAGGTTCTGGCAACAAGATCGAAGTTGCTGCTGAATCATGTTGCAGACATTGACAGCATATTTAAACAGGTTGAAGATGAAGCCTTGTATTTGTTAAAGTATAAGTTGAAAGAATAGCAAGTTACATAAACATTTATTCAATAATATTTTAATTAAAACATTCATAATCATGAAAAAAAACATGCTCGCCACAACCGTGGTTATTGCCGCTGTAAGCGGAATCATCGGCTATTACAATCAATCACCGAATCAACAGCTGGGTGCTTTGGCGCTTGCAAATGTTGAGGCTCTTTCAAGTCAGGAAGATACGTCAGGCTACAGCAATACGGGGCCAGCAGAAGAAAAAAGATGCTATGGCGGCGGTCATAGGATGGTGTGTCGCTGTATAAACTCTCATCCATGCTCAGGTACAGATTGTTATTAACATGTTTGGATGAAGAAGTCGGTATAGCCTTTCGGTTTCAGCACGCTCAATAATACTTAAGTAATATTATTTGATATGAATCATTCCCCAATTTAATAAATAAACTTCCGAAATGAACCATTTATTCATTAGAATATTATTTACGACATGTTTTATCGGATGCGTATTGTCATGCTCAAAGGATAATAATGCACGAGACACAGATGTGCCACAGTCCGTTATTAATATAGATATGTGCAAGGATTCTTATGACGGCTTATATCGTGATCATCATGCTTCATTCGTAATTTTGAAAGAGGATGATGAAACGATGTTTATGGATATAGATAAAGTGAGGTTTTTCAATGGGAATTACTATATTCTCGACAGAAGTTCGGCTCGGAAACTCGTGTCATTTACCTCCGATGGATCACCGATGGGAAGCTACGGGAGACAGGGCAATGGGCCTGGAGAATACGTTTTTCCATGGGATATGGATGTGGATTCAACTGGTGTATATGTATTGGATACAAATAACCGAAAAGTAATCCGTTATTCCCACGATGGTACATTCATCAGTGAATCAAAGCTCAAGTTTCTCGCGGATGCTTTCAAACGCCTTCGGAATGGAAATTTCATATTCAATATCGCTCCTGACGGGAAAGCATCACCAAGCCTTTGTATTACTGACCCATCAGGACATATACAGACTTCTTTCTGCTATTATGAAGACGGATATGTAGGTGGTTGTACGACAAACAATGTGTTACGTGAAACCTCTGATGGTATATTATATTACAGAAGTCCGTTAGATACTTTAATAAAAATGGATAAAAACGGCAATGTAACCGGCCGAATAATTTTTGATTTCATGGAAAAGGGAATATCTCAGATAGCAAAAAAAGATTTTCTGGCATTTCGGCGCAATGAAGAAGACAAATCTTATCTGAGGCTTGTAGACACGCCATTTCCCCTGTCGGGCAGCCTATTGATAGGGCTGGTGGAAGATGAGAGCTCGCAGTACACAATTATTTGTGATCCGGTAAATAATATGTGTGGAAGCCGTAAGTTTACAAGCAATTCTTCTGTATATGACATCATCGAGCCTCTGACATCTGTAGGTGACTCTGTCGTAGTAAGTCTTATGAATGAGGAGCTGGCACATCGTTGCCGTGATTATGCGACTCTTCCAGATTCGATAAAAGATTCTCTTAAATCTGGGGCTCGTGTATTGGTTTTAAACACCTTGAATTAAACTGTCCGGCAGGCACAACAGAAAGATAGGCCATGAAAGCAATATCAATCCGGACTGTTGTAATGTTTATTTTCATCTTGATTCTTCAATCATGTAAGAATCAAGATGCAGTAAACAACGGTGGTGCTCCAGTGGTCAATATTTATTCCGGCAATAAGGAATTGACGTATGAAAAAAGCAGCCTGCATCTGATATCACGGAAGATACAAACCTGCTGATCATGAAGTGGAAACTCAAAAAATACTGAAATCAGAAATACCTTGACATGTAATAAAACAACTTTCAAGGGCGCTCGGCAAAACTATCGGTCACATGAAAAAGTGCAACATTAGAATTCTGTTGATAGTCATGCTTTACTGCATTGGATTGCGTGAAGCCGTGACGGGAGTTCTGCAACTCATGGGCTTGGCCGAAAGTCTGAATGCATCTTACAGCGTCACGGGAAGTTTTTATAATCCCGGACCTTACGCGTGCTGCCTGGCGTTGGTTTTTCCATTTGCTTTGCGTGATGCAAATTCATCAGACAATAAGCTTCAAAAACTGACGGGATGGACAATGGCGCTCTTCTGCGCCATTCTCATCCCCGTCACAATGAGCAGGACTGCTATAGCGGCCTGCGGTATCGGTGGAATCATTGCAATGTCAGATAGATCGAATCTTCGGCGATTGAGCAAAGGAAGATTATTAGCCTTAGGTATCATGTGTGTGATTATTGCAGGAGGTATATACATAGTAAAGAAAAACTCGGCAGACGGAAGACTGCTGATGTGGAAAGTCGCGGTTCAGGCTGCGATGGAAGTTCCGCTTACAGGGGTAGGCTGGTCAGATGTCGCCGGGACCTACGGAGAAGCTCAGGAGCAATATTTTGCGTCCGGCAAAGGTTCTGAACAGGAAATCATGGTGGCCGATGCTCCCGAATATGTGTTTAACGAATATCTTCAGATAGCCATAGCCTATGGCCCGTTGGCCGCGGCAGGGGTGATTGTCATGATAGCAGGCGCCCTTATGACAGCCATTAATAACAAGGTTTATGACTTTGCCGGTAGTTCAGCAGGAGCTGCAGTAGTAATGTTTGCCTCATATCCATTGCAGTTTCCTCTGTTTGTTATTGCCATTGCTCTTGTCCTCTCCGGTGCGTGGCTTTCATCCGCTTCCCGGATAATCGGCCCGGCTTCGGCAGGAATCATAGTGGTTTTTACCTGTCTGTTTCTCTCCAATAATGCAACCGGTGATGTCAGGTCTGATTTTGCAGTAGCCCATAATCTGCACCGTGCGCACAACTACCGCAAGTCAAACAATCTGCTTCTCGGAATGCTCCCACATTCAGCAGACCCCATGATACTCAATATCATCGCAAAAAACTATCGCGCTTTAGGGCAGCCTGACAGCGCGGAGCATTACCTTCAGAAATCAGTCAACCGCTGTCCAAATCGCCTTTATCCTCATTATCTGCTCATGCAGCTTTATGGCGATTCCACTTTTTTTTACCCGGTCCGTCAACGTCAGGAAGCGAGACACATATTGAACACTCGTGAAAAAATCCACTCACGGGCCATAGAAGAAATGCGTGAGGAAGCAAGTGAAATTTTAGGTGTAGAAGAATGAATCGGTTATTATCTTACATATTGTCCTGTTTGCTGGTCTCATCATGTACATCACATGATGAATTGCTTGATTATGCCCTTGAACAAGCCCGCAGCAATCGGCATGAGATTGAAAAGGTATTGACTCATTATGCTGGCGATACGCAGAAACAGGAGGCTGCACGTTGGCTCGTAGCCAATATGCCGGGACATTCGGTGATGTGGAGTGAAGGAGTACAGGCTTTTGCCGACTCAGTAATGCATCAGGGGCTTTCTCAGGAAAGGGGAAATCAATTGTGGGATTCATTGCAGAAGATATCCGCTACACCACAAAAACAACGTGATATAGAAACATTGTCGGCCGAGTTTCTGATTGACAATATTGACAAGGCCTTCCGGGCATGGAGCGAAAGCCCCTGGAAAAGCGAAGTGGATTTTGACCGGTTCAAAAAGTATGTATTGCCATATCGAGCCGATAATGAATTGCAGCGCATCGGCTGGCGCGATTCACTTAGAGCTACCTATGCGCCGGTCATCAAAGACGCAAAAACTGCGCGGGAGGCTTTTGAACGTCTGCGAAAAGCCGTAAATTCCGTAAAGAGAAAAGGGAAGTATGATTTTCCATATGTTATGGATGCCGTGGCCTTACGCAACCACTATTCCGGCGTGTGTCTTGAACGCTGTGTATATTTCACGGCTGTCTGTCGGGCCTTCGGCTTGCCTGTTGTAATTGACAATTGCGGGCAATGGGCCAATTACAGTAATCGCTCCCATACGTGGGTGGCACTCGTTCTTGACGATGGCACATACACGGTGGTAGATGAAGATTCAGTGGCAATAAAGTTCAATAAAATTGATGCATCGACTTTCGCACAAAATCAGACTATGCCGGAGGATTATCCATATACGGGTGAATTCAAGAAACGGTTGGTCAAGGTGTGGCGGCAAACTTTTGACCTCAATCCAATAGATGATGCCCCTTTGTTTGATGATAGTTCTGCCCGGCTGTCCTCTCCTCGACTTGTTGATGTGTCTGCAGAATATGGACTGAATGGGAAAGTCGAAATCAAGCCGGACTGTGAGATAGAAGATGTATGGCTGTGTTCCCATTCTTTATCAGGCGGATGGATTCCGCAGGCTCATGCCCAGGTAAAGATGGGGAAGGCAAAGTTTGAGCACATATCCGATTCAGTCATGCTTCTGCCTATGGGAATCATTGAAGACGTAAAAACGGCTTTAGGTGCGCCATTTTATATCAGCAATGGCCGGAAAATAGAGTTAAATGCAGATACGACAAAACTTGTATCAGCCACATTTACCCGGAAATATCCGATAAACGCCGGATGGCTCAACCGCTATGCTCAGATCCCATCCACCCGTCTGGAGGGTTGCAATGAACCGTCGTTTCAGCATCCTGACACATTGTTTACCATAACTGAGGTGCCTGTGTTTTATAATACAGCTCTGATTGATTCGCCGGGACGATACAGATATATTAGAGTAATAGCCGATCTGCCGAGTTATGCAAATATGGACCGGCTTGACATTTATGACAAAACCGGCACCCTGGTTGCCTCAGAAAAGAAAAGGCTTTTGGATCTTGGAACTTCAAAAACGATAAGCCGGATTGACTACTTTCCGTGGAACGACGGCAATTTCGTAGTCCCTGGCCATGATTATGAATTGGCTTATTGGCATAAAGACCGATGGAGAGCTATCGGCCGACAGCATAGTAATGATTATAGCCTCACATTTGACAACATCCCCTCAGGAGCTCTTCTAATACTCCACGACCTCACCGAAGGGAAAGAAGAGCGCCCGTTCACCCTTAATAATGGCAGGCAGATATGGTGGTAAAATCTTACAACTTTCCGTAACTATCGGATTTAATAAATCAATCACAGTTTAAAACATGAAATTTATACTTTATACATTTTTAGTCATTTGCTTTGCCCTATGTACAGGATGCGAATCAAGAAAATCTTATGTAGTGACTAATCAGCCACAGGCTTCCATTTTATTATCAGATTTTGACAGCTTGTTTTCTCTAAATCTAAAGGAGATAACTTTATCCAATGATTTTATCCTTTCCGAGGTGGAATCAATCGAGACTATTTGTCTTGAGACAAGTGACAAATCATTGATTGGCCGCATTTCGATGGTTGAAATTACTGATAGTCTAATCATAGTAGCAGACGATATAGCTCCAAAGAAAGTTCTTGCATTCAATATAGATGGAACTTTTAGCCATCAGATTGGTGCGATTGGTGAAGGGCCTGAAGATTATTCGTCGATAAATCAGGTATTTATTGCAAATGGGTCTGTGTATATCTTAGATTGGACGAGATCTAAACTCTTAACTTATAAACTAACGGGGGAATTTATTTCGGCCATAGAAATAGCAAGACCGGAAAGGCCCGAAAATATATATCTGACAGATGGCGGTTATATCGGCACGTATGCAGCTTACTTTGAACGTAATCCTTTTAATATCCGCACCTTTGGTATGGATGGGGTTGTGACAGGAACTGCTCTTCCGTTTAAATATACTCGCCCAAATCCCGCAGGACATATTGTGAAAGACGCACGGCTTGGACAATTATTTTATACAAGTTTATGTGATACAATATATAGCGTCTCGGACTCCGTTATAAATGCAATTGGGCGATTCGGCTTGTACGGACCAAATGATGTGCCCAATTTTATAGAAGCAACTTCTGCGTTGAATAACCGTGATTATTATAGATTCATGAATACGTCTTCCGACATAAAAATTGTCAATTATATAGAAATGACAGTTATGCCTGATAGTTGGTATATTGAATATCAGACGCCACAATACAGTTATTCATGTATAGTAGACCCTCTTACACTCAGATCAAAAAGGTATCTTCGCACTGATATATCCAATAAATTCTGTTACTTTCCGTTTGTAATAGTCGGTAAAAATGGAGCTGCATCTTTATTGTCTTACATGGATGAAACTGCTTCCAATGCGCTAAGTGAAGAGAATTTGAATTATCTTAGGGAATGTTTCTTAACAAAGGGGTGTAACCTTTCTTTTGGGGAATCTACTTTTGAAAATAATAATCCGGTTATAATTAAATTCAACTTGAAGACGTCAATGGCAGAAACAGATATTTAATATGCTGATAAGTAATACAGGAAACTTAAATCTTTTTGGTGAAGTTGAATTATTGAAATAGCAAATCCAATAAAAATGAGTCTTTGGTATAAAGTTATAATATTCTGTGCGCTTTTCCTATCAACAATAGGATGTGTAAAGGAAGAGACTAATATTCAAATGGAAAATGTCATTTATGAAATGCTTGTATCGGATGATACAAGCATAGAAGATTTTGCCATAACAGATATTTTAGGGGATACAATTTCCATTAAAACGCTTGTGGAGAATAATTCAATCGTCATAATCGGACTTTATAACATCGATTGTACCTCATGTGCAGAGCGGGAAATAGAATTATTGAAATCTATAGTTAGGAATGGCAATAATGATGACATTATAATATTAGGCAATTTTTCAAGTCTACGTAAAATGAAAATATTTCATGAAAACATTCCTTTAAAAATGTATTCTGATAAGAATTCAAAGTTGTTGGATTATATCGACCATGATGTGTTTATCTTTAGGCTTAGTACAGATTTAAAAGCTTACTCGATCGTAGATTTAATAGCTTATCCTGCGATTTCAAAAATATATTATGAAGCTGCGATTGAAAATAATAGGCTCAAAGATGAATAAATCAAATCATGAACAATTTAAAGAATTAAAACTCAAGCCGAAACCGATTTCAGATGAAAATTACATTACAATCATATCTCTTAATAACTATTCTTGCACTATTGACCTCATGCAGCAAGTCCTTGAGTGAAAAATCCGATGATATTCTCACCATTGACCTGACTCAGGAACTGACATCTATAACTCCAATTGTAGTCAGAGAAATCAGTCTGTCTACAGATGATGATCCTATCGGACATATGTCGAAGTTTGTGCCTGCAAAAGATGGGTTCTTCATTATGGATGCCATCAGAAATACCATATGGAAATTCAGTGAAACAGGAGAAAAAATAGGTAAGCTGCATAGTATCGGCAATGGACCGGGGGAATATAGCTGTGTGAGTGAGATTGACGTGTATCCTAACGGGGATTTGGCCGTATTTGACTTCAAGACTGGCAAGATTCATAGATATGACGGATTTCTCAATTTTGTTTCAAGCATAGAAATACCGGGAAGAGCCTGTGGTTTCTCTATTGGTAGCGACACATCTTATTTCGTGAACAAGGCTGGTGACAAGCATGAACTCAATATCAATCTTGGGCATTTTAACACTGCTGACGGAGACATTGAGCCTATTATAAAATCAAAACACAAACATGAGAACCTCGCCTTTGGCTCAGGGAATACACATTTTTGGAGATCTGGAAACGATGTAATTTTCTATGACATATTCACACTCGATTTCTATTTGATAAGAAATGATTCCGTAAGCCATTATTTTTCAATTCTATCAGATGATATTCCGGATAGTGATGTTGTGAAAGCTCTGGTTAATGCGACAATGGACCATCAATACTCATTTTCAGGTATTGATGCCGCTACGATCATTGACGTTCTGTATGCTTTCAAATGTGATGATATACTTTTGTTCGGGCTTCATTCAACTCCATCACGACACATTTGCTATCAGTTCAGTGACAATCAGATGTTTTCGCTCAATATGAACACACCTCCATTCTATGGCGCTTTGCAAGGTGCTATCGGTGTGTATCAGGACTGTTTTGTGACCAATAAACAGCCTCTTGATGACGGGAATCCATCTATTCTACTTTATAAATTCAATAATTGAAAATATGGCAGTTTGATTTCAATCGGTCATAGAATCATATAATACTTACAAATGAAGAATATATTAAAATCAGTGGCCATTATTTGCCTCATGCTAATAAGCTCTTGTGCCAATACAAATAAAACTGATGCCGAAAAAGGGATTGATGTGATTAGCATAAATAAATCCGGTCGATTCACATCCGATACATTGGTGGAATCAGTCACGTATTTGGGATTGAAACCATTAGATGATTGTGAAATTTCCGGAATTGACAAAATAGTTCGTGTTGACAGTCTGTATGTAATTGGTGATTTCCGGCGAGGAATTATATGCGCATACGATTCTGAGAGCGGAAATCCAGGATTCATTATAAACAATATCGGCCAGGGGCCCGGTGAATATTCCGAATTGAGTTGCTTCTGTTGTGATAAATCTCGGATATACGTTGTTGATAACAGACGTCAGCAGATGTTGGTCTATGATGCCTTGTCCGGTAAATTTGTTGAATCTAAAAGAATGCCTATAATCCCGGATGATGTTGAGTCACTGGATAATGGCGGTTTTCTGTTTGTTACCGTGCCCCTTGGTTCCAGACGAAAATTGCCAAATTCAAATCACAGGGTTCACATATCAGACAAAGACCTGAATATTGTGGACAATTTATTCGAGTATAAAGATGATGAGTTTGATCCTATTGGCCAGCGCTACTACTTGACGAAGAATAATAACAAGATTGTGTTCGGATCTCTTATGTTTGACGGTTATACAGTAATGGATGATCGTGACCCCTCAAAATATCATCAAGTCAAAATTGATTTTAAGAACGGACTGCAAGGGAAAAGTGATATTGATATGCGAGATGTCAAAAACTACGATCATCTTACATTGCCTCCATTCATCAGTGGGAACAATGCCATAATATCGTACACTCTTGGCGATGGTTACATAGAGTATGGGCTGTGGAATAAAGATGTAAATGGAATACTTCCAATGCCATCAGACAATATTTCAAAGGCTATAATGCCTGTTGTTGGTGTTGATGGTGACAAATTTATCGGCTATTATGATTCATATGATAGATATAAATCAGCCGTAGATCATGGATTTGCAAAAGCGTCTGAATCGGTGGAAGATATTTTGAAATCTGAAGGTAGTGCACTTGTAATATATAAGATGCGGCAACAAGTACCCTCTAATACCGAAAATTGATTGAGCAGCTACCTCTACGCACCGATATTTATCAGGATGTCGCCAACCGAAATTCTATTTTAATTCAAATACGTGTTATTCGACATGAAGATCTTTTTTAATATTGTAATCTTGACTATTTGTCTTGTACTATCTGGATGTACTCCTGAAGATCAGGCAACAACGATTTCATTCGACAACCGGATCTCATTTTCAGAGTTCCCTGCCGTAGTAAGTCTCGATTCAGGTACTATTATCGATACAAAAACTATTGGAAATCTACAATTCCGCGTAATTGATTCTCTAATGGTCATAGCAACGGCTGAAAGAGAAAATTCATGGAAAGTCAGAAGTATTCAGGGAGATTCCACTTTGTTAGAGTTTATATCGATAGGCAGTGGACCGGATGAATTCGTCTCCTCTCCTCTGATATCTCAGGCTTCTTTTTTTAATGGTGATGGAAATATATACATACTTCTGCCTGACAATTATCGGCAGCAACTTCGAAAGATTGATCTTTCAAAGTCAATTGATTCAGGTCAAATGGAATCAGATGTAGAGAATAATCCTCGGATTAATAATTTTTCTGTTTATAGTAACTTCTCAGACACCAGTACCCGGATATTTGTTTCGGTTAATCCATCCGAAGGGTCTATAGAACGAACAATCTTAAAAGACGGGTCGGAACTGTCTTTAAACAGCATACAGCATCTGAATCAATATAAAGTGCCCGCACCTGATAAACTTGGACTGCTTATGCCCAACATTATCTTCAATTGTGATAAGAACCGTATTGTTGAAGTATTAGAACTAAGTAAGTCGTAAAAATTAATTTATACTAAGCCGTATGGGCAAAATTGATATAGAGTTCAGATCCAAGCGCAGCCAACGCACGGTTAGTTGCATAGATCAGGGAGTCTGTGGAGCAATAATCCGCA
>NZ_PUEC01000010.1 GCF_003024805.1 Duncaniella muris
TCTGCTGCTGTCCGCTCTTGGGGGCGGTTTAGGCCGCCCCCGCCGCTTGGGCATCCCCTCGCCAGAAGGAGAGAGGAGAATGACTAATGCCCATCTCAAAGTTTTGCACTTCGATTTGGAATCTTCATTATTTTCACAATTGTTTGCTCCCTACTCTCGCGGAAATGATTTAACTTTGCAGATAGAATGGATCGCCGTCATTTCTGTAAAATAGCATCACTTGCCGCCGGTGCGCTCGGTTTTGGAGCTGTACCGGCTGTCGCGTCTGCAAGCCCGCGACTTTCTCAGTCCGTTTCCGGATCGTCTCTTGCTTCCATGCCCTCGCCCGGATGCCTGATCTCGGTGCTCCGGCGGGAATGCCATCAGGATCTGCAGGCCATCTTCCTTGACGATCCTGACGCGGGGCCGTGCCGCTCGTTCAGCAGCGGCGATGAATTCAGCTTCCGCGCCGGCGACCATTGTCCCGCCGACTTCTGTCCGCGCCTGTGGTCTGCCGTCTGCACCACCATAAGTCAGACCTCATGCGAGCCATCTTTGAAAGAGGAGACAATGGTCATCTCTTGTCCTGACGGCACACGCCCTGTGATAGTCAGGATCGACATAAACAACGACAACAACTTTTAACCTGTTTATCTCTCACGTTCTTCCGTAAATGAAAAAACTCTCTGTTTTCACAGCCCTGGCAGCGCTTGTTCTCTCAGCCTGCAGCAACTCCACCAATTGCGAATCAGCCTCATGCACCGTATCATCAAAAGATGCTGCCATTGAAAACATAATGACCCGCACAAGTGTCCGCGACTACACTGAGGCTACGATTTCAGAAGCTACGATCGACACTCTTCTCCGCGCCGGCATGGCCGCTCCTACAGCCCGCAACCGCCAGCCCTGGAAATTCCTTGTCGTTACCGAACGTGCCTCACTCGACTCTCTCGCCCAGGGCAACTGGAAACCCGCAGCCAAGGCCCAGGCAGCGATCATCATATGCGGTGACCTCTCCAATCCTCTTGAAGGCGAAGGCAGAGACTATTGGGTGCAGGACTGCTCGGCCGCTACCGAAAACATCCTTCTTGCCGCCAATGCCGTAGGCCTCGGCGCAGTCTGGTGTGGCTGCTACCCTATCAGCGAACGTGTCACCCTCGTCAAAAAACTCTTCGGAATGCCTGACGAGATCATACCTCTCAGCCTCGTAATGCTCGGCTACCCAAACGGCGAGCAGACTCCGAAAGACAAATACAAAGCCGACAATATACACTATAACAAATGGTAAAACCATCCCTTTAGGTTATTCGGGAAATAATTTGTACTTTTGCAAAAATTTTCTGAAAACACCTGTAAATATATAACAACAGATAGCTTTTTTAGCAAAAACATAACCCTATGTCAAAAAGATTCCCTGAATACAGCGGCTTGAACCTGCCGGAAATCAATGACTCGGTGCTCGAAAAGTGGAGCGCTGAAGATGTCTTCGCCCGCACAATGTCGGAGCGTGAAGGTTGTCCTTCGTTCGTATTTTTTGAAGGTCCTCCTTCCGCCAACGGAAAGCCGGGCATACACCATGTACTTGCCCGCACTATAAAAGACATTTTCTGCCGCTACAAGACCATGCAGGGCTTCCAGGTGAAACGCAAAGCCGGATGGGACACCCACGGTCTACCTGTGGAACTCGGTGTGGAAAAAAATCTCGGAATCACCAAAGAAGACATCGGCAAGAAGATCTCTGTCGACGAATACAATGCCGCATGCCGCCGCGAAGTCATGAAATATACCGGCGAATGGGAAGACCTCACCCGCCGTATGGGCTATTGGGTCGACATGCCGAACGCCTATATCACCTACGACAACCGCTACATCGAAAGCGTGTGGTGGCTCCTTGGCGAACTCTACAAAAAAGGCTATCTCTACAAAGGCTACACCATCCAGCCCTACTCTCCCGCCGCCGGCACCGGCCTCAGCTCACATGAGCTCAATCAGCCCGGATGCTACCGCGACGTGAAAGACACCACCTGCGTGGCCCAGTTCCGCGTAGTTGATGACAACGCTCCCGCGCTCGCGCCCTACCGCGACATCCTCTTCAAGTGGGGAACTCCCTACTTCCTCGCCTGGACAACCACCCCCTGGACCCTTCCTTCCAACACTGCTCTCGCTGTCGGTCCGGACATCACCTATAATATAATACGCACCTACAACCCCTATTCAGGCAAACCGGTGACCGTAGTAGCGGCTGATGCCCTCATGGGATCGCTCTTCAACGCAAAAGCCAAGGATCTGCCTCTCGACAGCTACTCTAAAGGTGACAAGCTGATACCCTATGAAGTCGCAGCCCAGGTTAAAGGCCTCGATCTCGTCGGCATCAACTACGAACAGCTCCTCCCCTGGGTCAATCCCGGCGAAGGCGCATTCCGCGTGATACCAGGTGACTATGTGACCACCGAAGACGGTACCGGCATTGTCCACATCGCGGGCACATTCGGCGCCGATGACCTCCGTGTGTCAAAGCAGAACGCCATTCCCCCGCTCCATCTCATCGACCGCGACGGAAACATCCGGCCGATGGTCGACCTGACAGGCCGTTTCTACCTCCTTTCAGACCTCGACCCGAAATTTGTTGAAGAGATGGTAGACATCGAAGCCTACACCCCCTGGCAGGGCCAGTACGTCAAAAACGCCTACGATCCCGAAGCGAACGAAGAGACCGAGACTCTCGATGTGAAGATCTGCATGGAACTCAAAGCCACTGACAAGGTCTTCAAGATCGAAAAGCATACCCACAACTATCCCCACTGCTGGCGAACCGACAAACCGGTGCTCTACTATCCGCTCGATTCATGGTTCATCAAAACAACCGCCGTGCGCGAACGCCTCATGGAACTCAACGACAGCATCAAGTGGAAACCCGCCTCCACAGGCAGCGGCCGTTTCGGAAAATGGCTCGAAAACCTCCAGGACTGGAACCTCTCGCGCAGCCGCTACTGGGGCACTCCGCTCCCCATCTGGCGCACCGAAGACGGCGCTGAAGAGCTCTGCATCAGCTCAGTAGAACAGCTCTATACCGAAATCGAACATGCTGTCGAAGCCGGACTCATGACCGAGAATCCCTATAAGAAAGCAGGCTTTGTTCCCGGCAACTACACCAAAGACAACTACGAGAAGATCGACCTCCACCGTCCCTACGTTGACGACATCATCCTTCTCTCCCCCTCCGGCAAAGCCATGCGCCGCGAAAAAGACCTCATTGACGTATGGTTCGACTCAGGCTCAATGCCCTACGCTCAGATCCACTATCCGTTCGAAAACAAAGAAGCCTTTGACAACCGCGAAGTCTATCCCGCAGACTTCATCGCCGAAGGTGTCGATCAGACACGCGGATGGTTCTTCACTCTCCACGCAATCGCAGGCATGGTGTTCGACTCCATATCCTACAAGACCGTGATCTCCAACGGCCTCGTGCTCGACAAATACGGCAACAAGATGTCGAAGCGCCTCGGCAACGCCGTCGACCCCTTCGGCCAGATCGGCCAGTATGGCGCCGACCCCGTGCGCTGGTACATGATCTCCAACTCATCGCCGTGGGACAACCTCAAATATGACGAAAAAGGCGTCCTGGAGACTTCACGCAAGCTCTTCTCGACCCTCTACAACACATACAGCTTCTTCGCACTCTACGCCAACGTAGACAGCTTCGACCCCTCGGCTCCGCAGGTGCCCGTTGAAAAGCGCCCTGAGATCGACCGCTGGATACTCTCCCTGCTCAACACCCTCATCCGCGAAGTGACCGAAGCCCTTGACGACTACGAGCCCACCCGTGCGGCCCGCGCAATCGGCGAATTCGTCGGCGACAACCTCTCCAACTGGTACGTGCGTCTCAACCGCAAGCGCTTCTGGGGCGGCGACATGACTGATGACAAACTCGCAGCCTACCAGACCCTCTACACCTGTCTGCACACCGTCACCCTCCTCATGGCGCCATTCGCCCCCTTCTTCGCCGACCGCCTCTACCGCGACCTCACAGGCTCTGAAAACTCCATCCACCTCGACCGATACCCCGTGGCCGATCCATCGCTCATCGATCCCGACCTCGAAGAGCGCCAGAAACTCGCCCAGGACATCACCTCGATGGCCCTCGCACTGCGCCGCAAAGTCAACCTCAAAGTGCGTCAGCCGCTCCACACCATCATGGTGCCCGTGGCCGATGAAAAGCGCCGCGCCGCCGTCGAAGCCATAATGGACCTTGTCAAAAGCGAAATCAACGTCAAAGACCTCAAGATCGTAGGCAATGACGAAGGCATCCTTGTCAAGAGCGTGAAGCCCGACTTCAAGAAACTCGGCCCGAAATTCGGCAAAAACATGAAAGCCGCAGCCGAGATCATCAAGAACCTCGACGCCAAATCGATCGCCGCTCTCGAACGCGACGGACATCTGTCGTTCGACCTCAACGGCACCCCCGCCGAAGTAGAGCTTTCAGACGTGGAGATCATCTCCGAAGACATCCCCGGATGGCTCGTGGCAAACGAAGGCAGCCTCACTATAGCCCTTGACGTCACCGTGACTCCCGAACTCCGTCGTGAAGGCATAGCCCGTGACATCGTCAACCGCATCCAGAACATCCGCAAGGCCCGCAACTACGACATCACAGACCGCATCCGCCTCGTCTTCGCTCCCGGAGCCGACACCGACGATGCCATCCGTGACTTCGCCGACTACATTTCGCGTCAGGTGCTCGCCACCTCTCTCGAAATCGTTCCGCTCGCCGACTCTGCCGAAGGCATTGAGGAACTCTCGATGGACGACGTAACCGCACGTGTGCTCATCTCGCTTGACAAATAAGATTCTTACTTCGTAAATCTATATCCTAAAACTATTTTACGCAACACTTGATCCAATGAGTGAAAAGACCCGTTACACAGACGAGGAGCTCCTCGAATTCAAGGAGCTGATCCTCCAGAAGCTTGAAAAGGCTCAGAAAGAGTATGACTCTCTGCGCGGCCTGATCAACAACACTGACGGAAACGACACTGCCGACACATCGCCGACATTCAAAATCCTCGAAGAGGGTGCCAGCACCCTCTCCAAGGAAGAAGCCGGCCAGCTTGCCCAGCGCCAGCGCAAGTTCATACAGCACCTCCAGAACGCCTTGATCCGCATCGAGAACAAGACCTACGGCGTATGCTGTGAAACCGGCGAACTCATACCAAAGGAACGTCTACGCGCCGTCCCCCACGCCACCCGAAGCGTTGAAGCCAAAAACTCGCAGAAGAAAAAGTAATCTGCTCAACTGATTTTATTAACGCACCCCCTTTAAAGCCCGATGCTCAAAAGCCGTACCGCAATAGCCTCCATGATCATCATCCTTGTCGTGCTGATCGACCAGGCTGTCAAAATATGGATCAAGACTCATTTCTATCTGGGAGAAGACCTGCAGATCTTCTCCTGGTTCCACTTGTATTTCATTGAAAACAACGGCATGGCTTTTGGCATGGAGCTGGGAAGCAAACTCGCCCTGACACTCTTCCGCATCGTTGCCGTAGGCTTCCTGATCTGGTACATCATACGCATTAGGGCGCTGCGCTCAGTCCCCGCTGGCTACATCATGTGCCTCGCCTTTGTGACAGCCGGAGCCGCAGGCAACATCTTCGACTGCGTGTTCTACGGACTGATCTTCAACAACCCTATGCCACCCCAAGTCGCCACCATCTTCCCCGAAGCCGGAGGCTACGCTCCTCTCTTCCTCGGCAAGGTGGTTGACATGCTCTACTTCCCGCTCTTCAGCTTCGTCTGGCCCGACTGGATCCCATTCGTAGGCGGGCAGGAGTTCCTCTTCTTCCAGCCGATATTCAACATCGCCGATGCCGCCATCTCTTGCGGAATCATAGCGCTCATACTCTTCTACCACCGCTACATCCTCGGCCCGAAAGCCCTCGCGGAACTCCCTGTCAGACACTGACATCAACCACCTACCATTCCACCTTTCACCCCCCTCTGAACACCGACGTGCGCCATCTTCCCCTGATCATCGTCTCCACACTGCTTCTGCTCCTCGTTGCCTGCGGAAAAACTCCCGGCTATGTCATATCGCCCGACAAAATGGCCGAGATCATGGCCGATCTCCACACCGGCGAAGCCGTAGTCGATGCCAATGGAGCAGCCTATCGCAACGACTCGGTCAAAAGAGCACTCATGCAATCCATCTGCGAGATCCACGGAGTCACGACCGCCGATCTCGACACCTCGCTATACTGGTATGGAAACAACCTCCCCGAATATGTCAAGGTCTACGACAAGACCATTGAAATCCTCAACGCCCGTATAGCCGAAGTAGAAAAATCCGGAGCAAAAACCGCCGGCCGAATCCAGCGCGACACTCCTGACGGAGACTCTGTCAACATCTGGCGCGGACCGCTCATGCGCCGCAACACCGCCGGCAACCCCTCTGACTTCATCTCATTCACCTACAACTCAGAGCGCAACTGGGAACGCGGCGACCGCTACACCCTCTATGCCCGTCCGCTCAACCCCCACTCGCCCCTGTTCATGACCCTCGCCGTGACCTACAACGACGGCACCGCCGAATACGTCACCCTCAACCAAGGCTCCGAGGGCCGCAAACAGCTCACACTCGTCCTCGACTCTGCCAAGACTGCAACCAACCTCTACGGCACCATCCACTACTCCGCAGGCCGGGGTGAAATCTCCTATATCGACTCCATAGCCCTCGTCCGCACCCGTGGCCGCAACGACAACGTCAAAGCCCGTCAGGCTCAGCACACCGTCAAAATACGCTAAGAGGTTGTTTAAAAACATCATGCCACAGACCATAATATCAGTCAGAGTCCACGCTGCCGTGGCCCACGGCAGAATCACACGCAACGCCATAGTCCGCTACCCGTCCGAGCCACAGACGGACATTCCACCGATTGTCAAACCATTCGAAGGCGAAATCCACTCGACCATCGACCTCAACGGCATCGCCGTCATAGTCCCCGCCGCCTACAGGCTGCCTGAGTCACTGACCCCGCCCGACCACATCTCAGCTCCGGGAGCATTCGACGCCTATCTGACCCTGCTTGCAACCTCAGTTCCACCCGTAACCGCCACTGACACAGCCGGAGTCATCACCATAGAGTTCTGACACACACAATTTTTCACGCACCACCGCGTTATGTAATAAGACAACCAATCATCTTTAGCCAACACATCCCGCATAATGCACGGCCACGGACTCCGTTTTAAGATACTCCTGCTCCTCCTCACCCCCCTGCTTGCCCTCCTCACCGAAGGACAAGTCAAAATCCACGGCAAAATCACCGACAGCGAAGGCAAACCCGTTGAATTCGCCACCGTCCGCATAGGCGGAACCATCATCGGCACCACTTCCGGACTCGAAGGCGACTACACCCTGTCATGCCCGGCCGCTGACACCATTCACATCCACTTCTCCTGCATAGGCTACCGTGAAGCCACCCGCGCGCTCATCGACGCCAAAGGCGACGTCACCCTCAACATGCGCCTCCAACTGAGCACCGAAATGCTCCAGCAGGTCGAAGTCACCGAACTCAAAAAGCAGACCGGATCGGTCGGCAAAATCGATGCCACAGAACTCCGCAAAAGTCCCGACGTACAGGGAGGCAGCGTAGAAAGCCTCATCACCACAATGGCCGGCGTCACCGGATCAAACGAAATGTCAGCCCAGTACTCCGTCCGCGGCGGCTCATATGACGAAAACTCCGTCTACATAAACGGCATCGAAGTCTACCGCCCGCAGCTCATCACCTCAGGCCAGCAGGAAGGCCTCAGCATCATCAATCCGGACCTTGTCGGCTCCATAGGCTTCTCGACCGGAGGCTTCCCAGCCGAATACGGCGACAAAATGTCATCTGTCCTCGACATCACCTACCGCCAGCCCCAGTCATTCGAAGGCTCGCTCAGCGCAAGCCTCATGGGCGGTTCGCTCACCGTCGGCCAAGCATCAGGAAAATTCTCCCAGCTCCACGGCATCCGCTACAAACGTAACTCCTCGCTGCTTGGATCAATGGACACAAAAGGCGAATACAACCCGGCATTCTTCGACTACCAGACATCGCTGACCTGGCAGTTCTCCAAAAAACTCAAAGCATCCTTCCTCGGCAACATCGGTCTCAACCAATATAAATTCACACCTCAGAACCGCACCACCACCTTCGGAACGACAGCCGATGCAAAGAAATTCACCGTCTACTTCGACGGTCATGAAAAAGACCGCTTCGACACCTACTTCGGAGCCCTCTCTCTCGACTACCGCATTAACCGCGGCACCAACCTGCAGCTACTCGCATCAGGCTATCTGACAGACGAACTCGTGGCCTACGACATTTCCGGCGAATACTGGCTTGACCAGGCCGGCACTTCCGATGTAGGCGGCGAACTCGGCGTAGGACGCTATCACGAACACGCCCGCAACCGCCTCAAAGCCTCCGTACTCTCCATCGCCCTGAAAGGACAGTCAGCTCTCAACCCCCGCCACACCCTCACCTACGGCATCAGCCTCCAAAGCGAAAAAATCATGGACCGCAGCCGCGAATGGGAGCTGCGCGACTCTGCCGGATTCTCACTCCCCGCCACAGGCTCGGAACTCCGTATGGTCTACAACCTCGACTCCCGCCACGACCTCAGCTCCACACGCCTCTCGGCCTTCGCCCAGGACGCATGGAAGCTCAGCACCTCCGCCGGCTTCCTCACCGTCAACGCCGGCCTGCGCCTCAGCTACTGGAGCTTCAACAGAGAACTGCTCCTCAGCCCGCGCCTCAACATCGGCTTCATCCCCGACAAAGCCCCATCATGGGCCATCCGATTCTCCACCGGACTCTACTACCAGTCACCGTTCTACAAAGAATACCGCATGCCGGTCATCGATGACAAAGGCAACCGCACCATCCTGCTCAACTCCGGCATAAAATCGCAGCGGAGCTTCCACCTCATAGCCGGAACCGACTACACCTTCCGCGCCCTCAGCCGCCCCTTCAAGCTCTCAGGCGAAATATACTACAAAGCCCTCTCCAGCCTCGTCCCCTACGAAATAGACAACCTGAAGATCGTCTACTCCGGCCTTAACGAAAGCTCAGGCTACGCCGCCGGCATCGACATGAAACTCTTCGGACAGTTCGTGCCAGGAAGCGACTCTTGGATCAGCTTCTCGCTCATGAAGACAAGCGAAAACCTCCACGGCGTAAAAGTGCCACGCCCTACTGACCGCCGCTATAGTTTCGGCATGTTCTTCACTGACTATTTCCCGAAATTTCCACGCCTAAAATTCGCCCTGCGCGGCATCTTCATGGACGGACTGCCATCAACCGCACCCCGCTCCACACGCGACAAGGGCTACTTCCGTATGCCGGCCTACAAGCGTGTCGACATAGGCCTATCCTACGCCCTTCTGCCCGAACTCAAAGAAGGAGAATCACGCTCAGGCTTCGGACGCCACATCAAAAGCGTCTGGTTCGGGCTCGACCTCTTCAACCTCTTTGACATCTCCAACGTAGCCTCCTACTATTGGGTCACCGATGTCAACAACATCCAGTATGCCGTTCCAAACTACCTCACCCGCCGTCAAATAAATCTACGGCTCACAATCGACTTCTGAATATGAACCGCACCAAGACCTTTCTGTTTTTTCTGACACTCCTTTCAACCGTTGCGCCCTTGCCTTTGGCCGCTCAGATCGACGAAGAGACCATTCAGCACATCGACTCTTACGTCAACGTCAACCCTGACAGCGCCGTTATCCTGTGTAACAATGCGCTTGCCCAAATGCCCGCCAAAGCATCAAGCCACAAGTCATATCTGCTGGCCATACGAGGAAATGCCCACTTCACCCTCGGCAACAATGCAGCCGCTATAGCCGACTTCAAAGCCTCATTCAGAGCAGCCGAAGAAGTAGCCGACACGACAGCCTGCGTCAACGCCCTCTCTGACCTCGGTGTGACCTATCGCGTCAACCAGCAGACAGACTCAGCCCTGATCTGCTACAAGCAGGCACTCGCCATGCTTCAATCGAGCGATTCGCCTGATCTTGAAGCCAGCATACTCACCTCAATAGCCGTCCTGTTTGCAAACCAGGCCCGTCTTGACGAAGCCGTATCATTTGCGGAAAAAGGGCTCGAAAAAGCACGCCTGACAGACGACATCCAGACTCAGATATATGCAGCATCATCGCTCGGATCAGCCCTCTTCCTTGCCGGACACCACGAACGGGGCCTCCAGACCCAACGCTACATCATCGGAGTAGCCGAAAAGAAAGGAATCCCGCGCTACATGCTTAAGACCTATGCCCCGATAATCGCCATGCACAACCGTCTCGGCCACCCCGACTCCGTCAGATACTACATTGACCGCGGAAACGCAGTGCTCGACAAAGTCCCGGAAGCCTCAGTCGAATCCATCGGCTTCCTCGAACAGAGCTTTGTCATACTCACAGACATGGGCCGTTATCGAGAAAGCCTTGACATCCAGAAGAAAATTCTGGCCATGCAGGACTCACGCCCCTTCATACCGCTCGACCGCCTATGGCAACGCATAGCCCTCAACTACAAAGGACTGGGCGACATTGAAAAAATGGATGAAGCCTACCAGACAGCCATCGCCATTGCCGACAGCATCCACCAGAGCGACATCAACGATCAGATCTCCGACCTGAACATCCGCTATCATACCGCCGAAAAAGAACTCGCCATAGCCAACCTGCAAGCCGAAAAATCGCGGCGCGACACAATCATCGCTCTCATAACGGCAGGAGTGATAATAGCCTCACTCCTACTGATAATATATCTACGTGCGCGACGCCGGAAAATCGAAGTCGAAAACATCCGCGCCAGACTCGACGGCATCGAACAGGAACGCGGACGCCTCGCCCATGAACTCCATGACGGAGTCTGCAACGATCTTCTCGGCATTGAGCTCACACTGGCCGCAGGCCGCTGTGACACCGGAGAACTTTCAGAAATGATCCGCACCACACGCAACGAAGTCCGCTCCATATCCCACGAGCTCCTTCCCCCTCGCTTCAACGGCCTTTCTCTGACACAGCTCATAGCCGCCTACGCCCAGAAAAGCGAAGGATTCGTCAGCTACCAGCCCTCTGCCGGCGCAATTGACATCGACCCGGAAAAATCAATCAACCTCTACCGCATCATCCAGGAATGGACCGGAAACCTGCGCCATCACAGCACAGCCACCTGCGCAACGGTAAGCCTGGCGGAATCCGAAGGAGAAATCACTCTTGACATCACCGACAACGGCGCCCCCTTTGACCCCTCGGCAGTCACATCCGGCGGACTCGGCCTTGAAAATCTCAACCGCCGTGTGAAAGCTCTTCAGGGCACACTGAACTTCTTCGAAAAAAACGGAACCAACCACATATCCGTCAAATTTTTTAAATAAAATCGACCGCACTCACGGATTTCCGTGATTTATATATCAACGCATTTGCCTAATTTTGTGGTGTGAAATATTTAGACAACGTTTTCACCACCCCCTATGGCAAAATCTGATATGAAAATCCTCTTGGTCGATGACCATGATATTGTGCTCCGCGGAATGCGCCATCTCATTGAGGACATTCTCGGAGAGGAATGTCATGTGGATGGAGCCATGACCGCAGCCGAAGCCCTCTCCCAGACGTCATTCCGCACCTATGATCTATGCTTGCTCGATGTCGAGCTGCCAGACGCGCCCGGCATAACGCTTCTTCGCAAAATACGTCAGATCTGTCCGGGCATCAAAATTATCGTAAACACAATCCATGAGGAACTGTGGATCATCAAAGACTATTTTGATGCCGGAGTCGAAGGAATATTGTTCAAAGACGTGCTCTCATCCGAAATTGCCACCGCAATCCGCCGTGTGGCCGATGGCGACACATATTTTTGCAAACGGGCCGAGCAACTGCGACGCCTGATTGAAACCTATGAAATGCCCAGCCCCAAGGAGCTCGAAGTGCTCCGTCTCATAGCCTCAGGCAAAAAGACTGATGACATTGCCGCAGAAATGGGACTGAGTTCCAACACCATCGAGACCCACCGCCGCCACCTCCTCAGCAAACTCCACGCACGCAACTCCGCTGAATTAGTACTCAACGCTGTCAACCACGGGCTGCTCCCCACATCGCGCATCTGATCTGCAATCCATCGCCACACCCAACACAATCAATAAAAACTTATCAATCACTCATCACATGAAAAAATTACTATCTTATCTCGCAGCAATCTGTCTGTCATGCACTGTCCTGACCGCCTGCGGTGGTCCTTCTTGGGACCCTGAACGCGCCCAGGAACTTGATTCAAAGGAATTCGAAAGCCTTACACCCCAGGATTTTGACGAAATGCTCGACCTCATGGAAGGTTATTGCTTTAACTCAGACATACCCAAATCAGGGTCCGAAGAGTGGGACAAGCTCACCGAAGAGCAGCGTGACGAATATCGCGCCTCATTACGTATGTTCATGAGACTCTCAGGCACAGCGAAATCTATGGCAACCGCTACCAAACGGGTGGTTTCCGACTCTCAGGTCGAAGCATATGAAGCGCTTATTAAACGCGTCAAAGAAGAAATGATAAAAAAGCAATAATAAATAACCTGATTTTTTTAACCTGACTTAATCATTATATATTCCACAGCCACAAGGCTACACCCCCTGATCTTAGACTCAAATCAGGGGGTGATCACTTTAGAGGGCATTTCACAACAACGTCCTATTATCACCTCATTTTTTCTAAGAAACTGTAAAAAACAGCATCTAATACCCCTATTCCGAATCATAAACCAATTCATTTCACCCCATGAAATCAGTATTCAGCAAAATAACATTAATTATTGCCGTCGGAGCAGCCATGCTCACAGCCTCATGCTCGAAAGAAGTTCCCGAAACCTATGTCGCCGTAAAGATGGCGGGAATCGAACTGAAATCTTCGCCCGACGCAAAATCAGAAACAATAGCCCCTGCATCAATGGGCGAAATCTTCCGCTTCACGGAATTTCCGGCCGACGGATGGGTTAAAGTCCGCAACATCGCCACAGGCACCGAAGGCTATCTCGACACCCTTGCCTTCTCCCGTTCAAAATTCCCCCTCCTCGCACCCGAACTCGCCGAACAGGAAGTCGACGAAGCCTATCTCGTCAACACCGAAACAACCGACATTTGCGAGCAATCTCTCGGATGGTCATTCTGGAAAGTTGGCGACGGAGATGATGTCAGAGCCTTTCTGTCAGAATCTACCGTTTACACCGACGGCCGCATCAGAGGCTACCAGACTTATTATAAAGGTGTAGCCCGAAACGGCTACCTGCTTCTTGACGAACAGGTGGAATATGGCGAAGAAAACGGCACTAAACTCGAATCGCCAATCATCGTATGGGAAGACATCGCTGACCATCACGGAGTTTACGTCAACGGAAAACTCTACATGCCCGCAAACTCCGGCTCCGGCTTTGACACAGATGACTGGGGCGAATAATAAATATAAAAATAAAAAATTAATATGAAAATAACAACTCTGAACTCAGCCTTCCGCACACTGTGCATTGCCGTCATGACTGTCACAGCAACAGGCGCTTCTGCTTCAATCCCTTTGGCAGGCATCTATGAAATGAATGACAAGGAAGACATGAGCAAGCATCAGATGTATCTGGAACTGGATTTCATAAATTCACGTCCCGACTTCACTCAGACATTCACCACAAAAAGGTCTGAATTCAAATTGCTTCCGAGCGATTTCATGCGGGCCAAAAAACTCAGCCGCGAATTCAAGGGGACAACGGCTCCGGGGTTCGGCAAATATCGCCACCACATGCTGTTTTCAAGTTCCGAAGAATTTCGCATAACCAATCCCCGCCTTAAGAAAGGCATCATCCTTGTTGAGTGGGAAAACACCTTAGGGAAAAAAGGTGAGGCCATTATCATTCCTCAGCCCGATGGCTCTCTCGTGACCTATGGTCTGACCACTTTCGACCGGCTCATAGGCCCCGACGGCCATAAATTGACACTTGTCAAAAGCCTTTTGCCAGATAAAGACAATGACAATAGCGATAAGCCCGACAAAGAAAAAACGGAAACATTTACGGCTGACGGAGGCCTTGTGCAAGAAATAATAACTATCTGTACCTACCCCGGTGGTGTGCCCGACGCTATCAAACGCCTACGGGAACTGCCTGATGACGATACTCCGGCAACGGCTCAGAAACCTGTCGCCACCGCCAAGCCACAGGCTTCAGAGAAACGCCCCGCTACGACTACGATTCCGGAAGACAAGAAAGACGACACTTTCAACACATTTGTCAGCAACGACGGAAGTATTTGGAGGGCAAACTCTACTTTGGCCAAATTGGGACTGGGTAAAACCGGCGTGATGGTAGCAAGTGCCACATTCACAGACGGAGGCAACGGCACAGTTATAATGAACATGGCTCAGGATATCGCACCGGGAAACTGTAAGGGTTATCATTTCGAATACATTTACTCCGGAAAAGTGGTCGGGAAAACCGTAGTATTTGACAAAATCACAGTTACCGTCCGTAATGGCGTTCGTGACCCGGACGCACGGCCAAAACCGGCTCCCAAAAACGAACCAAACGTCATCACACTCCTGTCACCGACAACCTTTGATTTCTCTGGCTTGAAATTCACCAAAATGAAATAATCACAGCCTCACTCAAAGAAGAATACCAATAACCCGCACCGATAGTAGCTTATGTAACGACTGTTCAGCCTACATGCCGGACAGTCGTTACTTATCTTGCATCTTATAACGCAATTGCGCACAAACTTTATCAGAAAAATTTTGCCGGTTACTGGAAAATCACTACCTTTGCAGCCGAAAAAGTGTGCCCGCCGAATTTCCGGCGGACCGAAACAAACACCAATCACTATAATTAATCAACCAAAATGCATTACGAAACCGTTTTCATTTTAACTCCCGTTTTATCTGACCAGCAGATGAAGGAAGCGGTAGAAAAATTCGAGAAGGTGCTCACCGACAACGGCGCATCAATCGTAAACGAAGAAATCTGGGGCCTTCGCAAGCTTGCTTATCCCATCCAGAAGAAATCTACCGGCTTCTACTCACTCGTTGAGTTCGACGGCGATCCCACCCTCGTCAAGAAACTTGAAACCGCATTCCGCCGCGACGAACGCGTGCTTCGCTTCCTCGTGTTCCGTCTCGACAAGTATGCAGCTGAATACGCTGAAAAGCGTCGCAGCAACCGCGCTAAAGAAACAACCACAGTCACTGAAGAAGCAAAGGAGAACTAAATCATGGCACAAGCATCTGAAATCCGCTACCTCACTCCCCTGTCGGTAGACGTTAAGAAGAAAAAATATTGCCGTTTCAAAAGAAGCGGAATCAAATACATCGACTACAAGGATCCCGAATTCCTGAAAAAGTTCCTCAACGAACAGGGCAAAATCCTTCCCCGCCGCATCACCGGCACCTCGCTCAAATTCCAGCGTCGTGTGGCTCAGGCCGTTAAGCGCGCCCGCCACCTTGCCCTCCTCCCCTACGTTACCGACTTGATGAAATAACTTTAAAAGCTATCAGGAATTATGAAGATCATTCTCAAAGAAGACATCGCCAACCTTGGCTACAAAGACGATGTAGTCGAAGTCAAGAACGGATATGGTCGCAACTACCTTATCCCGACCGGCAAAGCCGTGATTGCAACCGAATCAGCTCTTAAAGTTCTTGCTGAAAACCAGCGTCAGCGCGCCCACAAGCTCGCCCGCATCAAGGCTGAAGCCGAAGCCGCCGCAGCCACTCTTCAGGACGTTAAGCTCACCATCGGTGCCAAGACCTCTTCTACCGGCACTATTTTCGGCTCTGTAAACGCCATCCAGATTGCAGAAGCTCTCGAAAAACTCGGCCACAACGTGGACCGCAAGCTAATCTCGCTCGACCCCGTCAAAGAAGTCGGCAACTACACAGCTATCATCAAGCTCCACCGCGATGTTACTGTAAACGTGCCCTTCGAAGTTGTTTCTGAATAATCATCCTTCAGCAAACCCTTCAACGGAAAAAGCATAAAAATATCAGGCGACCCTATGCTGTTCATAGGGCCGCCTGATTTCTTCTGAAAATCACCGTCAGGCAGACTCCGGCATCCCACCCTCCCCGGTGTCGGCTGTCGGCTGTCGACGGCTGACAGCAGACACCGGCAGATAACACATTTTAACAACTCCGGCTTTTTCCCCGATTCATCGTCTAAAGCACCCTGTAGGTAGATAAGAGCCTCCGCCCGATTAAACTTTTGAGTAATTTTACGGTCAGAATTGACAGTCAACAATAATCCACCAACCAACAGAACTGAAAAAGAGAACTGAAAAGAATGACACGTTTCAACCGTTTAACATTGCTGTTCACCCTCCTTCTGATTTCATTCACCACCTCCTTAGCCGCAAACATCACCGGCATAGTGAAAGATCTCGACACACAGGAACCGCTCCTTGAAGCAGCCATCAAACTCGTTGCTGCAAAAGACAGCACTTTCATAGCCGGAACAACAACAGACATCGACGGCAAATTCACACTCTCAGGCATAAAAGCCGGAAAATATATTCTCACCGTAAGCTACATCGGATATGCCGATCTCGAAAAACCAGTCACCGTCGGAGCCTCCAACCTCCGCCTCGGAGTGCTCGGCATCAAAGAATCCTCCCACATGCTCGGCGAAGTCAGCGTGGTAGCCGTAAAGACCCCCATCAAAGTGATGGAAGACACCGTTGAATACAACGCCGACTCATACCACACACAGCCAAACGCCGTGGTTGAAGACCTTCTCAAACGCCTTCCCGGCGTAGAGGTCGGCACCGACGGATCAATCACAGCCAACGGAAAAACCATCAGCAAATTCCTTGTCAACGGAAAGGAATTTTTCAGCGACGATCCCCAGGTAGCTTCCAAAAACCTTCCCGCCAACCTCATCGACAAACTCCAGGTAGTTGACCGAAAAAGCGATATGGCCCGGCTCACAGGAGTCGATGACGGAGAAGACGAGACTGTCATCAACCTCACATTCAAACAAGACATGAACCAGGGTTGGTTCGGCACCGCCGAAGCCGGCTACGGAACCGATGACCGCTACACCGGCTCCTTCAACCTCAACCGTTTCTGGAACGGAAACCAGGTAACACTCCTCGGCAACTTCAACAACACCAACCAGATAGGCTTCACTGACAGCAACGGCAGCCGCTTCCGCCGCTTCGGAGGCAACAACGGCATCACCGAATCGCGAGCACTCGGCCTGAACTTCAACGTGGGCAAGGAAGAGATCATCCGCGTAGGCGGCGACATCATGTGGAGCAACACCGATGCAAAGACCATCACCAGACAGGAACGCCAGTATCTTTTCGAAGACTACTCCACATATTCGAAAATCAACAAATCCGTCCGCGACCGCGGCAACAACTTCCGCGGTGACTTCCGTGTGCTTTGGAAACCAGACTCATTCAACACCCTCGAATTCCGCCCCAACTTCTCGCTCAACTTCAACAAATCTGAAGACCACGAGCTGACAGACTACTTCAACTCCTCGATGGTGCAGGCAAGTAAAAACAATGCCCGCAGCAGCAGCGACGGCGACTCATATGAATTCGGAGGACGCCTCATATACTCCCACAACTTCAAGCGCCACCGCGGACGCGCGTTCTCGATCTCCGGACAATACAAATACTCAAACGTAATCGAGACCGGCACATCGGTCAACGACTTCATCCGCTATATCATGGACGAAGACGCCGACAACTCCCAGGACACATCAGACCTCCTCGACCAATACAACGACAACCACACCTGGAGCAACCAGGTGATGGGCCAGTTCACCTGGACCGAACCGCTCGGCAACGTCAGCAACGGCAACTTCCTCACCTTCAGCTACCGCATGAACTACCGCTGGAACAACGCCGACAAACTCGTCTACAACATCCCTGAGGACTACGAATACGGTGACATCATGCCCCCCGTAACCCTCAACCCCGACGGCACCCTGACCACAATCGAACCCGATCCGGACTACTCAAACCGCTACCGCAACAACTCCTTCAACCAGAACATCCGTCTCGGCTACAAGAAAGTCACCAAAAACTCAACTCTCGAAGCAGGCCTCTCACTGGTGCCGCAGATGTCAAAGTCGATCTACCTCGACAACTCCGACAAAAACATAGACCGCTGGGTGTGGAACTACGCCCCCTTCCTGCGCTACCGCTACAAATTCAGCAAGCGCCGATCCATCCAGCTCAACTACCGCGGACGCTCATCTCAGCCCTCTATGGCCCAGCTGCAGCCCGTGGCCGACATCTCCAACCCGACCAACATCATCCAGGGTAACCCAAACCTCGACCCATCGTTCACCCACAACGTCAACATCCGCTTCCAGGATTTCAACACCGAATCGCAGCGAAGCATCATGCTCATGGGCGACTTCCAGATTACACAGAACTCCATAATCTCCAAATCGCTCATCAAGGATGACGGTACACGCGAAACAACCTATGCCAACGTCAACGGTGTCTGGAGCGGCCGCGTGATGAACATGTTCTCCATGCCCCTGCGCAACAAGAAATGGAGCCTCTCAAACCACGTCTTCGTCAACGCAAACCGCTCGGTAGGTTTCAACAACGGCCAGCGCAACGCCTCGCTCTCCTTGAGAATCAACGAGAGTCCGGGCATCACTTTCCGACCCGATCATTTCGAACTCGAACTGCGCCCGCGCTATTCAATGGAAACCACCTTCAATAGTGTTCAGAAAAACGCTGACCAGACAGTACACACCTACGGCGGACGCTTCGACGGCACCTACTACACTCCCTGGGGACTCACCCTGCAGTCCGACATCAACTACTCGGCCACCTCAGGCTATGCCGCCGGCTACGACACACGCACATGGATGTGGAACGCCACCATCTCCCAGCAGTTCCTGCGCAACAAGGCTCTGACTCTCGCCGTGAAAGTCTATGACCTTCTCAACCAGCGCAACAACATCCGCCGCAACGTCACCGCCAACTATATCGATGACACCCGCTACAACTCACTCACCCGCTACTTCATGGTGACTCTGAGCTACCGCTTCAACACCTTCGGCAAAGGCAACGAACCTTCGGCCGCAGGCGGAGGCGATTTCATGAGAGGCCACGGCGGTTGGCCCGGCAGAGGACCCGGCGGCGGTCCCGGTCGCAGGAACTGATAAATTTTTCCTGACAAAGCAGAAAAGTTTCGCCTTACAGGCTACATCAAACCGTAAAATCGTGTCAAGAGCTAAAAATCAATGCTTTTGACACGATTTTACCTTTTATCACCACTGCTTTGAATCTTTTTTACCCTCCTTTGAGGTCAGTTTGAGATAATTTTGCACTATTACAATTGCACATTTTTTGCATCACAAATCAATATCTCAAACTCAATAAGTCCATGAAAAATTTTGCATCCCTGCTCGCGGCAGCCGCCCTGATCTTTGGAGGATCTCAGTCGGCCGATGCTGCGAAAAAGGTCCACACCATCGGTGACAGCACTATGGCCAACTACGACGAATCGGCCACCATCACCAGAGGGTGGTGTCAGTATCTCCAACAGTTCCTCGATGGAATCGAAGTAAACAACCGCGGCAAAAACGGCGCTTCAAGCAAAAGTTTCTATAAGGAAGCCGCCTTCTGGACCTCTGTCAAGACTCAGATGTCGCCCGGCGACTACGTCCTCATCCAGTTCGCTCACAACGATGAAAAGACGCAGGGCATGGACGGCGACGAACTGATTGCCTACTACAAATCCATCGGCGATGACGCTCAGGCTGCCGCAACAGACTACCGTGGCACCAACCCCTCGACCACATATAAAGAATATCTCCGCAAATACGTCACCGAGACGCGCGATGCCGGCTGCATCCCTATCCTTGTCGGCCCGATCTGCCGCATGTACTTCTCCGGCAACGACATCCGCCGCAACGGCCGCCACGACCTCGGTGACAATTTCTCGAAACTGACCTCAAGCGGCGTTTTAACCTCTCAGAAAGTAGCTGCATCTGACAATTCTATGGACTATGTCTGGCAGATGGAGCAGGTTGCCAACGAGATGAACGTTCCCTTCATTGACCTCACTACCGCCACAGCCGACCTCTATCTCAGCTACGGCGACTCTGACTGCCATTCGATTCTCAGTGACGGCGACGGCTCCACCCACCTCAGCGCCGTAGGTGCCGCCCTGATCGCCCGCCGCTTCGCAGGCCTTTGCCGTGAAGCCGGTGTCATGTCCGAGCACATCCGTCTCACCTCCGACCTCAGCGTCAGCCCCTCTGCCGCCGACCTCGGCCGGGGCTATGTAGGTCAGACTCTGACCAAGGAACTCATGGTGACAGCCTTTGACCTCACTCCCGCAGCCGGTCAGCTCACCGTCACAGCCGAAGGCAATGCCGAAGTCTCGACCGATCTGACCGAATGGAGCAAAAGTGCAAGCGTCAGTTACGAAGGCGGCACCATCATCAGGCGCTTCTCTGTCCGCATGACTCTTGAATCTGACAACAACGATGCGAAAATCATTGTCAGCGCCGGAGGCAAGTCCACAGAGATCCCCGTCACCGCCTCTGCCGTCCAGCTCTCAGGTGGCACCGAAGTCACCGCCTACTGGCGCCTTGAAAAAGATGACAGCTACACTCTTTCAGGACCCGCCACCGTCATCCCGGAATCATGGGTAGGCATGACTTTGCAGAAATACTCCAACCCCAACGCCAACACCGTCTGGCCCGAAGGCACCGGCTTCGAGGCCTCGCGCAAGACTCAGCGCAATGTCATTCAGGGCGACAGTTGGCCCGCCGGCGAAATCGACGAGGTCTCTACCCGCTACATCGAATTCGGCATCACAGCCATGCCTGAAACCACACTCAACATCGACGAAATCAGCTACTACATGTGTGGCTGCGGCGGCAACGGAATGTGTGTCCACGTCTACTATTCTACCGAAGATGATTTTTCCGACACCAAACTCATCTATGAAAAGAAAAGTATGCCCGCCAACACTATGCTCGACGGCACCGTCCGCCCCATCATCTCGCTTGAAGGCGGCAAGTCGCTCCGTCTGCGTTTCTACCCCTGGTACAACTCCGCAGCCACCGGAAAGACCATCTGCCTTTCCGACATCCGCTTCCACGGCTGGGCCACTGCCTCCGGCGAATCCGGCATAGCTGAAATCGAGGGCGACCGCACAATTGTCGAGACGAGCTACTACACTCTTCAGGGCTGCCGTGTCAGTAATCCCTCGTCAGGATTCTACATTGCCCGCAGCCTTTACTCCGACGGCTCTGTCAAAACCGAAAAAGTGATCCTCTGATACGCATCATAACCAAATCTATACCTTATTCCATGTCATCCAACTATTTAAAGAAATTGGCTCTTGCGGCCCTTATAGCTGCCGGAACCGTCGCGGGCGTTTCTGCTCAGACCACGCTCGCCTCTTGGACTTTCGACGGTGGCTATGACAAAGCCGCAGGCGAAGGCCTTCAGCAAATTTACACTCCCAACGGAAATGCCTGGGCTGCCATCGGCCACTACTGGTTCAAAGACCAAGTCCCAGTCTTGCGTCCTGACGAAGCCGTAGGCAATTCAGCCGATTACTCTATGTCGGCTTACAGCGAAAACCGCTACTGGCAGCTCTGCGAAGGTTATCAGAACTACGTTTTCCGCATCGACAACAGCTCTGCTGAAAATAACTGCTCTGACTACACCGATCCCTCGCAGCATAAAGCCTACTTTGAATTCTCTTTCCCGACCAAAGGCTACAAGGGCATCAGCATCGACTATGCAATGGCTCCGGGCAACAATGTTGTAACTCCCGTCAAGCTCATCATGTCAGTCGACGGAGGCAATTCATGGTTCGACGGCGGCACGAACGACACGAGCGCGGCCTGGTACATATATAACAAAGCAAGCGTATCAATCTCAGCCAACAACAAAGACAATGTCATCGTCCGTCTGCTCCCCACAGTAGGCACAACCAACTGGAATCTCGACTATTTCACAGTGACCGCCGCCGAGGAAGCCGGCGCCACCACAGTCGACTCTGACATAGATTACTCATGGCCTTTCGACAAGGGCCCTGCAAGCGATCTCAACGCAGTTGCCTCGCTTGACGGCACAACCTCGGTTGCAAGTCTCTCGATCGGCAGTAACCTGTTGATCAAGGGTGTCCGTACCGATGGCGGCATCTCGGCAACGATGGTCGAACCCGTTGTCGGCAAAAACACGGCAAATGATGAAGCCAACGCTCTTTCATTCATCATCCGTCCCAAAAAGGGTCTGAAATTCCAGCCCGGAAAATTATCATTTCAGGCAAGCCGCGTAGGCACCAACGGCGGCAAATTTGACGTTGGCGTGACGGTTGACGGCTCCGAGTCTCTTGTCGCCACCAATATCACTCCCGCACTCGTCAAAAACGAGCCCTACTACTCGCTCTGCGAATACGATCTCAGTTCATTGCCTGCCACTGACGGGCCTGTCCTTATCAGAATCTACATCAAGGACCTTGATGCAAGCAAACAATATGCTTTCCAAAACATCAGACTCTCAGGCAAAATCAGCGGTGCGATCGAAGAAGTTCCCTCCTACACTCTCAGCCTGAAATCCGCTATCCACGCAGCCGGAACCATCTCCTCCACCCCCGGCGGAGCTGAATTCGATGCCGGAACCGCCCTCACGGTCTCTGTCACTGAAAACTTCGGCTATCACTTCACCTCTTGGACCGATGCCTCCGGAAAGACAGTCTCAACTGCCAACCCCTACTCGTTTGAAATCAGCGAAAACACTGAGCTGACCGCCAATTTCGACCAGAATAACGTCTACCCCCTCAACCTCAAAATCGAGGGCGGTGCCAATGTCAATCAGGTGCTTTTCGCCCCGGAAGGCAACGTAGTTGATGGCGTCCACTACTACGAAGAGGGCACCGATGTCCGGCTCACCACTGTCAACAACCGCATCCTGACCTTCAACAACTGGGAAGACAACACCACGGCTCCCTCGCGTGAAATCCGCATGGACGGCGAGAAAAACCTCACCGCCGTGTTCTCGGCCGACGACTACATTGTCGGATGGGACTTCTATTTCGACCAGCCTGCAAGCGAGCGCGCCGCTGACTACAAAGCCGAAAGCGACAACGCCGGCCTGCTCAGCCTCCGCAACCCCGAAGGCAAGACCACTTCTTGGCTCACACGCGGTGTCGGCAACGGCGCTGAAAATGGCAAATGGGGTGCACGCATCTGGAAAAACCTCTCGGAGCAGAACTACTTTGAAGTGTCATTCTCGTCCGTAGGCTACACCAACCTCGTCCTCTCTGCCGCCCTCGGCATCTCCTACAATTCCTATACCGTCATCAACGCACAGTACAGCACCGACGGCCAGAACTTCAACCCCTTCGGCACCTACAACCTCAAATCAGGCTGGACTTCCAACGAGTTCAACCTCCCCGCCGAAGCTGCCGGACAGCAACGCGTCTGGATCCGCTTCATGCCTGACCGCACCTCTCCGCTCGTCGGCAACACCAGCGACAATGACGGTCTCAGCATCGCCGAACTCTACATCCTCGCCGACCGCGAAAGCGCCAACGATGATGTTCCCCCCGTACTCGTAAGCACCATCCCCGCCGACGGAGCTGACGGAGCTTCCGCAACCGGTTCAATCATCCTTACTTTCAACGAAAAAGTCCTGACCGGCACCGGCAACGCCACTCTCAACGGCGAGACCATCGCTCCTACCCTCAGCGGCAAGAGCATCGTCTACAACTACAACAGTCTTGACTACAACACCACCTATACGTTCACCGTTCCCGCCGGAGCCATCACCGACCGCAGCGGCAACGCCTTCGCAGGCACCACTCTGACATTCACCACAATGGAGCGCTCGCAGCCCGAAACACGTCTCTTTGACGCTATCGTAGCCCAAGACGGCAGCGGTGACTACGCAACCGTCCAGGATGCCATCGATGCCGCTCCCGCCAACCGCGTGAAACCCTGGCTCATCTTCGTCAAAAACGGTAACTACAACGAACACGTCGACATCCCCGCATCCAAGCCCATGCTCCACATCATCGGCCAGGACCGTGACAAAACCGTCATCCTCGACGACAAGCTTTGCGGCGGTGACAATGCCCTCCATGTAAGCGTAGGTGCCACCGTAGTCGTGAATTCCAACGACTGTTTATTCGAAAACATCACTCTCGAAAACTCCTACGGCCACGAACGTCAAGAAGGTCCTCAGGCTCTCGCCCTCAACACCACCGGCGACCGCACCATCTTCAACAACGTAGCCATGCTCTCCTATCAGGACACCTGGATCACTCCGTCAACCTCAGCTTACCGCGCTTATGTCCGCGATTCATTCATCGAAGGTGCTGTAGACTTCATCTACAACAGCGGTGACATCTTCATTGACAATACCATCCTCTACATCAACCGCAAGAGCGGCGGCTACATCGTGGCTCCCTCTCACGGAACGGACGTAAAATGGGGCTATGTCTTCAACAACTGTACAATCACAGCTCCCGGTGTGCCCTCGGAAACCTCCGTATGGCTCGGCCGTCCCTGGCACAACTACCCCAAGACCGTCTTCCTCAACACCCGCGCCGAGGTGACGATCCCCGCCACCGGATGGTATGAAACTATGGGCGGACTCCCCGCAATCTGGGCGGACTGGAACACTGTTGACGCCAACGGCAATCCCCTCGATCTCTCACAGCGCCGCGACACATACTACTACATGGACAACGGCGAAAAGGTCTACGGCAAAGCCAAAAACTCGCTCACTGACGAAGAGGCGGCACAGTACACCGTGCGCAACGTCCTCTCCGGATCCGACAACTGGGAACCCGTCATCAAGACCGAATCCTGCGCTACTCCCTCAGCCGGCCTGAGCAATGGCGTGATCTCATGGGATGCCGTGCCCTATGCCATCTGCTATCTCATCACCAAGGGCGATGAAGTCATCGGATTCACAACTGAAACTTCAATGACAGTCGACCCGGCCGTCAGCCGTGCCAATGAAAGCGGCTATTCAATCCAGGCTGTCAACGAATTCGGCGGTCTCAGCCCCAAAGCAGCCGTCATCAACGGTTCTGTGACCGGAATCAGCGAAATTGAAGCTGACGCAAACGGCCAAGGCGAGATCATCGAGATCTACGATCTCCAGGGTCGCCGTCTGAACGCTCCCGCGAGAGGTCTGAACATCGTCCGCCGTCTTTGCAGCGACGGAAGCATCAAAGTTGAGAAGCTTATTTTCTAAAATTTATCGAACAGCGATAGTATTTTAAACACACATTCATATACGCGATAGCAGAGTGCGGCCCGTTGATGGAATCGCACTCTGTTTTTTGTTGCTTTTCAAACTGCCGATTCGATTAAAAGCATTATATTTGCGATATGAAACGCAGCCTGTCATTCATCACTTTTCTGATTCTTACAGCCGTAGTTGCCGCCTTTGCCGCGACTCCGTTTTGCCATATCAGACACTATGATGAATACGACGGTCTGTCGCAGCGTCAGGTCAAGCAGATTGCCAAAGACAGTGACGGAGTCCTGTGGTTTGCCACATGGAACGGTCTGAACCGCTTTGACGGCTACAAATTCGAACACATCCGCCCGCAGATCGACGACGAGGCACGCTCCTACTCCGAACGCTTCCGCGACATCAAACCCGCATCGACAGGCGGTCTGTGGTGCCGTATCGACGACAAAATTCTGTATTTCAACCTCTCCACCCACCGTTTCACCGACATTCATTCACAGCTTGAAAAGAAACTCGCCACGGCCTTCGATGTCAGTCAGATACAGACAGCTACTGACGGCCGGACCGTCTTGAAATGCGCCGACGGCCGATATATCCTGCTGTCAGATTCCAACCCGGTCGAATCGGCGGCCTTTACTGACGAGCGTCCGAAATTGAAATACCACTCGCCCGGCACCCGCAAACTTGGCAATGTCGGCGGCTATCGCAACGAAGACCTCCTCTACTCGCGCGCCGACTCCACAGGCACCGCCTGGCTCATCACCCGCGACGGCACGGTCCTCTCTGCCCCCTCTGCCGCAGGCCCCTACTCCACGATAGCCCGCATCGATGCTCCTGATGGCTCTCTGACCTGCTGTACCATTGATTCAAGAGGCAACATCTGGCTGCGCAGCAACGACGGCGCCTTCTGCCTGACCCTCGGCCAACTCCCCTACACCTATCTCGCGCATCCTGAGCCCTCGATTGTCCGCGGCTGCGTCCGCGATCCGAAAGGGCGTATCTGGATTTCTTACAGCGACAGCAAAGCCGTGGCAGTCTACTCTGATCTCAGCGCCGCGCCCAGGTATCTCGGCAGTGACGGACATCTCCACGACTCTTTCGTCAGCTTCGGATCTCCGATCTACTCAATGTCGGCCGACCCGCAGGGCAACATGTGGTTCGGCAGCAAACCCGACGGCCTGTTCAGGCTCACACCGCAGTCAGCCGACGCTTATTCTGTCACAAACTTCCGCCACGATCTGGCGAAACCGGGCCTGACACCCGCGGCCAACGATATTTATGACATCATCTTCGACCGTCAGGGCCGCATGTGGCTTGCAACCATGCGCAAAGGCATCGACTGTGTCCTGAATCCTACATCGGTTGTCCCGGAATTCATCCACCTCGGTCAATTTGCCGACTATCCGCAAAATGCCGTCCGTGTGCGCCGGCTCGCCATCATAGGCGACAGCCTTATCACCGCCGCCACCACCGGCGGATTTCTCACCGTGGGCCTTCCCGCTGAGAAACGCTTCGACCGCACATCTTTCCGCCTGCATGTCAGCCGTCCCGGCGACGACTCCTCACTCGGCAACATCGCCGTCATGAACATACTCCCCGATGCCAAAGGCCGGCTCTTCATCGCAACTGAAAGTGACGGTGTCAACATGCTCCCGCCCGAAATCTCAGCCGACTCCGACAGCGCGCGCTTCGTCCACTTCGACACGCGCACCGGTATGCCCGTTGACGTTGCCCTCTCGCTTGCCCCGACAGGCAGTGCAGACGACATTCTCGTGGTCAGTAACAAGATGATCTACACCCTTGATCCGCTTTCAGGCCGCACCGTCACCTATCCCGCATCATTCTGGCACCGCCACATGCACTTCAGCGAGGCCGCTCCGCTACGGCTCGGCGACAACAGGTGGCTTCTGGGACTTGAAGACGGAGCGATCTCGGTCAACCTTGACCGTGCGGACACAGCCTTGCGCCCCGTGCCTCCGGTCATCTTCACCTCCGTAGCCCTCCAAAACCGCCCCGACAGCCTGATTTCGGCCCGCACGGACAGCATCATCCTCTCGCCTGACGAACGCAATATCACTATCAATTTCGCCGCACTCGACTACGGCTCAACCGAAGATCTGCAATATCAGTTCTCGATGGACGACAGCGACTGGAACAACCTCGGCACAAACCGCTCGGTGACCTTCCTCGACATGGATCCGGGAGAATATCGCCTGCATGTCCGCTCCTCCGACAGCTCCGGCAACTGGCTTGACAACACACGAACTCTGACCCTGATCGTCACTCCGACCTTTTGGGAAACGCCCGCGGCCTATGTGCTTTACATCCTCGCCATCCTCCTGATCATAGTGAGCGTCACTTGGACCATAGTCTACATCCGCAGGATGAAACGCAAGCAGAAAGAACTGCTCGCCGCCTATCTCAGGCTCGTCGACAGCCACACCGAATCAGCCGAGTTCTCCACTCCGCCTGACAGCGCCCCGCAGCAACAGCAACAGCCGTCGACCGCAACCCTCAGCCCCGCCGATGAGGCTTTCATGGGCCGCGTCATGGACTTCATCAATCAGAACCTCGGCAACCCCGATGCCGGAATTGACGACATGGCAGCCGCTACAGCCACAAGCCGCAGCAGCCTGAACCGTAAGATGAAATCGCTGCTCGGCGTGACGCCGGCCGACTTCTTCAAAGAAAGCCGCATCAGCCGCGCGGCCACCCTGCTGAGCGAAACCGACCGCCCGATCAAGGAAATAGCCCTCGACTGCGGATTTTCCGACCTGAATTACTTTGGGAAATGCTTCAAAGCCGCCCGCAAAACCTCCCCCACAGCCTACCGCCGCGAACACCGGACTGAATAACCGCCGCACCTATACAATTGTCTCAATGGCGATTACCTAATTTCATTACAGTACTCGCAGATCATGGAATAAGGCCCCGTTCCCCCAATATTTGTTATGGCCGGGGAACGGGGTCTAAGTATGGGGAGCAATGTAGCGATGCGCTTGCATCGTGACTGAACGCCAGTGCCGTTCCTACTCCTTATTTTCCGGTGAGAATGGTGCGGATGTCATGGAGCTTGTTGAGAGCCGCCATAGGGGTCAGGTTGTTGATGTCGAGATCGAGGATCTCATCGCGGAGCTGGGCAAGCACCGGATCGTCAAGCTGGAAGAACGACAGCTGCATTCCTTCAGCCTCATCGGCTACAGCCGAGAGGTTTCGGCTCACCTGCTCGTCGCTCTCGCGGTTGACTTTTTCAAGATGGCGGAGCACTTCATCGGCCCTCCTGACAATGGTCTGGGGCATGCCGGCGAGTTTTGCCACATGGATACCGAAGCTGTGTTCGCTGCCCCCGCGGGCGAGTTTGCGCAGAAAGACAACCTTGCCGTCGATTTCCCGCACCGATACATTATAGTTGACCACCCGGTTAAAACTTTTTTCCATTTCATTTAACTCGTGATAGTGGGTGGCGAAGAGAGTTTTCGGATGGATGCCACCGTGTTCGTGTATATGCTCCACGATGGCCCAGGCTATCGAAATGCCGTCGTAGGTCGAAGTACCGCGTCCGAGCTCGTCGAAGAGTATCAGCGACCGCTGGCTCATGTTGTTGAGAATAGAGGCCGCCTCGTTCATCTCGACCATGAAAGTCGACTCTCCGAGCGAAATATTGTCGCTCGCGCCCACACGGGTGAAAATCTTGTCGACAATGCCTATGTGAGCGCTGTCAGCTGCCACGAAACTGCCGATCTGGGCCAGGAGCACATTCAGTGCCGTCTGACGCAGGAGAGCCGATTTACCTGACATGTTCGGGCCGGTGATCATCATCACCTGCGTGCCGTTGTTCGACAGGGAGACCGAGTTGGTGATATAAGGCTCGCCGGGAGGCAGTTCTTTCTCAATCACGGGGTGGCGGGCCTCGACAAGTGAGAGTTCAAGAGAATCGTCGACCACCGGACGGTTGTAACGGTTTTCGAGAGCCACACGTGTAAACGAGCCGAACACGTCGAGCTGCGCCACCATCTGGGCATCGAGAAGAATGGCGGGGATGTATTCACAGAGATCCTGGACCAGAGAGGTGTAGATGCGCTGCTCGATGACAGCTATCTTGTCCTGTGCGCCAAGAATCTTCTCCTCATACTCCTTGAGTTCTTCTGTGATATAGCGCTCGGCGTTCACAAGGGTCTGCTTGCGGATCCATTCGGGGGGCACCTTGTCTTTATGAGTGTTGGTGACCTCGATATAATAGCCGAACACGTTGTTATATGCCACCTTGAGCGAGGGGATTCCTGTCAGCGCACTTTCACGCTGCTGAAGCTGCAGAAGATAGTCCTTGCCTTTGTAGGCAATCTCGCGCAGTTCGTCAAGCTCGCTGTCGACCCCTTCGCGGATCACCGGTCCGCGGTTGATGGCCGTAGGCGGATCAGGAGCTATCTCGCGCTCTATCCGTGCGGCCATTTCGGCGCAGGGATTGAGCTGACGGCCTATGCTTTCCAGCGCGGGCTGGCCCGATGAAAGGCAGATCTCTTTTATAGGCCCGATCATCGACAAGGCATGGTGCATCTGGATCAGTTCGCGGGGATTGACGCGCCCGGCCGAGACTTTTCCGATCAGGCGTTCCAGATCGCCTATCTGGGCGAGAGCGTCTTTAAGATCATCACGCTCTGAAGGCTCCCGGAAGAAATATTCCACGATATCGAGGCGCCGGTTTATCTCTCTCGCGTCTTTCAGCGGGAAGAGCACCCACCGGCGCAGCAGTCGCGCCCCCATAGGGCTTACAGTGCGGTCAATCACGTCAAGGAGGCTTTTGCCGTCATCGCTCATCGACTGGACGAGTTCGAGATTCCGCACTGTGAACCGGTCGAGCCTGACGGCTTTTTCCTCTTCCACGCGGGCTATCGAGGTTATGTGTGATATGTGGGTGTGCTGTGTGATGTCAAGATAGTGGAGAATGGCACCGGCGGCAACGACAGCCGATGGCATAGCGTTGATTCCGAAGCCCTTGAGCGAACTTGTCTCGAACTGTTTGAGCAGACGGTCCATTGCGGCGTCTTCGGTAAAAATCCAGTCGTCGAGCTCGAAGGCAAGATAGTGTTCCGGGAAGCTGTCGGCCAGCAGTTTCTTGTTGCCGCGCTCCACGAGCACTTCTTTCGGAGCGAAATTGCCGAGAAGTTTTTCTATATAGTCAGCCGAACCTTCGGCTGCGAGAAATTCGCCGGTCGAAATGTCGAGAAAGGCCACCCCGATGGTCTGCTTACCGAAGTTGAGAGCCGCGAGGAAGTTGTTTTCGCGATGGTCAAGCAGAGTGTCGTTGATCGATACTCCGGGGGTGACCAGTTCGGTGATGCCGCGCTTGACAAGCTTCTTTGTGGTCTTCGGATCTTCCAGCTGCTCGCATATGGCCACCCGCTTGCCGGCCCTGACGAGTTTCGGCAGATAGGTGTCAAGAGCGTGGTGCGGAAATCCGGCAAGCTCCACATACTGGGCCGACCCGTTGGCCCTTCGCGTAAGGGTTATGCCGAGAATTTCTGACGCGGCTATCGCATCTTCGGAAAAAGTCTCATAAAAGTCACCGACCCTGAAAAGCAGAATGGCATCGGGATGTTTCTTCTTCATCTCCATGTATTGCTTCATCAGCGGGGTCTCAGCTATTTTTTTTGCCATATCATCAGTTGTCAGGCGCAAGGATTTTTTCTTATAACCCTCGCGTCCGTTTATTTTGAAATCAGTATAGAGGAAAATCGAACTACAAATTTACAAATTTTTCCATTCTTTATTGGCGTGATCCGGCAAATAATGCTAATTTTGCCATCCTCACAAATTCAAACATCAATATTATCAACTTAACATTTAACTCATCTGCATTTATGAAATCATCTTCTGTTATCTCAGCCGGCATCATAGCCCTCGGCATGGTGATTTCCGGTTTCTGCCTGAAAGCAGGCATTGACAACATCGCTTTCCGCGACCGCGAAGTGACAGTGCGCGGACTCGCCGAACGTGAGGTCGAAGCCAATCTCGTCACCTGGCCCATCACCTATTCACTGGCAGGCAACAATCTTCAGACCATCTATGACCAGGTCAGCAGCAACAATGCCAAAATCGTGAAATTCCTGACCTCAAACGGTATCAGCGATGACGAAATTTCAGTCAATCCGCCTGACGCTTATGACGCCACCTCGAACCGCTACCGCTCCGACTCGTTCAGCTACAACTATTCGATCAACTGCACGGTGACCGTCACTACCACCAAGGTGGCAAAGGTGCGCGAGCTGCTCAACCGCCAGTCTGAACTGCTCAAAGAGGGAATAGCATTCTCCAATTCCTATATCAACTATCAGTTCACAGGCTTGAACTCCATAAAGCCTGAAATGATAGCCGAGGCCACCAAAAACGCTCGCTCGGCAGCCGACCAGTTTGCAGCCGACAGCGACAGCCGTGTGGGAAAAATCAAGACTGCATCGCAGGGACAGTTCTCGATTGACGACAGCGACTCCTCGACTCCCTTCATCAAGAAAGTCCGCGTAGTCTCTACGATTGTCTATTATCTTGAGGACTGATCAGATTCAGCCTCTGTCATAATGGGGCATTTCAGCCGGAATCACCATCGAGATCTCGACAAGTCCGGCAATCCGTCCCTCAACGCGCCACGGTGTCTGGTAGATCATCTTCCGGACACCGTTTTTTGTAATCGTATATGCGTTTGACTCACCGGTGGCAAGCATATGACGGATCATGCTTACTGATTTTTCATTATGACACGGAATGAGATTGCGGCCACGCATATCTCCGTGTTTCGAAAATGTTTCGAGTGCCTTTTCATTCATATAGACCACCACTCCGTCGGCATCACACACGGTAACGGCACAGTTCATCTGAAAAGCCCAGTCGGGCAGCGATTTTTCAATATTTTCCATGACATTTCTTACTTTACCGCAAAAGTAGTGATTTGCCGCGAATATATAGCCCGGCACTGCCGATGTTTTTTTCATCGTCTCTTTGCCAACCTGCGGGCATCCCTACGCTGAAGGCGCTCCTGACGGCGACGCTGGCGGCGGTTGAGCATGACGGCCGGAGCGGCATCTCCGGCCTCCTCATCGTCTTCATGCTCCTCGTCTTCATCAAAGGGGCGCGAAAGGGCTTTGAAAATATTTGCAAGTTTTTCAGGATCATAATCAGAGCCAGCCATTTCCCTGACAGACTCAGGAATGGCATCGGATATTGACTCAGATGACGGCTCATTTTCAGCACCGCCAGTGACAGTCGCGTCAGTCTGCGGCTTGCGCCTGCGCCTGCGGGCCGCCGCCGAACGGGCCATAGCTTTGTCTATCTCCGGCCGAAGCAGTGCAAACATCAGCCGCACGGATTCAACCACCGCGCCGGAGGGCAACAAACCCTCGCGCAGATATGACTCCACGCAGCATATCGCCGACTCAGCGAGAGCATCTGACGGGCTTACAGATGCGAATGACGATCTGATGCGGGCTGAAATCTCATTATAAAATTTTTGCGAGACAGGGAGGCGGTGGGCGGCCGCACATTTTTTGCCCTTTGTGGCAGAAGCAGGTATTTTCATAGCGCATTATAAGAGGTTGTACACTTGTACGGTTAAATTTACGCACAAAGTTACACCCGCCCCGCCCGTATTTAGTGCGATAATGCGGAGACAAGCAAAAAAATTTCGTATCTTTGCAGGTTGTTTGGCCGGAAGGCCCGAAAATATCTGAAAATATCAAATAAACCACCATAAATTATGCTTACAGCTAAGGAAATACGCGAATCTTTCAAAGAGTTTTTCCGCTCAAAGGGCCATCACATCGTGCCCTCCGCCCCGATGGTGATCAAGGATGACCCCACCCTGATGTTCACCAACGCCGGCATGAACCAGTTCAAAGATATCATTCTGGGCAATAAAGCCGCGAAATACCAGCGAGTGGCCGACTCGCAGAAATGCCTCCGCGTTTCAGGCAAGCACAATGACCTTGAGGAAGTGGGTATGGACACCTACCACCACACAATGTTTGAAATGCTCGGCAACTGGTCGTTCGGCGACTATTTCAAACAGGAAGCCATAGACTGGGCCTGGGAATATCTCGTGGACGTGCTCAAGCTCGACCCGGCCCGCCTCTATGCCACTGTGTTTGAAGGCGCGCCTGACGAAGGACTCTCTCGCGACGACGAGGCTGCCGGATATTGGGAAAAGCATCTCCCCGCATCTCACATCATCAACGGCAACAAACACGACAACTTCTGGGAAATGGGCGACACAGGCCCCTGCGGTCCCTGCTCGGAAATCCACATCGACCTCCGCAGCGATGAAGAACGCGCTCAGACTGACGGCGCATCGCTTGTCAACAAAGACAATCCTCTGGTGATCGAAATCTGGAACCTCGTGTTCATGCAGTTCAACCGCAAGGCCGATGGTTCTCTCGAATCGCTCCCAGCCAAGGTGATCGACACCGGCATGGGCTTCGAACGTCTCTGCATGGCTCTCCAGGGCAAGAAATCAAACTATGACACAGACGTGTTCACTCCGCTGATCAGCCGCATTGCGCAGCTCTCAGGCAAGGAATACGGCAAAGACGTCAAGATCGACGTGGCCATGCGCGTGATTGCCGACCACGTCCGCACAATCGCATTCTCGATTGCCGACAGCCAGCTCCCCGGCAACGCCAAGGCCGGCTATGTGATCCGCCGAATCCTGCGCCGTGCCGTCCGCTATGCCTACACCTTCCTTGACCAGAAGCAGGCGTTCATGTACAAGCTTGTCAACACCCTCATCGACTCGATGGGCGAAGCCTACCCTGAAATCGCAGCCCAGCGAGAGCTCATCATGAAGGTGATCAAAGAAGAGGAAGACTCTTTCCTCCGCACTCTCGACAAGGGTATCGCCATTCTCGACGAGGCCATCAAAAACGCCCGCAAGCAGGGCAAGAACGAGATTTCGGGCAAAGAAGCCTTTGTGCTTTATGACACCTACGGCTTCCCGCTCGACCTCACCGAGTTGATACTCAAGGAAAACGGCATGACTCTCGACAAAAAGGAATTCGACGTCGAGATGGAAGCCCAGAAGACCCGTGCCCGCAACGCAGCTGCTGTAGAAGCCACAGACTGGGTGACCGTCAGCGAAGGCGAAACCGAATTCGTGGGCTACGATGTGACCTCAGCACCCACCCGCATACTCCGCTACCGCAAGGTGACTCAGAAAAACAAGGAGTTCTATCAGATAGTGCTCTCCACCACTCCGTTCTATGCCGAAATGGGCGGACAGGTAGGCGACAGCGGATGGCTCGAATCGGCCGACGAAAAGATCGAGATCTACGACACGAAGCGCGAAAACGGCCAGGCAGTTCACCTGAGCAAGAAACTCCCTGCCAACGTGGAAGCCGAATTCACCGCCCGCATCAACGAAGCCAACCGCCGCGCTACCGAGTGTAACCACACCGCCACCCACCTGCTCCATGCCGCACTCCGCGAAGTGCTCGGCTCACACGTGGAACAGAAAGGTTCTTACGTGTCGCCCGGAATGCTCCGCTTCGACTTCTCTCACTTCCAGAAAGTCACTCCTGAAGAACTCCGCAAGGCAGAGCGTATAGCCAACGCCAACGTGCGCAAGGCCATCGCGCTTGACGAACACCGCCACATGCCGATAGCCGAAGCTCTTGAAATGGGCGCAATGGCTCTCTTCGGCGAGAAATACGGCGAAGAAGTGCGTGTGGTAAGATACGGTGACTCAGTAGAACTCTGCGGCGGCACCCACGTGCCCAACACCGGCAATATCGGCATGATCCGCATCATTTCCGAATCGAGCATCGCCGCCGGCATCCGCCGTATCGAGGCAGTGACCGGCGATGTGGCCGAAGACATGATCGACCAGCTTTCAGACAACATGCGTGAAGTCGGCGAACTGCTCCACAATGCCCCTGACGTGCTCCAGGCTCTCCGCAAGTCTATCGAGGAAAATGCCGAACTGCGCAAGCAGGCCGAAGAATATTTCCAGGAACGCATCCGCAACCTCACAGCCGATGCCATTGCCAAAGCCGAGACCGTCAATGACATCAGACTCGTGTCGATCACCGGTGTCCGTATGCCCGATGTGGTCAAAGGAATTGCCTTCGGAGTGCGCCAGCAGTCACCTGAAAAGACTGCGTTTATCGCAGCCACAGTCGACATGGGAGGCAAGCCACTGCTCACCGTGGCTTTCACCGATGACCTTGTCAAGGAAGGCCTCAACGCCTCAGCGATTGTACGTGAGGCAGCCAAAGCCATCAAGGGTGGCGGCGGCGGCCAGCCCGGATTCGCCCAGGCAGGCGGCAAAGACAAAGACGGCATAGCCCAGGCATTCCAGGCAATGCACCAGGCCATCTGCAAATAAGCACATCCTGCATCAGCAGATAAAAATCACAAAAAACGCTTCGGACCGACTGTGGTCCGAAGCGTTTTTTCTACTGCCTGACCGCTATCTACAGACTTGCCGGGAAACAATTCATATCCTTGCATGAAGGCAGAAAAAAAGACCCGCAAACGTGTATCGGATTCAGATCACGCTTGCGGGTTTTCTATTTTGTCAGTGACGGCCTGCGGAAGAGATGATCAGGCTTTCTGCGGGTAGAGCTTTTCGCGGGCGGCGAGCACCTTCTCGTCGGTGATATAGTCATCATAGTCCATCATCTTGTCGATCGTACCGCCTGGAGTAAGCTCGATGATGCGGTTGCAGACAGTCTGGATAAACTCATGGTCATGGCTTGACAGAAGCAGATTGCCCTTGAAGGCCTGAAGCGTATTGTTGAAGGCCTGGATCGACTCAAGGTCAAGATGGTTGGTTGGCGAGTCGAGTACGAGAGTGTTGGCATCGGCCATCATCATGCGGGCTATCATACAGCGCATCTTCTCTCCACCGGAAAGCACAGATGCTTTCTTGAGCACCTCCTCGCCTGAGAACAGCATCTTGCCGAGGAAGCCTTTGAGATAGATCTCTGAGCTGTCATTGGAGAACTGCGAAAGCCAGTCAACGAGGTTGAGGTCGCAGTTGAAGAAGGCAGAGTTGTCGAGCGGCAGATAGGCGGTAGTGATAGTCTGGCCCCATTCATAGGTGCCCTCGTCAGCCTTGCGGTTGCCGGTTATGATCTCAAAGAGGGCAGTCATCGCACGCGGGTCGTGGCTGAGGAAAGCGATCTTGTCGCCCTTCTCCACCTGGAAATTGACATCCTTGAAAAGGATCTCGCCGTCGATCGATGCTGTGAGACCCTTGACTTCAAGAATCTTGTTGCCGGGCTCACGGTTGGGGGTGAAGATGATGCCGGGATAGCGGCGCGATGAGGGCTGGATCTCCTCGACATTGAGTTTTTCGAGCATTTTCTTGCGCGAGGTGGTCTGCTTCGACTTGGCCACGTTGGCGCTGAAGCGCTGGATGAATTCAAGAAGTTCCTTGCGTTTTTCCTCGGCCTTCTTGTTGGCTTGCTGCTGCTGGCGCAGGGCAAGCTGTGATGACTCATACCAGAAGCTGTAGTTTCCGGCAAAGAGGGTGAGTTTGTTGTAGTCGATATCGAGAGTGTGGGTGCAGACGGAGTCAAGGAAGTGACGGTCGTGGCTGACCACAAGCACAGTGTTTTCGAATTTCGACAGATAGTCTTCGAGCCATGCCACGGTGTCAAGATCAAGGTCGTTGGTAGGTTCGTCAAGCAGCAGGTTGTCAGGATTTCCGAAAAGAGCCTTGGCGAGAAGCACGCGGACTTTCTCGTTACCGCTCATGTCGCGCATGAGAGTATAGTGCTTGTCTTCCTTGATGCCGAGACCGCTAAGGAGGGCCGCAGCGTCGCTTTCGGCATTCCAGCCTTCGAGTTCGGCGAATTTCTCCTCCAGTTCAGAGGCGCGGATGCCGTCGGCATCAGAGAAATCTTCCTTGGCATAGAGAGCGTCTTTCTCCTGCATGATATCCCAGAGCACAGTGTGGCCGCGGAGCACGGTTTCCATCACCGTGCAGTCGTCAAACTTGAAGTGGTCCTGTTCAAGGACGCTCATGCGCTCGCCTGGACCCTGGCTCACAGTGCCGTGAGTGGGCGAAAGCTGATCGCTGAGAATGCGCATAAGAGTCGATTTGCCGGCTCCGTTCGCACCGATTATACCATAGCAGTTGCCCGGAGTGAACTTGAGATTCACATCCTGAAAGAGCACACGCTTGCCGAATTGGATTCCTAAATTGTTAACAGCTATCATCTAATTTTTTATATAAACTCTTCGAGAATGATTGATTCTGATTTTTCGGGGTGCAAAGTTACGAATTTTTCTCCACATAAACTAATGATTTTCCACCGGGTATGCGATAGCGTCTGCCGATATGGCAAAAAGTGTCAAAGTAACGGCTGTCGCAGTGAACTTTGTTTGCAGGTTTTTTCATTTTTTATATTTATCTTTGCGACAAATTCATCACACATATGTCATGAAAAAACAGACACGAGCAATCCACACACGTTTCCAGAGCCCTGACGCTTACAATTCTCTGAGCATGCCGGTCTACCACACCGCCGCCTATGAGTTTGACAACGCCAACGTGATGGCCGATGCTTTCTGCGGCCGCAGTTCGGCCCCGGACTATTCGAGAGTTACCAATCCGACCGTCATATATTTCGAAAACAAGATCAAGGATCTCACCGGAGCCAAAGATGTCATTGCATTCAGCTCCGGGATGGCCGCTATCAGCAACTCGCTGATGGCCGTGGCCGGAGCAGGCAAAAACATCGTCACATCGCGCCACATGTTCGGCAACACTTACGCGCTGATCACCTCGACACTCAGCCGCTTCGGTGTAGGAGCCCGCCTCTGCGACCTGACCGATCTTGCCGAAGTGGAGAAGACTGTCGATGAAAACTCCTGCTGCATCTATCTCGAAATCATCACCAATCCGCAGATGGAGGTGGCTGATCTCCGCGCGCTGGCCGAGATTGCCCATCGCCACAACATTCCGCTTATAGCTGACACCACCGCCATACCGTTCACAGAATTCGACTCCCACGCGCTCGGCGTCGACATCGAGATAGTCTCAAGCACCAAATATCTCTCCGGAGGCGCGACATCAATAGGCGGTCTGGTGATCGACTACGGCACCTGCGAGGGTTTCGGTAAACGAATGCGTTCGGAAATGCTTCTGAACCTCGGCGCATACATGACCCCTCATGCGGCCTACATGCAGACTCTCGGACTGGAAAATCTCGACGCCCGCTACCGCATACAGTCGGCCAATACCCAGGCCCTCGCCGAACGTCTCCGCACACTTCCGGCCATCAGGCGCGTCAACTATGTAGGGCTGCCCGACAACCCTTATCACGATCTTGCCCGCAGCCAGTTCGGTCCCACAGCCGGCGCAATGCTCACCATCGACCTCGCCGACCGCGATGCCTGCTTCAGCTTCATCAACAATCTCCGTCTCATACGCCGCGCCACAAACCTCTTTGACAACCGCTCTCTCGCCATCCACCCGGCGAGCACCATCTTCGGACCGTTCACCGACGAGCAACGCCGCGACATGGACATTCTCGACACCACAATCCGCCTCTCAATAGGTCTCGAAGATGTCGACGACCTCTTCGATGACATCCGCCAGGCCCTGCAGGAGTCATAACCGAAATAAAAAAGGTTGTAAAAAACGCCCTCTGACTTCACGCACATACTCAACAATGGGAAAATATAATTTTGACAGCCCGGTTGACCGCAAAGGCACCGGAGCACTGAAATTCGACGTACTTGAAGAGCGCTACGGCGACCCCGATCTCCTGCCGCTCTGGGTGGCCGACATGGATTTCGAGACCCCCGGCTTCATCACCGACGCCCTGCGCCGGAGACTCGACCACTCACTTTTCGGCTACACCGTAGAACCCGCCGAATACTGGCCCACCGTGATCCGCTGGATCGCCGACCATCACGGCTGGGAGGTGGAACGCGACTGGATCACCTACATACCCGGCATAGTGAAAGGCATCGGCATGGTGATCAACGTCTTCGTCAGGGAAGATGAGAAAGTGATCATCCAGCCCCCGGTCTACCACCCATTCCGCCTCACGCCCGAAGGCAACCGCCGCGAAGTGGTCTTCAACCCGCTCAAGGAAAACCCCGACGGCAGCTACAGCATGGACTTCGACAATCTCGAAAAAGTCGCTGACGAAAAATGCCGTCTGCTCATCCTCTCCAACCCCCACAACCCTGCCGGCATCACCTGGGACCGCGAGACCCTCCGCCGCCTCGCCGCCTTCTGTCACCGCCGCGGCATACTCGTCATATCCGACGAAATCCACTCCGACATGGCGCTCTGGGACAACCGCCACATTCCTTTTGCATCCGTAAGCCCCGAAGCAGCAGCCTGCAGCATCACATTCGGCGCCCCGTCAAAAACCTTCAATATAGCAGGTATCGTCAGTTCCTACGCCATAGTGCCCGACCCGCAGATCCGCCAGCGCTTCTTCAGCTGGCTGACAGCCAACGAACTGAACGAACCGACCCTTTTCGCCCCAATAGCCACCATAGCGGCCTTCAGCCAGGGCGAGGAATGGAGGCAAGAAATGCTACGCTACATCGAGGGCAACATCGACTTCGTCATTGACTATTGCAAGGCCAACATGCCTCAGATCAGGCCACTGCGCCCGCAGGCCAGTTTCCTTGTATGGCTTGACTGCCGCAGTCTCGGACTTGACCACGACGGCCTGACAGACCTATTTGTGCGCCGCGCACGTCTTGCGCTCAACGACGGCGAGATGTTCGGCCGCGAGGGCCGCGGCTTCATGCGCCTCAATGTAGCCTCACCCCGCTCCGTGATCCGCGAAGCCCTTGACCGCCTCCGCAACGCGATCATGGAAAAAGCCTGAACACCCCTCTTCACATCACAACTCATCCGGCCCGGCTCCATACCGAGGCCGGATGAACTATTTTTAACAGCCGGGGCCGGTTTTTTGGGATTGCGGTATTGGCAGGACGATGAATATTTACTATATTTGCATTTAATAACTATAAATAGGTGGTTCTCCTTGCCGGAGACCGCCGTAAAGAAACAGACAAACAACCCTCAGGGCATGCCGTCAGCGGCTTCATCAATTCCTATTACATGAATATCCAGATCTCAAAAGCAAACTCTCCCGCAGGAGAAATCACACTCTACACTCTTACGAACAAATCAGGCGCTTCGGTGACACTGTCGTCACTCGGAGCAGGCATTTTGGCAATCAATGTTCCCGACGCCGAAGGCCGTCTGGCCAACGTGGCGCTCGGCTACAAGAATCCCGCATCATATCTCGCCGACGGCCCCTGCGCCGGCAAGGTACCCGGCCGGTTCGCCAACCGCATAGCCCTCGGCCGTTTCTCGCTTGACGGGAAAGACTACACACTGGCCGTCAACAACGGCCCCAACGCCCTCCACGGCGGTCCGACAGGCTTCATGAACCGCATCTGGGAAAGCCGCGCCGACGGCAACAGTGTGGAATTCACCTATCGCGCTGCCGACGGCGAAGAAGGCTACCCAGGCAATCTTGACGTCAAAGCAACCTACACCTGGAGCGATGACAATCAACTCACCCTCCAGCTCCAGGCCGATACTGACGCGCCGACAGTCATAAATCTCACCAACCACGCCTATTTCAACCTCGATGGTGAGAATGCAGGCTCAGTGCTTGACCATCAGCTCAGGCTCAAGGCCTCCCGCTATCTGCCCACCGACGACACCCAGATTCCCACCGGAGAACTCGCGCCCGTCAGGGACACTCCGATGGACTTCACAGAATTCAAAGCCATAGGGCGCGACATCGACGCCGACTTCCACCCCCTCAAAGTAGGCAAAGGCTATGACCACTGCTGGGTGTGTGACGGATATTCCAAGGGCCGGCTTCAGGAGACTGCCGTGTTGCGCTCCGACCGTTCGGGCCGCGAACTCCGCATCTCCACCACTCAGCCCGGCATGCAGGTCTACACCGGCAACTGGCTCGCAGGCTGCCCCGAAAGCATCTCATCAGGCGCCTACAGCGACTATGACGGCGTGGCCATCGAATGTCAGAACTTCCCTGATGCCCCCAACCATCCCAAATTCCCCACTTCACGCCTCAATCCCAACGAAAAATATAACGAAACAATAATCTTTAAATTCACAACTCTCTGAGTCATGAAACCAACCCTTTTTGTACTTGCTGCCGGCATGGGCAGCCGCTACGGCGGTCTCAAACAGCTTGATCCGCTCGGCCCCCAGGGCCAGACCATCATGGACTACTCAATCTATGACGCGATCCAGGCCGGCTTCGGCAAAGTTGTCTTTGTAATCCGTAAAGATTTCGAAAAAGATTTCCGCGAGAAGATTCTCTCAAAATATGAAGGCCACATTCCGGTCGAAGTGGTATTCCAGGCAACAGACAAGCTTCCCGAAGGCTATGTATGTCCGGCTGACCGTACCAAGCCCTGGGGTACAAACCACGCCGTGATGATGGGCAGCGAGGTCATCAGCGAACCTTTTGCCGTGATCAATGCCGATGACTTCTACGGCCGCGATGCCTTCCGCGTGATGGCCGAAGACCTCATGCGTCCCCGCGACCGCAAGGGCGACTACTCGATGGTAGGCTTCCGCGTAGGCAACACCATGACAGAAAACGGCTCCGTGGCCCGCGGCGTATGCTCCAAAGGCGCTGACGGCAATCTGACCGGAGTGGTAGAACGCACCGCCATCTCCTACGCCCCCAACGGCGACATCGTCTTCACTGACGAAAACGGCATCGAGCAGACCCTCGACCCGATGACCCCCGTGTCAATGAACCTCTGGGGATTCACATCCGACTATTTCGACTACTCCGAGCGCGAATTCCGCACCTTCCTTGACAAGGATCTCAACACTCCGAAGGCCGAGTTCTTCATTCCGCTCGTGATCGACACTCTCATCCATTCAGGCGAAGCCACCGTCAAAGTGCTTGACACAGACTCGCGCTGGTTTGGCGTAACCTATGCCGCCGACCGTCCCGGAGTGGTCGAGAAATTCGCCCAGCTCCACGCCGAAGGCATCTATCCGGACAAAATGTTCTGATCAAAAATCTCTCACAAACCCAATACACATTCAACACCATCATGGAACTCAAAACCAAAGTCAGCGAGGCTTTCGCATCGCATTTCGGAGGCGAAGGCTCTCTCTATGCCTCAGCCGGACGCATCAACCTCATCGGCGAGCACACTGACTACAACGGCGGCTTCGTATTCCCCGGAGCCATCGACAAAGCCATCATGGCCGACATCCGTCCCAACGGCACTGACAAGGTCAACCTCTACTCGATAGACCTCGACGAGTCAGCATCGTTCGGACTCAACGAAGCCGATGCCCCCTCGCAGCAGTGGGCCCGCTACGTGTTCGGCGTATGCCGCGAGACCATCAAGCGCGGCGGTTCGGTCAAAGGCTTCGACGCGGTGTTTGCGGGAAACGTGCCCCTCGGCGCAGGCCTCTCATCGTCAGCAGCACTTGAATCATGCTTCGCATTCGCACTCAACGACCTCTTCAACGGCAACACTATCGACAAATTCGAACTCGCCAAGATCGGCCAGTCGACCGAACACAACTACTGCGGTGTCAACTGCGGCATCATGGACCAGTTCGCTTCGGTGTTCGGCAAGAAAGACTGCCTGATCCGCCTCGACTGCCGTTCGCTCGAATTCGAATATTTCCCCTTCAAACTCGACGGCTACCGCCTGGTGCTTGTCGACTCAGTGGTCAAGCATGAGCTCGTTGACTCACCCTACAACAAGCGACGCCAGTCATGCGAGAACGTGGCCCGCCGTCTGGACATCGACACCCTCCGCGACGCCGACATGGAGATGCTTGATGCTGTCAAGGCCGACATCTCGGCCGAAGACTACATGCGCGCAAAATTCGTCATCGAAGAAAAGGAGCGAGTGCTCGACGTCTGCGAAGCCCTCAACCGCGGCGACATCGAGACCGTGGGCAAACTCATGTATGCCACCCACCACGGCCTCTCGAAAGACTATGAAGTTTCATGCGAGGAACTCGACTATCTCAACGATATAGCAAAAGAATGTGGAGTGACCGGCTCCCGGATCATGGGAGGCGGCTTCGGAGGCTGCACCATCAACCTCGTGGCCGACGGCATCTATGACAACTTCATTGCCACAGTCACTGAAAAATTCAACGCCCGCTACGGCCACCAGCCGAAGATCTACGACGTAGTAATCTCCGACGGTGCCCGCCGCGTGGAATAAGCACCCCCAAACCGGTCCCCGCATCAGTGTGCCCGGTGTGCACACTGATGCGGGACCTTTATACAACCCGATCTTAATAACAGACACACACTGAAGAACCAAGCAAAATGATTAAAGCCCGAATAACACTGACTTTAATGCTCCTGTCGGCCCTTCTTGCCACAAGCCTCAGCGGCTGCCGCGAGAAACCGTCAGATCCGGACCGCACCTACTATTCAGAACTCCGTGCAGTAAAGAAACTCGTTGTAGGCCGCATGACTCTCTCAAAGATGGCCACCATAGATGACATCCGGCTGAGCGAAGCCCAAGGCCTGAAACAGACCGCCTCAGCACTGCTTGCCGCCATCAAACCCGGATCACGCAAAGCCGCCTATTCATATGACACATATCTGCGCGCCTACATTGATCTTGAAAAACTCACGCCGGCCGACATCAGCCTTAGCGCCGACGGCAAAAGCATGCAGCTCACACTTCCGGCCATCGAAATCGAATTCACAGGCCGCGATGCCGAGATACGCGAAGAGCACTATCGAGTCACCGGACTGCGCTCCGAAATCAATGCAGACGAACGCGCAGCGCTGAAAGAAGAAATGAACCGTCTGCTCAAAGAAGAGGTCAGACAGAACCCGGCGTTCACCTCACGTCTGACCGAACTTGCCAAAACCAAGGCCGTGACCTACTTCACCCAATGGGGCCGGAGCCAGGGCATAGATGTCAGCATCCGTTTCAAAGATTAGATATTTCAGAAACAATTTTAGGTTCAATCTTTTAGCCACTCATCAAAAGACTGACAGACACTGATATTATGAAACTACTCAGCATACTGCGCTGGACCGTACTTCTGGCGCTCACAGCCACCGTAATTTTTCTCGCCATCCGATTCAAAAACTCCCCTGAGGCCTCGACCCACAAGATACAGCAGGCCCTTGTCACCGAAATAAAGCCAGCAATGGAGCTATGCACAGTCGAATTTATTGAAGACGTGCCCATAAAAGCCCACATCGGAACCCGCCATATTTTTGCCCGCACCACTCTCAGCGGCTTCATCTCCTTTGACCTCGACAGCGCCGCCACCCGGATGAAAGGCGACACCATAATAGTGACACTGCCGCCGGAAACTGTCGAGATCCACGAATCGACACTGCCCGGATCATATGAGGTGATAGACACCTGGAACGAAAAACTTCTCGGCTCGACAAGATTCACCACCGCCGAAGAAAACGACATCAAGCGCAAGGTCATCGACAACTTCCGCCGGAAAATCTACGCCAAAGGCTATGTGCGCCAGGCGCGGGCCGATGCCGCCGCAACGCTCTCACAGATGCTCTCGGCCATGTCGGCATCTCCGGTTGAGATCTCTGATCCTGCCCCCGGAGGCTATTTCAAGCCCTGAACAGCCGAAAACATGACGGCCTGCGGTGCGGTAGTATAATTCGCTCACCGTGAACTTTCCGCTCATTTCATTTGTCTAATTATTACTAATTAGTTATCTTTGCGCCATGAATTCTGAGGAACGCAACGGGCAATATGTCCGCATCGTATATAAAACGCCTGGAATTATGAGACAGATAAACCCCGAAAAGTTAGCCAAACTCTCAACCGCCAACTCAATGCTTGATGAGAAATATGGCGCACCCGGCACTCCCTCGCGCGAGCAATTCAACGAGGAATCTCTCGCGTGGTTCTATGGTAATATGCTCCGTGAACGTCGCAAGGAACTCAACCTCACACAGAAGCAGCTCGCCGAAAAACTCGGTCGCGAGCAGAGCTACATCGCCCGCGTCGAGAACGGCAAAGCCGACATTCAACTGTCGAGCTTCTTCCGCATCGCAGCCGTTCTCGGTATCCAGTTCATACCAACTTTTGTGAACTGATTTGATTATTTGACTTTGCTGTGCGTGATTTTTGCTCACCTCTCATATTAAATTGTGACTTAGAGCACGTCGGAGGGAACGGGAATCAAGGAGCCAGCCTTGATTTTTATGCTGCCGGTGTAAAAATATCTGACGGCCTGCGGGCAGTGATGGCTGAAGAGACTGAAAAGCTGCTTTGCATTTCGCCGAATTATTATTAATTTTGCAGACTGAAGTACAGCGAAGTCAAGCAAGAGCCGGATTCTCTTACGCGCGCGTACATATATTTATTAATATATTACACTCAACAACCAGTCATCGGGATCTTCCCGCCCCTCTACAAAATCTCCATGCAACAGACTGATCAGAATACTCTCCACGAAAGAAAAAACGAAAACGGAGCCGGAAACGGCAAGGCCAAGAAAGCGAAAAGCCACCGCGGACTGATAGCCACGCTTTGGACTGTCTTCGCTCTCGGCGTTATCGGAGTCTTTTTCTTCCTCTTCCTTGTCTACAACGGAGTGATAGGCTACATGCCTCCCGTTGAAGAGCTTAAAAATCCGACTGACCGCTTTGCCTCGGTGCTTTACTCGGCTGACGGCAAAGAGATCGGGCGCTATTTCGTAGGCACCGGCAACCGCGTCTATGCTGACTTCGATGAGGTGTCGCCACACGTAATCGATGCGCTTATCTCGACTGAAGACGTGCGCTTCGAGGAACATTCGGGCATCGACATGCGAGGCCTGGGACGAGTTCTGTTCAAAACCGTGCTCATGGGCAACAAGAACGCAGGCGGCGGATCGACTCTGACCCAGCAGCTTGCCAAGCAGCTCTACTCGCCGTCAAGCAGCGGATTCCTGTCGCGCGCCATGCAGAAACCCATCGAATGGATGATCGCCGTCAAACTCGAACGCTACTATTCGAAGGAGGAGATCATCAAGATGTATCTCAATCAGTTTGACTTCCTTTACAACGCTGTGGGCATCAAATCAGCCGCACACGTCTACTTCGGCAAGGCCCCTAAGGATCTTAAGATAGAAGAAGCCGCCACACTGGTAGGTATGGTGAAAAATCCATCGTATTACAACCCCGTGAGGCAGAACGAGCGCACCCGGCAGCGCCGCAACGTGGTTCTGGCACAGATGGAAAAAGCCGGCAAGATCACCAAAGCCGAGCTTGACTCTCTGTCGGCGCTCCCGCTGACCCTCGACTTCAACCGCGTGGATGCCAAAGACGGAATCGCGCCCTATTTCCGCGAAGAACTCCGCCGCATGCTGCGCGCCCACAAGCCCGAACGGCAGAACTACCGATCATGGGAAACCCAGAAATACGTAGATGACTCGATTGCCTGGGAAACCAATCCGCTTTTCGGCTGGATCGAGAAAAATCCCAAGCCTGACGGCTCGAAATATGACATCTATACAGACGGTCTGAAAATCTACACCACAATCGATACCCGCATGCAGGCTTATGCCGAAGAGGCTGTGGCCGAACACCTCGGCGGCTACCTCCAGCCGGCATTCTTCCGCGAAAAGCGCGGAACACGCGGAGCGCCTTACACCTCTGACCGCGCCGAGCTGTCGGAAATACGCCGCAACCACCTGATCCGCAACGCGATGAAAAACACCGACCGCTACCGCACAATGGTAAAGGCCGGCGCCTCGCGCGAGGAGATAGACAGGGCGTTCAACACGGCCCGCGAAATGAAGGTGTTCACCTATCACGGTTCTGTTGACACGGTGATGACACCGCTCGACTCAGTGCTCTACCAGAAGATGTTCCTGCGCACCGGATTCATGGCAATGGATCCGCTCAACGGCCACATCAAAGCATATGTGGGAGGTCCTGATTTCGGCTACTTCCAGTATGACATGGTGTCGACCGGACGCCGCCAGATCGGTTCTACTGTCAAGCCCTTCCTCTACACCTATGCGATGGAAGAAGGTTTCACCCCCTGCGATGAATTTTCCAACACCCAGCCGGTGATCACTGACGAAAGCGGCCGCGTCTGGGCTCCGCGAAACGCCGGATCGGCGCGCGTCGGCGAGATGGTCAATCTCCGCTGGGCGCTCACCAACTCCAACAACTGGATTTCGGCACGCCTGATCTCTCAGCTCTCTCCCCCATCGCTCGTCAGAACAATGCACAATTTCGGTATCACTGCCGACCTGCCTCCGGTGATGTCGCTCTGTCTCGGTCCGGCCGATGTCTCGGTCAAGGAAATGGTCACCGCCTACTCGGCCTTTGCCAACAACGGCATGAGAGTCGACCCGATGTTTGTGACCGCCATAGCCGACAACAACGGCAATATAATTTCGGAATTTTCTCCGCGCCACACCGAAGTGATCAGCGAGAAAGCCTATTACCGCATACTCTCGATGCTCCTCAATGTGGTCAACGAGGGAACAGCCCACCGAGTGCGCTCACGCTACGGACTGACCGCCGAAATGGGAGGCAAGACCGGAACTACCAACTACAATGCCGACGGCTGGTTCATGGGCTTCACCCCGCAGCTTGTGGCCGGCACCTGGGTCGGCGGCGAGGAACGCTTCATCCACTTCAACACTATGGCCTACGGCCAGGGTGCCGCTATGGCCCTCCCGATCTATGGCCGCTTCATGAAAAAAGTCTATGCCGACAAGAGCCTGAACTACAGTCAGAGCGCCCGCTTCGACTTCCCGGCCGGAGTGGATCTCTGTGAAAAAGAGTTCTACGGCTATTATGACGAGGAAGTGGATGCCGACAACAATGCCGAAGACACCTCGATGGAAGGAGTCTTTGACTGATTACTTCGACTGACAATCCGAGTATATTTGACAGAGGGCTGCATGAAAATGCGGCCCTTTGTCAAATAATTTTGCAAAGTTGACGAAATTCGTTACCTTTGTCGGCGAAAATGGTTGCTCGGACGTGAAGAGTCACGCAGACAACGAGCACAAAAGGGAATCCGGTGCAAATCCGGAACAGTACCCGCTGCTGTAAGTTCCACTCCATTCAATCCGGATGGAAAGGTCTGCTGCAAAAGCCATTGCCCCACACCTGACAGAGCTGAAAGGCTCCGAGGGAGGACGAGAAGGCGCAGACAGGCCGGAACAAGTCAGAAGACCTGCCATTTTCCTGACATATGAATTTTGCGTCTGCGGGAATTTACAGACAGGAATCCACTCTTTCAGCAACCATCGGCGGCTACAAGGCAGGGAGTCAGAACACGGCACCATGATCAGAGCCGAAGGCAGGAAAGAGAAAAACAATGTAATCAATTGCATCATCCTATCCGCATCTTTTCGCGCGCAAAACCGCAGAAAAGACGCGGATTTTTCTTTTCGGCATTTTTAACCAATAAATGATAACATGACTACAAAGTTTTTCTACCTGCCGTGCATCGTCGCACTGGCCTGTATGCTTCCGATGACCAGCTGCTCTGACGACAAAGACGCACCCGAACCCCTGGTTCCGGAATTTGTCATCACCGGCTGCGAAGGAGTCCAGGATTTCAACCGTGGCGAAAGCAAGACCTACAGCGTGGATGCCAGCAACATCGCCCAAATCACCATCTCGGCTCCGACCGGCTGGACGGCTGACTACTCGGATGGCATTCTGACCGTCACCGCACCTTCTGACGAAGAGCGCGACGTTACCTGCAAAGGCAACATCATCATCTCGACCATGTCAGAAGACGAAATCGAGGCAGAGGCAGCGATCGAGGTGTCGACCTACGAACTGCGCTTCCTGACTTTCGAGGACGCAGACGCGCACTTCAATTCTTTCACACTCCCATACTGCAACAAGACAATCTCGACCTGGAGCGACCTCATTGACAGCAAGCAGTATGGAGGCGAGCTGCTCTACGGCTCTGACGGCTATGGCATGGACGATCCATACAGCTGGTATGACCAGAACAATACCGAACTGCGCCACTCCATGCCGCCGGCTTTCGACATGTACTGCTACTGGAGCGGCGGCCACGCCATCTCGAATTATGCCGACACAGATCTGAGCCACGGCGATTTCTCACACCAGCTCTCAGTCTATGGTGCCGGAGGCCACAACGGATCAAGCAACTTCGCCATGCACTACGGATATCTTGACGGCTCGCAGTTCAATATGAACGAGGGACTCCCGGCCATTGAGTTTGCCGACGGCAAAGCCCGCATCATAGATCATATGTGGGTAATGAACTCCACATATGCCATGAACTGCTATATCTCCGGCAACGGCCTCACCGCCAAGATCGGTCCTGACGACTGGGTGCAGATCGTAGCTACAGGATATGCAGCCGATGGCAGCAAGGCAGGCGAAAGCAAGTTCTATATGTGTAACGGGCCTGACTACATTGTCCGCGACTGGACCCGCTGGGACCTTTCCGAGTTAGGCAAAGTGGCTAAAGTTGAGTTCAACGTGACCGGATCATCGGACAACGGCTACGGCTTCAGCCAGCCTGCCTATTTCGCCTATGATGACGTGGCAGTACGCTTCGAAGAATAAAATAATATGGACAGAATGATAGAAAGAACGGGCACAGCCACCGCCATACTTCTGGCGGGGGCTATGCTCTTTTCATGCAACCGCGACGAGGTGATCGAGAATGACAACGCGGCGAAACCGCATATCATCCTTGACAGCGAGAGCGGAATCTATACGGTGAATGCGGGCGACGAACTGACGATAGCTCCGGCCTACCGCAATGCCGAGGGTGCCTCGTATCTCTGGACTGTAGACGGCACCGAGGCCGCGACCACTGCGGAATTCACCCGGCAGTGGACCGAGACGGGCGAATATTACGTGACCGTCACCGTGAGCAACAAGGCCGGGAGTTCCAGCGAAGACCTGAGAGTGGACGTGGTCGATCCGGCCGCTCCGATAATTTCACTTCCTCTTGCAGGCAACTCTCTGACGCTCGCCGTGGGATCGGAATATGTGTTCCGCCCGGAGATCAGCAACAGTGACAGCCCGGATTTCAAGATCAGCTGGACACTCGACGGTGTGGAAGTCGGCTCGGATATGGACTACCGCTTCGAAGCCGGGGAGACGGGTGATTACAAGCTGACAGTCAGAGCCTGGAACGCCGATGGCGAAGATTCGGTGGAGATCAGCATATGTGTGGCCGACAAGCTGCCTTACAGCCTATCATTCCCTACACCGTCATATTTCCAGACATCAACCACACGCTACACGTTTGCCGGACGCCCCGTGTTTCTGAGTCCGCTAATCGAAAATCTTGCGGCCCGGAAATTCTCATGGACGGTTGACGGAGTGGCAAGCGAATGCACTGCGCGGACCTTCCCCTTCACCCCCGATGCGCCGGGCGAATATATTGTCAGCCTGACGGTCGACGAGACGGCAAGCGCATCGGTCAAAGTGGTCTGCGTGGATGCCACAGAGGCGCAGCGCTGCCGCAGAGCTTCAGCCGGAAGTTCGGCCGAGAGCACCAAGGTGTTTGAATGGGTTCCGGCTCCTGGCCAGTTCATAGGCGAGACTTCAACCGGAGGAATGACCGGCAATGAGACAACACTTGCCCAGGCAAACGCGTGGGCCTCGGAGCGACTTGCCAAGAAAGCCTTTGTCTCTCTCGGAGGGTTCGGAGGCTATATAATAGTCGGTTTCGACCACAGTATCAGCAAGAGAGACGGGCAGTTTGATTTCGCCGTCATGGGTAATGCGTTTTTCAACGCTACAACCGGATCGGGAGGCTCCAACGAGCCCGGTGTGATCTATGTCATGCAGGATGTCAACGGCAACGGACTTCCCGATGATGAATGGTATGAACTGCGCGGATCGGAGACCGGAAACGCCGGCACACGTCAGGACTATGCAGTGACCTATTACCGCCCTGCCGGGCCGAAGATGAATGTGCAGTGGACCGACAACTACGGTGGCGACGGCTGTGTGGACTATCTAAGCGCCTTCCACCGTCAGGACTACTACTATCCGGCCTGGATCGAAGCTGATTCATATACCCTCCACGGCACCTGCCTGGCAGCCCGGACCTCTCAGGACCCAAGTTCCGGTTTCTGGGACAACAGCGCATTCGGCTGGGGTTATGCCGACAACAAAGGCAGTGACGACCTCGGCGGCCCGAACGGCTCAGGCGGCGAAGGACAGCGCAACGGATTCCTGATCGAAAACGCGATGTATCCGGACCTGACGCATATAAATCTCCAGTATATCGACTTCATAAAGGTACAGACCGGAGTCAATTCCAAATCCGGATGGCTCGGAGAAGTCTCTACCGAAGTGTTCAATTTTCAGGACCTCTCGCTGATGCCTCAGTAGGCATGACAGAAGCCTGAACCATTAGACCATAACTCCAAACTTTACTCTTTTTTCTGCCGACCGGCAGGCCCTGCCGGGCTGACGGACGCAAGGGAATGACAGTGTTCCCGCCGTCTGAGACTTTCAGGATACTCTGGCCTGAAAACGACCAGACAAAAAAGATTCCCTTGCATCCGTCAGCCCGGCGGGACCTCCGATCATCCGCGCCGCAGACAGCAGGCAGTTGGCATTCTCGCATAAAAGAAGTAATTTTGCGGCGCTTAAACGCACACAAGACAAATGACAGTGAAATCAATGCTGAAACCATTCTCAATATTCATTCTGGTACTCTCTTCTCTGGCCCTGGGCGGGTGTATGGAGTGGGACTACGGCGAAACGGAAGACTTCGATGTCACCGGATCGGGCCTTTTCATAACCAATGAAGGAAACTTCCAGTACGGAAACGCCACTCTGAGCTACTACGATCCGGCCACAAACACCGTGCAGAACGAGGTATTTTTCAGAGCCAACGGCATGAAACTCGGCGATGTGGCCCAGTCGATGAGCATCTATGACAACAAGGGGTGGATAGTGGTCAACAACTCACACGTCATCTTCGCCATAGACCTCAACACCTTCAAAGAGGCCGGACGCATAGAGAATCTGACATCACCGCGCTATATCCACTTTCTGAGCGATGAGAAGGCCTATGTCACACAGCTGTGGGACAACCGTATCTTCATCGTCAACCCGAAGACATATGAAATCACCGGCTATATCACGGTGCCTGACATGACTATGGAAAGCGGATCGACCGAACAGATGGTGCAGTACGGCAAATATGTGTACTGCAACTGCTGGAGCTACCAGAACCGCATCATAAAGATCGACACCGAAACTGATCAGGTGGTCGACCAGCTGACCGTAGGCATCCAGCCTACATCACTGGTGCTTGACAGATATGACAAGATGTGGACCGTGACTGACGGCGGCTATGAAGGCAGCCCCTACGGCCATGAGGCACCGTCGCTCTACCGCATCGATGCCGCGACGTTCACCATCGAGAAGCAGTTCAAGTTCAAATTCGGCGACTGGCCTTCGGAGGTGCAGCTCAACGGCACAGGCGATACGCTCTACTGGATCAACAATGACATCTGGAGGATGGATGTCACCGCAGACCGTCTGCCGGTGAGACCGTTTCTGGAATACCGCGACACAAAATACTACGGACTTACAGTCAATCCCTTCAACGGCGAAGTCTATGTGGCGGATGCCATAGACTATCAGCAACAAGGAATGATCTACCGCTACAGTCCGCAGGGTGAGCTTATCGATGAATTCTATGTAGGCATAACACCGGGTGCCTTCTGCTGGAAATGACAGTTACTTACCGGATTGCATCTATGAAAAAAATTCTGATATTGTTTCTGCTGCTCGCCGGAATCATGCCCGGTTTCGCGCAGCGTTCCTATAAGCTCGGCGAGGTGGTGGTCAGAGCCAAACGTCCTATGAAAGAGATCGGCGTGACCAAGACCACATTCGACAGCGCCATGCTCAAAGAGAACATAGCCCTTTCGATGGCCGACATTCTTGCGTTCAACTCCTCAATATTCGTCAAAAGCTACGGCCGCGCCACCCTTTCGACGGTGGCGTTCAGAGGCACCTCTCCGAGCCATACACAGGTGACATGGAACGGTATGCGCATCAACAATCCGATGCTCGGCATGACCGACTTTTCGACCATACCCTCCTATTTCATAGACCAGGCATCGCTGCTCCACGGCACATCGTCGGTCAACGAAACCGGCGGCGGTCTGGGCGGTCTGGTGAAACTCGCCACCGAGCCTGACACTCCTGAGGGCTTCAACGTGCAGTATGTACAGGGCATCGGTTCGTTCAGCACCTTCGATGAATTCGCGCGCCTGACCTACGGGAGCGACAAATGGCATGTGTCGACCCGCGCAGTCCACTCCTCGTCGCCAAACGACTACAAATATATCAACCACGACAAAAAGGTCAATATCTATGACGATGACCACAACATAATAGGCCAGTATCACCCTAAGGAGCGCAACCGCAGCGGAGCGTTCAGAGACACCCACATTCTGCAAGAGGTCTACTACAATACGCTCAAAGGTGACCGTCTGGGACTGAATGCGTGGTATATCGACTCGAACCGCGAACTGCCGATGCTGACCACCGACTACGGCAACGAGGCAGACTTTGAAAACCGCCAGCGGGAACAGACATTCCGCAGTGTGCTGTCATGGGACCACACCCGCTCCAAATGGAAAGCCGGGCTGAAAGGTGGCTATATCCACACATGGATGGCCTATGACTACCGGCGGGAAGTCTCCGAGGGCAACTGGGCCTCGATGACCCGCTCACGCAGCAAGGTCAACACCATCTACGGGCAGGCCGAGGGTGAATACACTCCGAGCCGCAAGTGGTTTTTCACCGCCAATCTCTCGGCTCACCAGCACTTTGTGCGCAGTCAGGACAAAAACATCATACTCCAGGACGGCGACAAGGCGATAGTAGGCTATGACAAAGGGCGCATAGAGCTTTCGGGATCTGCCTCAGCCAAATGGCAGCCCATTGACAGGCTGGGCATGTCAGTGGTGGTGCGCGAAGAGATGTTCGGCTCCGACTGGTCGCCTCTGATTCCGGCATTTTTCATTGACGGGGTTGTGCTGCCTGAAGGCAACGTCACTCTCAAGGGCTCCATTTCACGCAACTACCGCGTTCCGACTCTCAACGACCTCTATTTCCTGCCGGGTGGTAATCCTGACCTGCGCAATGAGCACGGTTTCACCTATGATCTTGGCGCAAGCTTCGAGATAGGCAAGAAGGAAGTCTACAGCCTGAGCGGAAGTGTCACCTGGTTTGACTCTCGTATCGACGACTGGATAATATGGCTGCCGACCACCAAGGGATTTTTCTCACCCCGCAATGTCAAGGAGGTGCATGCCTATGGCGTTGAGGTCACCGGCAATCTCGGCGTTCAGCCGTTCAAGGGATGGTTTCTCGATCTGAACGGGTCATATTCGTGGACCCCGTCGATCAATGAGGGAGAAAAGATGTCACCTGCCGACCAGTCGGTTGGCAAGCAGCTGCCATACGTGCCGAAGCATTCGGCATCGCTGACGGGGCGGCTGTCATGGCGTTCGTGGGGATTTCTTTATAAATGGTGCTGGTATTCCGAGCGGTTCACCATGTCGAGCAACGACTATACCCTCACCGGACATCTTCCTGAGTATTTCATGAGCAATATCTCTCTCGAAAAAGGGCTGTCGTTCAAGCCTGTCGATCTGTCGCTGAAACTTGCAGTCAACAATCTTTTCAACGAAGACTATCTTTCGGTGCTTTCGCGCCCTATGCCCGGCATCAACTTCGAATTTTTCATCGGCATAACGCCGAAGTTCGGAAAGAAAAAGTGATCCGGCCGGCTATGTTATCCGGCCAGTCCGAGGCATCGCTGTCTGTCAGCCAGATTCTTAGCACCTCTGATTGAAATTACCAAAATGCAACGCACCCTGACGAATGTCGCGACATTCGTCAGGGTGCGAAATATTTTAAGAACTTTTATGGGAGAAAAGCAGTATGCTTTACCGGTCGGAGATCAGAAGAAGTAGGTGACGCGTATGTCCCAGGTGCGGTTTTTGGCGCTGTAGTCTGTCAGGACTTTTGCCTTCAGCGCATAAGTCATGCCCCATGTGTAGGAGGCTGAGAGCTGCCAGTTTTTCAGGATTTCGGCTCCGATACCGGCTGTCAGACCGAGGTCTCCGCCGGAGAATTTCATGGCGTCACATTTGCCGTATGCCACCTGGATGTCAAAGGTCGGTCCGCCAAAGACGAAGGGAGCCAGATAGTCCTCGAATCCCTGAAAGCGGGTGTATTTGAATTTCAGATGGAAGGGGATCTGGATGTTGTGGATATAGATGCGTTCCTTGCCATAAGAGTCTTCCCACATAGGAAAATCGCCCATATTGAGCGAGGCTCCCAGCTGTTCATAGCGCAGGCCGAGGTCAATGCCGAAGCCGATGCCCGGAAACATCATTTCGCCGTTGATACCGGCAGATTCTCCAAAGCCCTGATCAACGGTCAGGATTTTCTGCTTGAACTTGAAGCTGTTGAAATTGACTCCGACGGTAGGACCCCAGCGGAACTGGGCCGATGCACCGAACGCTCCGAGAAGAGCCAGAAGAAATATAATGAATCTAAGGGGTGTCCTGTTCATAAACTTTATAAGTAAATTGACTTTTTTGTAAAACACGAACGCAAAGTTACAACTTTTTCTTTAAATTTCTTGATATGACATAATTTTATCATAACTTTGCATCAATCATTCATCACATCCCAACAACGTAATTCAGTAATACCAACTACCGGATACACATGAAAAAATACATTTTAGGCACAGTAGCTCTCTCGCTCGCTTTCGGTGCTTTCGCAGATGAAAGCAAGGCGAAAAACGACACCGTCGGCGGCTTCAAATTCACCGATGTGAAGTTAGTCAAGACCACTCCGGTCAAAGACCAGAACAAGTCAGGAACCTGCTGGAGTTTCTCCGGAATCTCTTTCCTTGAGGATGAAATCCTCCGCAAGACAGGCAAGGAAGTGGATCTCAGCGAGATGTTCATTGTGCGCCACTGCTACAATGACAAAGCTGACAAGTATATCCGCATGAACGGCACCATCAACTTCGCCCAAGGCGGCAGTACTCTCGATGTGCCTTATGTGATGGTCAACTACGGACTTGTGCCTGAAGAAGCATACACCGGTCTGCAATATGGGACCGAGAAGCACGAGCACGCCGAACTCAGTTCGGTGCTCACCTCTATGGTCAATTCCGTGAACAGAGCCAAAACCAAGTCTCCAGTATGGAAAAAGGCATTCAAGGGAGCGCTCGACGCATATTTCGGCGAACTGCCCGAAACATTCGAGTATGAAGGCAAGACCTACACTCCGCAGAGTTTCGCACAGTCACTCGGCATCAACGCGGCCGACTATATCCCCGTAACCTCATTCACCCACCATCCGTTCTATCAGTCATTCGCTATCGAAGTGGCTGACAACTGGCTCTGGGAGAAATATCACAATGTGCCTATGGAAGAGATGAAAGCCATAGTTGATAACGCTCTTGACAACGGCTATTCCGTAGCCTGGGCTGCCGATGTCAGCGAACCCGGCTTCAACTGGACCGACGGCTACGCTGTGATTCCCAAAAAGAAAACCGAGAAAGACATGAACGGAACCGAACTCGCCCGCTGGGTGAAGCTCAGCGACAGAGACCGGGAGAAGGAAAGCAACAAGATCTCCGGTCCGCGCGAGGAAATCACAGTGACCCAGGAACTCCGTCAGGAAATGTTTGACAAGCAGGAGACTACCGATGACCACGGCATGGTGATAGTGGGAAAGGCCGTTGACCAGGAAGGCAACAAATACTACAAGGTGAAGAACTCCTGGGATACCAACCACGTTTATGACGGTTTCTTCTACGTGTCAGAACCTTACTTCCTTGCAAAGACTCTTGACATTCTCGTGAACCGCGAGGCTATTCCAAAGAGCATCGCCAAGAAGATGAAAATCTGATTTTTTGAAATCTTACGGCTTGCAGGAGCCTGAGCGGAGGCGCTGACGGCGTTTAGCAAGTTCAGTCATCACCATTCCGGCGATTATAAGCAACATGGCCACAATCTGGAACCAACGGATTGTGGCCACTTTCATTATCACCGAGGCGATTGTAGCCACGACCGGGAGGAAATACTGATACATCGAAACCAGTTCACTGCCAATGAGTTTCTCTGCGGGGTTGATCAGGAAGTAAGACAGGAATGTGGGGCAGAGCAACACGAAGGTGATGCAGGCCCAGGGCAGCCATGATGTGGAATGGAATATTGCGGCGTGAGGCAATGACGGAAGCAGGAACAGGGCCGGAATACATGACATCAGGAAAACCCAGCGGAGCATGGAGACCGGACGATAGGTCTGCATGGGGCGTTCGAGAATGACGAGATAGAAAGCATAGCAGAGAGTTGAGGCGAAAGCGAGAAGATCGCCGAGCAGTCTGTCGGAGCCATGCCCGTTGCCATGATTCGAGGCTATGACTATTACGGCTCCGGCAAAGGCCACGATGACTCCGCCGATCTCAAGCAGAGTGGCCCGACGGTGCTGAAACAGGATTCCGATCAGAATGACGAACACAGGCGGGAAGGTCATGATGATGGAAATGTCAATCGGGTCGCCATAGCGCAGCGACATGTTGAAGAGATACATGAAGCAGAACAGGCCGAGGGCGCCGCCAAGGAATATGCGCAAGTAGTCATGACGCGAGATGCGCTCGGTCTTCACAAACAACGAGGCGAGCCACATCAGTATGCAGCCCCCTCCAAGCCTGAAAAGGGTAAGATCGACCGATGACATCCATTCGGGTATCAGAAGCTTGGCAACAGGGATGTTGACACCGAAAAATATTGTTGACAACATGATCAGCAGGTTGCCTTTTATCAGTTCACCGGCAGAACGCGGGCGCAGGTCGGGATCGATCGGAGTATTGGCCATAGAGGTGTGTTTTTATAAGGTCTTTCATTTTAACAACAATATTGAGTAAATTTGCACTGCTAAAAATTGTCAAATCATCTAAAACGCCATCTGTGAAACTCCATCTTTTCAATCCTGAAAACGATCTCGCACTCGGACTGGGATGCCGCAACTATACTCCCCCGCCCCACGCAGCCGCCATCCACCGGGCGGGTGCTCTGCTGCCTCTGTGGTGGGCCGGGGAGGATGATTTGGTCATCGCCCCGGAAGGACTGGCGGCTGATGCCGGGCAGCTGAAAGAGAGGTTCGGCCTTCACGGCAATATTTTCACCGGGCAGCCTGTGAAAGCCACTCCTGCTCCTTGGGGATGGAGCGCCGATGCCAAACGGCAGTTCACGCTGGCAGGGGTCAGGCCGGAAACACTGCCGTCAGACGAGATGATCGGACGGCTGCGCCGGCTCAGCCACCGGCGCATGACAATAGAAATCATAAAAGGTCTTGGGGGAGACTATCCGGTTCCGACAGAGGCTACAGATCCGGAGTCAGTGGTCGAGGCAGAGAGGCTTTCGCCCGGATGTTTCATCAAGTCGCCGTGGTCAGGGAGCGGGCGCGGTGTGTTCTGCGCGCGTTCGCTTGACGAAAAGGCGCTCTACAAGCGGGCTGCAGGCATTATACACCGCCAGGGAAGCGTGATGGTGGAGCGCGGGCTTGACAAAGAGCTTGATTTCGCGGCGCTTTTCCATGCAGAAGGCGGTCGGGTGTGTTTCAGAGGCTGGTCTGTGTTCAAGGCTGAATCAAGAGGCATGTACAGCGGAAACATTGTGGCTCCGCAGAGCCGCCTCCACGAAATTATCTGCGGATACCTGCCTGCAGAGATGCTGGCTGATACCATCAGTCGCGAAGAGGAGATACTGAGCCGACTTGCAGGCGGCAGCTATGAGGGATGGCTCGGCATTGACATGATGGTCTATCGCGAGAATGGGGAGATGAAACTGATGCCCTGCGTGGAAATGAATCTGCGCATGACAATGGGGGTGGCAGCTATTAAAATTGGAGAAAAGCTGTCGCTGCAGACTCCGGCTCTGCTTGCGTGGCGGCACAGGGCTGATGAAGCTGACCTCGAAGGCTCTACCATTCTACTGCCTCCGTCAGACGGTTTCGCTCTGACTCTGACCGAGATCGGGGAACAGACACAATGAGCCATCCAAAGAGGTTGTCAGAAAACAACCTCCAAGAGGGTGTTTCATAACACCCTCTAAACAAGAGTTTTCAATACGGAGTAGAGACGCTGCACAGGGAGGCCCATCACATTGTAGAAACTGCCTGAAATGCCCTTGATTCCGGCGGCGCCAATCCATTCCTGGATGCCATAGGCTCCGGCTTTGTCGAAAGGCTTGTATTTCGCCACATAGTAGGCTATCTCATCGGCTGCCAGAGGAGCGAAGTCCACGACTGACTCGGCAGAAAATGTCTGGCAAAGGTCAGGAGTGCGCACGGTCACACCTGTGACCACTTTCTGTTCACGCCCCTGCATAAGAGTTATCATACGGCAGGCATCAGCCTCATCTACAGGCTTTCCGAGCACCTTGCCATCAAGGATGACCACAGTGTCGGCCGTAATGACCACTTTCTTTTCGCCGGGAGCCAAGGGATAGGCCGAGGCTTTAAGACGCGATAGATAAACCGGAACTTCTTCAGCGGGAGTGCCGTCAGGGACGATCTCGTCGACCGGATGGGATGTGTCGACACGGAAATTAACGTCGAGCATTTCCAGAAGCTCCCTGCGGCGGGGAGATCCGCTGGCGAGGATCACTTCATAGCCGCTCAGATTGTCAAGAGGATGAAACATTTTTTCGTTCGGAATATGTAGGAGATAGTATGATGGATGATTCTCACCGTCTAAGTATGCGGTGGACGGGAATGTGGCTTATCAGACGAGTGTTGATGAAACTTACAAGCAGACCGACACCCAGGGCTGCAACGAGAGTGCCCTCGCGCACACCGATGATGGAATGAGTCATGGCAAGCGAGGTCACGACAGCCAGAAGCACCAGGCCGACATCGACCATGACTTTAACGCGGCCAAAGTCTTTGCCGAAACGGCGGGCGGCGTATTTCACGAAACCTTCACCGCTCATGGCCACTACATTGGGTTTTATCTCCAGAACCACACCGAAGGCCTGGATGAGACAGCCCGCGGCGAGAAATGCAAGCGCGCCGGCATATGACTCAGGAGTCATGTCACGGAAAAGATACATGTTGATGTCAAGAAAGGCTGAGAAAAGCAGTGAGAAGGGGATCTGCATCATGATCTCCATATAGTCACGGCGTGTTCCGATGCCACGGAGAAACCAGAACTGTCCGGCTATGAGCAGCATGTTTAGAATGAAAGTGGCCATTCCGAGAGTAAGCGGAGTGTTGAGGCTCAGGACATAGGAAAAGCTTGAAATGGGAGATGTCCCCAGCGATGAACGAATTATCAATACCACACCCAGTGTCAGAAAATACAGGCCTATGATAAATACCGCATACCTGATGATCCAATTTCTCATAATTATATTTTTTATTGTTCTCTCCGTTCTTACCGCGTTGATGGCTGTCTGAGCCTTGAATCGATGGCCGGAGCCATATTTTTTGCAAAATTACAAATTTTTTTCGAAAAATTTTGGATGAAAGAAAAATGTCCCTACCTTTGCAGTGTGTTAGTAATGTACAACACTAAACAACAACATCACATTTCTGACTCAAGTACAACAGGCACCAACATCTCCAACAAAAATCACATCTGTAAAATGAAAAAGACAATCTTATCTCTACTTCTCATTATTTCAGCCGCCGTCAGTGGCAACGCACAGCTTTTATGGAAAATTTCAGGCAACGGACTTGAAAAACCGTCATATCTTTTCGGCACACACCACGTGGCTCCCGTTTCAGTCATCGACAGTGTGGCAGGGCTCAACGAAACCATCGCATCGGCCGATAAAATCTATGGCGAAATGATAATGACAGAAGCCATGTCGCCCCAGTCGCAGCAGATCATGATGGGCTATGCTATGGCTCCACAGGACAGTCTGCTGACTTCAGTGCTCACTCCCGCCCAGACCGACTCCCTCGACGTGATGCTCAGAAACTACATGGGACCAATGGCCTCCGCAAAGCAGTTTGCCCAACTCAAACCGGCCATGCTCTGCACTCTTATCGCCATGATTCAGAGTCAGACTGTGTTTCCTAACTTCAACCCTCAGCAGCAAATCGACGGCGAGATCCAGAAACGCGGAGCCGCACTCGGAAAAGAAATCGGCGGATTCGAGACCATCGATGACCAGTGCAAGGCCCTTTTCGGATCTTCAATCATAGATCAGGCCGAGAGCCTGATGGAGATGGTGCGCAACGACAGTCATGCAGCCGAGATGGCAAAAAAACTTGCAAAGGCCTATCTTGCAGGTGACCTCAACCAAATGCTCGAACTCATGGAAGATCCGGCCAGCGGCTCATCTGATGAATGGAGCGAACGCATGATCAACAGGCGCAACGCAAACTGGGCGCGCATCATGGCCGGACTGCTGCCAAGTGCTTCCGTATTGATCGCCGTCGGTGCCGGACATCTGCCCGGCGAGAAGGGTCTCATCAGTCTTCTGCGCAAAGAGGGCTATTCGGTAGAAGCCGTCAAATGATTTCCGGAATTACACCTATATTAATATATACCTTAATTATATATCCAGCCATGATCACCATTGACCATCTGACCTATTCCTATCGCCACGGATTCACAGCCATCAGCGATGCGACGGCATCAATAGCACCGGGCATCCATCTGCTTCTCGGCGAGAACGGAGCCGGAAAAACGACACTCCTGCGGCTGATAGCCGGCCTGCTCTTCCCGTCGGCAGGAAGCGTAGAGGCTGACGGCTGCGACATGAGCCGGCGTTGTCCATCGACTCTGAAAAAAGTGTTCATGCTCCCTGACTCGATGGAGATTCCGGCCACCACGATCAGAGGATTCGCCGGAATGCACAGCCGCTTCTACCCTACCTTCTCTCAGGAGACATTCGAGGAAAACCTTCATGATTTCCGACTGACCGGCCATGAGAATTTCAATCAGCTCTCACTCGGTCTGCGCCACAAGTCACTGCTTGCCTATGTGCTTGCGTTAGGGGTAGACGTGCTGCTCCTCGATGAACCGGCCAACGGTCTTGACATCGACTCAAAGAAGACACTGCGCAATATGCTTGCACGATGCACCGGCCCGGACCAAACCGTCATCGTCTCCACCCACACCGTCTCGGACCTTCGGGAACTGTATGACGGACTGATCATGCTATCGCGCGGACGATTGCTTCTGGCACGTCCCACATGGGAGATAGCCGAGAAGATCTCCTGCGTGGCCACCCCTATCCCGCCGGCCGACGCACTGTTCACCGAGCAGGGGCCAGGAGTGTTTCTCTCCGTCACCGCCAACCGTGGCAACGAAGACAGCGATCTGAATTACGCGCTTCTCTACTCGGCCCTTATGTCAGGCGCACGCGATGCCATCCTGAATCAAATCAATTCACAAACATCTGAATCATAGCAGCAATGGACACAATAGCCACTCTCAACGACAAATTCTCATGGCGCCGCTGCCTGAGCATCGGCCTGCTGTATAAGAAATCCATAATCTATTACCTCTCCGGTTCGGCGGCAGTTTCGCTTCTGTGCGTCCTGCTGGTAGAACTCGTCAACCACTCCGGAGGCAATGTGATGGCCACATATTCGCTGACAAGCCTGCTCGTGGCAGCCGCCTTCTATTTCAGCCCTATCATGTTTGCCCGGCGTGATGACACTATCATGACGCTCCTGCCGGTCAAGACATCTGAAAAACTTGTGTTCTATCTGCTCTTAGTGCTCGTGGTGACTCCCGCCGTGATCGAAAGCATCTGGTACGGACTAAACCTGATCTTCTCGATGATCAACAAGGACTGGGATCTGACAAAAGTTGTCTCTGCCTATCTTTCAGACTCAGGTACTAACTTAGGCGACGAGAACGAATGCCAGCTAAAAATATCTCAGGTCATAGCCGGATGCATCCAGGCATTCGCCCTCATCATCACCGGTCTGTATGTAGTGCTCCGCAGCACCCTCCACCGCGTTGTCAAATCAATGAGCAGCGTTTTAGGCATGATATTCTTTATCCTGATTATGGCCGGAGTGACCGGAGGCGTGATTGCCGTGGCCAAAATGAGCATCGATACCGATCCGACAGAACTTTCAGCCATAATAGTTGAAGAAATGATGCCTTATATGATAGTAATGTGGGGTGCCATGCTTATCTACGGACTTTTCATGACATACAGAATATACCGCCTGCTCGCCACACGTCAGGCCAAAAACTGATATCTTTCATGGATTTTACATCTGACAAACCAATTTACCGACAGATCATAGACTTCAGCTTCGGCCAGATCCTGACAGGAGCCTGGACGGCCGGCGAACGGGTGCCGTCAGTCAGGGAACTTTCAGTGCAACTGTCAGTCAACAGCCACACAGTGCTGAAGGCTTATGAATATCTTCAGGCGGAAGGGATCATAGTCTCGCGCCGCGGCATGGGCTTCTATCTGACCGCCGATGCACTGGAGCAAGTCAACCAGGCACGCCGCCGCGAGTTTTTTGACACGACTCTCACCGGCCTCTTCAGAGAGATGGAACTGCTCGGCATTTCCATTGACGAAGTGGTCAGCAAATACAACAGCCGTTCATAGAGCCCCTCTGAAAAGCTCCCAGCCGAACAGACACAAGCCTGCCGGAAACCATTGAGAAAGTTTCCGGCAGGCTATATGTGTGTGTTTGCGTTATTGGGTCTGCTTATTCAGACGGTCAGAGACAACGGCTGATATTCATTCGGCTGTGGCTGATCAATAGTTCCACTGGCAGGCAACCATTCGGAGACTGTTGCAACCGATGGTGCGGAAGTCAATGATAGTATTGTAGCGGCAGTTGATGTAGGTAAGAGCCTGGTCGAACGAAACATCAAGAGTGTTGAGCTGGTTGTTGTTGCAGATCAGACGCTGGAGGAAGGTCTGGTTTGCGAGATCCAGAGTGGTGAGGTCGTTGTAAGAACAGTCGACATACTGGAGGTTGGCGCAGTTTTCAACAGAGAGTGTGGTCAGATCATTGTATGAGCAGACGAGGTCGAGCAGAGCGCTGCAGTCACGGACTCCGAGAGAAGTCATGTTGTTGTCAGAGCAGATGAGAGTGGCAAGCGAAGGCAGCCCGGAGATGATCAGATTGGCGATTTCGTTGTCATCCACATTGAGGTTCTGAAGATTCTCCACACCTGTGAGCTGAAGGGTTGTAAGCTTGTTGTAACCGCAATAGAGGTTCTTGAGAGCTGTACAGCCTGACACATTCAGTGCTTCCAGATGGCAACCCTGGCAGTTGAGGGTCTTGAGGTTGAAACTGTTGGCAAGGCTGAGTTCCACAAAGAGGTTGCTTGACACATTGAGATTCTGAAGAAGCGGAGTGTCAGAAAGGTCAATTTCAGTAAGACGGTTCTTGTAGACAGCTACCTGCACGAGATTCTTACAACCTGAGAAGTCAACCTGAGTGAGCTTGTTGCGGCTTGCGTTGAGATCAGACAGTGCCGGACAGTTGGCGACGCTGAGTGTTGTGAGTTCGTTACGTGAGACATCGACTTTGGCAAGAGCTTTGAAATTGGCGAGGTTGAGGGTGCCAGCCAATTTTTTGTCTTTCCATTCGATGGCGGTTACATGTCCGTTTTCGACTGTCACACCTTCAATCGAGGCGATGGCATTGATGTCGGAAACTTTAAGGGCCGATGCATTGGTTCCCTCTTTTGCGGGCTCAGAAAGAAAAGCCTTAAGCTGTTTAGCTTCATTCTTGTCAAGACTCTGAGCAAATGCAGCCACGCTACCCAGCATGATTGCAATGATTAATAACGCTTTTTTCATAAAACAATAGTTGGTTTTGTTAATTTTATCTATCTAACAAACCGTGTTTATGAAAAGTTTTATGACCGTTAAAAATCGTTTCCTCAATAGGCTCAGAGGCCATATTTTTTTATAGCCTGTTCTCCAGAATATTCATTAACGCATGAAATCCAGTCATATCGCATCAGAAGGGAGCTACGTCGTCGCCGGGCGCACCGAGGATGTCGGCCGAGCCGCCGCTGAACGGGCTTGCCGGCTGTCCGAAGCCTCCGCCGCCAAAATCATCATCGCCGGCATTGAGGCGCGACACTTTGGAGCCGCTTGTCATCTCCGGCTCGCTGTCCCAGTTCTCGAAACGGGCATAGCGCGACTTGAAGCGCATCTTCACATCGTCCACACGGCCGCTACGGTGCTTTGCCACGATGAATTCGGCCAGGCCGCGGATGTCATTGCCGGCGGCATCGACCCCTGAACGCAGGTAATATTCCGGACGGTGGATGAAGCAGACAATGTCGGCATCCTGTTCGATCGCACCTGATTCACGAAGGTCGCTCAGCTGCGGACGTTTTCCATCCTTGCTGTCGGCGCCACGCGATTCTACACTTCGGTTAAGCTGCGAGAGGGCCACGATGGGGATGTTGAGTTCCTTGGCAAGCTGTTTGAGCGAGCGCGAGATCATGGAGACCTCCTGCTCTCGCGAACCGAATTTCATGCCTGAGGCATTCATGAGCTGGAGGTAGTCGATGATTATGAACGAGACGTTGTGCTCTCTGACAAGTCGGCGCGCCTTGGTGCGCAGTTCGAATATCGAAAGCGAGGCCGTGTCGTCTATATATAAAGGTGCGCTGTAGAGGTTCTTGACTCTTGACATGAGCTGATCCCACTCCATCTGCGTCAGCTGACCGCTTTTGATCTTCTCGCCTTCAATCTCGCAGGTGTTCTGGATCAGACGGTTGACGAGCTGGAGGTTAGACATTTCAAGCGAAAAGATGGCCACGGGGATATTATAGTTGACAGCCATGTTCTTGGCCATCGAGAGCACGAATGCGGTCTTGCCCATCGCAGGACGGGCCGCAATGATGATAAGGTCGCTTCGCTGCCAGCCTGAAGTCAGTTTGTCAAGTTCATGATAGCCCGTCTCAAGACCTGAAAGACCGGAGGCACGGTTGGCGGCCGTCTGGATCTGCTCGATGGCCGAGTTGATCACAGGATCGATCTGTGTGACGTCTTTCTTGACATTACGCTGCGAGATTTCAAAGAGCTTGCCTTCGGCTTCCTGGAGAAGGTCGTCCACATCGTAGCTCTCGTCAAAAGCCTGCGCCTCGATCTGCGATGCGAATTTAATAAGTTCGCGCGCGAGATATTTCTGAGCCACGATGCGGGCATGGAACTCTACGTGAGCTCCTGAAGCCACTCTCGAAGTCAGTTCGGAGATGCGCAGCGGACCGCCGGCAGCCTCCAGTTCGCCCATCAGACGCAGCTTTTCGGTGACGGTGAGCATGTCGATGCTCTGCTGCGCGGCACCGAGACTCTGAATGGCGGCATAGATCTTCTGATTTGACGGATCGTAGAACGATTCTGGTTTCAGAATGTCACAGACAACCGTGTAGGCATCCTTTTCAAGCATAAGCGCGCCGAGCACCGCCTCTTCAAGATCGTTGTCGCGCGGAGGGATGCGGCCTCCGTGGTCAAAGACTGAGACATGTTGCGGTTTCGATGTTCTTCGCTGAGAGCCTGATGTGTTGTCCTGTGGCATGGCTGTGATATAGTGATGTTGTGGCTTTGTTAAGACGATTTTTCATACAAAGGTACGAAAAAGTTTCATCTTTCCGCCACTCAGAGCTTGTTTAAAAACAATAGTTAAAATCTGAGCGAAAGTTTTGAGGTGGATATGGTTCTGATTACACATGTCAGAAAAAAGCGCTACCTTTGCCTGAAATTTATACCGATTATTCTTTCACGAAGCACATTTCCTCCGTATGATCTTGTTTCCCAATGCAAAAATCAATCTCGGCCTTGACATTCTGCGCCGTCGGCCTGACGGCTATCATGACATTGAGACCGTGATGATCCCTGTCCCCTGGTGCGATGTTCTTGAGATAGTTCCGGCCAAGGGAAGCGAAACCACTCTGACTGTCAGCGGACGCCGGGTGGATTGTCCGCCTGAAAAAAATCTTGTGATGAAAGCCTACAGGGCTCTCGCCGAGACTGTGGAACTGCCGCCGGTCGACATTTTTCTGCGCAAGATCATACCCGACGGAGCCGGACTTGGAGGCGGATCGGCCGATGCGGCATTTACGCTCCGCGGGCTCAACGAGCTTTTCGCTCTCGGACTTTCCGACAGCCGGCTTGCTGAAATAGCCGCCGGACTCGGAGCCGACTGCCCCTTCTTCATCTATAACCGTCCGATGCTGTGCACCGGGATAGGTACGGAATTCACTCCGGCCGAAGTCAGCCTAAGCGGCCTCACCATAGTCATTGTCAAACCTCCGACAAGTGTGCCGACAGCCGAAGCCTACCGCCACACCACTCCGTCCATACCACAGACACCCATAGCCGGGATCATCTCCCGCCCCATAAGCGAATGGCGCGGACGGCTTAAAAACGACTTCGAACCGTCGGTATTTCCCGCCTACCCTTCAGTCAGCGAGATCAAGGAAAAAATGGAAGGACTCGGAGCCGTCTACACCTCCATGTCAGGTTCAGGCTCATCGGTCTACGGCCTCTTCGACAATGACATTTTGGCAGACTGTCTGACAGAGACTTTCGCCGGTTCGGCTGTGTTCAGTTCAAAACTCTGATACCGCCGTCAGGCATCCGCTTTTTGTTGGACTATTGAACGTTATGCGCTCCGGTTTGTTGTAAAATCAGAAAGGGGCATGGCCAAAAGCACGTTTTGTCGGAAAAATATCTGCCTGACAGCCATTTTGGCAACCTTTTTGCATGATACAAGAGAATAATCCTACGATAAATCAAAAAAACGACATAAATATTATGAGCCACAAGCAAAATAACCATCAGGACAACGCCACTCCCCGCAAGGACGAGACTATGGACGGAAACGCAGCCGTTCTTGACGATGTCCAGGAAGCTTTTGACGAGCAGAATTCTGTCGAAGACGAAGAAAACGCCATCATCGACAAGCAGCTTTCCGATATCGATGCCCTGACACAACAGCTGAAAGACGCCGAGGCCCAGGTGGAGAAAGAGAAGAAAGAATATCTCTTCCTCATGGCTGAGTTTGACAATTTCCGCAAACGCACGGGCAAGGAAAAATCAGATATCATCCGCAACGCATCAGAGAGCGTGCTCAAAGGACTGCTCCCAATCGTCGACGACTTCGAACGCGGACTTGAGGCAAGCGCGAAACTCGAAGATCCGTCTTCGATCCGCGAAGGCATGGAGCTGATCTATCAGAAACTCGTCAAATTCCTCGCTTCCAACGGCGTGAAACCCATTGAAAGCAACGGCCGGCCATTTGACGCCGAACTCCATGAGGCGATAGCTATGGTACCCGTGGCCGACGAATCGCAGAAAGGTATCGTAATCGACACTCCGACCAAAGGATATACAATCAACGACAAAGTGCTCCGCCATGCCAAAGTGGCTGTGGGCCAGTAAGCAGCTTCTCCACTTATGGCTAACAAAAGAGACTATTACGAAGTGCTCGGCGTTGACAAAAACGCTGACGAAAAGACCATAAAGAGCGCCTATCGCAAAAAGGCCATCCAGTATCACCCTGACAAGAATCCCGGCGACAAGGAAGCCGAGGAGAAGTTCAAGGAAGCTGCCGAGGCCTATGATGTGCTCTCCAATCCCGAAAAACGCGCCAAATATGACCAGTTCGGCCACAATATGGGTCCGCAGGGCTTCCCAGGCGGAGGAGGAGGTTTCCATGCCGGAGGATTCTCGATGGAAGACATCTTCTCGCAGTTCGGCGACATCTTCGGAGGAGGCTTCGGCAACATGGGTGGTTTCGAGACCGCCGGAGGCCGGGCCCGCCGCCAGCGCCGCGGTTCCGACCTGCGCATAAAGGTCAAGATGACTCTCGCCGAAATAGCGACCGGAGTCACCAAGACGCTCAAGATTCCTACTCTTGTCAAAGACACCCACTGTGACGGCACCGGAGCCAAAGACGGCACCGCATTCTCCACATGTCCCACCTGCGGCGGTTCGGGCACCGTACTGCGCCAGCAGCAGACCCTGTTCGGCATCTCACAGTCAGCCGTAGAATGTCCGCAGTGTAAGGGTGAAGGCAAGATCATCAATGAAAAATGCAGTTTCTGCCACGGCGAAGGCGTGGTCCGCGAAGACCGCACTGTGACCTTCACCATTCCGGCAGGTGTGGCTGACGGACAGACTCTGACTGTCAAGGGCCAGGGCAACGCCGCCATCCACGGCGGAGTAAACGGCGACCTCCTTGTGGTCATCGAAGAAATCAAGAGCCCCGAACTCATCCGTGACGGCAACGACGTCATCTATAACCTTATGCTCGACATCCCGACAGCCGCTCTCGGCGGATCAGTCGAAGTGCCGACCATCACTGGCCGTGCCCGCCTGAAAATTCCGGCCGGCACACAGCCGGGCAAGGTTCTGCGCCTGCGCGGAAAAGGACTCCCCTCGACCGACGGCTACGGAACAGGCGACGAGCTTATCAACGTCATGGTCTACATCCCCGAAAACCTCACCGATGAAGAGAAGAAAGCCATCGAGTCGCTGCAGGGCAAACCCAACATGACTCCCAGCCAGTCGACCAAAGACCGCATCTTCAGCAAACTCCGCCACATATTCGAATAACAAACGCAGGGCTCTGCTATATAAATTCCCCGTGCCGACAACAAATTTGCAATTCCGGCATGGGGAATTTTGCATCCACACCCACGATATTTGAGATTGATTGAGTATCTTTGCAATCATAAAAACCAAATATCATGTCACATACCCGCGAGGAAAAAATCGAGGCTCTGGGACGGGTGATCGACACGCTTGACATTCTGCGTGTGAAATGTCCCTGGGATGCCAAACAGACCAACGAATCACTGCGACCGAACACCATAGAGGAAGTCTATGAACTTTGCGACGCTCTTATAAACGAAGACAACGCCAATATTCGCAAGGAGCTCGGCGATGTGCTTCTCCATGTGCTTTTCTATGCCAAAATCGGCGAGGAGAAAGGCGCCTTTGACATCGCAGACGTCTGCGATGCGCTCAACTCGAAACTGATCTACCGCCATCCGCACGTGTTTGGCGACACTTCCGTCAACTCTACCGACGAGGTGCTCCAGAACTGGGAAGAACTCAAACTGAAAGAAAAAGGCGGCAACAAGACCGTGCTTTCCGGAGTCCCCGCCGCCCTTCCGGCAATGATAAAGGCAGACCGCATTCAGGAAAAAGCCGCCAACGTTGGTTTCGACTGGGAAAAACCGGCGCAGGTCTGGGAAAAGGTGCGCGAAGAACTTAGCGAATTCGAAGAGGCCGTAGGCTCGATGGATGCCGCTCACCGCGAAGAGGAGATGGGCGATCTGATCTTCAGCATCATCAACGCCGCCAGGCTCTACAAGATCAATCCCGAAAACGCGCTCGAAAAAACCAACAGGAAATTCATCAAACGCTTCAATTATCTTGAGAAAAAAGCGCATGAAGCCGGCAAGACTCTTAAGGAAATGACACTGGCAGAAATGGATGCGATCTGGGAGGAAGCCAAAAGTCTATGAACTATAACGAACTGAACGCCCATCAGCGCGATCCGTTTCTCAGCTTCGATGCCGGGACCCACACCTATACCGTAGGCGACCGGACGCTGACTTCCGTGACAACCATCGTGGAAAGCTGCTTCCCGAAATTCGATGCCGACTACTGGGCTGCGCGCAAAGCTCCCTCTATGGGTCTGACTGCTGAGGAGCTGAAAGCCCGGTGGGAGGAAAACGCCCGCCGTTCGCGCGAACTCGGCACAATAATGCACGACCGCATAGAGCGCTATTATCTCGGCGATGATTACGGCGATGACGGCGACGCATATGCCATGTTCCGCCATTTCGCAGCGGCTGAGCGCCTCTACCCTTACCGCACAGAATGGCGCATATATATGGAGGACTACGGTGTGGCCGGCACTCTCGACTTTCTGGAGCGACGCCCCGACGGCACCTTTAATATATATGACTGGAAACGGTCAAAAAAGCTTGTCCGTCCTGACGGGCAGACCGAGCGCACAAGCCGTTTCGGAGCCAAAGGCCTCCACCCGGTGAGACATCTCGACGACTGCTCCTACATGCACTATGCCCTTCAGCTGAGCATCTACAGATTCATACTCGAAGAGCGCTACGGAATCAGCATCAATGACATGAAGCTCGGAGTGTTCCATCCTGAATGCCCTATGGCCTACATCATCCCCGTCCCCTATCTGCGTATAGAAGCCCAGGCCGTTCTGGCCGACCACCAGCGCAAATTCAAGACCCTGACAGCGGAGCAGATAGTTAATTTTGTTTAAAACGCGACACAAACTGGATCTATTCTGTTACTATTGCCCTATATTTGCGTAATATAACTGAAATAACAAAAACATACTCAATTCATTTCACCAAACCACCAATCATGATCAAAGCTACATTCAGATTATTGTCGGCAGCACTCGTCATGGTCTTCATGGCTCTTCCCGGAATAATCAGAGCGCAGGATCAGAATCCGATGCTCCAGCCTCTGCCCGTAGACACAGCAGTGCGTATCGGCAAACTGCCTAACGGCCTGACTTACTACATCCGTCACAACGAATACCCCAAGGGACAGGCAGATTTCTACATCGCCCAGAACGTCGGATCTATTCTTGAGGAAGACAGCCAGAGCGGTCTCGCCCACTTCCTCGAACACATGTGTTTCAACGGCACCACAAATTTCCCCGGCAATCTGCTCCGCGACTGGCTCGAATCAATCGGTGTGAAATTCGGCGCCAACCTCAACGCCTATACAGGTGTAGACGAGACTGTCTACAACATCAGCAATGTCCCGGTGGCCCGCGAAAGCGTCCAGGACTCCTGCCTTCTCATATTGCATGACTGGGCCAATGACCTCACACTCGCTCCTGAGGAAATAGACAAGGAACGCGGTGTGATCCATGAAGAGTGGCGCCGCTCAATGCAGGGTCAGATGCGAATCCTCGAAAAGATCCTGCCTGACCTCTACCCAGACTCAAAATACGGCCACCGTCTGCCTATCGGCAAGATGGAGATCGTTGACAACTTCCCCTATCAGGATCTGCGCGACTACTATGAAAAATGGTATCGTCCCGACCAGCAGGCCGTGATCGTGGTGGGAGACATTGACGTTGACCGCATCGAAGGCAAGATCAAAGAGATGTTCTCATCAATCGAGATGCCTGAAAATGCCGCAGAGCGCGTCTATACCCCCGTGCCTGACCACAAAGGCACTCTCTACGGAATCGGCAGCGATCCTGAACAGAAAAATCTTGTAGCCCAGATGATGTTCATATTCGATCCGATACCTGCTGAACTGAAAAACACCCCTGCCTATTTCGTCAACAGCTATATCCAGGCCATGATATCGTCAATGATCAACAACCGTCTTAACGAAATCTCATCCAGACCGGATTCTCCCTTTGCCGGCGCCGGAATTGATTTCGGCGGTTACTTCCTTTCTTCGAAAGTGAAAGATGCCATGAGCGGATCTGTAGCTTCAAAGAACAATGACATCATCCTGCCCCTCCAGGCTCTCTATCGCGAGCTTCTGCGCGCACAGCGCGGCGGTTTCACCCAGAGTGAATATGACCGCGCACGCAGCGAATATCTTTCGTCATTCGAGCGCATATACAACAACCGCGCCACCCGTCAGACCGGCTCGTTTGTAAGCGAATATGTCAAGAACTTCACAGACAAAGAACCGCTGCCATCGATCGAGACCGAGTGGGCACTCACACAGGGAATAGCCAACAATGTACCCCTTGATCTCATCAACCGTAAGATGGCCGAAGCTGTGACCCCCGACAACCGTGCCGTCATGGTGCTCATGCCTGAAGCTGAAGGTATCACAGTCCCCACCAAGGAGATGATCGCCGAAGCCCTCGCTGCAGTCGATGCCGAAACCATCGATGCTTTTGTGGATGAAGTCAACTCCGAGCCTCTGATCCCCGCAGCGCCGGTTGCCGGAACAGTTGTAGCTGCGACTGAAAACCCGCAGTTCGGAACCATTGACTGGACTCTTTCAAACGGCGCCAAAGTAATTGTCAAGCCGACCAAGTTCAAAGAAGACGAAATCATCTTCTCGGCCTATGCCAAAGGAGGCTATTCGGATTTCTCTGACGACTACACCAACTCGATCCTCTTCATGTCGACAGCTCTTCCGGCCCGCGGCCTCGGCAGCTACACAAACACCGACCTGTCGAAATACACAGCCGGCAAGCAGGTGGCGCTCAACTGCGGATTCGGAAACTATAGCCGCAGCTTCTCAGGCTCCACAACTCCCAAAGACATCGAGACCCTTATGGAGCTGCTCTACATGAACTTCAAGGATATCGAATTCACTGCCGACGAGTTTGCAGCCCTGCAAACCGCCTACAGCGGCTTCCTTGCAAATCAGGAAAAGAGCCCGGAATACATCTTCCAGAAAAACATCCTCGCCACCCTTTACGACTCTCCCCGCGCACAGATGCTCAACTCTGAGGTCATCAACAAAGCTTCGCGCGAGCAGACAATCGAAATAGCCCATGCAATGACAGCCAATGCTGCTGACTGGACATTTGTGTTTGTCGGCAACGTCAACCCCGAAACCCTCAAGCCTCTCGTCGAGAAATATATCGCATCTCTGCCCGGCGATCCGAAGACTGCCGTGAAGAAGGTCGAGAAATACAATCCTGCCCTCTTCATGAAGGGCGGTGACAAGACCGACTCTTTCACAGCCGAAATGTCGACACCCCAGACCCAGGTTGCCATTATCGAGAGCGGCGACATGGAATATACCCCCAAAAACGCCATGCTTGCATCAATCGCAGGCCAGATTCTGACCAACCGTCTGATCAAGACCGTACGCGAAGAGATGGGAGCCGTATATTCGATCAGTGCCTCAGGCTCACTCGAACGCTCCGGCCTGAACCCCGCAAGCATCGTGTCTCAGTTCCCGATGAAGCCTGAAATGAAAGAAGAAGTCCTCTCGTTCATCAAAGGCCAGTTCAAGGAAATGGAATCGAATGTCACTGCAGCCGAGCTCAACCCTGCCAAAGAATATATGGTGAAGGCATTTACCGCCAACAAAGAGCTGAACGGGCCGTGGCTCTCAGCCATCGTCGGAACGCTTTCAAACGGCGTGGACACCTTCAACGGCAATGTTGCCACTGTAAGCTCTATCACACCTCAGGATGTGATGGACTTTATGAAGGCCCTCAACGCACAGGGCAACTACAGGGTCCTCATTCTCGATCCTGCAAAATAACCGTCACCACGGTCATCACATAATGGTGTGCCGGCAGTCATAACAGACACATCGGTTCACCCGGAAATTTCCAAAAGGCGCGCGGCAATCAACCGGATTGCAACGCGCCTTTTGCATTTATACGGATTTTTCGTATTTTTGCATCATCCGTACTTTTATGGACAATCTCAACTCATCAATTCCGAACTTAACTGCCGAAAAAAATCAATTATAATAAATAGAATATACATATCCATATATCATACTTACTCATGAAATTGACCTTTAACGTGAATTACCGCACCGAGTGGGGTGAATCTCTCTATCTCACCGGTTGTCCGCTTGCACTTGGCGAGGACGATCTCAGCCGCGCAGTGCCGATGAAACTTGTCGGGGCTGAAACCTGGACCGTGCATGTAGAAATTCCCGACACTGTAAAAGAATTCAGCTACGGCTACATAGTGCGTCATGACAACGGGACTGTCAAAAAGGAATGGGGAAAGCCCCGGCGCTTTGTCCATGCCGCAGACACCCACATGTTCACTGTCTACGACCGTTGGCAGGACCAGCCCTGGGACAAACCTTACTACAGCAGCGCGTTCACCGACTGCATCTGCTACCGCGGCAACCGTTCTGCTGCCGTGATGCCGGCGGCAGGCATGTTGACCCTCAGCGTCGACGCTCCAATGATAGCCCCTGACGAGGTTGTGGCAGTAGCCGGAGAAGCCGCCGCAATGGGAGCCTGGGATACATCAAAGGCACTGCGCATGAGTGATGCCGACTATCCGACATGGAAAGTCAACATTCCGGCCGCTGAAATCCAGCCCGGAACAGACTATAAATTCATTATACTTAAAAAATCGACCGGCGATGTTGTCGCATGGGAAGCCCGTGACAACCGCCATATAGATCTCAGACTCCAGCGCCCCGACGAGTCAATAGTTGATGCCGGACAGCGACTGGTCAACCCTCTGGCCCCCTGGCGTGGAGCGGGCGTGGCTATTCCGGTATTCTCGCTCCGCAGCGAAGATGACTTCGGTGTCGGTGATTTCCTTGACCTGAAAATGATGATCGACTGGGCCGCACAGACCCGGCAGAATTTCGTGCAGCTTCTTCCTATCAATGACACCACCATGACCGGAAGCTGGACCGATTCATATCCCTACAATGCGAACTCGACCTTCGCTCTGCACCCCATGTTCCTGCGCCTGCAGGCTATGGGCCGGCTGAAAAACGAGGAGCGCCAGCGCTACTTCGACAATCTGGGCCGCGAACTCAACCGCCTGCCTCAGGTTGACTACGAGCGTGTCAACAACGGCAAAAACGAATTCACCCGCGAGCTTTTCGCTCAGGACGGAAAAGAGGTCCTCGGATCGAAAGCCTACAAGGCGTTCTTCGCCAAAAATGCCGACTGGTTGATGCCCTATGCCGCATGGTGTGTGCTCCGCGATCTCAACCACACCCCAGACATGAGCCGCTGGGGCGACTTTGCAGTCTATGATCCTGAAAAGGTCAAAGGCTTCATTGCCGACCATCAGGATGACATCGACTATGTCTGCTACATACAGTACTTTCTCGACAAACAGATGCGTGAGGTCAGCGACTATGCTTCGGAACGAGGCGTGGCCATCAAAGGCGACATTCCTATCGGAATCTCGCGCACAAGTGCCGACGCCTGGATCTCACCCCGCCTGTTCAATCTCGACTGCCAGGCCGGTGCGCCTCCGGATGACTTCTCTGTGCTCGGCCAGAACTGGGGTCTCCCGACCTACAACTGGGAGGAAATGTCGAAAGACGGTTTCGCCTGGTGGAAATCGCGTTTCCGCAAAATGGCTGAATACTTTGACGCCTACCGCATAGACCATGTGCTCGGATTCTTTCGCATATGGCAGATCCCGATGGATGCCGTCCACGGTCTGCTCGGTGTGTTCAACCGCGCACTACCCTTCAGCCCCGACGAGCTTCGCAACAGCTATGACTTCTGGCTTGACGAAGAGCGCCAGACCCGCCCCTACATCATGGACTATATGCTCGGCGATTTCTTCGGCGAGACTGCATCGGAGGTGCGAGAGCGCTTCCTCCTCGACGACGGATATGGCCGCTACCGCCTGCGTGACGAGGTCAGCACTCAGCGCAGGGTGATAGACTACTTCGCCGGACAGGAGAAGAACAAACGCAACGACCGCATATGCAACGGGCTCTTAGGCCTGATCGACGAGGTCCTTTTCATCGAGGATCCATATGAAAAAGGCAAATACCATCCGAGAATCTCGGCCCAGTTCACCTATGCCTACCGTGCGCTGACCGATTACGAGCGCTGGTGTTTCGACCGTCTCTACAACGATTTCTTCTACCGCCGCAACAATGACTTCTGGTATGACAAGGCCATGTGGAAACTTCCGCCGCTCACTGATGCGACAGACATGCTCGTCTGCGCCGAAGACCTCGGAATGATTCCGGCATGTGTGCCTGCCGTGATGAACAACCTGCAGATACTTGTGCTTGAGATCCAGCGCATGCCGAAAGATCCGAATGCAGCCTTCGGCAACACCTGGACTTATCCCTACCGCTCGGTGTGCACCACCTCGTCCCATGACATGGACGGCATACGCCGCTGGTGGGAGGCCGACCGTGCCACCACACAGAGGTTCTACAACGAAGTGCTCGGCGAGCCGGGAGAAGCGCCGGTCTATGCCGAGCCGTGGATCTGCGAGCGCATCATCAGACTCCATCTGCAGTCACCCTCGATGCTCTGCATACTCCCGCTTCAGGACTGGCTGTCGATTGACGGAGTGCTGCGCCGTCAGGACCCGCGCGACGAACTGATCAACATTCCCGCCAACCCGCGCCACTACTGGCGTTACCGCATGCACCTCACGCTCGAAGACCTCAATTCTCAGAAAGAGTTCAACAACCGCATCCGCGAAGAAATCATATCATCAGGCCGGTAATAACACGCCCAAGATTAAACTTAATAATAGCCTCTGATATTGCCCGCAGACGGAATAACAATTCGGTCTGCGGGCAATTTTTATGGTGTAACACACGTTTTATCTAACGCAGACCAATCATATATCTCAGAGGTAAAAACAACCTCTTAATTTCCTGAACTGAAAATACTTGACTCTAAACCATCATGGCACAGAAAAAACGAATTGACTATATAGATTATCTCAAAGGACTTACTATTTTATGGGTAGTGTGGTATCATACCTCTCATCCAGAATTCGTTGATTATCCACCCACAATGCCTATGTTTTTCTTTTTGTCAGGCATTTTTTTCAAGCCATATCCTTTACTGGAATTTATAAAAAAGAAAATCAACACTCTTCTAATTCCGTTCGCATTCTTTTATGTGGTATATTACATCTATCTTATATTGCAATGGAGCATACATAATCCGTTGTCAAGTTTCGATTTTTCATGCTTTTGGGGTATTTTCAGGCTCTATAAATCTACAGAGTCGTTTCCTGTCAATCCGCCATTATGGTTCATATGCGCTCTGATCAACCAACAGTTTTTAATATACTTTCTCGTTAAAGCCAACCTAAAACGAGTTGCAATCGGAATTTCAGCACTATTAATATCTCTATTCGGAGTCTTCTATTTCTACGATGTAAAAGCACCATTTATGATCAGCCGCTGTATGCCGTATTTCATATTTTATTCAATGGGATACCTGACCGGACGGCATATCTTATCACTGATTGATGTGGAGCACGGTATAAAGACATCGCGACAACTTGGACTTTGCGGGCTGACTGTATTCATACTCTGCTGGTTTATCAAATCGGCATATAACCTGAACCACTTCCTTGGAGCCTTAGTTTCTTATGCCGAAATTTTTGCTTTCATATTATTAATGATCTATCTTCTAAAGTATTCCTATAAACTCCCATTTTTGAGATTCTTGCATTTTTACGGAGTTAATTCATACATCGTTCTTGGAATGCATGAAATTATCCTGACCATATATCTGATTTGTTACACAAATTTATTTGGACAACCTGGAGTTTCGGGCGGAATAATAATTCTCATACTCACTACCTCTACACTTTGGCCTGTAATACAAATTCTAAATAAGCTTTGCCCGCAACTCATAGGGAAAAATGAATTATGGAAATAAGAAACAAATCCAATCTTTCCGGTCTCTTGTCGGCAAAATAGACCTTATAAATTGCAAAAACCGGCTACTGAGAAGCAACCGGCTGTATCTATTGCCGAGTGATCTATCCTTAGATATTGTTTAAGACCGACACATTAGAGTTTCATACCGATGCCGAAGAGAGCGAAGTCATAGACGGTCGGGTCTGAGGGGTTGAACCGGCGCAGGTGGGCTGTGACTTCATTGACTGCCTTGCGGTCATTGGCCTTGCGTGTCAGCAGACCAAGTTCGCGCGAGATGTCTCCGACATGGACATCAAGCGGGATGTAGAGCTGCGAGGGTTCAATCACATCCCAGACTCCGAGGTCGACTATGCCGTCATTTCTGACAAGCCAGCGCAGGGCCATGTTGACACGCTTCAGCGCAGATGTGGTCAGATTCTGCGGCAGACAGCGCGAGGCAAGATCAGATTTTCCGGGTTCGGCCGCGGCAAGTTCTCGGTTTATGCCCGCGACAAGCGCCCAGGCAGGAGCTTCGGAAGAGGCCACATGCTCATGACGCGCAAAGTCCTGCAAAGTGCCGTGTCGGGAATAAATTTCGCGCAGACCACGCAGATAGTGCTTGAGATGGCGGATGAAAAATGTGCGGTGGACATTGACTTCGTCAGGCAGCGCTTCATAAGCCTTGTCCATCATGAACCGGTATGGGCTGTTGTCCATCATGGCCAGCAATTTGTCGCAGTCGCGGCATATCATCTTGCGGTTGCCCCAGGCGATGCCCGAAGTGAGCAGGGAGGCTATCTCTATGTCACGCAAGTCTGAAAACCTGCGCGGGAACTGAACGGGATCATCACCAATAAAAGACGGCGAGTTGATTCTCGCCGCCTCTGTATCAAGTAGATCCTTAAGATCTCTGTCTGTCATAATAAGTAACTATTCAAAATTAACCGAGTATCAGAATATAACGTCGGTTGTTTTGACTGCAGCTGTATCCTTATCGGCTGACACAACAGCTGCGGCCTGAGGCTCGAAACCTGCCATAGCGCTGTCAACGGCGTCGATAAGCTCCTGGCTCATCTTGTCGCGCGAAACGATGATGCCTTCCGGATTGATCAGGATGATGCAGGGGATACCGGAAATGCCATAGAGATCGGTTGGAACTGTCTGTGCGTTGACAATGCAGGGCCACTGGAGATCGTGCTGCTTGATGGCCTTGAATGTATTGTCAGGCTCATCCCATACGGCCACGCCCACAACATCAAGACCTTTGTCTTTATACTTGGCGTAGAGTTCCTTGATGACCTTGGTCTGGCGGATGCACGGACCGCACCAGCTTGCCCAGAAGTCAACCAGCGTGAAACGGCCGGGTTTCACGTAGTCACTGAGCTTTTCTTCCTTGCCGTTATAGCTCACGGTGAAGTCCTTATAGTGCTTTCCTTCCGAAGTTTCGGCTTTTGCCTGGAGAGATGTGCGCAGCGATTCGAGGCGCTTTGACGCTCCAAGTGCCGGATCTTTTGCGATTGCTGCGTCTATACCGGCGAGGTCCATCTCATAGGCATCCTGAAGAAACCAGAAGAGACCCACGGGGTTTCCTGCATTCTCGGCATAGGCTTTCTGAGAGATCTGGTTGTATTCCTTCTCCAGAACTTTGGCCTTTTCCATCTGGATAGAATCGTTCTGGTCAAGCGTGCGGAATTCCTGCACGATCTCGTTGCGGCGCTTCATGTAGCTTTCAAGTTTGTCATTGAGAGGTGTTCCTGATGCCTGCATTGACTCTGAAAGAACAATGTCGCCAGGTTCGATGATGACAACAGGGCCACGGCCGCCGTTGACACTTACGGTGCCGATGAAAGGCGCATCGACATTTCCTGCAAATTTCACTACTCCGTCAGTGACGAGTACTGAATCAATCTTCTGGCTGCTGTCCCAGTTGATCAGGTAGGCCATACTGTTATTATTGTCTGCCGGCACAGGGAGTGTCAGTGTGAAATTAGGCTGTGCGTTCAGCGAACACGCGCTCACGGCCAGCATAGCGGCTGCGAGCATTGATGTGATAGTTTTGTTCATAATTCTGATTGGATATAATCTTTCGGGCAAAAGTACGAATAATCCCCCAAACAGCCAAAGCAGCCGTCCGGGAAAAAGAGCCGGACGACTGCTGAAAAGGCTTGCAATATACTGTTTTCTTATATTGTCAGAGGGGATGCTGATTTTTACATCATGCCACCCATGCCGCCCATACCGGGTGCGGGCATTGCGGGTGCGGGATTGTCTTCCTTCTTGTCAGCGATCACGCATGAGGTGGTGAGGAACATTCCGGCGATCGATGCAGCGTTTTCAAGGGCCACACGGGTTACCTTGGCAGGGTCGATGACACCGGCTGCGAGAAGATTCTCGTAAGTATCGGTACGGGCATTGTAGCCATAGTCACCTTCGCCGTCCTTGACCTTCTGAACCACTACTGCGCCTTCTTCACCGGCATTGGCCACGATCTGGCGGAGGGGTTCTTCGATGGCGCGAAGCACGATGTTGATACCGGTGGTCTCATCGTCATTGGCACCCTTGAGGTTTTCAAGAGACTTCACGCAACGGATGTAGGCCACACCGCCACCGGGGACAATGCCTTCGGCGATAGCCGCACGGGTTGCAGAAAGAGCATCGTCAACGCGGTCTTTCTTCTCCTTCATCTCTACTTCGCTGGGAGCGCCTATATGGAGAACGGCAACACCGCCTGCGAGCTTGGCGAGACGTTCCTGGAGTTTTTCGCGGTCATAATCGCTTGTGGTCTGCTCGATCTGGGCCTTGATCTGAGCCACGCGGCCTGCGATAGCTTCCTTGTTGCCGGCACCGTTGACAATAGTGGTGTTCTCCTTGTTGACAGTGATCTTTTCGGCACGGCCGAGCTGGTCGATGGTGGCGGTGGCAAGCTGCATGCCTTTTTCTTCAGAGATGACAACGCCGCCGGTGAGCACTGCGATGTCCTCAAGCATTTCCTTGCGGCGGTCACCGAAACCGGGAGCCTTGACAGCGCACACTTTCAGAGATCCGCGCAGACGGTTCACTACGAGGGTTGCAAGAGCTTCCTGGTCTACATCTTCGGAGATGATCAGCAGACCGCGGCCAGACTGGGCGGTAGCTTCAAGCACGGGAAGGATATCCTTGATGTTGGAGATTTTCTTGTCATAGATAAGGATGTAGGGGCTTTCCATCACACACTCCATCTTCTCGGTGTTGGTCACGAAGTAGGGAGAGATGTAGCCGCGGTCAAACTGCATACCTTCCACAATGTCAACGGTGGTTTCAGTTCCTTTGGCTTCATCAACGGTGATGACACCTTCCTTCTTGACTTTCTTCATAGCCTCGGCGATGAGATGGCCGATGGCTTCGTCGTTGTTGGCAGAGATACGGGCCACGTCTTCAATCTTCTTGAAGTCATCGCCTACTTCCTGGCTCTGGGCCTTGATGCCTTCAACCACCACGGCTACCGCACGGTCAATACCGCGTTTGATGTCCATCGGGTTAGCACCGGCAGCCACATTCTTGAGACCAACGTTGATGATTGCCTGGGCAAGCACTGTAGCGGTTGTGGTGCCGTCGCCGGCATCGTCGCCGGTCTTTGAAGCCACTTCCTTGACGAGCTGTGCGCCCATGTTCTGGAAGGGATCTTCGAGTTCAACTTCGCGTGCCACACTGACTCCGTCCTTTGTAATGTGGGGAGCACCGAATTTCTTTTCGATGATCACGTTACGGCCTTTCGGTCCGAGGGTCACTTTCACTGCGTCGGCCAGAGCGTCAACGCCTTTCTTAAGCTCTTCGCGAGCCTTTATGTCGAATTTTATTTCTTTAGCCATTTTTATGCGTTTTTTATGCGTTTCAGAATTGATGATTATTTCTCAAGAACAGCCAGAATGTCGCTCTGACGCATGATGAGATATTTGGTACCTTCGAGTTCCACCTCAGAACCTGCATATTTTCCGAAAAGGACTTCATCGCCGGCCTTTACAACCATTTCTTCGTCCTTAGTGCCGTTGCCGGTAGCAACCACGGTGCCGCGGAGAGGCTTTTCCTTGGCGGTGTCAGGAATGATGATGCCTGCGGCGGTGACTTCTTCTGCAGGAGTGGGGGTGATGAGCACTCTGTCAGCTAATGGTTTGATATTCATAAGTTCCTAATATTAGTTATTTGGTTAATTATTATTGTTTCTGTCTTTATGCGCACTCTTTATATATATTTAAGGTATATAAGACTGCTTTCACGTCTATCAGATGGAGCATAAACCGTGCCAGTCTTCATCTGTGTCAGTTGCGACTGACAATTTGTCAATTCCGCGCCTTGCAAAAGGGCAAAATTAATGCCGGCCGGCTCACTCGCCCACCGACATTTAAAACGTTTCAGCCTACGGATTAGTTCAGCATCTGCAACCTTTGTGCAACCCGCTTTCTATTTCACGATAAGACTCTTCCATCAGCCGGGCCTGGTCATGGCCGTCGGCAGAGGGATGGATGGGTTTGTGAATCGTCAGACAGATATGGCCGGGCACCGGCATTTTCTTGAAACGCGGCAGCACATCAAAGGCGCCGTCGATTGTCAATGGCACCACCGGTAGATTGAACTCGATGGCCAGGCGGAAAGCTCCTTTCTTGAAACGGGCCATCTCGCCGGTCCATGAGCGCGCGCCTTCGGGAAAGACCACAAGTGACATGCCTCCGCTCAGCTGGCGTTCGGCCTGCTGCATGGTGCGGCGTGTGGCTGATGCCGAGGAATTGTCGACAAAGATCTGCTGCGACCAGGCGCATGCCCAGCCTACAAAGGGAATTTTGCGCAGACTCTGCTTCATCATCCAGCGGAAATTATGGCCGAGATAACCGTAGACGGTAAAAATGTCATATGCTCCCTGATGGTTTGCCACGAAAACGTAGCTTACTTTCGGGTCGATATTCTCCCGTCCTCTGACAGTAACTCTGACAAAGGAAAGCCAACAGAAAAGTCTGGCCCATAGGACCTGAGGATAGTAGCCCCACCAGCGCCCGAAACCAAGCGCCGAACCGGTCACCGTGATCACGGCTGCAATGACAGTGGCCACCGCAAGCAAAGGAATCATTATCAGAATCTGATAAATGCGATAAATGATCATCATGGAATTTGTGTGCTTAAGACACAGCAAAAATACACATTATTCCCTATATTTTCAAAAAATGTGCAAATATATTACCAGACCTGGGTCCACTGTCAGCTTTATGCATCCCTAAGGTCTACACCTTGTATATTAAGAGGGTGTCTTAAAAAATGATTCATTATCACATGACGGTTCGAAAAATGTTAATCTTTCTTACATCCGGTTAAAGAAATTTTTCTTTAATTCTTGTAAAGCCCGATGTTTTGACGTAACTTTGCGCTATAAAACAGTTCAATAGCATCAATTTCTTAATTCATTTAAATAATTTAATCCATTTTTAAACTACTATGTGGTTAACTTGCTCATCTATAGGGAGGAAGTTCGTGATGGCTCTCACGGGCTTATGCCTTGTCCTATTTGTCACGTTTCACTGTCTGATGAACGGTGTGGCTATCTTCTGGCCCGACGGTTATAACGCAGTCTGCGCATTCCTTGGCGCCAACTGGTATGCACTGGTTGCCTCAATGGGTCTCGCCGTGCTCTTCATCATTCACATCTGTTATGCCGTATGGCTGACCCTTCAGAACCGCAAGGCCCGTGGCAACGACCGCTACGACGTGGTTCGCAAACCCGCTCAGGTTGAATGGGCATCGCAGAACATGCTCGTGCTCGGTATCGTGATCCTCGCATTCCTCGTTGTCCATCTCATCCAGTTCTGGGCAAAAATGCAGCTCGCCGAAATCATGGGCATCCATGAACCCGATCCTCAGAACGGCATGTACTTCATCAATGTGGCATTCAGCTGCATCTGGACCCCGATTATCTACATCATCGGCTTCATCGCTCTCTGGTTCCACATGAACCACGGCTTCTGGTCAATGTTCCAGAGCTGCGGCTGGGACAATGACACCTGGCTCCCCCGCCTCAAGACAATCGGCTGCTGGTGGACCTCAATCGTTGTCATCCTCTTCATCATCCAGGCAATCGTGTTCACAATCCGTGCCAGCAACGGATGTTTCTAATCTTATTCCGTAAATAATATCACAACACAGATATGGCAGACATCAAAAACCTTGAGGGCATGATTGACTCTACCCCCATCATGAAGGATTACGCCGACATCGAATCCTCAGCCTTACCTGAATATCAGATCGACTCCAAGATCCCCGAAGGGCCCCTCGCCCAGAAATGGACAAACTATAAGGCACATCAGAAACTCGTCAACCCCGCCAACAAGCGCAACCTCGACGTGATCGTGGTCGGCACCGGTCTGGCAGGCGCCTCTGCCGCCTCGACCCTCGGCGAACTCGGTTTCAACGTGCTCAACTTCTGCATCCAGGACTCACCCCGCCGCGCCCACTCCATCGCAGCCCAGGGCGGTATCAATGCAGCAAAAGACTATCAGAACGACGGCGACTCCATCTATCGCCTCTTCTATGACACTATCAAGGGCGGCGACTTCCGTTCACGCGAAGCCAACGTCTACCGTCTTGCCGAAGTGTCAAACAACATCATCGACCAATGTGTGGCACAGGGCGTTCCTTTCGCCCGCGAATACGGAGGTCTGCTCGCCAACCGCTCGTTTGGCGGCGCACAGGTTTCACGTACATTCTACGCCAAAGGCCAGACCGGCCAGCAGCTCCTTCTCGGTGCCTACGCCTCACTCAACCGCCAGATCAAGAAAGGCACAGTGAAGTCGTTCAACCGCCGCGAAATGCTTGACGTGGTTATCATCGACGGCCGCGCCCGCGGTATAATCGTCCGCAACCTCGTCACCGGCGAGATCGAACGCTACGCAGCCCACGCAGTAGTACTCGCCACCGGCGGCTACGGCCGTGCATTCTTCCTCTCAACAAACGCTATGGGCTGCAACGGCTCGGCTGCTGTCCAGGCTTTCAAGAAGGGTGCCTACCTCGCCAACCTCGCCTTCACCCAGATCCACCCCACCTGTATCCCCGTCCACGGCGAAGATCAGTCTAAACTGACCCTCATGAGTGAATCGCTCCGTAACGACGGCCGCATCTGGGTTCCCAAAAAGAAAGAAGACGCCGAAGCCATCCGCGCCGGCAAGAAAAAGCCCACCGATATCCCCGACGAAGACCGCGACTTCTATCTCGAACGCCGCTATCCGGCATTCGGTAACCTCTGCCCCCGTGACATCGCCAGCCGTGCCGCCAAGGAACGCTGCGACGCCGGCTTCGGTGTAGGTACAGGCAACGCCGTATATCTCGACTTCAAGTATGCCATCAACCGTCTGGGCGAAGACGTGGTCCGCGACCGCTACGGAAACCTCTTCGACATGTATCAGATGATCTCTGATGACAATCCCTACGAAACCCCGATGATGATCTTCCCCGCAAGCCACTACACAATGGGCGGTATCTGGGTAGACTACGAACTGCAGACTTCCGTCAAGGGTCTCTTCGCAATCGGCGAATGTAACTTCTCTGACCACGGCGCAAACCGTCTCGGCGCATCAGCCCTCATGCAGGGCCTTGCCGACGGCTACTTCGTGCTCCCCTACACTATGCAGAACTATCTGAGCGATCAGATCAAGGTGCCCCACTTCACTACCGATGCCAAGGAATTTGACGAAGCAGAAAAGGCAGTCCGCACCCGCATCGACAAACTCATGGCCATCAAGGGTACCAAGTCACCCGACCAGATCCACAAGCGACTGGGCCATGTGATGTGGGATCTCGTAGGTATGGGCCGCACACTCCAGAGCCTCGTCAAAGCTCTTGACGAGATCGAAGAAGTCCGCAAGGAATTCTACTCTGACCTGCGCATCGTAGGCCGTGCCGATGATCTCAACACCGAACTCGAAAAGGCTCTCCGCCTGGAGGACTTCCTTGTAATTGCCAAGATGATGGCTATCGACGCCCTCAACCGCAACGAATCATGCGGCGCTCACTTCCGCGAGGAATATCAGCTCGCCGACGGCGAAGCCGCTCGTAACGACAAGGACTATATGTATGTCAGCTGCTGGAAATACACCGGCGACAACGAAAAGCCCGTGCTTCTCAAAGAACCCCTCAACTACACCGAGATCAAGGTTCAGACCCGTAACTACAAATCATAATCCTCCCCACACCAAAACATTGTAAGTAAAATGGAACATACTATAAATGTAAACCTCAAGATTTGGCGTCAGCGTGGTCCCAAAGAGCCGGGTTCATTCCAGACCTACCGCGTGGAGAACGTCTCAACCGGAAGCTCTTTCCTTGAAATGCTCGACATGCTCAACCAGCAGCTCATCGACCGCAACGAAGAGCCCGTAGTTTTTGACAGCGACTGTCGCGAAGGTATCTGCGGCATGTGTTCTCTCTACATCAACGGACACCCCCACGGCCCCGTTCAGGGAATCACCACCTGCCAGCTCCACATGCGCAAATTTAACAACGAGGACACCATCACCATCGAACCCTGGCGCTCGGCCGCATTCCCCGTTGTGCGTGACCTCATGGTCAACCGCAACGCATTCGACCAGATCCAGCAGGCCGGCGGCTACGTTTCGTTCAACTGCGGCGGAGCTCCTGACGCCAACAGCCTCCCCATCTCTAAGGAAGTGGCTGACATCGCTATGGATTCCGCTACCTGCATCGGCTGCGGCGCCTGCGTGGCTGCCTGCAAGAACGGCTCAGCTATGCTCTTCGTCAGCGCAAAGGTAAGCCAGTTCGCTCTCCTGCCCCAGGGTCAGGTGGAACGTGCCCGCCGTGCGCGCGCAATGGTCAGCAAGATGGACGAACTCGGATTCGGCAACTGCACCAACACCGGTGCCTGCGCAGCCGAATGTCCCAAGAACGTTCCTCTGAGCAACATCGCCCGCCTCAACCGCGAATTCATCAAAGCCAAGTGTGCTGACTGATCGCCCGGTCTCACCGCACTGACGGCATAAGAAACACCATCTGATGCGCCCTTGGGTCTTTTCACAGATCCAAGGGCGCATCTCTTTCAGCCGTAAGCGCCATGACAGGGCATACACGCTCCGCATGATCACACTAAAACAGCCGGATGCAGTGCATCCGGCTGTTTTCACAGAAAAAACGGGTTAGAGAATGAATGCGTGTGTGCCAGAAGCACTTTTCTGACAATATTCCATCTTATTTGCTGTGACGGCTGTAGGCCTGGGCCATACGGGTGTGATAGGCGCGTTTGGCATATCCGGGGCCATTGTAGCCGCGGGCAAATGCAGCCCAGTTTTTGGTCTTCAAGTGTTTCACAAGTCCGGTTGTACTGATGAAACTGGCAAACATGTCAAGCTGGTCACGCTCTGACCGTGACATGCGGCAGACAAAGTCATCAAGGCTCTCGGCCCCGCATTTTTTCCAATTGAAACCGCCAATCTGAAACATACCCCAGAAAGTACCTTCCACAGCGGCATTATGATTGATCGATTTGGCGGCCTCCAGCCTCTTGTGGGCACGAGACTGCGATCCGCGTGACGACGCGAACACAACAGAATGTGATTTGCTGTATTTCGAAAGATTCACACCGCGCCTTGTGGCGAAACGGCGAAACATTGAGAGATCAAAATTGATCAGCGGTTTGCCCGGAGAAGCAAAGCCTTCGTGTGTGCGCCCGGCTTCGATCTCGACCACAGCCTTGATGGCTGCTACCTCGACTCCGAGCTCCGCAGCCACTTCTTCGAAATCGGCTTCGGTCAGTGTCAGAATAGTGTCGGTAGGGAGCATCATCAGATCGCATCCCTGTGTAACGGCCGTCAGAGAGTCAGCGGCTTGATGCTGCGAACTGTTGTCGGTCATTGAAAATAGAAGCGACGAGAGGAGAATGGAGAGCGAAAAGAGAATTAATCGTCGTGACATGAAAAAATGAATTGATGAAACATCGGCAGCGCCCTCCGGCGCGGCCCTTAGCGAAAGCGTGTCAGAAAGGAATGAAAGACACACTGATATCATAGACGCTTCAGAAGCGCAAAAGTTTAGAGGTTTTTTAAAACAACCTCTGAGTCATTCATAGAAAACCACGCCTTCACGGCGCTCCGTAAGGAGAAAGAATAGTGGCCTCCTCCGCCTGGAGCAGGCGGAGGAGATGCCACCTTATATTATAAGTAACGCCTGACTGCTGTCATCAGAAATGCAGCCCGTATTACTTCTTGAGTTCGCCTACCTTTTCAAGGGTCCGCTTGAGCTGACCCCAGAAACGTTCTACAGCCGGAATGTACATGCTCTCGGAAGGAGAATGCACGTCGCGCAGTGTCGGGCCGAATGAAACCATGTCGAGGTAAGGATACTTGGTGAGGAACAGACCGCATTCCAGACCGGCATGAATGGCCTTGATGGCAGGTTCAACTCCATAAAGTTCCTTATAGGCATCGCGTGAGATCTTCATGATCGGTGATTCGAGGTTGGGCTGCCATCCGGGATAGCCGTCGCCGTGTTCCACACGTGCGCCTGCGAGCAGAAAGACTGCCTCAACCTGACGGGCGATGTCCCATTTGCGTGACTCTACAGAGCTGCGCTGACTGGTGGTAACCACGATTGTATTGTCAGAAGCCATCTTCACTGATGCGAGGTTGGTCGAGGTTTCGACAAGGCCTTCGAGTTCACGGCTCATGGAAACCACTCCGTGGGGAGCGCCATAGACCGCGCGGATAAGATTGAGCGATGTCTGCTGGTCAATGGTGAATTCGGGGGTGTCGACACTTTCCATTGTGATCTTGAGACCGGGTTCCACGCCCTGATACTCGTTTTCCAGATCGGCGATATAGTGGTTGAGCATGGTACGCACTTCTTCCTTACGTGAAGTGTGGACACCGATCACTGCATGTGCGGCACGCGGAATGGCGTTGCGCAGATTGCCGCCATCGATTTCAGAAACCACAACCTCATGCTTGCCTGAAAGCATGAAAAGGAAGCGGGCAAGGAGCTTGTTGGCGTTGGCGCGGCCAAGATGAATGTCACCGCCTGAATGGCCGCCGTTGAGACCTTCGACATTTATCTTGAAATACATGAAATCGGTCGGAGCGAACGAGCGGTTGTAAGTGAAGAAAGCCTGGGTATCAACACCTCCGGCACATCCCACAAAGATCTCGGCATCATCCTCTGAGTCGAGATTGAGAAGCATAGTGCCTGAAATCATATCCTCACCGAGATTGTTGGCACCGGTCATACCGGTCTCTTCATCGACTGTAAAGAGAGCTTCGAGCGGACCATGCTCATAGCTGTCATCGATCAGAGCGGCGAGAGCTGCGGCCATACCGATACCGTTGTCAGCACCGAGAGTTGTGCCCTTTGTGCGCACCCAGTCGCCGTCGATCACCACGGGGATCGGGCTGTTGGCAAAATCGAAATTCTTGTCATTTGACTCGCAAACCATATCCATGTGGCCCTGCATGATGACTGTAGGAGCATTTTCATGGCCTGGTGTAGCCGGTTTGGTGATGACTACGTTGCCAACCTTGTCGGTTTTCACCTCAAGATTGTGGGCTTTCGCGAAATCCAGCAGATACTGGCGGATTTTCTCTTCCTTCTTTGAAGGACGGGGGATCTTGGTGATCTCGTCAAAAATCGCGAACACCTCGCGCGGCTGAAGATCTTTGATTTCCATATCGGGTAATTAATTAGTGTTAAATTTTATGGATTTACCGCACTAAATTATAAAATAAAATTGATATACGCGCAAAAATATCGCGCAAATTGCTACTTTTGCATCGTAAAAGTCCAAATTGACAATGAAAACCTTGTTCATCACAGTCATCTTAGCTGTTGTTCTCATCGGAATCGCGATAGTTGCACTGGGGGTCAAAGTGCTGTTTGTCAAAGGCGGACGTTTCCCCTCAGGTCATGCTCACGATCTTCCTGAACTGCGCCGAAGAGGTATCGGGTGCGCCCACGGCGGCGCTGACCGTAAGCAAAAACGTTAATATCATTTATATACAGTACATATACCCTATTTTCTTCACATGAACAAGTTAGCAATATCAGCTTCATCGCTGCTTCTAAGTCTCATGGCCCTCAGCACCACTTCCTGCAACGGCACATCATCAACCGAAGCCGCCGCCGATGCCAACACCCCGACAGCAGCAGCCGATAGCGATAGCTCTCCGAGCATCAACATCCGCTACATCGACTCAGATTCGCTGATGACGCACTACAATCTGGCAAAGGATTTTCAGGAAGCATCCATGCGTGCCGTCTCTAAAATTGAAGGTGCCCGCCAGTCAAAGACAACTGAAATTCAGAAATTCGCAGCTGCTATCGAGCAGAAGGGCCGCAGCAACGGCTATCTGACCGAAGCAAGTTACAATGCCGACATGCAGAAACTTCAGAAAATGCAGTCTGACGCAGAAAACTATCTTGCAAATCTCAGTCGCAATACCGAAAACGAGCTCGCACAGCAGCAGCTCCAGCTCAACGACTCGATCGAGAACTATATCAAGATCTATAACGCATCTAAAGGCTACGATGCAATCCTCTTCAAAGCCGCAGGCGTTTACTTCAATCCGGCTCTTGATATCACAAGCGAGATTATCGAAGGCCTCAACGCCCGCTACAATAAAGTAGGCGACGCAAAATAAGACATCTGTAAGCCAAATCAAACAATACAGAGAAAGGGCTGTTTCCCCATGAAATATAATCGGGAAGCAGCCCTTTCTTACAGCATAAGGTTTCTGACCTTGATTTCTCATCATAGTGGATACTCGTCAAACGCATAGAGGACTGTTGACAGATAGCGTTCGCCGGTATCCGGAAGTATCGCCACTATGGTCTTGCCTTCGTTTTCTTTCTTACGGGCCTCACGTATAGCACCCGCAAGTGCGGCTCCTGATGAAATGCCAACCAGCAGACCTTCTTTCTCAGCAAGCAGTCTGGATGCTTTTATGGCTTCATTGTCAGGGATGGCAATGACTTCATCAACAACCGATTCATTGTAGTTTCCGGGGACAAACCCCGCTCCTATGCCCTGGATTTTGTGCGCACCGGCCTTACCGCCTGAGAGCACCGGAGAGCTTGCCGGTTCCACGGCCACGGTTTTTATAGCCGGATTATGTTCTTTCAGCACTTCAGAAGTGCCGCTGAGTGTGCCTCCGGTACCCACTCCTGCCACAAATATATCCACCTCACCATCTGTGTCACTCAGTATTTCCAAGGCTGTGCTATGCCGGTGAGCCTCCGGATTGGCAGGATTTTCAAACTGCTGGAGTATGATCGCCCCCGGATTCAGTTCCTTCAGTTCACCGGCTTTTCTTATAGCCCCCTTCATGCCCTCGCCCCCAGGAGTAAGCACGATTTCGGCACCAAGCGCCTTGAGTAGATTCCGGCGCTCTACACTCATGGTTTCAGGCATTGTCAGTATCAGTTTATAGCCTTTCACCGATGCTACCCAGGCAAGGCCGATACCGGTATTGCCGCTTGTCGGTTCTATGATCAATGTCTCCGGTGTCAGAATCCCCTTGCGTTCGGCATCTTCAATCATAGCCAGCGCGATGCGGTCTTTGACACTGCCGCCCGGATTGAACGACTCGATCTTCACAAGGATACGCGCTTTCAGATTTTCAGAAGCAATAACATTGTTCACTTCCAGAAGCGGAGTCGAGCCGATAAGCTCTGTGAGGTTTTTATAAATCTTTGACATACTATATGAATTTTGTTGGAAATTTGGAGGGTGTTTCCTGTCTGATAATGCAAAATTACAATCAGACTTATTTCCTATCAATACCATATTTATGGTAATTGTTCACAGACTCACTTCTTCCAGAAGGTAGGTGTAAACAGAATCAGTACCGTGAACAGTTCCAGACGGCCTATCATCATGATCAGTGCCAGCAACCATTTGCCAAGATCAGGCACAACGGAATACGATCCGCCATATCCGGTGACACCGGCACCGAGTCCGGTATTGCTTATGCAGGAGAAGGCTGAGAAAAATGAATCGACAAGCGGCAGCCCCATTGCTGTCAGCAGTATGCCGCCTACCATTATTATCATTACATAAAGACAAAGGAATGCGATTACTTTTGACACTGTTTCGTGAGGGATCACACGGTCATTGACTCTTACGGTGAGAATATTGTTGGGGTGGATAGAGCGCACAATCTCGTTGCGGCAGTTTTTGAGCAGATAGATCAGACGGTCAATCTTGGCGCCGCCGCTGGTCGAGCCCGCACATGATCCGAAAAACATCAGGGCGAAGGCAAGCGAAAGCACAAAGGTGCCCCATGACGAGAATGCCGATATCTCATAGCCGGTAGAGGTTATGGTCGAGATTATCTGGAAAAGCGGATCGAGTGTCACCGACTTGACTGAATGTACCTGACCGTTTTTGATTATCGCGATTACAAAAAGCAGATAGCAGCCTATGATTATGCCCACGTAAGTCCTGAAAACATCGTTGCGCCAGATCGGTTTGAATTCGCCGTGAGCCGCTCGGTAGAGCAACACAAAACTCGTACCGCCAAGAAACATAAAGATTGTCATCACGATCTGTATATATACCGAATCCCATGCTTCGATGCTGTCATCAGCTGTAGAAAATCCTCCGGTCGACATGGTGCTGAACGAATGACACAGCGCTTCGAATACATTCATCGGCCCTATGATGAGCAGGACAAACAGCACTGCTGTAAGTACTATATAGATAAGCCACAGACCTTTGGCTGTCTGCGATATACGCGGACGCAGTTTGTCATGTGTGATCCCTGTCACCTCTGCGTTGAACATCTGCATTCCGCCTGAGTGATTCAGCATCGGGACCACGGCAAGGGTGAAAAGTATGATACCCATGCCTCCGATCCACTGCATCAGACTACGCCAGATTACAACCCCGTGGCTCAGATGGCTGATCGAGCTTATGACAGTGGCTCCGGTGGTGGTGAATCCCGACATTGCCTCAAAAAAAGCATCTGAAACAGAAAGAGGGTCTTTTTCCATAAGCATGAAAGGAATCATGCCGAAAATCGAGAAGAAGACCCACACAAGGGCTGTAAGCAGAAAGCCCTCGCGTTTTGCCATGCGCTGACTCCGCGGACGGATGCAAAATGTCATCAGAGAGCCTGCTGTCAGCGTAAGCCCCATAGTAAAAAGGAAATTTATCCAGTCTCTTTCCTGATATATCAGAGAAGTAACCAGGGGAACTGACAAAAATGCTCCTTCTATGATCAGAAGCAGTCCGATGATACGGAGAAGCACCCTGAAATTGATCGTCGATGCAGAGTCTTTGAATCTCATTTACGACTTACTTAAATAATTTTTCAACTTTATGCAGCAGACCGTTTAGAGTGAACACGACCACTCTGTCGCCGGGAGCTATGACAGTATTACCGGACACAAGCTGTCCTTTACCGTCTCGGATAAGACCGGCTATGGTCATGTCGCGCGACAGGCGGAGGTCCTTCACCTGGCCGCGGGTTATTTTCGAGCCTTCGCGGGCCACGATTTCCGCGACTTCCGCATCAGCGAGTGCCAGACATTTTGAGGTCGAAGTGTCGCGGTCGAGAAGCATCTGGAAAATTCTCGACGATGCCAGCAGTTTCTTATTTATTATGGTTCCGATATTGAGTCCCTCGGCTTCAGAGATGAACTGCAGGTTCTCAACTTCGGCTATGGTCTTCACCACACCCAACTCTTTTGCCGAAAGACATGTGAGAATATTGGTCTCGCTGCTGTCAGCCAAAGCAATGAAGGCATCCATGTCAGAGATTCCGGCTTCAAGCAGAGCATCGGTATCACGGGCGTCGGCATTGATGATATGCGCGTCAGGACAACGTTCCGACAGTCTGAGACATCGGTCTCGGTCTATGTCCATGATCTTGAAGTTGAATTCATCGCCGGCCATCGCACACAGGCGTATGGCAATGCGGCTGCCTCCCATTATGAGCACATCGCGTATCTTGCGCTGCTTTTTGCCGCAGAGGTCCACAAGCGAGTCAACATGATCACGACGGGTCATGAAATATACAATGTCATTGCACTGCAACTTGTCAAAACCACCCGGAATAATAGTCTCATGATCTCGCTTTATGGCAGCCACATGGAAATTATGGTCCATCACACCGAGATCCTTAAGCTGCATTCCTACCAACGGCGCATTGTCACGCAGTTTCACCCCAACGAGAATCAACTCGCCGTTATGAAGCTCAAACCAATGACGCACCCAATTGTGGCGCAATGCCTGAATGGTTTCCATCGCTGCGAGATATTCAGGATAGATCATGTCATCAGCACCGATATGACTGAAGAATTCCCGGTTGACCGGATCTTTGAATTCGTAGTTGTCGATTCGGGCCACTGTCTTTTCGGCACCAAGGCTCTTGGCTATGGCACAGGCCACGATGTTGCGGGTCTCGAAAGGAGTCACTGCGATAAACAGATCGCAACCCTCTACCCCGGCCTGTTTCAGTGTTGTGAATGATGTGGGCGATCCTCTGAAAGTCAGAAGATTGTAATTGGCATCGAGCATTGCGAGTTTTTCACCGTCGCTGTCAACCACAGTTATATCCTGCTCCTCGTTCGAAAGAAGTTTGGCCAGATGAGTACCAACCTCTCCGGAGCCTGCTATCACTATTTTCATTCAGTAGGAGTGCTGTCGGTTTGAGTTTTGATATACGATTCCTTTATCGCCTGGAAGATCCCGTCTGCGTCAAAGCCACACAAATGGTGAAGCTGAGCCGGTGTGCCCTGTGATATGAATCTGTCAGGGACGCCGAGACGTCTGATATGCTGGGCCGAACCAAGATCTGACAGCATCTCTGTCACTGCACTGCCCAGACCGCCTTCTGAAATGCCGTCTTCAACTGTGATCACCGGACACCCCTTTTCTGCGATTTCACTTACAATTTCGGCATCAAGTGGTTTCACGAAAATCATATCATAGTGAGCCACTCTGATATCCAGTTCCTTCTCGGCTCTCTTGATCGCTTCAGTGACTTCAGATGTTATAGGGCCGGTGCTGAGAACCGCAATGTCATTTCCGTCCCGCAGTTTCTCTCCTTTACCGATCGGCAAAGTCCGCATAGGCTCTTTGACTGACTCTTCAGCCCTTCCGCGCGGATAGCGGATTGCAATCGGCCCGTCAAAATCCTGAGCGGTAAGCATCAGGTGGCGCAGATAGTCAAGATTGCGCGGCGAAGCTATGGTCATGCCGGGGATAGCCCGCAGGTAACTAAGGTCAAAAACTCCGTGATGCGTGGCACCGTCCTCTCCGACCAGACCTGCCCGGTCAAGACAGAAGACCACAGGGAGTCCCTCTATCGCCACGTCATGTATGATGTGGTCAAAGGCTCTCTGCATGAAAGAGGAATAGATAGCCACATAGGGCTTCATACCCTCCTTGGCAAGACCTCCGGCAAATGTCACGGCATGACCTTCGGAAATGCCTACATCAAAGGTTCTTTCCGGAAAAACCTGCTGAAGCCTGTTCATAGAAGTTCCTGACAGCATTGCCGCGGTCACGCCTACAATCCTGTCATTGAACCGGGCCAGCTCCACAAGCGTGTCGCCGAACACCTGCTGATATTTCGGCGGACGCCCTGCTCCGTCTTTCAGTATCTCTCCGGTTCCGACGTCAAAACGCCCCGGCGCATGCCATGTCGACGGATCTTTTTCTGCCGGTTCATAGCCTTTGCCCTTTATTGTACGGAGATGAAGTATGCGCGGACCCGGAAGATCTTTTATATCTTCAAGCACACTGACCACCGTCTGGAGATCATGACCGTCAAACGGTCCGAAATACCTTATGTTCAGGCCCTCGAAAATATTCTGCTGCTTTGTCAGGAGTGACTTCAGACTATTGTTGAAACGCATGATCATTCCTTTGCCTGAGTCAGTCACAAGCTTATGACGACGCAGGAAACGCGAAAAGCGGTAACGCAGATTGTTATATGCCTTCGAAGCTGTCAGATGAGCCAGATAGGTGTTGAGCGAACCGACAGGTCTGTCAATCGACATGTCGTTGTCATTAAGAATGATCAGCAGATTCGAATTCGAATTAGCTGCATTGTTAAGCCCTTCGAATGCAAGCCCTCCGCTGATCGAGGCATCGCCGATGACGGCCACCACATGGCGCGGAGGCACATCTTTCCGGAGCGAACTGGCCACAGCCATACCCAATGCAGCTGAAATAGAGTTGGAGGCATGGCCGGCCGTGAAGGTGTCATATTCGCTTTCTTTCGGATTAGGGAAACCGCTCAGGCCGCCAAGAGTTCGGTTTGTCTCAAAGCGGTCACGACGTCCGGTCAGCAGTTTATGGCCGTAAGCCTGGTGCCCGACATCCCACACAATCCTGTCATAAGGAGTGTTGAACACATAATGCAAGGCTACGGTCAACTCTACCGCTCCCATGCTCGATGCGAAATGTCCGGGATGAGACGCAAGCGAGTTGATCAGAAACGAACGCAGCTCGGCACAGACTTTCGGCAGCTCGTCAACGGGCAACCTGCGCAAGTCGGCCGGCGAATCTATGCCTGACAACAGCGGATAGTCAGCCTTTACTGTTTCGTTTTCCATTCTTGACATATTTTTTATAAAGAGGAACCCAGACCACTATGCCTGAACAGATGACTATAAACGCCACCCAGAGAGTGAACGGCTGTGAAGCTATCACCAGATAACACAGAGCCAGCCACAGAACGGCAATAAAGCCAAAGCGTATTTTAGTCGAGGTATCCATTATAAATTCTTTTTTTTACCACACTGTGCTTGTCGGGGGAAATCAATACCCTGTGTAGCTGTGCGGCGAGAGTTTCTTAAGCTCGTCCTTCACTTCAGGCGAAACCTCAAGAGTGTCGATAAACGCGGCAATGCTTTCGGCTGTCACAGCGCTGTTGGTACGGGTTAGCGCCTTCAGTGTTTCATAAGGCTTCGGATAGCCTTCACGGCGGAGCACAGTCTGGATGGCTTCGGCCACAACGCTCCAGGTATTGTCAAGGTCGGCGTCAATGGCTGCCCGGTTAAGGAGCAGTTTGCCGAGACCTTTCATTGTTGACGCTACTGCAATCAGAGTATGGGCCAGAGGCACACCGATGTTGCGCAGTACAGTCGAGTCGGTAAGATCACGTTGCAGACGTGAAACCGGAAGTTTGGTTGCAAGATGGCCGAATACGGCATTCGCAATGCCGATATTGCCTTCTGAGTTTTCAAAGTCGATCGGATTTACTTTGTGAGGCATGGCCGAAGAGCCTACTTCTCCTTCCTTGATCTTCTGCTTGAAGTATTCCATTGAAATGTACATCCACATGTCACGGTCGAGATCAAGGATTATATTGTTGATGCGGGCCAGAGCATCGAACACAGCCGCAAGATTGTCATAATTGGAAATCTGCGTGGTATATTCCTCACGTTCGATACCAAGTTTTTCGCTCAGGAATTTAGCGCCGAAAGCCCTCCAGTCAATCTCAGGGAAGGCACAAAGATGCGCGTTGAAGTTGCCTGTAGCTCCACCGAATTTCCCGGAGATAGCCACCGAATCGAGCGCTTCAAGCTGACGGCGCAGACGATAGCTGAACACTTTGATTTCCTTGCCCAGGCGTGTAGGCGATGCCGGCTGTCCGTGAGTCTTGGCAAGCATGGGTATTTCATACCACTCATCGGCTCTTTCTTCAAGATGCTCGATAAGTTCTACGATGCGCGGGCGATATACTTCTTTGAGCGCATCAGCGATTGACATGGGCACCGAAGTATTGTTGATGTCCTGCGAGGTGAGGCCAAAATGTATATACTCCTTGGTCTTTTCAAGTCCGAGCACATCAAATTTTTCTTTGAGGAAATATTCAACCGCCTTCACATCATGGTTTGTAACACTTTCGATCTCCTTGATGCGAAGAGCGTCTTCAACCGAAAACTGTTCATAGATGGCACGTAACTTACCGAAGACATCAGCGGGCACTGAAGCCAGCGCAGGCAACGGCAGTTCACACAGAGCTATGAAATACTCGATTTCTACTTTAACCCTATAGCGGATAAGCGCATATTCAGAAAAATATTCGTCCAGGCGCTCACATTTTCCGCGATAGCGACCGTCAACCGGCGAAATAGCTGTCAGTTCAGTAAGTTTCATGATTTTTAATAACTATGATTGTCAGTTAAAACGTATTTGCTGCAAAATTACAAAAAAAGCGACATATAACCGAGATTCAGCCCCTACAAAATCATCAGGCCCGACAAATGCCGGAGCCTTGGAGCAGATAAGAGTCTTTCCGAAGCAGAGTAATTGCAGAAGAATGGATATAAAAAAAGCGGGCCGGAAGCTGTTTCTGTGACAGGATCCGGTCCGCGGTTTAGAGGGGGCGGTTATCTACTTTCCCACTTTCGTAGTATCATCGACGTGGTGAGGTTTAACTTCTCTGTTCGGAATGGGAAGAGGTGGAGCCCTCACGCTAT
>NZ_PUEC01000011.1 GCF_003024805.1 Duncaniella muris
CTTCAGAAGGCTGTGCAGGAATTACGAGGAAACGACAGAATCAGCCAACGAAATGCTCATGGTCGCAGCTGTTGTTATTTCTCTCCGAAAACTCACTTCTGTTAACAATCGTTTTTAAACAAGCTCTTATTTTATTTTTAACCTTCTTTAGTATCTTTACAGGCCGTATGCTTGCCGGGGTGACCTGAGATTTCCGAAAAATCGCGGGCAAATTTTCCAAAATTGCAATAAGCCTCATGCAGGGATATAAAGAAAATAGAGAAACCTCACGGTCTCTCTATTCCCTTAACCTAACTTTTTTAGTTGACTTTGTGTTATGCGTTGCTTTGATAGTAGCTATAAGCCTTCTGACGTTATAGTAGTAACAAAATTACAAATAATCTATTAAAACTACCCCCCCCAATAGTTAATTATTGTTAATGGAGGCATTTTGGGTAACTTTTTGCTCCTTTTTCAGATTCTTTGAACCAAGTTGAAAAAAAGAGTTTTGAATAAATAAATTATTTGTTCTACATTTGTAACGTCGTGTGTCAAGACTTTTGCTGTCTCAGTATTAGCAAACGTCAGACATTGTCATATTATTATACACAATGAAAAAAATTTCAGCTACTATTCTTGCCTTTAATGAGGAGAAGCGCATTGGAGCTTGTCTGGAATCGTTGCGCGGGATAGCTGATGAGATAATAGTGGTGGATTCCGGCTCGACAGACCGCACGGTCGACATATGCAGCCGCTACGGATGCCGGATCAGTGTCAGGAAATTTGATGGTTTCGGTGCGCAGCGCCAGTATGCCACATCGCTGACCACTCACCAGTATGTGCTTTCGATTGATGCAGATGAGGTGCTCTCGCCTGCCCTCCAGGAGTCAATTCTGCGTCTGAAAGAAGAAGGCTTCAGCCACAGGGTCTACAGTGTGGCGCGCCTGAATTTCTACTGCGGTTTTCCGGTAAGACACTGCGGCTGGTATCCCGACAGGCAGATACGTCTGTTTGACAAGCGTTATGCAAACTGGAACCTGCGCGATGTTTCAGAGGCGGTGATTTTCCGCGATTCGGTGCGTCCGGCGCTCCTTGACGGAGATATTCTCCATTATCGCTGCGACACCCCGCAGCAGTATGAGGCCGTCATAAATTCCCATGCCAAGATGAAGGCCAAGGTGCTTGCTGCCAAAGATGAGGAAATCGGGTTTCTCTCTCCGTTTCTTCACGGGATGAAGGCTTTCTTGAAAACGTTTGTGAACTGCGGGGGTATTTTTGAAGGAAAAGTCGGGAGAGAGATATCCCGCCAGTCATACAGAGCTGAACTGCTTGCCTACACGGCTGCAAGAAAAATAAAAAAGTCATCCTGCTGAAGGATGGCTTTTGTGTTTTATAAGAGGTTGTTTTTAAACCACCTTTAGGAGTGGAACTCTATCTCTGAAGATCGGCTATTGTGTCAGGCCTTTCCTGATTTTTTCGCTCTGACGGCTTTCGGTGACTTCGTAGGCTTTTCCTCAGAGTCGGGGAGCAGGCGGAAGGTCATGCGGTGGATGGGCGACGGGCCAATGGCGGCGATGGCCTCGCGATGGTCACGTGTCGGATAACCTTTGTTGATTTCCCAGTTATAGCCCGGATAGCAGGCGGCGGCATCACGCATGAATTCGTCGCGGTGGGTCTTGGCGAGGATTGAGGCCGCGGCTATGTTGCCGTATTTCGCATCGCCTTTGACCACGGTCACGTGGGCTATGTCGCGGTATGGTTTGAAACGGTTGCCGTCAACGGCGATTCCGCCCGGTATAACCTCAAGCGAATCCAGGGCGCGGTGCATGGCGAGGATCGAGGCGTTGAGAATGTTGATGCGGTCTATTTCCTCATGGTCAACCGAGGCAACGGCCCAGGCTATGGCATCGCGTTCTATGATGGGACGCAGTTCCTCGCGCTGCTTTTCGGTGAGTTTTTTCGAATCGTTGAGCAGCGGGTTTGAATATCCGTCGGGAAGAATTACGGCAGCTGCGAAAACTGGTCCGGCCAGGCATCCGCGCCCGGCTTCATCGCAGCCTGCTTCGAGAATGAACGGAGTGGTGGAGGAGGGCAGTGGTGATGAAAGTTTTTTCATATCGAATCCATGAAACCGTAGCCGAGCCCCGAACGGTTGACTATGTGCTGTCCGTAGGATCCGAGTTTTTTGCGCAGGCGTGAGATGTTGACATCGACAAGGCGCGGGTTGGTCATCTCTTCGTTGGGCCAGGTGGATGAGAAGATGTCTTCGCGCGGGAAGAGCTTGTTGCGCGAGCGCATGAGCAGTGTCAGAATGGAAAATTCGGTAGGTGAGAGGGCCAGGGTTTCGCCGTCGATTATCAGTGTGCGCGAGTCGATGTTGAGGATCAGGGTGCGGTATTCAATGGTGCGCTGGGTGGCGGCGGGTGCGAAATTGCGGTGGCGGCGGAGCACTGAGCGGATTCTGGCCATGAACTCGCGCAGCGAGAAGGGTTTGATGATGTAATCGTCGGCACCGGCGTTCAGCCCTGCTATGATGTCGCGCTCGCCGTCGCGGACGGTGCAGAACATCAGTGGAACGTGTTGGGTCATACGGTCTTCTTTCATGCGTTCGAGCAGTTCAAGACCGTCTATTTCTCCCGGAAGCACCACTTCTGAAATGACAAGCTGAAAGGTGTCAAGCGGAAGAATCAAAGCTTCTTCTGCCTGCCCTACGGACGTGACATCATAACCCTCGCTCTGAAGATTTTCCATCAGCAGAGAGGTGATGCCGCTGTCATTGTCCACAATTAATATAGAAGGGGTCACTCTTTGTTTCTGTTGTGCTTACGATTGCAAAATAGTTATGCGGAGAGAAGGATAGTGATATGAAATCCGGGAGCAAATATACTGAGATTTTGCAAAATTTGAGAAATTTGTAACAGAATTGTGTGACTTTTGAAATGGAATTGTCATTTTTTAAAGGAATAATCCTTACCTTTGTTGAAACAAGATCATCAGACACATATATTATATATAAGCACAAGGAAATGGAAGCAAAATACAAAAGAGTGCTGCTTAAACTCAGCGGCGAGTCGCTCATGGGAAAGCAGGGCTACGGGATAGACACCGAGCGTCTTTCGGAATATGCGTCACAGATCATGGAGATCTGCTCTATGGGTGTTCAGGTGGCCATCGTCATAGGCGGCGGCAATATTTTCCGCGGTCTTTCGGGAGCTGCCAAAGGTTTCAACCGTGTCAAGGGCGACCAGATGGGAATGCTCGCCACGGTGATCAATTCGCTGGCACTTTCATCGGCTCTTGAATCTATCGGACAGCCTGCAAAAGTGCTTACAGCCCTTAACATGTATCCTATCGGCGACTACTATTCAAACCGTGTGGCCATCGAGGCTCTTCAGCGCGGCGAAGTGGCCATCATAGCCGGCGGCACAGGCAATCCGTTTTTCACCACTGACACCGGAAGCGCCCTGCGCGGCATCGAGGTTGAGGCCGATGTGATGCTCAAAGGCACCCGCGTGGACGGAATCTATACGGCCGATCCCGAAAAAGATCCTGCTGCCGTCAAGTTTGACAAGATTTCCTATGACGAGGTCTATAACCGCGGTCTCAAGGTCATGGACCTCACGGCAACCGCTCTCTGCAAGGAGAACCATCTGCCCATCGTGGTGTTCGATATGGACACTCCGGGCAATCTTCTCAAGGTCATCAGCGGCGAGAACATCGGCACTCTTGTCTACTGACCCGCGCCTGTGATGGTCTGAGTCTGCCTTATGAGAGCTGACCGGCCCCGTGAAACCGATTGTTTTTAGAAACAGAAATAACCAATAAATACATCCCTTTTATGGAACCCTCTGATTACCTTAATCCGGCCGAAGAAAAAATGGAGATGGCCGTGGCTTATCTTGACGAATCGCTGGCCCATATCCGTGCCGGCAAAGCCAATCCGAAGATTCTTGACGCAGTGCGTGTGAGCTACTACGGCAGCAATGTGCCCGTGTCGCAGGTTGCAAACGTGGCTGTTCCTGACGCCCGTACAATCACCATCACTCCCTGGGAAAAGGCCATGTTCAAGGAGATTGAGAAAGCTATCATCAACTCTGAGATCGGCATCATGCCTGAAAACAACGGAGAAGTCATCCGTCTTTCCATCCCCCCGCTGACTGAAGAACGCCGCCGTGCGCTGGTGAAGCAGTCGAAAGGCGAGGCTGAGAATGCCAAAGTGAGCGTGCGCAACGCCCGCCGCGATGCTATAGAAGGTCTGAAAAAGGCCGTGAAGCAGGGCATGAGCGAGGATGTCGAGAAGGATGCTGAAAATGATGTGCAGAAGCTTCATGACAAGTATCTCAAAAAGATTGACGATCTTTTTGCTGCTAAGGAAAAAGAAATTCTGACCGTCTGATCTGACGGAGTTTTTCTCGATAAAAGAGCCGGTGGAGATTCTCTGCCGGCTTGTTTTTTTGATGACAGGGCTGGTTTTTCCAGGGTCAGCTGCCGATTTACCGCTCCGGATGGTGTGCCTTCTCTGTTGCATTTTGCAGGGGTGCATGGCGATTTTTAGGCTGAATTCTTCGGAAAGGAGGCGAAAATTGCTTAATTTTGTTTTTAAAGAAACATGAAGTCAATATGATTTCAGTTTCTGAATAATCTCTAAGAAAAGATATGCAGACCGTACTCTTTCACTCTACTATTTTCGGGCCGATCAGATCGCGGCGGCTCGGCGTTTCGTTGGGGGTCAATCTGACTCCTGACGATGGAAAGATATGCACATTCGACTGCCTCTACTGCGAGGCCGGTTTCAATGCCCAGGGCCCCGGAACCACCGGTTTCGCGCCACGCGAACGGGTGGCACACCTGCTCGAATCGCGCCTCAGAAACATGAACGAGGCCGGCGAACCGCTTGATGTGATCACTTTCTCAGGCAACGGCGAGCCTACTCTCCACCCTGATTTCGGAGGGGTGATTGATGACACTCTGCGCCTGCGCGACCGCTATTGTCCGTCGGCCAGAGTCAGTGTACTGAGCAACTCCACGCGCCTTGACCGCCACGATGTGGAGGAGGCTCTGCGGAAAGTCGACAACAATATTCTGAAACTCGATTCGGCCCTTACGGCGACAATGCGCGCCATTGACCGCCCTACACAGCCGTCGTTTACCTCGGAAAAGGCCATCGACCTGCTCTGCCGTTTCAAAGGGCAGTGCATAGTCCAGACCATGTTTCTGCGTGGCGAATACGAGGGTGTCAGGATTGATAATACAACTCCGGAAGAGGTCGATGCGCTCATCGAGGCTTATCGGCGAATTCAGCCCCGCGAGATAATGATCTATTCGATCGACCGTCAGACTCCGGCCCAGGGACTTGAGAAGGTGTCGCGCGAGGAACTCGAAGAAATTGCCCGGCGCATAAGCCTGGCCACAGACATAAAAGTACAGGTAGCATGACAGAGGAACGCCCGATACTGACTCCGCGACCGCTGCGCCACGGCGACCGTGTGGCAATAGTCTCGCCCGCCGGAATCATCAAGCCGCAGGTGGTCTACAATTCTCTTCCGGTGCTTGCCGACTGCGGGTGGGTGCCCTATGTAGGCAAAAATACTTTCGGCCGCTTCGGCACTTTTGCCGGAACGGATGACGAGCGTTATGCCGACCTTGAAGCGGCTTTGCTCGATCCTGACACCCGCGCCATCATCTGCTCGCGCGGAGGCTACGGCGCGGTCCATCTTCTCGACCGGCTCGACCGCCTGCCGCTGCGCGATGATCCGAAATGGATAGTGGGCTACAGTGACATCTCGGCTCTTCATGCCCTGATGACCCGTCACGGCATAAAGTCATTCCACGCTCCGATGACGAAACACATTTCGGAGAACCGCGGACGCGACACGGATTCCCGCCGGCTTTTCGAAATTCTTTCAGGCGCCACGCCTGATCTGCGTGCGGGCGGCCATCCGCTCAACCGGCCCGGCGAAGCCGAAGGTCTTCTGGTGGGTGGCAATCTCGCTGTGATAGCCGGACTGCTCAGCACTCCGTTTGATGTCATAAGGCCCGGACGCATTCTCTTCATCGAAGACATTGCCGAACCTATATATAAGGTGGAGCGGATTCTCTACACTTTGCGCCTGAGCGGAGTGCTCGGTCAGCTGGCCGGACTGGTGGTGGGCCGTTTTACGGATTATGCTCCAGACCGCGGGTCGGCGTCAATGGAGGAGATGATCAGCCGCATTGTGGCTGACTATTCTTATCCGGTGGCCTATGGAATTCCGGTGGGCCACGTGGACCACAATGTGCCGCTCGTCTGTTCATCGCTTGTCAGACTTGAGGTGACACGAAATTCAGCTGTCATCACACCGATAGGGTAGGGGAGAGGAGGACTGTTCCGTCAGCTTAGGCTCCGGCATCGGCATCAGTGCTGCGGCCGGTCTGTTTCAGGCAAAATCCTTTGAAAATTCACGCCCACCCGTGCAGGCCAAAATGAATTTTTAATTCTCAGAGCCTTAAAATTCGGGTAATCTGTTTTGATTTAGTGAATTAAGTCCGATTTTGGCTTTTCGACGATTGAGTCAAATAAAATTTGACCGAGATAGAAAAAATACTTAACTTTGTAACATGAACAAAATTGAGTGGCTGACCGACGGCGTGACCCTTATGCCTGACATCGACGCCCCGCTTTTGGAAAAGTGGATAGCGGCGGTGGCCAAAACACACAACCGTATCGTCGGGCCTCTCACCTATATATTCTGCGATGACCCGAAGATCATAGAGGTCAACCGCCGGTTTCTGAATCACGATTATTTTACCGATATCATCACCTTTGACTATTCGCGCGGGCGAATGGTGTCAGGCGACATGTTTATTTCCCTTGATACGGTGCTTTCGAACTCCGAACTCGTGGGAGCCACTTATCAGCGTGAGCTTCTGAGAGTGATCATCCACGGAGTCTTGCATCTCTGTGGCATCAACGACAAGGGACCGGGTGAGCGTGAGATAATGGAAAATTTTGAAAACCAAGCACTTGTATTGCTTGACGAAATAAAATCATAAATGAACTTCGACTATGACGTCATTGTCATCGGCGCCGGTCATGCCGGGTGCGAGGCTGCTCATGCGGCCGCGCGTCTTGGTGTGTCTACTCTGCTGATGACTATTGACATGAACAAAATTGCCCAGATGAGCTGCAATCCTGCCGTAGGTGGAATTGCCAAGGGGCAGATAGTTAGGGAAATAGACGCTCTCGGAGGCATGATGGGTGTTGTCACCGACGAGAGTGCCATACAGTTTCGTATGCTCAACCGCTCCAAAGGTCCGGCCGTATGGAGCCCGCGCTCACAGAGCGACCGTATGGAATTTTCGCGCCTGTGGAGAAATATCCTTGAAAATACCTCGAATCTCTCCATCTGGCAGGATTCGGCCAACGGCCTGCTGATTGAGGACGGACGTGTGACGGGCGTGACAACCTGCCTCGGCGTGACTTTCAAGGCCAGATGCGTGGTGCTGACCGCAGGCACATTCCTGAACGGACTGATGCACACCGGGCCGGTGAAACTGCCGGGAGGACGCGTTTCAGAGCCGGCTTCGCATGGTCTTACCGAGCAGTTGCGCGAACTGGGCTTCACTACTGACCGCATGAAGACCGGAACTCCGGTGCGTATCGACGGCCGGTCGGTTGACTGGAGTCAGACCAATCTCCAGGACGGTGACAATGATTTCCACAAGTTCAGCTATCTGCCGAACATTCACCGCAAGCTACGTCAGCGTCCATGCCACACGGTCTACACCAATCCCGAAACCCACAGAATTCTTCGGGAAGGACTGCCGTTCTCTCCCCTCTACAACGGACAGATCCAGAGCATCGGACCGCGTTACTGCCCCAGTATAGAAACCAAAATCGTAACCTTTGCCGACAAAGACGAACATCAGCTTTTCCTCGAACCTGAAGGCGAGGTGACCAATGAATATTACCTTAACGGCTTCTCGTCATCGCTGCCGATCGATGTCCAGATCCGGGCTCTGGAAACAGTTCCGGCTCTGCGCAACGTGCATATTTTCCGCCCCGGCTATGCTATCGAATATGACTTTTTTGACCCTACGCAGCTCTATCACACACTTGAGACGAAGCTCGTCAGCGGCCTCTATTTCGCCGGTCAGGTCAACGGTACCACCGGTTATGAGGAAGCCGCCGGACAGGGCCTGATAGCGGGAATCAACGCCGCTCTCAAGGTCAAGGGCGCCGAGCCGTTTACCCTCGCGCGCGATGAGGCATATATAGGAGTGCTGATCGACGATCTCGTCACCAAGGGCGTCGATGAGCCTTACCGCATGTTTACCTCGCGCGCTGAATACCGCATACTTCTGCGCCAGGACGATGCCGACATGCGCCTCACACCACGCGGTCATGCCATCGGACTCGCCACCGACTACCGCTTCAATGAAATGGAAAGCAAACGCCGTCAGCGCGACTCGCTCATTGAATTTTGCCGCGAATTTTCAGTGAAGGCATCGCTGATCAATTCCTATCTTGAAAGCATCGGAGAGCAGCCGTTGAAGCAGGGCGTTAAACTCCATGACCTGATTCTGCGCCCCGGCCTGACGGTTGAAATTCTTGCCAAAGGCATCGGGCCGTTTGCCGAATTCATAAAAGAAAATATAGAAGAAGCGCGACGTCAGGAGATCATAGAGGCAGCCGAAATTCTGATGAAATATCAGGGTTACATACAGCGCGAGCAGCAGATAGCCGACAAGCTCCGCCGACTGGAAAATCTGACCATCCGCGGCAAGATCGACTATGCGTCGCTCACCGCACTCTCTACTGAAGCCAGGCAGAAACTCGAACGCATCAACCCCGAAACCATAGCCCAGGCATCACGCATTCCTGGCATCTCTCCGGCTGATATAAACATACTGCTGTTGCTCATGGGACGATGAAAAATCATTGTTTCACGTGGAACAATTTTACTAAAAAGAATCATAAATCTAAATTCAAATACATCATGGAATATCTGAAACAGCGCATCCGCGACGTCTATGACTTCCCTAAGAAGGGTATAGTTTTTAAGGATCTCACCACACTTTTCAAAGATCCACGCGGTCTGCATATCATCGGCTGGGACCTTTCCCAACTTTACCGCGACAAAGGTGTTACTAAAGTTGTAGGCATCGAGTCACGCGGCTTCATCGGCGGTTCGATCCTTGCATTCGAACTCGGAGCAGGCTTTGTGCCCGTCCGCAAGCCCGGCAAACTTCCTGCCGACACAATCCAGGCTTCATATGACAAGGAGTATGGAAAGGATGTGATCGAGATCCACCGCGATGCTATCACTCCTGATGACATCGTGGTGCTTCATGACGATGTGCTTGCCACCGGCGGAACAATGGCTGCCGCCTACGAGCTTGTAAAATCTATGAATCCTAAGAAGATTTACATTAACTTCATCATCGAGCTTTCGGCGCTCAACGGACGTGCGGTGCTTCCGGCCGATGCTGAAGTGACTTCGCTGATCACATATTAAACAACCTCTGATAAATACCTTCGATATCATTGGCCAAACATAAAAAATCGGCCTCTCTGACCGAAAAAATATCAATTCTTCCCGATACCCCCGGCGTCTATATGTATTATGACGCCGAGGGTACGGTGATTTATGTAGGTAAGGCTAAGAACCTCAAACGGCGTGTAAGTTCTTATTTCAACCGTACGCATGACAGTCTCCGCACCAATCTGCTGGTGCGCGCCATCACTGACATGAGCTATATAGTTGTGCCTACGGAGCAGGATGCACTCAACCTTGAAGCCTCGATGATCAAGGAGTATCAGCCGCGCTACAATGTGTTGCTGAAGGATGACAAATCCTATCCCTGGATAGTGGTGACAAACGAGCCTTATCCGAGGGTTTTCATGACGCGCCAGCGCATAAAGGACGGGTCGAAATACTACGGCCCATATACCGACACGGGCAGCGCGCGCGCCACTCTTGATCTTCTCAGAAAGCTCTATTCCATCCGTTCGTGCCGTCAGCCGATGACTCTCGACTGGGTCCGGGCCGGCAAGGGCCGTCTCTGTCTCGACTATCATCTCAAGCGTTGCAAGGGGTGCTGCACGGGGCTTGTGTCGGCCGAGGAATATGGCCGTGATATTGAAAAGGTGCGCACTATTCTGCGTGGCGACATCGGGGAACTCCTGACGTATCTGCGGGGAGAAATGGAGAAACTCTCGCTTGAAATGCGCTTTGAAGAAGCTCAGGAACTCAAGGAACAGTATGATCTGATCAGACGCTATCAGGCCAAGAGTGTCATAGTCTCGCAGACCATCGAGGACATTGACGTGTTTGGTATAGACGATGAAGACAGCGATGTCTATATTAACTATATGCACGTGCGCCACGGTGCCGTTGTCAAGTCGGTCACACTCGAATTCAAGCGCCGTCTTGACGAGTCGAAAGCACAGCTTCTGGGCTATGCCATGTCTGAGATTTCAGAGAGTCTCGGAGTGAAATTCGACGATGTGATAGTGGCGGAAATGCCGGATGTGGAGATGCCCGATGTCCGCTTCATAATGCCTCAGCGCGGCGACAAAGCCAAACTGCTGGAGGTCTCGCAGAAGAACGCGCGCCAGCATCGGGTGGACAAGATCAAAACAATGGAGAAACGGAATCCGGAGACGAGAGCCGACAGGATTCTGATGCGGATGCAGTCTGATTTTCATCTCTCGGAACTGCCGCGCCACATAGAGTGTTTTGACAATTCGAACATCCAGGGCACGAATCCCGTGGCCTCATGTGTGGTCTTCAAAGATGCGCGTCCGAGCAAAAAGGACTATCGTCATTTCAACATAAAGACGGTGGTCGGACCTGACGATTTCGCTTCCATGAAAGAGGTGCTGACCAGGCGCTACACACGCCTTGTCAACGAGGGACGGGAGCTGCCGCAGCTCATCGTGGTTGACGGTGGCAAAGGTCAGCTGTCGGCGGCTGTGGAGGCTCTTGACGAGATGGGGCTGAGGGGCAAAATAGCTGTGGTCGGCATTGCGAAGCGCCTTGAGGAAATCTATTTTCCGGGTGACAGCATTCCGCTCTATATCGACAAAAACAGCGAGACTCTGCGGGTGGTACAGCACCTGCGCGACGAGGCCCACCGCTTCGGAATAACCCACCACCGCGACCGCCGCAGCAAGTCGCAGGCTGTCTCGGAACTTGACGGAATAAAGGGAGTCGGAGAGAAAACCCGCACGGCACTGCTGACCCATTTCAAGAGCGTCAGACGTCTGCGCGAAGCCGACCTCGATGCCATTGCCGAAGTGGTCGGTCCGGCCAAGGCTTCGATTGTTTTCGGAGCCCTCCATGCCGAGGAGTGAGTTATTGTCAGCCCTTCCGCATCATCGCACTTAAAGGCCGTGGCGGGGCCTTATCTTTGCAATGAAATTTTCATTATCAAGAACCAATTGCAAAGAAACAGACATGAATCTCACACGTATCTTTCCGATCCTTCTTCTGCTGAGTGTGGAATACTCTGGGGTCTTCATCGCCGTCATTGCCGACCTTGTCAGCGGCCTTCGGAAATCTCGCTCCAGAGGAGAGAAATGTACTTCCTGGGGACTGCGCCGCTCCGTCGACAAACTGCTGCGCTACTATCTCGCTCTGATGGCTCTCTCGCTTGTCGATTTCATGGCCATCGCCGCCTTTATCCTGCTCCGTGACTCCGGCTCTGTGGCCATACCTGAGTTTCCTTTTCTGACCACATTCGGGGCTTTGTCACTGGCGCTGATCGAAGTCAAAAGCATCTGCGAGAAGTCGGAAGACAAGGGCGATCTGCGCCGTGCCGCAGGGCTGCTTTCCGATATTCTTTCCCGCATTCCGGCCGGATTTCTAAGCCGTCTGAAATAGCGGTCTTGGTCGTGATTCCGGAGCGATCCTGTAGCGCTCCTGTAGCAATCCTGGCTGCTTCCGTTTGAACCGTCTCCTCATTGGCATTATTCTAAAACTAAAAAATTAGTCTGATCTGCATGGCCGCATAAGCCATACTGAGCAGACTAAATTTTTTAGATACTGATCCCTCTTTTCAGAGGGTGATTTAACAAGTTCTGTGCCGATCCGTTTCAGCGGGTCCGGTTGTTGGCATGGATTATATCCTGCAGCGTGACGGCCGGATTCCTGAAGCAGTAGCGGCTGCGCTCATTGCGGTATCTGACGGCACCCTGCGGACAGTTGTGGTAACAGGCGGTGCATTTCAGGCAGTCGCCCTGCCATTGCGGATGGCCGCCGGCGAGTTGCACGTTGGCATTCGGACAAACCTTGACGCAGGTTCCGCAGCCGTTACACTTGTCAGCCTCGACGCTGAATCCGCTGTCGAATTTCGGGCCCTGCGGCATCCGTTCTTCAATAATTCCGATCAGCCTGCTAACCACTCCGGGTTTCTCGACAAAGCATTTCCGCTCCCTGATCTCCCCTGCTATCGCATCCATGCAGACGGAGATTTTTTTGCGTCCGCAGTCTCTGACCTGACGGCTGACACTGACGATTATGAAATTGTTGTCGACCATCTTTATAGTGCGGATGTAGTCGAATATGATGCCTGTCTCCTTCCCTAAGCGGCACATGTGAGTGGCCGCGCGTCCGGCAAGCTCACCGTAGGTCAGAACGGCGAAGAGATATGGCGCCCGTAGGCTGAGGCGGCGCATCAGCTGAGTGACCACAGCGGGTATCTGCCCGAAATAGACAGGCATCACAAGACCTATCCCTTCAGGGTCGCTGAGCTCGACGGAGCCGGTTTGCCGCAGGAGTGTCACGGCGCTTATGCAGCGTCCGCCAATATGCCTGGCCACGGCAAGCGAATTGCCGGTGGCGGTGAAATAAATTACTGTCATGCAGATTTCTGTTAACGGCGTTGGGTCTTTCTGCAAAAGTAGCAATAAAAATTTGTCAGCTAAGGGATTTTAGCTAATTTTGCAGGCCAAAATGTCAGTGAAATGATGCATTATGTTGGTTCTCAATAGTTTAAAGATTGTTTTATGAAATGGATGCCCTTGATCCTGCTCACGGTTGCGGGATTCACATTCAACACCTCCGAGATAACCCCTATCGGACTTCTCAGCGACATAGCCGCTGACTTCGGAGTCAGCGAAGCCCGTGCCGGCCTGCTGATTTCTATCTATGCCTGGGTTGTGGCCCTGCTTTCTCTGCCGCTGATGCTCTGGTGTGCGCGCATGGATTTCCGTAAACTGCTGCTGATAATAGTCGGAGTCTTTTTTGTCAGCCACATCGGATCGGTACTCGCCACCGGTTATTGGACACTCCTCGCATCGCGTATCGGAGTGGCCTGCGCCCATTCGCTTTTCTGGTCCATAGCTCCGCCGATGGCAGTTGCGGTCACCCCCGACGGCAAGCGGTCTACAGCCTTGAGTGCGCTTGTAGCCGGCGGCGGCATCGCTCTTATAGCCGGTCTGCCCCTCGGCCGTATGCTCGGTCTTCTTGCCGGATGGCGTGTCACGTTCGGCGCACTCGGTCTTCTGGCGGGACTGATCCTTATAGGGCTTTTCCGTTTCTTCCCCACACTGCCCCGCAGCGGAGAGGGCGAATCGCGGCGCGACATGCTCCGCGATGTGATCACCAGTCGCCCGCTGCTGATGGTCTATTTCATCACGGCCGTGATTGTGACCGGACACTACACGGGCTACAGCTACGTCGAGCCGTTCATGGACCGTATTGTCCACATGCAAGCCAGGGCCATCACTCTTACGCTTGCTCTTTTCGGCATAGCCGGTCTGCTCGGCAGCGCTGTCATGACCCGTTATTTTTTCCGCTATCCGCGCCGGATCATCAGCATGGCCTGCATCGGTCTTCCGGTGATGCTTCTGCTTCTGCTCCCGGTAGCCTCGCTGTCGGTGAGCCTGCTCGCGCTGCTCTGCATTCTGTGGGGACTTGCCATGACGATCTACAATATCGCTTTCCAGAACGAGATCATAGTGCTTGCGCCCCACAACTCGGCAGTGGCCATGAGTCTCTACTCCGGAATCTTCAATCTCGGCATTGGCGGAGGCGCTTTTGTAGGCGGCATTGTCTGTGACCACGGAATGATGGCCGACATCGGTTTTGTGGGCGGTTCTATCGCTCTTGTGGCCGCGATCTACGCAATCTTCCGTTATCTGCCTTTGCGTCGATTTTAAGGGCGTTTCCGTGGCTTTTTCTTTGCGATATTTTCTGCGAAACAAATCGCGGGGCCGGAGAAGGTCTTTCAGCGGCGGCGGGCGTGTCTGGCAAGCAGACTGTGGCCGAGACGGCAGTAAAGACATTTGCGCTCTTCGCAGTAGCGGCGGCGCAGCTGGATGAGAGCCTGAGATGTGAAGGCATCCTTGCAGCCGATGCCTGCGTTTGAGAAAAGAGTCACAATCGAATTGCTTTCCGGCGGAAGTTCCTGAAGCCATTCAACTGCCCGACGGGTCATCTCTTCATCGCCGTGCATGTTGCCATAGGCCATCAGGAGCGGGATGGCCACGTTGATAATAAGAATGTCGGCCGAGTTCCGGCTGAGGGTGTCGAAGTTGCGTTCGCTGCCTGGCCCGAAAGTGAAATGGCAGGCCCAGTAGCCTGTGAGCGGCTGGCGGAAGAGTTCGCGCAGGGAGTCGATGCTTTCGGTACTGGTTATTTTTCTGACGAGCCTGAAATCGGAGGCTACGAGCTGCGCAAGAAGGGCTATGCGGCGGTGGGGGAAATTGTGGGGGCGCATACGGGCCATTTTCCAGCCTAAAGGCTGAAGGGGGCGCAGAGAGAATTTGTGGGCGAAGAATTTGTGCTCCCTGATCAGTTCTTCTACATATGGATCGGTTTTTGGAGCGTTGTCGAGGAAGCCTCCCTGACCGAAAAACAGGGCTTCCATAGTCAGCTGCGAGTCGCTGTGCTTGCGCAGGAAATGCAGAGGCAGTGACATTGCCAGCCGCTCCATCGGTTCGGAATTGGTGCTGAATCCGAGGGCGCGGGCGAGGATCACGTAGCAGGTCTGTTCCCAGTCACCGGTGTAACGGGCGAGGAGTTCCTCGATGTGTGCGGCCTTGGAATATATGCGCTCATAGGCAAGTGATGTCAGCCAGTCTGTGAGGCGGAGCGAGTCGAGGGTCTTTATTTCCTCGGCACAGGGCAGGTCTATGTCGGCGCGGTCAACCAGCTCATGATAGCGGATATGGAATTCCGGCTCGCATTTCATCACCATCTGCGGAATTATCTCTCCGTTGTGGCGTCTGACGGCGGTGTCGTCACGGTCGACCACATGGAGCACCACGGAGTCATATGCGCGGTCGCCGTCGTGGCGGTGGCGGTGCCAGTCACTTGCTCTGACATGGATCTCGATGTCACCGGCCCACATGGCTTCGCCAAGTTTTATTTTGGCATTGAAAAAGTCAGGCCCCGCATCGGTGTTGAGCCGACCGGGGTCTATGACTGTGACTTTACGCCCGTCCACAGTGACCATGTCCGTTGTTTCCAACAGACGGTGCTGCCACACGTATTGCATCAGGCGTTCCATTCAGAGGTTTGCAGTGGAGAGTCGGGGAGGTGAGAGAATATGGGAATGAGGAGGTGGCGTTGAGCCAACGGGAGGGCTTAAAGCTCGTCGATATGGCGGTTGAGAGCTACCATTTTGATTGCTGTCTCGGCTGCTTCGGCACCCTTGTTGCCGAGCGAGCCGCCTGCGCGGTCAAGAGCCTGCTGCTCTTCGTTGACGGTGAGCACTCCGAAAATCACCGGGATGTCACAGTCGGCGTTGAGTGCGGTCATGCCCTGGGTTACGCTTTGACATACGTAGTCGAAGTGGGGAGTGTCGCCCTTTATCACGCATCCAATGATTATGATGGCGTCATATGATCCGGTTTCGATGAGCTTAGAGGCTGCGAATGTCAGTTCTACGGCTCCGGGTACGCTGACCACTGTCACGTCTTTTTCGGGCATTCCGTAGCTGCGCAGAGTGTCAAGAGCGCCGTCGCGGAGGGCTCCGGTGATGTGGCCGTTCCATTCGGCTACTGCTATCGCTATTCTGAAGTCTTTGATTCGGGGGAGTGAGCTGGTAGGGGTGTGCTGTGACATTGTGAAGTTCCTTGTTTTGATTGGTTTTAATTTCAGTCTCCGGGCTTTTTATTTCGGGAAAACCTTGTGCCAGAGGCCGAGTATGTCGAGCGATGAGCTTTTGGCATTGTAGAGTATGTCGACAATGCGGCGGTGCTCGTCGGTGGCGTTGATCTTTGTGGCTTTATGGAGCATTGTGTTGAGCAGGTGGATGCCCTTGTCCTTCATGGCGCTTATGCGGAGCATGGATTCACCGAGGGCTATTGACAGGCGCAGATGGCGCAGGGTGAACTGAGGTTCGATCTTGGTCAGATATTTCAGCGCGCGGGTATAGTACTGCACGGCTTCGCGGTGGCGTCCCATCTGTACGAGGGTGTCGCCCTCGGCTGTTATCGAGTCGATCAGGCGGCTTGTGGCTTCCTCCACTTCCACTCCGGCACTGACCATTTGCAGATAGGTAGAGGTTACGGCCTGGTAGTGGGCCAGGAGTTCGGCCTGGCTGACGCGGTTGCGGTAGGTGGCTGTAGCGGCGTTGAGGGCCATTACGTGAGGCGAGGCATAGCGGGCCGGATCGTTCTTGGCCAGGCGCTCGAAGATTTTGAGCGATTTGGCCAGTTCGCGCTCGGCCTGCTTGTACTCCTTGCGTTCGGTGTGGAGATAGGCTATGTCATAGAGCAGCGCGCCGAGTATGGCCAGAAATGGCTCGTCTTTGCGCTTCGGTTCCTGGGCCAGAAGCGAGAGGGCCGATGCGGCGGTGGTCATGGCGGCCTCGCTGTCGGCTTTCTCGATATAGAGAGCGGTGAGAATCTGCATCAGGGCGGCGTGGATGTTGAGCAGATTGCGTTCTTCCTCACCGTTGCGGCTGATCAGCTCGTCAATTTCGCAGACTCCGTGGATGGCACGGTCGATCTCCCCTTTTTCAACCATCTCCATAGCAGTGGAGCGCAGAAAGTCATAGGCTGTGTTGAAGTCAGCGTCACCGATCGCATGGCTGACTTCCGACATGGAGCGGTTGCGTCTCAGCAAGTTTCTGAGAGAGGCTATATCGGTGGTAGTCTGTGCGAATACCGGCTCTAAGGATATGGCTTTCATCTGTCGGCTCTTTGGTGGGTGTGGGGATGTTTGATGATGTTTTGAGTGGTTTCGGTCAGCGTGAGCATGGATGGTTGATCTCTGAAGCGAGTTCGCTGTGGGCTGTCTCGTTGGCGAGGTTCATTATCTCGTCAGGATCGCGCATGCCTTCGGTGAGCGCTCTGACGGCGCCTGCGAGAGCTCCTGCGGTCCACTGCAGTTCTGTGTTGTCAGTCGGGTGGCAGAGCAGGCTCCATGAGCGGTCGCCGTCAAAGAAGCGGAGTTTCTTTGCCACGGGGTCCATGTGGAGGAAACGCGGGCAGTAGAAAAGTATGTGGTCCTTGAAGATTGCTTCGGTTTCTTTGCCTTCGAAGATAGCTCGGATGTCGGCATCGCGGGCCACTATGAGGTCGGCCAGTTCAAGGCAGTCGAACACCGACGGCATCACCCGTGTGATTCTCGGCACCTGATGGGCTTCGAAATATGGCAGATATATAAGGAAGGCTTTGCGGGCCTTGGCATGGCGCAGGAGTTCGAGCAGCCGGGCATGGTTGCGGTCTTCGAGGGCCATGTATGATCCGTAGACGACTACGTCGCCTTCATCTATTCTCGGCCAGACGGCATTGACCGGCTCTGCGGGGAAGCGGCTGTGGTCCACTTTCCGGCTGTCGGCACCATCGGAGAATATTCTGACCGGGCTTACACCTTCGGTGAAGCGGTCAACGGATGTCACGTCGACACGGGCTTCTTCAAGCGTTCTGACTATATGGTCGCCGACAGTTCCGGCAGCCGCCTCTCCGACCCAGAGAGTCGGGAGTTCCATGCGTCCGTCAAGCATCGCCGCGTTCACGGCCCAGTCGCCCACTCCTGTCTGAGCTGAGCCGTCGGGGCTCAGAGCCACGATGAGCGACAGCTCTCCGATATAGATTGCCTTTTTCATAAACTGATGATTCTGTTGTCAAAGAGGAGCGGACAAGCCTTTGGCGTGGTCCGTCAGAAGAGTAACGTCTGTAAACCGTGTAAGTTCACTCGGCAGACTCTTCAACCTCACGGCAAAATTAAGCAAAAATCATGACTTTTCGCACCACCATTCCCAAGAAATAATTATCTCCTTTATCAATAGACTTAAGGACAGAAGACGGTTAATTAAATATTTTATTTGTTTAGGTTATAAATGTTGTGATTATAAATATTTTGCGGCTGTTTATTTTGAAATTAAAACAAAATGACTTAGTTTTGTAGGAACTTAATATTTTAGCACTCTATGTTTACTCTGGATTCTCCTTATAGCTTATGGTAATAAATAAAGTAAGACATGAAAAGCATTAGATTTTTGATATTTATCTTGATTGGGATATCTGTTTCCGGATGTGTGATGTTGTTTCCTCACAAAGAGTTTAAAAAGGCGGATCAGAGAGCATTATTCACTACGCACTATGCTGCTGATCCGGACGGGACTCTTAACACCGGCCTTTATTTATTATATGATGAATCCTGTTCAAAATTTTTGAAAGGTGGAGGTTTTATACTCTTTGAGGATGGATGTATTGAATCGGCTTTTTTGAGTTTGGATTTTTTATGTCTTAAAGATGCGACTTCGGAAAATATGGAGAAATTGATTGATGCACATTTTCTGACATTCGGCAGTGAGGGTATTTACTTTGTGAAAGGAGAAAAGCTGCTTACAGACATTTACTACAATCCGATGTATAAAATATGGGAACTGAGCAAAGAAGAATATATCATTATTGATGAGAATACAGTGGAGACTTTGCCGACTGAAAATGAAATTAACCGTATTTGTAAAGTCCGTAAGCTCTATCGGCGCATAGCGATGTTCTCGTCTTTGTCTTTTCCATCGAAACAAAGCATCAAGAATAAAAAGTGGATGTGGGAATCAGGATCGGAGTGGAAGATATATAAAAAATCAGAAGAAATTAGAAATAAATAGGGATGGCTATGAAACGTTATAAGTTAATCGTCAATATATTACTGTTGTTTATCTGTTCGGCCTGTGTGATAGTTAAAGGGCCTGAGATCAAATTTGACAGGAGCCGACAGGGAGCCTTATTCAGTTCAGGATTTAAGCCAAATGAGACAGGACTCTTGAAAACATCCGGCTATTATCTCCTTTTTGATGTAGATTGTGCAAATTATCTGGAGGGAGACGGTTTCAGACTTTGGGATGACGGAGCTGTTTCGAATATTTATTTCTGGTTGAGAGGCGTATCTGAAGAGTTGCTGTCCGGTGAGTTTATGGATGCGGTCATTGAAACTGGAGGTGTTTTATTTAAGGACGGAAACTATGGTTATTCAATGGGCGGAATCTACAAAGTAGAGGGTGATACATTAATAATTGACCGTTATTTTAAAGATGATAATTCGTGGTGGCATGACTATTGGACAATGGAAAAAAAGAAGTATAAAATAATTGATGACGGACTCTTTCTAATGGAAATCAGTCCTGACAGTTGTTGCCTCCAAGATGAGATAAGAGAAAAATTTTGCGGGGATCGGTTTTTTCGTTTTGTTCCTGCATCCATATTTATGAATGAGCGTTTTCTTGGGGTGAAAGATGCCAAATGGATGTGGGAAGATGAGGCTGAATGGAAAACATATAGACGGGAGTGGAAAAAGTGGCGCAAAAAATTTCTCATGGGTGCTTATGATGAATGGGTACATTGATAGAGCCCTAATGATGCGGGAACAGGTATAAAATCAAGAGAGACAGATGCTTTGTGGGGCGCTTCTGTCTCTCTTTGGTCTATCTGTCTTATATATATATGTGGCGGTGGGATTATATGCCGGTGATGTCTGAGATGTTGAATGAGCCTGACATGGTGCGGACTTCTGTCTTTCCGCTGTGGATGGCTCTGAGCGGTTTTTGTATGCCTACCTGGAAAGAAAATTGCTGAAATTGGAGAATTTGTGTAAATTTGCAACATCTATGGCCCGCTGCGGGCCACCGGTTCCACGCTTCAGAAGAATTACAGATTTATGAAAATAGCCCTTATAGGTTACGGGAAGATGGGTCACGCCATCGAGCGCATCGCCCGTGAACGCGGCCATGAGATTGTCGCAATAATTGATGTTGATAATAATGCAGATATTGACGGCGAGGCCTTTGCTTCGGCTGAAGCCGCCATCGAGTTCACAACCCCTTCGACCGCGCCTGACAATGTGATGCGCGCCGCAGCAGCCGGAGTGCCTGTGGTATGCGGATCGACCGGCTGGGGCGCCCGCCGCGATGAGGTTGAGAAGCGCGTCAGCGAAGTCGGTGGCGCTCTTCTGGCTTCGAGCAATTTCAGCATCGGGGTCAATGTGTTTAACATCATCAACCGCAAACTGGCCCGTCTGATGAGCCATCTGCCACAATATAAGCCTCATATGTATGAGACTCACCATGTCCATAAACTCGACCATCCGTCAGGCACGGCCATCACTCTCGCCGAGGGTATCATAGCCGAGAATGACCGTGTCAGCTCCTGGGCCGACGAGGGAATGGTCAGCGTAGACAGCTCGAACGCTTCTCTGACTCCGGCGCAGATCGCCGCCGGTCTTGATCCGAAGCCTGTGATGGCCGAAGGGGCTCTTCCGGTGCTGAGTCTGCGTGAAGGCGAGGTGCCGGGCACGCACATCATCGAGTGGGACTCGCCGGTTGACACTATCGAGATCACTCACCGTGCCAAGAGCCGCGACGGATTTGCCCTTGGTGCCGTGATGGCTGCCGAATGGATTGCGGGAAAAAAGGGTGTTTTCTCGATTGATGAAATGATGCACGACCTCCTTTAATAAGAATTTCTCCTAAAACTGATATATGACAACAAATAACGACAAGACTGCCGGAAGCGGAAGTTTCGCTGAGGATTTCCGGCGCCGCGTGGCCGACAACCGCACTTCTCGCTGGGTGCGCTTTGCCATCGTCTCGCTGATCTTTTTCCTTTGGGTGGCATGGCTCGGCAACTGGTGGGTGGCTCTGTTCTGGTTTCTTCTTTTTGATATCTACATTACCGGATATATACCTCTGACCTGGTGGAAGAAATCGAAAAGCGCTGCCGTGAGGGCTGTGATGAGCTGGGTGGATGCCATTGTCTACGCGCTTATTCTTGTCTACTTTGTATTCACCTTCATAGGGCAGAATTATCAGATACCGTCGTCATCGCTTGAAAAATCGTTGCTTGTAGGCGATTATCTGTGGGTCAACAAGATGGCCTACGGACCAAGGGTGCCGATGACTCCGGTCCACTTCCCGCTGGTGCAGAACACGTTTCCGATCATCAACACCAAGTCTTATCTGGAGACTCCGCAGTGGACCTACCACCGCCTCAAAGGGCTCGGACAGGTGGAGCGGGGTGACATTGTGGTGTTCAACTTCCCTGCCGGTGACACAGTGGCCACTAAAGTCACCAATCCCGACTATTATTCGCTGGTGCGGGCTTACGGACGTGAGAACATTCTCCGTAATCCACAGACTTTCGGCGAGGTTGTCTATCGTCCGGTTGACCGCCGTGAGAATTATGTGAAGCGCGCTTTAGGCCTGCCCGGTGAGTGGCTTAAGATTGTAGACGGCGTGATTCATATCAACGGAGAGCCTGTCGAGCAGCCTGAAAACGTTCAGTTTAACTATTACTTCCAGCTCCGCCAGGGTGCTATGACAGAGGCGAAGTGGGATGAACTCGGCATTGCCGCCGATGACCGTCACTCGGTCAATATTACTCCTGACGATATCTCAGGTCTTCAGATACTTGGATTCACTGTCAACCCTGACGGCACTGTGCCTCCGGTCTACATCTCTCCTCTGACACCCGCTATGGTCAAGACTCTTGAATCAGATCCGGCTGTGACCAAGGTGATGAAGGTGCCTTCATTTTCCCCCGAACCTCTTTTCCCTGAGGCTGTGAGCCAGGGCTGGACTCCGGCCGACTATGGCGAAATCTGGATTCCGCGCAAGGGTGCCACTCTCAAGATGGGGCCGCGCGCCTGGGACATCTACGGACGTGTGATCCGTGTCTATGAAGGTAATTCTGACGCCGAGTTCCGTGACGGCAAGCTCTATATAGGCGGTGAGCCGCAAGACAGCTATACGTTCAAGATGGACTATTATTTCATGATGGGCGATAACCGCGACAATTCGCTCGACTCGCGTTTCTGGGGCCTTGTGCCTGAAGATCACATAGTAGGCCGGCCGGAGCGAGTGCTGATCTCCTTTGACAAAGACCGCTCGCTCTTCAACGGCGGCATCCGTTGGGACCGCATTTTCATGAACGCCAACCCTGACAAACCGAAATATGAGTGAGGCCGGAAGAGCTGTCACCGTGCTGTTGCTTCCGCCGATGCTGTGTGCTCCGGCGGAGGTCTATGCCCGCATCGCGGCGTTGGGCGGGGAGGCGCGTTTTGACTGGAGCCGCCGATTCGACAAGCGGTTCAAGGACAGTCACCGTTTTGCCATAGCCGATACCCGCGGACGTCTGGAACTGACGGTTCCGATAGCCAAGCCTCAGTCTTCGCATTGCCGCTGGGATGAGATCCGCATTTCGGATCATGGCCAGTGGTGGGACGTGCACCGTGTGGCGCTCGAAAGCGCCTATGGACGCACTCCGTATTTTGAATTCTACATTGACCGTCTGCTCCCTATGCTTACTGACGGAGTCTGCGTGCGCTATCCCCTGCTCAGGGATCTTGCCGGTGCCTGGGATTCATGGATAAGAAAAACTCTTGAACTTCCTGCCGCCACAGATGCGGAATCTGCTCCGCTGACAGTCTGTGAGGCCGGTCCCGCCGACCGTGAGATCGTGCTGCCGCAGTACTGGCAGATCCGTGCCGACAAGCTGGGTTTTATCTCCGGACTTTCGGTGCTCGATCTGATTTTCAATCTTGGTCCTGAAGCCGTCATCTATCTTGACAGGCTCTGAACATCTCTCTTACCTGATTTCTGATGCCACAATCACCTGCAATATCCATAATTATACCTGTATATAATGCAGAAGCCTCTCTGCGGCGCTGCATTGACAGTCTGCTCGCCCAGAGCTTCGGCGATTTCGAGCTGATAGCCGTGGATGACGGCAGTTCTGACCGATCGGCCGGGATTGTCAGTGCCTATGCTGCCGATGACAATAGGGTCAGGCTGCTTACTCCGGGACATGGCGGAGTTTCCGCTGCCCGCAACTGCGGGATAGATACCGCCCGCGGCACGTGGCTTACCTTTGTGGATTCCGATGATTATGTGGCACCTGACTATCTGGAGAGACTGATCAGCGGGTGTGAAGACACTGACTTTGCCATTTCGGCCTATTCCGTGGTAAATCCGGGTGAAAGTCCGAGGGTTGTCAATGTGCTGGCCGGAGAACTTCTGACCGACCGGAATGGCAATTGCGCCCTACCGGCTCTTATGGCGGCTTTCAGAGCCGATGCCTTAGGCTTTGTGTGGGGCAAACTTTTTCGCCGTGAAAGTCTCGACTCGGACTGTCTGCGTTTTGAAAGTGACATCACTTTCGGCGAGGATGGGATTTTTTGCTTTTCCTATCTCCGTCATGTCAGAAATTGTCATGTCAGCCTGAATCCCGGTTATTTCTATGTCCGCAGCGCCGACAATTCCTCATTGGCCATGTCGGCCCCGGCTTCAGTCCGTCTTGCAGGTCTTGAGCGTTTCTGGGAAATAATTATGTCGAAAGGATTTGAGAACCTGTCAGTGAGAAAAAAGATGGAGGTCTACTGTCTTGACGGCCTGCTGGCGGCGATCACGGCTGACCGGCTGTCGGCGCAGCCGTCACTTTCGGCTGATGACAGATATGGCTGCTATGATAAGATACGGCAGCGGCTTCTGCCTTCGTCCTATAGGCCGTATGTCCCTTTTTTCTTTGATTTTTGCGGTCGTTTCCACTGGTGGCGGCTCTACGAGCGTCTGTATAAACTGATTTACCTTTAGATGTTGTTTTTAAACAACATCTAAACCTGCATCTCTATGACGGCCTCTCCTCTGATATCAGTAATTGTCCCGGTCTATAACTGTGCGGCGACGCTCGGACGCTGTGTGGACAGCCTGCTGAGGCAGGACTATGAGAATTTCGAACTGCTGCTGGTTGATGACGGTTCCACGGACGGTTCCGTCTCCACATTGCGCCGCTTTTTCGACCGGCGAATCAGACTTCTTGCCAAGGAGAACGGCGGCCCGGCATCGGCCCGCAATTTCGGCCTTGACCATTGCTCGCCGGAGTCGGAACTGGTGTGCTTTGTGGATTCCGACGATTATGTGGACCGCGATTATCTCGGCAGTCTGCTTGCGGTCGGCGGAGATCTTGCAGTGACAGCGCTTGTTCATCACTATCCTGACGGCCGGATGGAGACTCAGCGGCTGTGTGACACGGAGTTCACTTCATTCAGTGACAACCGAGAGTTTCTTCAGGCTCTTGCCGGCGGCGCATTCAATCCCCCGGTCGGTAAACTATATTCCATGAAGCTTATCAGAGAGGCGCGCTTGCGTTTCCCGGAGATCAGGCTGCTGGAGGATGTCAGCTTCAATTTTCGTTATCTTGAAGGATGCCGGTCGGTGAGGATGGCAGACAAGGCTACCTATCATTATGTCCATCGTCAGGGTTCGGAGACATCACGGGCCGATATGGAGGCTGTGGACAATTACGAGAGTTTTCACCGGTATCTGCGCTCCCGCTTCGATGCGGCTCTTGGACGCGATGTGGACCGCTTTGTCTATCCGCAGTATATGGCGCTGATACTGCGTTTTCTGCGCAGTTCTGACACGGGCAAGGCGCGTGGCACTCTACGGCGCGAGATGGTGTGCAGGAGCTTCGCGGCCCACCGCAGTTCTTCGGCAGGAGAATGGCTTGTCAAAACCCTCATCCGCCTGCGTCTCTTCTCCCTTGCCATGCGGCTTATCTGAATATCCGGTTCAGGATGGCAAGAAATATAACTTTTTTGTAAATTTGCAGTGAGCAGTGGCTTTTCTCTTTATTCCGGAGCCTGATTTTCTGCACAGTCTACCACCACCAAGCTGATGAAACTTATCCGTTTAGTTCTTATCGTCATTCTGTTTTCGTTCACGGCGGTCTCCTGCGGTCCGTCGGAAGAATCCATGACGCTCAGCGAGGAGCAGGCTACTATGGATTGTGATCAGTTGCGTCAGGAACTTGTAAGGACTCGTATGAAACACTCGCAGATCATACGTCGGCTTACGATAGCCCTTGAAGTCATTTACTTTTCCGGAGCAGTAGTGTGGGGTATAATTCTATATCGAAGAAAATTGCGCCGTGACGAGTATTATTTTCAGATCGGTCAGAATATCAAAGAGATAACCGAGCTGCGTCAGAGAGACAACGAGGCTACCAATTCATTGCTGCGCGAACTGCTGACAAAGGAATATCGCCTGATGGACGGAAAATGTCGTGAGTATTACGAAAAATCCTCCCGGCAGACCAGGAAAAATATTTCAGATGAAGCTGTCGAGCTTGTAGAGCGTCTTTCGTCAGCCGGGCAGTTGGCTGAACTTGAGGAGACCGTCAACCGCTATCAGTCTGATATAATGGCGCGTTTCCGCCACGATCTTCCTGATCTTAAAGCCGATGATTACAAGCTCTTTCTCTATTCGATTCTTGGATTTTCGAGCACTGCGATCTCCGTTTTTCTGAAAACAGAAAAGATAGAGTCTGTCTACAATCGCAAGCGCCGTCTCAAAGCCAAGATCAGGCAGTTGCCTGAAACCACAGCCGGAAAATATCTCAGTTATCTATAGAATCTGTAAAAATCCACAAGTATTGTTATGGCTCTTGACCAAGAATGGACTGGACCGGATATCGTAATTTTGCTCCGTTTAGATGCTTGGCGTCTGATTAGAATAATAATGAGATATTTAGCCGGATGTTACTCTTTGTAATTTTCATTGGCTGAATCTAATTGAATAATATAACTATCTGTTGCTATGAGTGATTTCATTTGGATGAACGCGGCTCTAAGTTTGGTTCCCGCTCAAATTCTTACATCTTACATAGAGCCTAAGATCAAATTGAAATATAAAAAACGGATGCACCGTTATGCTGCCATTTTTTGTGTGGAGGCCATTAGTTTTGCAATTATATTCATTCTCCTATTGTGGATATTTGATTGGGATACAAAATGAAATACATCAAAAAAATGCACGCTGCGCTTATTTTAGGATAGCTGATTTGTTAAGTTTCAGAGGCTGACGCGATGTAAATGTTAGATAAAACAGAATGATAAATTTATTTAACATTAATAAGCCTTTAAATCAGTGGTTTACCGACGAGAAAAGACAAGAGGAATATCGAAAAAACTAATGATCGGTATGGAGTGATTCGCTAATTTTGTAGCGAAGAATTTCTAAATTTATAACTATGGTTTGTACTCTATGTGTGATAGTTGCAGTGTGTGTCGGAGTGATGCTTTTGGTCTGCGGGCCTATTGCAAGGTCTGAACTTAGAAAAGCGAAGCTGACTATTGAAAAGCAAGGCGAAACTATCAACGTGAATAAGTTGCTGCTGATGACTTTCTTGTTCTGTGCAGTAGTGGAAGCGGCTATCATTCTGGTGGTTGCATATCTCGTAGGAGTTGACAGAATTTTAGATAATAAATACTTTACGATTGTTGTTGTCGGCCTTCTCGTCACTCCAATCGGAATGTGCTTTGACCACAAAATGAAACGCCTGATCCAAAAGGAGACGTTAAGAACAGCGATCAGTTATGCCGGCGGTGTTGTCCTGCTGGTGTTGACGTACTGCTTCATGACTTCAATCGGATTTGCCGGTCTCTGAACCGCCCCTCTCCGGCATATATGATTCCCCCTCAAAACATCGCCCCGCCTCGGTATTCCGAGGCGGGGCGATGTTTCAATGTGGTTACAGCTGTGAAAATTCGGTTACAATCAGGCATGATCGGGGTGTGGATGCTGTGGTTTCGGAGGGAATTTCGTAATTTTGTCGAGATGCAGCTTTTCAAAAGCGACATTCATTCATTATAGAATACCTTTACTGAAGTGCAAATATTATAGACTGACAATCATATACTCGAATGAACGGACGATATTCAACCGAAGTAGCGAGGGCTATCCAGAAGATCTGGCTCAGCCATAGCCCGCGGCAGATGCGCGAGGGTTTCGAGATGCTCCGCAAGGCATCCGAGGCCGGAGATGCTGACGCTATGTGCTACTTTGCACGCTGCCATTTGGGCGAGAGCTATGTGTGGAGCGGAGCGGGTTTCCCGGTTGACGAGGATCTGGCTTCTGATCTGCTGAAAAAGGCTGTCAGGCTCGGCAGCGCCTCTGCGGTGCTGTGTGCGCTGCGCAATGGCAAACTTTCTCAGGATGTGGCCGGGGAGATGCCTTTCGGTTCGCTCTTTGAGGCCTATGAGGAGATACTTTCACAGGCCGAGGCCGGCGATGCGTTCTGTCTCTATATGATAGGCAATGTGATGTTCTGGGGCGATTATATGCTTATCTGCCCCGAAGAGGCCGAAAAATTTGCCTCGGCGGAGGAGTATAAGCGCTATGCCTATCCGATAGCGGCCGATTACTATCAGCAGTCGTTCGAAGCCGGTCTGGGGTCGGGGTTCGGAAATTACCGTACCATCTATGAGTCTGGGCTTGCCGGAATGGAGACAGAAGTCTTCGAGGAGCACATGGAGATGCTTGCCGAGACGGGCGATGCGCTGGTGTGTAACGACTACGGCAAGTGGCTTGAAGACGAGTATGACGATGCTCCGCATGCTTTCGAATATTACCGCAAGGCGGTGGAACTCGGCGATCAGAAGTCGGCCTACAATGTGGGCACTTGCTACGGACGCGGATATGGTGTGGACGAGGATACTGACAAGGCTTTCGAATATTATCTCATAGCCGCCCGCGACGGCCATCCGATGGCCCAGTTCCAGATAGGTAATTTTTACTTCGAGGGGCGCGGGAGCCTGCCGTGTGATTATTCGCAGGCCTACCGCTGGCTGTCAATGGCGCATGAAAACGCCGACTGTGACGAGCGGACTTCATGGCAGGCTGCGGCAGAGCTCGGCATACTGCTTCAGGATGGTCTCGGAACCTCGCAGGACGATTGTCAGGCCTATCGCTATCTGGCTGAGGCCGAGAGATATCTTGCTGATGTCTGGGAGCCGCTTGACGCTATGGTGCTCAACGCGCTGGGCGTGGCTTATGGCTTCGGGCGCGGCACGGATGAGAATATAAAGCTTGCGATAGATTATTTCGACCGGGCTATAGACTTCGGTCTGGAGAAGGCAAAGGCCAACAAAGCCCGTTTCCGCCGCAGTCTGTTCGGGCTTGGAAAATGGGCGCGGCGGTAGGAGGCCGGTAAAAGATCAGACGTCAGAGGAACGCGCACAGATATATGAGTATAGTACAATAAAAAAGATCAAGTATATCAGAAAAAGTATGAGAGTAATAGATCATCTTCAGGCCAATCCGGGCCGTACGGCTTTCTCGTTTGAGATATTGCCTCCGCTGAAGGGCAACAGTATCGAGAAGGTCTACAATATCATAGACAAACTCCGCGATTTCGATCCGAAGTATATCAATATAACATCGCACCACAGTGAGATGATTTTCAAGGAGATGCCTGACGGAAGTTTCCGCCCCCAGAAGATGCGCAAGCGCCCTGGATCGGTGGCTATCGCATCGGCTATACAGAACAAGTATGGCATCACTGCCGTGCCGCATATCATCTGCAAGGGTTTCACCCGCGATGAGACAGAATATGCGCTTATCGACCTTAATTTCCTCGGTGTTCACGATCTTCTGCTGCTCCGCGGCGACATAAAGGGCCCTGAGAAGTCTGATGATCCGACAAAAATCAACCGTCACGCCACAGACCTGCAGGCTCAGGTCAATGATTTCAACCGTGGAATCTACGCCGACGGGGAGACTTTCGAGCCGAATGCCACTCCGTTCAGCTATGGCATGGCCTGCTATCCGGAGAAGCATGAGGAGGCCCCTAACATGGACTCGGATCTCTACTATGCCAAGCAGAAGGTGGATGGCGGTGCGGACTATCTGGTGACACAGATGTTTTTTGACAACAGCAAGTATTTTGACTTCGTGGAGCGCTGCCGCAAGGCCGGTATCACGGTGCCCATCGTGCCCGGAATCAAGCCTGTGGTTTTCGCCAACCAGCTCAATGTGTTGCCACGTGTGTTCCGCTCGGATATCCCTGAGGCCTTTGCCTCAGAGCTACGCAAGTGCAAGGATGATGCCGAAGTCAGAGAAGTAGGCATAGAGTGGTGTATCGGCCAGTGTCGCGATCTTATAGCCCACGGTGTGCCCAGTATCCATTTCTACACTCTGATGGCTTCCGAATCGGTTCGCCGCATAGCCAAAGAGATTTATTGACAGATCCTATTTCCCGGCTCTTCTTTCAGGGGGTGGCGGGACATAAAAAAGCGCGGATGCTCTCTATTTTTGGAAAGCATCCGCGCTTTTTCAAGTCGGTATGTGTGTGTTTCTCTTAGATGTCTTCTTCGATTGAGAAGTCGTCGGGCAGATCTTCGTCGTCAAAGAGGCCGTCGGCTATTGAGTTGATGTCATCGGCGCTGGGCTCGTCTTCATCATCCGAGGCTTTTGAGGCTGCTTTCTTTTCGGCAGGCTTCGGGCTCTTTTTGCCGGAAGTGGCTCCGCCCTTTTCTTTGAGGGCTTCCATGATGAGGTTTTCAAGTTCATCGGCGAGTTCGGGATTGTCGCGGATCACTCGCTTGGCTGCATCGCGTCCCTGGGCTATCTTGGTGTCATTGTAAGAGAACCAGGAGCCGCTTTTCTTGATGATGCCGAGCTCTACGCCGAGGTCGATGATCTCGCCGCTGCGCGAGATGCCTTCGCCGAACATGATGTCGAATTCAGCGCGCTTGAAAGGAGGCGCAACCTTGTTTTTTACAACCTTGACCTTGGTGAGTTTGCCGAGCACATCGTCACCGTCTTTGATAGCTGTGCTCGGACGGATGTCGATTCGGACAGAGGCGTAAAATTTGAGGGCGTTGCCGCCGGTGGTTGTCTCTGACGGACCGAACATCACGCCGATCTTCTCGCGCAGCTGGTTGATGAAGATGCAGGTGGTGTTGGTGCGGGAGATTGTGCCGGTCAGCTTTCTCATGGCCTGTGACATGAGGCGGGCCTGTACGCCCACGTTCTTGTCGCCCATGTCGCCGTCGATTTCGCTTTTGGGGGTCAGCGCGGCCACAGAGTCGATCACGAGGATGTCAATTGCCGAAGAGCGGATCAGCTGCTCGGCTATTTCGAGGGCCTGCTCGCCGTTGTCGGGCTGAGCCATGAAGAGGTTGTTGACGTCCACTCCGAGTTTTTCGGCGTAGAAACGGTCAAAGGCGTGTTCGGCATCGATTATCGCGGCTATGCCTCCTGCTTTCTGTGCTTCAGCTATGGCGTGGATGGCAAGGGTTGTCTTACCGGATGATTCCGGGCCGAAGATCTCGATGATTCGTCCGCGGGGGTAGCCTCCTACGCCGAGAGCGTAGTTCAAGCCGATGGAGCCGGAGGGAATCACTTCCACGTCTTCAATATTTTCATCGCCGAGTTTCATAATGGCCCCGCGACCGTAGTTTTTCTCTATATTTCCAAGTGCCTGGTTGAGGGCGTTGAGCTTTGCTTTCATCGGGTCAAGCTCTTTGTCCTTCGAGGCCTTGATGGTGGTCTTTTTCTTTTCCATGTCTTTTTATTTCTATGGTCTAATTGTTTATGATGCAAAGTTAAGGCCGGTGGTGTGCCTTATTGGCGCACAGGTGTGCTAAAATGAGTTAATAATATGCGGTCCGGCAAAATTTTTCAGATTGCTAAATTAGCGATTTTTAGGGAGGTTGTCAAAAAAATTAGAAATAAATAAAAATTTTTTTGATTTGCAGTGAACCATTCTGCGGGCGTGGTGTTTAATAAGTACATAGCAAAATTACTTTTTCCATTGCAAGAAATGTGATAATGATTGGTTTATAAAAGAATTAAAGCTGTCGGGAGACAGCTTTTTTCATGTCATTACGCCACCTGAGAGTAAAAAATATTGCCGTCCGAATAAAATTCGCCTTTGCGGTGAACTATTTTCCGGACGATATGTTTAATAAGTACATAGCAAAAATTACTTTTTCCATTGCAAGAAATGTGATAATGATTGGTTTATTAAACGAATAAAGGCTGTCGGGATGACAGCCTTCTTCGTTTATATACGTTTTGTGATTTCCTTCCGTGTCTGTTCAGCTTTGCCGTAAACCCTCGGCAAGCATGGCTATATCGCGGCTTGAGGGAGCCTGATAGACGCGCAGACCGAAGCGGTGGACTGCTGCCAGCACATGGTCCGTGACAGAGGCTGTAAACAGCTCGTAGGGCTTCCACGATGTAAGCGAGGTGAAGAAGTAAAGCTCCAGCGGAATGCCCTGGGGAGTGGGGGCAAGCTCGCGCACCATGTAGATCATGTTGTCGTTGGTCTTCAGTTCAGGCAGGCGTGAGATGTAGTGCTCAAGGTAGCGTCGGAACAGAGTCAGGTTGACATGCTGCGCTTCCGGGTCGAGATCGCCCCACCAGTCTTCTTCTTTCAGGCTGTCGATGGTCCGGCGGTCGCAGAAGCTTACGCTGTCAACATCAATTGTGACAGAGCGGTTTATGCGGCGTCCGCGCGAGTCAGACATGCCGCGCCAGTTCTGGAACGATTCGCTCACCAGAGAGTAGGGAGGCACGGTGACTATGGTCATGTCGAAATTCTGTACTTTCACGGTGGTGAGGCCTACTTCAAGCACAGTGCCGTTGATATTGCGCGCGGGCACCGTGATCCAGTCGCCGGGGCGGAGCATGTCGTTGAGCGTGAGCTGCACACCGGCCACCACTCCCATTATCGAGTCCTTGAACACCAGCATGAGCACCGTGGCTGCGGCACCGAGGCCGGTTATAACCGTAAGCGGATTCTTGTCGGCAAGGATGGAAATAATGATGATCACACCCACCGAGACGGAGATTACCTGGAGCATCTGCCTGATGCCTTTGAGCGAAGAGGCGCGCCCTGACGAGGAGCTTTCTATCAGCTCGTAGAGAGCCAGAAGGAAGCGGTTGACCAGATGGACTATGACGCAGACAATCAGTATGCGGAACGTGAGCGACGTAATGGTCAGCAATGTCGGATAAAGTGCGAGTGACGGCGGCAGGAAGGTCTGGAGCAGGAGCACACAGGCCAGTTCGGCTACCACGCGCAGCAGACGCGGGTTGAAGAGCACATCGTCCCACTTGGCTTCCGTGTGGCTGATCAGCCGGTCGATAGCCGGAATCACGTAGCGGGTGAGCGCATAGAACAGCAGCCAGGCGCATATGAGTATCGTCCCGGCTGTCAGTAAAGTGGCACAGGCGCGGAGCAGGCTGTCGCCCACTCCCCACCCGTGCAGTGTTTCGGAGGTCCATTTAAGGAACCCGGCTGTCAGCTCAGGCTCCATTCGGCACCGTCTTTAGTGTCTTTGACCGTAAAGCCGAGAGCGGCGAGACGGTCACGGATAAGATCTGACGTGGCCCAGTCTTTCGATGCTTTGGCCTTGGCTCTTACATCAAGAAGCAGCTCTACGGCTCCCTCGAAGGGCTTGAGGGCTTCGGCTGAGTCTCCTGCCATTTCGGTGCGGACACCGAGGATGTCGACAAGGAAGGTGTCAAACACGGTCTTCAGTTCGTCGATATCGGCCTGGGTCGCGGTTGCGTGTCCGTCTTTCACCTGATTGACCAGACGCAGGGCATCGAAAAGATTTGCAATGACCATAGGAGTATTCATGTCATCGTCCATCGCCTCATAGCATTTGCGGCGGATGTCGCTCACGTCGATTGTAGAGCTTTCTGACGGCGTCAGCTCCTGCAGTCGGCGATAACCTTCAAGCATGCGTCCGAGGGCTTTCTCAGAGGCTTTTAGAGCCTCGTTTGAGAAGTCGACGGTTCCGCGATAGTGGGCCTGGAGTATGAAGAAGCGTATGGTCATCGGCGAGTAGGGTTGTTCGAGCAGCGGATGAGTGCCGTTGAAGAACTCGTCGAGGGTTATGAAATTGCCCAGCGACTTGCCCATTTTCTTGCCGTTGATGGTGATCATGTTGTTGTGCATCCAGTAGCGCACGGTGTCATGACCGTTGTGGGCCACAGACTGGGCTATCTCGCATTCATGATGTGGGAACATGAGGTCCATGCCTCCGCCGTGGATGTCGAAGCTCTCACCGAGATATTTCTCGCCCATTGTAGAGCATTCAAGATGCCATCCGGGGAAGCCTTCGCTCCAGGGCGATGGCCAGTGCATGATATGTTCGGGCGCGGCCTTCTTCCAGAGGGCGAAGTCGGCGGGATGGTGTTTCTGATCCTGGCCGTCGAGCTCGCGGGTGTTGCTCAGAAGTTCGTCAACGTTGCGGCCCGACAGTTTGCCGTAGGGATGGTCTCGGTTGAATTTTGGCACATCGAAATAGACGGATCCGTCCGAGATATAGGCATAGCCGCTTTCAAGGATCTTTTTGATGTATTCGATCTGTTCGATGATGTGGCCTGACGCGTGAGGCTCGATTGAGGGCGGAAGCACGTTAAGAGCCTCCATAGCCTTATGGTAGCGGGTCAGATAGTGCTGCACCACTTCCATCGGTTCGAGCTGTTCGAGGCGGGCTTTCTTGGCTATCTTGTCCTCGCCGTCGTCGGCATCGTGTTCGAGATGGCCCACGTCGGTGATGTTGCGGACGTAGCGCACTTTGTAGCCCAGATGGCGCAGATAGCGGAAGAGTACGTCAAAGGTGATTGCCGGGCGGGCGTGGCCGAGATGGCCGTCGCCGTAGACTGTCGGACCGCAGACATACATGCCGACTTTGCCTTCATGCAGCGGTTTGAAAAGCTGCTTGGTGCGCGTCAGGGTGTTATAGATGGAAAAATTGTTTTCAATCAGATTCATAAGTCGCTTGCGTGATAGGGGGGGATCAGGCTTTTCCGCCCATGATGAAGGGGTTGGGGATCTCGCCGCCGGGGTTGCCGCCGCCGTTTACCGGGCGTTTGGGGCGGATTTCGCCGAAAGTAGCTTCGTATTTCTTCACATTTTCCATGAGTGCGCCGAGCAGGTTCTTGGCGTTTTCAGGAGTCATGATCACACGTGACTGCACTTTAGCCTGGGGCATGTTGGGTGCCATTGTGATGAAGTCGAGGAAGAATTCATTGGCACCGTGTGAAATCACTGCGAGATTCGAGTAGATGCCTTTGGCTACTTCGGGTGAAAGTTCGATCTTTATTTCGTTGGGATTGTTGTTTGCCATTGTCGTTTTAATTTTTTTGAGGTATAAGTTTATAAGATAAGATAGATCGGATGCTATGTTACGGGCTTGGTTGCCGTGTAGATACAGCATGTCCCGAAGGTCATCGGTATGAAGCGGGCTCCGGTAAAGCCTGCTTCTGCCATAAGGGCGCACATGCGCTCGCGCTGCGGCACTGCGGCTATTGATTCGGGCAGATAGCTGTAGGCGCGGACATCTTTGGATACAAGCCGCCCTACAGCGGGAATGATTCCGCGGGTGTAGAGCCTGTAGAACGGTCTGACAAACGCGGATGCGGGGGTGGAAAGCTCAAGGATCACTATCCGTCCTCCGGGACGTAAGACGCGCAACATCTCGCGGTAGCCTGCGCCGAGGTCCTGAAAGTTACGGACACCGTAGGCGCAGGTGACTGAGTCAAACGAGCCGTCGGCGAAAGGTAGCGCCAGGCAGTCGGCTATGCCGAGGCTGACGCATTGCTCCAGCCCCTGCTCCGCAACTTTGCGGCGGCCTATCTCGACCATTCCTTCCGAGAGGTCAACGCCTGTGACCCCGCACGGGTTCAGGCGGCGGGCCATCAATATGGCCAGATCGCCTGTGCCGGTGGCTATGTCAAGGATCTCTCCGTGGGGTTCATGGCGCAGGAGGTCAACGGCCTTGCGCCGCCAGATGCGGTCAATGCCAAAGGTCATCGCCCGGTTCATGAAGTCATAAGCCGGGGCGATGGAGTCGAACATCTCGCGCACCTGATCAGCCTTGTGGCGGGAGTCGGAGTTGTAAGGTGTGATCTCTTCTACTTTCAAGGATTCAGAGTGTTGAGGCAGTCGAGCACGTTGCGTGCGATGCGGTCGTCAAGATGCTCTTCGGGAGCGGGAACGAATTTCTCGCCGGTGATGTGTTCGTAAAGCTCGATATAGCGTTCAGAGACTTCATTGCAGAATTCATCGGTCATTTCAGGCACCTGCTGGCCTTCCTTGCCCATGAAGCCGTGGTCCATAAGCCACTCGCGCACGAATTCTTTGGAGAGCTGGCGCTGGGGTTCGCCCTTGGCGAGGCGTTCCTCATAGCCTTCGGCATAGAAATAGCGTGAGGAGTCGGGGGTGTGGATCTCGTCGATGAGGATGACTTTTCCGTCACGCAGGCCGAATTCATATTTGGTGTCGACGAGGATCAGACCTTTTTCAGCAGCCATTTCCGAGCCGCGTTTGAAGAGGGCGCGGGTGTAGGCGGCCATAGTGTCGAACTGTTCCTCGGTCACGATGCCCTGGGCGATGGCTTCCTCGCGCGAGATGTTTTCATCGTGTCCGGCATCGGCTTTGGTGGTCGGGGTGATGATCGGTTCGGGGAAACGCTGGTTTTCCACCATTCCTTCGGGGAGCTTGACGCCGCAGAGTTCACGCATGCCGTTTTTGTATTCACGCCAGGCGCTTCCTGCGAGATAGCCGCGGATAATCATTTCCAGACGCAGGCCTTCGCAGCGGTAGCCCACGGTCACCATCGGGTCGGGAACCGCAATCTTCCAGTTGGGAACGATATCAGCGGTAGCGTCGAGAAACGAAGCTGCGATCTGATTGAGTGCCTGCCCCTTGTAGGGTATTCCTTTGGGTAGAATTACGTCGAAAGCCGAGATGCGGTCGGTTGCGACCATGACAAGCAGATCGTCATTGATGGTGTAGACGTCGCGTACTTTGCCGTGGTAGACAGCGGTCTGTCCCGGAAAGTTGAAATCGGTGTTGACCAGGGTTGTAGCCATAGTGATTGGGAAAATGAATGGTTGTGTTTGTTGATTGCTGCAAATTTACAAAAAATTGCGGTAAAAAACCTGCCGCCACCGGAATAAACATGATGATTTTTCAGGCCGCTCTGTAAAGAGGCGTGAGCATCGCATGATTCCGTGTTGACGGCAGGTTTTATAATTTTCGATAGATTGCTGTCAGACAGCTTCTCAGAGTTTGATCTTCAGTGTGACGGGAGTGATGGAGCGTGACGAGACGCGCAGCAGCAGGATTCCTTCTGGCAGATGGGCGAGGCTTGTCTCGGCTGAAGAGATGGTCTGCATGGCTATGCGGCGACCGTCGATACCGTAGACCTCAAGCAGAGCGCCTATGCTGGTTTCGCCCACGCGGAGGCTGCGGCTCGCACTATCATAGTCTATTCGGTTGTCGACACTGATATTGCCGATCGAGCTTTCGCGGAAGTCATTGTCGGAGAGTTCGCCCATCAGCGAATTGAGCCACACTTCAAGCGCGGTGTAGCCCTCAGCGTTGACCAGGTTGTTGTCAGGTGTGGTCGGGTCGAGGTTGTTGGCCTTTTCCCATTCATCGGGCATTCCGTCACCGTCGGTGTCGGCCGGAATTGTGTAGTCGCTGCGGTAGGGGAAGAAGCCTTCTGCATCGGCTTCGGTGTCGATCATGCCCATCCCGGCGCCTGCGAAGTCACCGCTGAATGTGACCTTGCCGTTTTTCACATCGTCAGCCACACGGCGTTCTACTTTGTCGCGGTTGATGGTGCCTGCTTTCTCGACTACGGTCTTGAAGGCTTCTTCGGCGCTCTGTATGTCATAAAGCATATAGTTTTCCGGTATATATCTGCCGGTCGGACCGAGGGCGGAGTGCTGATACCAGGGGGTTGCGGTGACAATGCGCCGGTCGGCGCGGATGTCGGCAAGCGTGTAGCTTCCCTCAACGGCTATGGCAGTCCAGTTGTCGGCGTTGGCCGAGGGGAATCCTTCGGCTATATTGCCGTTGATATACCATTTGGCCGGGCCCCATGAAGTGGCTCCGCTGCGGGCATAGCTTGAGTTTACGAATTCGATGCGGGTCTTGTCTGACCATGGTCCGGGCTTGTAATAGTTGTTTATGAAGTTGCATTCATGGACTGAGTTCAGTCCGGTGTAGTTTGACACCGGAGCTGTGTTTTCGCCACCATAGCAGCCTCCGCGTTTGCCATAGTTGTAGTTGACGTTGTTGACATATTCCATGAACACCACGTGGTCCTCGCCGCGGGCTCCGTTGAAACGTGGCGAACGGGAATTGTTGTGGGCAAGAAGATTGTGGTGGTAGGTGGCAGGCGATCCGCCCCACTGGCAGGCATAGCCGCGCTCGTCTTTGACGTGGCCGGCGTTATAGAGGCCTTCGTGTAACATGGAATACTGCACGGTCAGGAAGTGTGAGTCGGCGGTGTTCATGTTTTCCTCTGTCGACCATCCGAAGGAGCAGTGGTCGAAAATAAAGTTCGAGCAGTTTTCGGCTCCGAGGGCGTTGTTGGCTATGATCTGGCCTGACATGTCTTTCTGCCCGATGCGGAAACGCATGTTGCGGACAATGAAGTTCTGTGATCCGCCAACGTTGAGTTTGTTACGGGTGATGACGATTCCTTCGCCGGGAGCGGTCTGTCCGGCCAAGGTCCAGTTGGCTCTTTTCACATTCAGGGGGCTTGCCAGAGCTATGTCACCGCTGACTTCGAAGATGATTGTCAGTGGCTCGCCTTTGTGCTGGTCGAATGCCCAGCGGAGTGTTCCGGCTGTGCCGTCATCGGCAGTCGAGGTGACTTTGACCACCTTGCCGCCGCGTCCGCCGGTGGCATATTTTCCGAATCCTTCGGCTGTCGGGAAGGCCATGAGACGGGCTGCCTCGCTTGCGCTGACGGCTTTCGTGGTGACGCCGTGGCGTGAAATGGATGCCACGCTGAATTCAGAGGCTTCTGCTCCGGCGGGGAGCGTATAGCTTGTCTCCACGCTCAGACAATCCATTTTGCCGTTGCGGTATATGATGTAACCCGCTGCATCTTCTCCGCTCTCCCAGGAAAATGACGAAGGGCTTATGGTGAAGTTGCAGGGTTCGGCGGTGCCGCTTAGTATTGTTTTGAAGTCAAAGGGTATCTCTGATGCTTTTTTGAACAGGAACTCAGGACTGATGTAGGCGGCGACTTCCGCGTCTGAAGCCTGGCTGGAGAAGGCGGCGCGGCGCGAAATGTCGGCCGGAGAGCCGTCGGCGTTGAGGTTTTTGTATTCGTAAAGCGACGCTGAGTTTTCCGATCCGTTCCAGTCTTTCCAGCCTTCAGCCTTTATGTGATTGCCGAGGCGGCAGTTCAGGAACATGCTTCCGGAATTCACCTTCCAGGGACGGCCGAGGTAATAGGTTGAGGCTCCTGTGCCTTCGCCGGCCATAATGTTGCAGCTGTTGAAGAAGAGCCCTGCGCGGAATGCCTGTGCAGAGAGTTCGGGATAGAATGTGCGGTTGAGGGTCAGTCCGGCTTCAGCAGGAGCGGTGATGTAGCCGCCATTGGGGTTGTAGAGGCAGATGATGTCGCAGCCTTCGAACCATTCCAGGCCTCCGTCATAGATGAAGTCAGTTGAGCCGCTGATCTTGCAGCCGGTGAAGTAACCGCGGGCACCGGTGTTGGCTTTATATGTGTCCTGGAAGCCTTCGAGGATGCAGTTTTTGAACAGATGGGCGTCAGCTGCGGTGTAGAGTGCTTCGGCCTGTCCGACATTGCCTGAGGTGTTGCGGATGGTGAGGTTTTCGGCGTAGAAGCGTTCGGTGAACACGTTGAGGGCCGCGCAGTCGGTGTAACTGTTGCCGCTTGAGCCTCCGCGGTTGACTGATGATGTCAGAATAGTCGTTGCGGCATCGGCGCCGATGAGGGAGATGAATTTATTGTGATTCTCCTTGGTGCCGGCGTAGATGTTTTCGTCATAGATGCCTGGAGCTATGTATATTATGCCTCTCGTTCCGTCAGGAACGGCGTTGATGGCGGCCTGTATAGTGCTGTAGTCGCCTGAACCGTCGGGATTGACATAGAGCAGGGTGACGGGCGCGTTTTCATCAGGCGCAGGCTTCTGGTTGCCTTCCTGGGTGAATCCGAATTTGCTGAGGTCGCTGAGTTCGCCCACATCTCCTACCGGATTGGCTTTGGCATAGTCGGCCTGCTCGGCGCTTATGCGGTCGCCGAATATCTGGAGCTTGTGAACTCTCGGTGCCTGCTTTGTTGCCAGCGGGTCTATGGCCTGCCAGTCAAACGGCGCTTTCTGCACCTGGTCATCGGCATTAGCCTTGCCGTCGCCGTCCCACACGCGCCAGCGCAGTGACACGTCATGGCGGTCAATGACATTTTCCATGAAGTAACCCTGGTCGGAGAATACGGTCCAGCCTTGTTTCTGCTTTTCGGAACCGGCCCAGACGAGCGGCTTCCACTCTCCGTCACCGATTTTGATGTCGCACTTTATGCCTCTGCCCCATGAAGTGGATGACCATGACCACTGGATGCGTTCCACATAAGGTATGTGGTCTATCTCCATCCATCCGTGGAGAGAGGAGGTCTTGTCAAGAGAGGCTCCACGACACATCTGCACGAAGCCTGCTTCGCCTTTGGCCGGACGGCCGTTTTCATAAACCACATTGTCTTCGAGCATCACCGTGTGGCCCGGACTTTTCCAGTCGTTGTACCCATAGTCGGGTCTGCCAGGGGCCGATTCATTGTGGTAGAACTGGCGGCTGAATGCGGCAGTAGCGGCCGCAGAACCTCCGTTTGATGCTTTGGTGGCAAAGGTGCAGTTGTGGAACAGCACCGGATAGGTCACTCCTTCTGTCCCGATGACCGGCACGTTTATTATGGCGTTGACATAGGTGTCATCAGCCCATTCCGGACACGCTCTTCCGGTCCATTTGTCCGGATTGGAGGGGTCCTTAGGCCATGTGTCGGGCCATGATGTGTCTGAAAAGTTTATGTCAATGATTTTGGGTGATGTTGAAGCGTTGCTCCACTTTTCAACCGCTCCATCCGGATCTGAGACGGCAGCACTTGCCGGCAGCGGTAGGCATTGCAGACCGGAGGCCAGGAGTGCTCCCGCCATTAAATAGCGGTAAATTTGTTTCATGTGTAATGATTTGGAAGGCATATGAAAGATAATTAAGGGTGTCGGATTATAATTGGTGTCTGATGTATAATTAAATAAATTGCCTGATGTCTGTTGAAAAAAACACTTGCCCAGGACCGTGTTTAGCCGGTCGGCAGGGCAAGCGTCTGTATTGTTGTTTGAAATTGAATGCGCTGGATGTGCTTTATTTTGCAGCGGCGTCTTTGGCGCGTTCGAGATATTTCTGCATGTCCACACCGATCTCGGCTCCGTAGTTGGGATATTCCTTTACGATCTGCTCGTAGACGGTGGCTTCAGCCTTGTAGTCTTTCTGTTCGCGGAGCACTGTGGCTTCCTTGAGAAGGAACGCGGGTGTGTAGTGGGGATTGTTGTCAGAGATCTTCACTGCGCTCTTGTAGCATTCGATGGCCTGGGGATACTGCTTGAGGTTTACATAGCAGTCACCTTCAAGTGATTTTGCAGCGGCGCCGATGATTGATTCTGTGGCATCATAATTTTTAAGGTGATTGAGCGCGTCCTCATATTTGCCCTGCTTGTAGAGAAGGATAGCGGCGTTGAGGTTGGCAAGGTTGCCGGCAGAGTAGCCGTGGTCGGCTGCCACCTGCTGGTATTTGGCGAGGGCTATCGAGTCGTTGCCCATCAGAAGTTCCATGTCGGCCTGGCCGAGGGCATTGTTGGCGGCGTTTTGTCCGGGCTGGCGGATGGCATAGACGTAGATCAGGACAGCTGCTACGACTGCGGCCACTGCGATGCACGACCATACGATGATTTTAGGGTTGCTCTGCACCTTTTCGCCGAGGCCGGTGAGAGTGTCGTTTACCTCGTCGATAGAGGTGTGGATCTGTTCGTTGTTGGGCTTGTTATTTGCCATTGTTATGTGATTCGTTTTTGATTTATTCAGATTCCGGTGCGACTAAAAGCCTTGTTTTTAGCTCGTTGTCGCGTTCCAAAGTGCAAAATTAATACATATTCTCCAATAAATGAAATTTTTAGCCTGATTTTTGACCGCTGTCTGTCGGATTCTTCACTGATTTTTGGTGTTCACATGTGTCAGGGGTTGCACAATTGAAAAATAATGTCTAACTTTGCACCCATAGTTCCGGGGCGTAGCGCAGTCCGGTTAGCGCACCTGCTTTGGGAGCAGGGGGTCGCGAGTTCGAATCCCGCCACCCCGACGAACATTTCAGCCGCAGGCTTCAGATCGCAAGATCCGAGGCCTGCGCTTTTTTATATAGGTGAGATGGCTGATTCATTGGCCTTATGCAAACCTTTGCCAAGGCGGGTGCGTTGAAAAAATAAGTCTGGATATGAATATACAAAAATAGGCTTATGAATATGAACAAGAAATCTGTCACTACGTCTGATGAATCGCCTGTAACGGCGTCAGGACGTAAGAAAATCGTATCGACGGCCAAAGGATCAGTCACTATGGCGGCTATGGCTGTCCTGATCGTTACGTCGATTCTGAGTCTTCGCGGGTTGCCGTCGGAGGCGAAATATGGCGTCCAGTCGATATTCTACTATCTTTTTGCGGCTTTGGTGTTTCTGCTGCCGTTTTCGCTGGTGTGTGCCGAGCTGGCTTCCACCTATACCAAGAGCGGAGGTCTCTACCGTTGGGTGTCGGAGGCTTTCGGTCCACGATGGGGTTGGACGGCCATGTATCTGGAGTGGCAGACAATAGTGATATGGTTCCCTACCGTGCTTATGTTCGGTGCAGCTTCATTAGCCTATATATTCTGGCCTGAAAGTTTCGATGCTGCCCTGGCTTCGAACAAGGTCTACACTATTGTGATAGCGATGCTGATGTATTGGATTGCCACATTCAACGCCTTCCGCGGACAGCGTTCGGCGAACCTGCTGAGTACCTGCGGCGGCCTGGTGGGCACCATCATTCCCGGCGCAGTGCTGATTGTGCTTGCCGTTCTCTATGTCTGCCTCGGCAAGCAGGTCAATCTCACCGACGTTTCGTTTTTCCCTGATTTCGGCAATGCCGGAACAATAGTCCTTGCCGCCTCGATATTTCTGTTCTATGCGGGCATGGAGCTTCAGGCTGTCCATATCAATGACATGAGCAATCCGGCGAGAGATTTCCCGAAGTCGGTTTTTCTCGCTATAATAGTGATTGTGGCTGTCTATGCGCTCGGCACTCTTGCCATAGGCATCATCATACCGTCAGACAACATCGACCTGCTGCAGTCGCTGCTTGTGGCTTATAAGTCTCTGTGGGCTTCGTTCGGACTGAGCTGGCTCGGCAATGTGATGGCTCTGCTTATTATGATAGGTGTGATAGGGCAGATCAGTGCTCTTGTCACCGGTCCGGCAACAGGCCTGATGGCCGTAGCGCAGTCGGGATATCTTCCGCGGTCACTTCAGACAGTGAACAAAAATGGTGTCAACAAGCCGATCCTCTTGATCGAGGGTGTGTTTGTGTCGCTGCTTTGCCTGGTGCTGATTGTGCTGCCTACCGTGGAGTCGGCCTATCAGATCATGTCGCAGATGGCCACCATTATATATCTGATAATGGTGCTGCTGATCTATGGAGCTTTTATCCGTCTGCGCCGTGTGGCTCCGGGCCGCAAGCGGGGATTCAGGGTCCCCGGAGGGAAAGCCGGTGAGGTGATTGTCTGTGGGCTCGGCATCCTCGGAGCCTTGCTTGCTCTTGTGCTGAGTTTCCTACCGCCGTCACAGATCTCTACTGGGTCGCCTGTGGTTTATGTGGGGATAATCATTATCGGTGTGGCTGTTTTCCTCGCCATTCCTCTTGTGGTCTATGCCAGACGTAAGCCGTCATGGCGTAATCCTGATGCTCATTTCTATCCTTTTGACTGGCAGATAGAGGGCCGCAAGCCTAACCAGGTGTCGAAGTGGGTTCCGGGCTATGAGCCTACCGAGCAGGAGGTGGAGGAGGCTGAAACCGTTGCCATAGCCCGCCACGGCAGTGAGCCACATATGTAGCGGCCTCAGTCATGGCGTTTTGTCAGGGTAAAAGCAACGGCCCTCTGACCCGGAGCGCGCTTGAAGAGCGTTGCGGCGGATCAGAGGGCTGTCGGAGGAGTTTTGGATGCCCGGAGAGGCTGCGGGAGTCCGGCTCTTACTTCTTATCGAGAATCAGAGTGGAGCCTTGCCATGTGTTGGCGGCGTCCAGGACTTTGAGCAGGTCGCTCCAGTCAGAGGCAGAGAGGAGATGCGCATTGTAACGCTTGGTGATCTCGATGTTGACGAGATCGGCCGAAGGTGCTGAAGCGCAGACCGTGAAACCTCCGGTCTCGTTGCTGACCGAGGTGTCAAGAGCTGCGAGTGAACGGGCGTTGACGCTATAGCCGGCAGGAAGTTTCAGGCTGATGCGGGTGACGTATTCGCGCGGAGTGCGGAGATAGACGTCGTCTGTGCGCCAGCGGTCCGACGGCAGGGCTTCGATCTGTCCGCTCATAAGTTTTCCGGCTGAGAGGATCAGGTTTTTGCCTGCGCGCTTCACGAGGTTGTCCATAGTATAGCTGATGTTGTATCTGAGTTCCGGATCTGAGGGGTCGATGCCGATTGAGGTGACGCTTCCGGATGAGAATTCCGAGGCGTCAGTTCCGTGATATGCTTTGATTTCCTCCTTGAAATCGTTTTTTTGCTCGTTGCGTCCGTCGGCATAGCGCTCCTGGCGGTCGGCGGCCTCTTTTTTGTTTTCTTTGATGTCCACGGTCAGACCGTAGCGGTTCAGCCAGGCTTTATAGCCCTCGTTGATATCTTCTTCGCTGAGCACTCTGAAGCCGCCGGATTTAGTGGCTCCGGTGTATGCTTCCTCACGCCTGATGCTGAGTGAGGTGCCGTCAATTGTTGCTTCGACGGAGGTGACGTTGCGGTTGTCGGCCGCGCTTGTCATCGGCAGCGTTATGTAGTCAGCATCTGTGGTCGGGTTCTTTTTGCGTTCTTTGTATTTTCGCCACATCAGCACCTTGCGGCCCTGGAGCGACGGCGGCAGGTCAGATGGCGCCAGAATGCCACCTACGGGCGGGAAGTAGTAGCGAGGCTGATCTCCGCTGACTCTGGCAAAAACCAAGGTGTGGTTAAGATTGATGAGCTGGTCAAGCGGTTCATAGGAATCACGGGTAGAGATTCCGGGGTCTTGCGGGATTTTGAAGGAGCAAAGGTCGTAATTGAACTGCTTTGAGAATGATAAATTGTTGAGTGCGCCACGTTTGGCGATGTAGATATAACATAATATATTGTAGGTGTAGTCAGCGGCCTGCTGCGCCGTAATTTTCCCATCTTTCATGAGTTTCTGCAAGGTCTTGCCGATCTTCTTGCCGTCGCGGATATATTCCTGGGGCATGGAGCCGCTGACTGATCCCGGCTGCATCCACCAGCTTCTGGCATCCCAGACGTCTTCCTGAATGAGTGTGGCGTCAGGGTTTGCGTGAAGTCCGTCTTTGCGTGCGCTTCTCGGAGTGAAGTCGTCGCTGTTACGGCGGTTGAAGATGTGGATTTTGACCATAGGCGACTGCTGGTCGGAGTTGTACCACAGGCGGGGTTCCTTGGGGATGTCGGTCATTTCGAGGTCGAGCACATAGTTCTTGTCTTCGTCGCGGCTGACGGTGAAATCAGGAGCTCCGTTGAGGGTGCGGTATTGTGTGGTGAGATTGTCATCGACCACACAGTGGATGCGATAGTTCATGATCGGAGCTTCATCGCGAAGGGTGAAGACCATCGGATCGGGGTGGACGTTCTGGAGTTTCGATTCGGTGTAGAAGAACACGTCGATGTCATCGCCGGTCTCAAGTCCGGGGATGGCGAGTTTTCGGCTCTTTTTTTCTCCTTTCTTTCCCTCTTCCACCTCGATGAATTCAGAGGTGTCGATGTCAACGGTGCGGCCGTCGGGCTTGATGAGGCGCACGCCCATAGCGCGGCGGTTTTTCGCGTAGCCGTCCCAGTTTCGAGTCTTCTTGTCGGTGTTGAAATCGAATTCCGAATATTTTTCAAGCGCGGCTTTGTCATTTACGTGTATGAGCATACGCGTCAGATGCGACCCCTGCACCTGGGCTTTGCGTGAGAAGCGCAGAGTGCCGCTCATTCGGCCGAAGCCGGTCTTTTTCTTGGCATCGACATCTTCATAGACGGCTTTGATGACTGCCGATTCGTTGCGGTATTTGTCAGGTATTTCCTTTACGTTGAAGGCCGGGAGTTCCATTGCATAGACTTCCGCGCGGATCGTGTCGGTAAACCGGCGGTAATCCTCCTTGCTGTCTGCGTAGGAGAGTAGGGCGCTTATCAGAGCGACTGTGGTGAGAATTACTTTTTTCATATCGGTTCGGATTGGCAATGTGATGATATATGTCGGTCAGTGGTGATCAGTTTCTGAGTCTTATCTCGATCTGCTGGTTGCAGGCTTCGTTCCAGGTGCTGACAGCCTTGTTCCAGTCCGGGATCTCCTGAAGCGGGAGGCGGGCGGTGTGCAGCAGGAGGGTCTTGGTCATGTTTATTTTCTGCCCTTCGCGGCTGAAAATGCAGCTGAAGTCGGCAATTGGACCTTCGTGGCGGTAGTTGTCGGGGAGTGTGACATCGACATTCTCAGGGATCATGACTGTGGTGCGCCTTTTGATCAGTCCTGTCATGGGAAACTGGTAGTCGCTGCGGCGCTCGTCGGTGTCGATGCGTGATGTCAGAGGATCGCCGGAGGTGTTCATGTCGATATAGATTGTGTTGTCGGCCTCTGTGAGCGCCGCAGTGTTGAGTATCGGTGCCCAGAAGGTGATTTCGCCCGGAGTATCCTTTTTGTATATGATACTGTCAGCCGGAACCGCGGCCCTCTGTGTGGGGACAAGGGCTTTGGCAAGCAGTTCGTTGAGGTGCTGTCCGGGGACTTCGGCATAGCTCTTGATGAAGTGTTCGGCCATGTCCTCGGAGTAGTGTCTGTAGGCTATGCCTGAGAGCCCGTCGGGGGTCAGCCTGTAGTTGTAATTCAGTATATCGGCAGATGCTACGGGTGATGTCGAGGGGATTTCTATCATACGGTAGCCCTCAGAAGTAAACATCATGGCGTCTTTGCCGCGAATCCATTCCGGGATGTGGCGGGCCGAGATCTGTTCGTGGGTCGGGTCGAGGAAGAGCCATGAATCGCCGTCGGGGACAATGCAGATCATGTGGTTTGTGGCTGCAAGCGAGGGCGCTTCGGCTATGCGGAAAGGTATGACATCGGTGCCCACGGCGGCTATGCTGGCCTCGATGCCTGCGCGGTTGAGAAGGGTGGCAAGCAGCAGCGACATGCCTTTGCAGTCGCCGTAGCGCTTGCGCATCACTTCGGCGGGGGTGTCCGGCCGATAGGCGGCCTCTCCGGCTTCGAATGCCACATAGCGGATGTTTTGCTGCACATGGCGGTAGATCCGGCCTATGGCTTCGAGGCGGTCTTTGGCTCCGTCTGTCAGACCGGCTACTGTCGCGCTGGCTCCGGCTATCACGGTGTCGACATCGAGCATGGGGCGGTGGTAGCGGTAGAGCGAGTCGCAGTCAGGGAAGTAGCCTCTGACCATTATGTGGGGCAGTGCAGACAGGGCGGAGGGCTGGTGTGTGTCATCAGGTATTTCAGGGAGAGAGCTGACGTTATAGGTGATTGTCCGTGATCCGTCCGGTGCGGTCCGGTCATCGCGTGTGATTCCTGATGCCGGGAAGTGACGGTCGACGAGTTCTATGGCAGGCAGCGATGCAGGTATATGGAAAACGATCTGCTTCGAGCGCACCGGATATTCCTCGGAGGGAAACACTCCGGTGAAGTGGGCGCCGTCAGTGAATGTGCGCCGGAACTGCACTTTGGCCTTGCGGTCCTTGCGGTCCAGCAGAATGTCGAAATAGCAGACTTTGCTGTCATCATGAAATACGGTCGGAGAGTTGGCGTTGCGGTATTGCGCTTTTCCTCCGGAAGCTTTGTCGAGGGAGATGATGTTGCTGTGGAATATGTGAGGCCTGATGCGCTCGGAGCGTCGTGTGGCCTGATATTCCAGGGTTGTGGAGTGTTTTATCTCAGGTCCGTTTTTGCCCTGCACGAAGCGGTATTCCTCGATGCCGGAGGTAATGACCACATTCTCGTCGGGTTTGGCTGCATGTGTCGCAAAGGTGTGGCATGTCAGCAGTAAGGCGATGGGAAGCAGTTTTTTCAGCATAGCGGAGAGTCTCTGATTGGTTATTTGCAGAAAGTCTGGAAGATGTCTACTGCAAAGTTAGCCATCAGAAAATAAAAAAAGTGTGACTTAAATCACACCTGCAGAAGAATAATTGATCAGAAACTCTGATCTGTGTCATCGTTTTGGTCAGAATCTCTTATTTGGGCATTCAGTCTGGAGCGCATTCTCACAAATGTCTCGCGGGCTATCCCGAGATAGGATGCGATGGCGGTATTTGACATCTGTCCGTTGATATGAGGCAGGCGTCTGAGCAGTTCAAGGTAGCGCGATTCGGGAGATTCGCAGCGGTAGGCTATGCCGCGCAACATGAAACTCGTGGCTATGGCTGTGGTGAACTGCAGGCGGAAGCCCGGAAGCTCGCGGTCGATATAGTCAGTCATGGCATCAAGGCTGACCACCGCTGCTTCAGAATCGCACATGGCGGTGATGTCAAAGCCTGAGCGGCGTGAAAAATCAGGAGTTATGTAGGCTCCGATTATTTCATCTGTGAAAGCAAGCGAGAGTATCTGGCGGTCTCCTTTGTAGTCAGGGCGCGAGAATGCGAATCCGCCGGAAATTACCAGACCTATTTCCTGCGCTGGCCGGCTGAGGGTGCAGAAGTGTTGCCGCCGGCGGTAGCTGCGGCGTTCGCCGTTGGTCAGTATGTAACGGCGCAGCGGTTCCAGGTCAATGATGTCGTATAATTTGAGATCAGCCATGTGGTAAAAGGCATATCCGGCCAGAGATGACTCACAGGGGAGATACCATGAGATGTTTGTGAAATATCTTTGACATAGCCGGAATGAGAATCCGGATTTGAACTATGCAAATATAATGTTTCTCTGAGAAAAAATGCGTACCTTTGCGCTAGAATAATTATCACAGTTCTTAATTTTTAGCCAAACTCTGTAACACCATGAGTGGTTTCTTTGGAACGGTAGGCAGACAAAGCTGCGTGACCGATCTTTTCTACGGTACGGACTATAATTCGCATCTGGGTACACGCCGTGCCGGTATGGCTACTTTCGATGCTGCCGACGGGCAGTTCAGCCGGTCAATTCACAATCTGGAAAATACCTATTTCCGGACCAAGTTCGAATCTGATCTCGGAAAATTCCGTGGCAACGCAGGCATCGGGGTCATAAGCGATACCGACCCGCAGCCGATAGTGATCAATTCACATCTCGGCAAGTTTGCGATAGTGACAGTCGCCAAGATCTCCAACATCAAAGAACTCGAAAAAGAGTTGCTTGAAGGCAATATGCACTTCGGCGAACTTAGCTCCGGCAATACTAACCAGACCGAGCTGATAGCTCTGCTTATCATTCAGGGCAGGAACTTTACCGAAGGTATTGAAAACGTTTTCAACAAGATCAAGGGCTCATGCTCGATGCTTCTCCTGACTGATGACGGAGCCATCATCGCTGCCCGCGACAAGTGGGGCCGCACTCCGATCGTCATCGGCCGTAAAGATGGCGCATTTGCCGCTACCAGCGAGTCGAGCAGTTTTCCGAATCTCGACTTCGATATTGACCGCTATCTCGGTCCCGGTGAGATCGTGCGCCTGACCGCCGACGGTGTTGAGCAGATGCGCAAGCCCAACGAGCGCATGCAGATATGCTCTTTCCTATGGGTCTACTATGGCTTCCCGACATCAAGCTACGAGGGCCGCAACGTCGAAGACATGCGCTATCAGTCGGGCTATGAAATGGGACAGACCGATGACTCGGAGGTTGACTGCGCATGCGGAATCCCCGATTCCGGTGTCGGAATGGCTCTCGGTTATGCTGACGGAAAGGGAGTGCCCTACAAACGCGCAATATCCAAATATACTCCCACCTGGCCCCGCAGTTTCACCCCTAGCCGTCAGGAACTGCGCGATCTTGTAGCCAAAATGAAACTCATCCCCAACCGTGCCATGCTCGAAGGCAAGCGGGTGTTGCTTTGCGATGATTCAATTGTGCGCGGTACTCAGCTGCGCGACAACGTCAAGATCCTCTATGACTACGGAGCGAAAGAAGTACACATCCGAATCGCCTGCCCGCCGCTGGTCTACAGCTGTCCCTTCGTAGGCTTCTCGGCGTCAAAGAGTGACCTTGAGCTGATCACACGCCGCGTGATCCAGGAACTCGAAGGAGATCCTGACGCAAATCTTGACAAATATGCCACTACCGGCTCTCCGGAATATGAGAAGATGGTCTCCATCATCCGCGACCGTTTCGGACTGACATCACTGAAATTCAACCCGATCGAAACCCTTGTCAAATCCATCGGATTGCCCAAGTGTCAGCTCTGCACCCACTGCTTCGACGGCAGCAGCTGCTTCTGATGCAGAATTCTCGCGCCTGCATCAGCATCTGATCACAGCCAGTCTCTCCATCTGCAAGGGCAAGAACATTTTAACCGGATAGCATCAAATAGCGTCAATTTTGCAAAATTGACGCTATTTGATTTTTTTTAGAGGGTATTTTATAACAAGAGTTAAAATCTGAGTGGTGTATCTTTTAGATAAATTGTTGGAAGGGAGGAAGAAGCATAGCGAGCTATGCGACTGACGAGCTTCAACAATTTAGCAAAAGAGACACCAAGGCTCAGGTAACATAAAATTTTTTACAAATGGAATATCCTATTTCCAAAAAGACAATACAATCGCCTCCGAAAGTTTTAAGCGGCTATGGCTCTTCATCTCAGTCACATAGCTCGCTATGCTCCTTCAATTCAAAGTCAAATATAATCATTTATAATGATATAACAAAAAAGCGAACCGATATTCTCGATTCGCTTTGGTGGAGTATAGCGGACTCGAACCGCTCACCTCGACACTGCCAGTGTCGCGCTCTAGCCAGATGAGCTAATACCCCTTTCACTTTTGCGGGAGCAAAGATAGGGAGTATTTTTGAGTTTAGCAAAATTTTGGCGGATTTTTTTGTAATTTTGCATCGAAATGCTTCTTAAGCAACCTTGAAATGGCTGTCTCTGCTTGCTTCGAATGCTCGGAATGGTGTGTCTGAGCGCAATTCCATGACGCTTCCCGGATGAGGCGGCTCGTTTTTTCAAGAAGGAAACACGTTTTTATCGTTTAATTTTTAACTCGAAAGAGTTGCTTATATGCTCTGAATTTATGGAAAAGCAGAATATGGTCCGCAAGCCGTTGATCGGCATGACTCTTGGTGAACTTGAATCTGTGGCCGCTGAGGCCGGACTCCGCCGTTTTGCCGCAAAGCAGATTGCGCGGAGGCTTTATGTGAACCGCTCGCAGTCTGTTTCCGAGATGACCGAACTGCCTAAGGCTTCGCGTGAGTGGCTTGAAGAGCATTATTGTGTGGGGCTGCAGGCACCGATAGCCGAGGCTCGGTCGACCGACGGTACAGTGAAGTATCTTTTCGCTACACGCGGGGAGGGCTTTGATTTTCTTGACGGGGGTGCCGGTGGGCGCGATGTTGAGGCAGTCTATATTCCCGACCGCGAGAGGGCCACTCTGTGTGTGTCATCGCAGGCCGGGTGTCGTATGGGCTGCCGCTTCTGCATGACGGGGCGCCAGGGTTTCCACGGCAATCTCACGGCTGCAGGCATCATCAATCAGGTGATGGCTATTCCGGAGAGCCGGACGCTTACAAACATAGTATTCATGGGGATGGGGGAGCCTATGGACAATATAGAAGAGGTTCTGAAAGCGGTGGAGGTGCTTACCGCGCCTTGGGGATTGGCCTGGAGTCCGAAGCGCATCACAGTGTCGAGCATCGGAAAGCTTGACGGTCTGCGCCGGCTGCTTGACGAGACCAAGGTGCATGTGGCCATCAGTGTCCACTCGCCGTTCAAGCAGGAACGCGAAGATCTGATGCCGGTTGAGAAGGCTTTCCCGGTGGCGGGAGTGATGGGTGTGATGAAGAATTACGACTTTGCCCATCAGCGCAGGCTTTCGGCCGAATATATAATGTGGCGGGGGGTGAACGACGATCTTCGCCATGCTGATGCGCTGGCGCGTTTGCTCAAAGGGGTGGACTGCCGTGTCAACCTGATCCGCTTCCATGCTATTCCGGGTTTCGACCATGTCACGGCAGACACGGAAACAATGGAGCGTTTCCGTGACCGTCTCAATGAGCTCGGCGTGACCGCCACCATCCGCACATCGCGCGGCGAGGACATCGAGGCTGCATGCGGTATGCTCAGCGGTAAGGAGGGAGCCGTGGAAAAAGAAGGGGTTGCGAATTGTTAAAAAACAACAAAAAGGCTTTGTGGGCCAGTGCATAACTGAACCAATCATAGGTGTCGCAGGTTGTGTCTTATGGACAGCGTGCAAGAGCGTAACGACTATCTGTCAGACCTTGAAAGCAGCAATTTAATTAAAAATTATTAATAGAGAAAAATTTCTTTAATTTGCCGGCTCTATACCGAAAAAAGTAAGTAACTTTGCAAGCGGATAAAAAGGACCTTCCTCAAGGTTAAAAGATTATCAATTTTAGGAACAATAATTATCAATTTCATATCAAACACTCTACTTTAACGACAATGAGTACAATTGATTTATCCCAGTACGGCATCACCGGTGCGAAGGTGATCCACAACCCCAGCTACGATCAGCTTTTCATCGACGAAACCAACCCTGAGCTCACCGGCTACGAAAAAGGTCAGGAAACTGAACTCGGTGCTGTCAATGTGATGACAGGTATCTACACCGGCCGTTCGCCCAAGGACAAATTCTTCGTGAAGGACGAAACCAGCGCAAACTCAATCTGGTGGACTTCTGAAGAGTATAAGAATGACAACAAGCCCATCACTCCCGAAGCCTGGAAAGCCCTCAAGGCAATCGCCGACAAGGAACTTTCAGACAAGCCTCTCTATGTTGTAGACGCATTCTGCGGAACCAACCCCGACACTCGTCTTTCTGTACGCTTCGTAATGGAAGTGGCATGGCAGGCTCACTTCGTGACCAACATGTTCATCCGTCCCACCGAAGAAGAACTCAAGAACTTCAAGCCCGACTTCGTTGTTCTCAACGCATCAAAGGCTAAGGTAGAAAACTGGAAAGAACTCGGCATCAACTCTGAAACCTGCGTTGCCTTCAACCTCACCGAACGCATGCAGCTCATCATCAACACCTGGTATGGCGGCGAGATGAAGAAGGGTATGTTCTCACTCATGAACTACTACAACCCTCTCCGCGGCATCGCTTCAATGCACTGCTCGGCCAACACCGACAAGCAGGGCGAAAACACCGCTATCTTCTTCGGCCTCTCAGGCACAGGCAAGACCACCCTTTCAACCGATCCGAAGCGTCTGCTCATCGGTGACGACGAACACGGCTGGGACGACAACGGTGTCTTCAACTACGAAGGCGGCTGCTACGCCAAGGTCATCAACCTCGACAAGGAAAGCGAACCCGATATCTACAACGCTATCACTCGCGACGCTCTTCTCGAAAACGTTACTGTTGACGCTAACGGCAAGATCGACTTCACTGACAAGAGCGTTACCGAGAACACCCGCGTAAGCTACCCCATCAACCACATCAAGAACATCATCGTTCCTTCTCGCGGTCCTGCCGCAAAGAACGTCATCTTCCTGTCGGCTGACGCATTCGGTGTGCTTCCTCCCGTTTCTATCCTGACTCCGGAACAGACCAAGTACTACTTCCTCTCAGGCTTCACCAGCAAGCTCGCCGGTACAGAACGTGGCATCACTGAGCCTACTCCCACTTTCTCTGCATGCTTCGGCGCAGCCTTCCTTTCGCTCCACCCCACCAAATACGCTGAAGAACTCGTTAAGCGTATGGAACAGAGCGGCGCAAAGGCATATCTCGTGAACACCGGCTGGAACGGTACTGGCAAGCGTATCTCTATCCGCGACACCCGTGGTATCATCGACGCTATCCTCGACGGTTCTATCCTCAAGGCTCCCACCAAGCAGCTCCCCATCTTCGACTTCACCATTCCTACCGAACTCCCCGGTGTTGATCCCAAGATCCTTGATCCGCGCGACACCTACACCGATCCCGCAGAATGGACCAAGAAGGCTGACAAACTCGCTGAAATGTTCATCAACAACTTCAAAAAGTTCGAAGGCCACGAAGCAGGCAAGGCTCTCGTTGCTGCTGGCCCCCAGCTCTAAAAACCATAACTCTTGCTTTCACGCGAAAGCAATGACTTGATAAGGTCACGGCCCGCCGGTCCCGGCAGGCCGTGACTGTTTTTTATAGCTTGGTATTAAACAATCCGTTATACCGGCATGGCCGTTGGGATTTGGCCCGGATGCAGGAAATAATTATTTTTGCAGAAAGCTAACAGAAGACCGACTGACGATGGATAAAGTTTTTACACTGACTGTCGGACGCATGGTCCGCATTATAATTGTGGTCGCCGCTCTGCTGCTGACGGCTGTCAGGGGGTGGGGAAAGGATAATTTTGTCATGTCCGGCCGGTTGGATGGAGTGGACAAGGACGTGCTGCTGATCGAATACATCTCTTTTGAACCTGACAGGAAGATGGTGCGTAAGCGCGTGCCGGTCAGGGATGGTTATTTTGAGTTTTCGGCATCTCTGAAAAATGCCTGGCTTGCCCGGATAAGGCTTAAGTCTGTGCCGGAGAAGGACAACAAAGGATTTTCAATATTTTTTGTGCCTGACGAGACTCTTGTTTTAAGGGGAGATCTTCGCCGTGAGCAGGAGCTTTATAAAGTAAAGGTGGGCGGGAGTGAATATTACGAAGATCTGGCCAAGGTCAGGGAATTTGTGCGTCCTTTTCAGGAGGAGCTCGCGGCTGCCGTCATGGAATATAATGACGGGCTTGCCTCCGGGGGTGACAGAGTGGCGCTCTTGCGCGGGCGCCAGAAATCCGAACAGCAGATCAATGACCGTTACCGGGCTGTGCGCGAGGCTTATGTCATGTCTCATCCTGAAAGTGAGGCAGCCTATAGTCTTGTGCAGCTTGATGACAGATGGGGGATAGCGGCCATTGAGAACCTGAAGCCGGAAGTCCGTGACGGCCGGTTCGGGCGCAAGATCGCGCAGGATCTTAAGGTGATGCAGCTGATGTCACTTCAGAGAATGGCCGCCAAAACCCGTCCTGCGGCACTGCTTGCGCAGGGACGGCAGATGCCTCCTTTCAGACTGCGCAAGCCGGAGGGTGGTACCTTCTCGTCAGATTCGCTGATAGGGAAATATACCGTGATTGACTTCTGGGGATCGTGGTGCATATGGTGCATCCGAGGTATTCCGAGAATGAAAAAGTGTCATGAACGCTATGCCGACCGTCTCAATATAGTCAGCATAGCCTGCTCTGACACGGAAGAAGGCTGGCGAAGCGCCTTGAAAAAGAACCGTATGCCCTGGACACAGGTGATCAGCGATGACCGCACTGTCGAAGCCGCATATAATGTGAAAGCCTATCCTACCAAGGTTGTCATTGATCCTGACGGAGTGGTTCTGCGCTCTTTCAGGGGCGAGGGAGAGGATTTTTATGATTATCTTGAAGAACTCCTCGGCGATTAGAATGTGGGGTGGGGGGATAGCCGGAAGCAGGTTACCTTCCGTGCTCTCATGCTGAGAATGGTTGTTTGCTGACTGGCGGTGTGAAAATCTCGCGGATTTTCAGTAAGAGGGTGTTTCATAACAATAGTTAAAATCTGAGCGAAAGATTTTGCCCTTCACCAGGGGCGTGAAGCAGATGCCGCCGAGTGGGATGCACTGCGTTCAAAGTCTGTGGAGGCCTTTAACGGCCGCTTCCTGACATGCCACCGCGGAACATCGCCGGTGCCCGGCCATCCGCTTTACCCTGACAGCGTCTACTATGGCAACAACACTGCTACCGCCAATCTGCTCCCTATGGCATTCGGCATCGTGCCTGACTCTCTGCGCGGGGAAGTGGCCAGGCAGGTAGTGGCAAATGTCATCACCCGCAACAATGGCCATGTGCCATGTGGCGTGATAGGTATCTCATGGCTGCTGAGGGGATTGTCTGACAACGGATTTGCTGATGTGGCCTATCTGATAGCCACGAATAAAAGCTATCCGTCATGGGGATATATGACTGAAAACGGGGCGACTACCATCTGGGAACTCTGGAACGGCGACAAGGCCGCGCCGTCGATGAACAGCGGCAATCATGTGATGCTGCTCGGCGATCTGCTGCCGTGGTGTTTCGAGCATCTTGCCGGAATAGCACCCGGTGCCGACGGACTCCGCTGTGCATAGCTGTTAGTGACGATGGTGAGACATGGCGTCATGAACTGACGCTTGAAAATTCGCCGGTCAGCCAGTATTCCTATCCGGCCATCATCCAGGGCCGTGACGGTAAGGTGCATTGCGTCTACACCTGGCGCCGTCAGCGTGTAGCATATAAGCAGATTGATCTGTAGGGAGTTCAGACAGAACAGTTGGCTGCAAAACATTATTCCGGTCCGCAGGTCGCAGAAAATGGTCTGCGTCTGTGGGCCGGAATTATAATAATATATGTATGGAGGTTGCCGGGTCAGGCTCCGGGCATGCGTGCGTCAGGCGTAGCTACCCGGCTATGGGACAACTCCTGTTATTTCGGTAGGTAAGGGGTGATGAAGTCTATAAACTGGCTTTTCTCCATGAACCCGACAGCCGATTTGACCGTGCCGTCAGGCATCAGTACGGTCAGCTGAGGGATGGAGCTGACCTCAAACATGCGGGCGAGTTCGGACGATTTGTCGACATCGACTGACATGAATATGGCTTTGCCATGATATTCCTTGGCTACTTCTTCAAAAATGGGTGCGAAGCGCTGGCATGGACCACACCAGACAGCGTTGAAGTCGATGATGGTAGGGAGGGTTTCGTGGGGAGTGATGGCGGTAAGCGGAGCATCCTTGGCAGGTGCTGCAGTGGTGGTCGCTTCGGACTGAGAAGCTGAAGACTTTTCTCTGTTCCCGCAGGCTGCAAGGCAGAGGCAAAGGCAGAGAGAGACGGAGAGAGTGAGGTGCCTGAATGTCATAGTCAATAGAGTTTGATTGGTTGCCCTGGTGGCATTTGTTTTGAATTGTTTATAAAAAGCCCGCACTTCAGCGGCTCGGCAGAGAGCTGAGGCTCCTGCGGGCAGAGAAGTGCGGGCTGTCGGTTTATTCTGAACCGGTCATGCGGCCTCAAGCGGCCACAGACCATCCGGAAAATCTATCAGAGAGCACCGGCGAGAGCGGCGTTTGTCTTGTGGACAGCTTCCGCACTTTTGTGGAAGAGGTCTTTTTCTTCATCGTTGAGGTCAAATTCAACGATTTTTTCGATGCCGTCCTTGCCGAGGATACAGGGAACACCGATGCAGAGGTCTTTTTCACCGTATTCGCCGTCGAGAAGGGCTGAGCAGCTGATGAGTTTCTTTTCGTTGTGGAGAACGGCCTTGACAACCTGTGCTCCAGCCGCACCGGGAGCATACCATGCAGATGTTCCGAGGAGCTTGGTGAGAGTGGCACCGCCCACCATAGTGTCAGCAGCGATCTTGGCGAGCTGCTCTGCGGGGAGGTAGTTGGTGGCGGGAACACCGCGGTAAGCGGCATAGCGCACGAGGGGGATCATTGTGGTGTCGCCGTGGCCGCCGATCACGATGCCTTCGATTTCGTTGGGATTGGCGTTGAGGCCGAGAGAGAGATAATATTTGAAGCGTGCACTGTCAAGAGCACCGCCCATGCCGATGATGCGGTTTTTGGGCAGACCGCTCACCTTGTGGATGAGGTAGGTCATGGTGTCCATCGGGTTCGAGATGCAGACAATGATAGCGTTGGGAGAGTGCTTGAGGAGCTGATCGGTAACAGACTTCACAATGCCTGCGTTTACGCCGATGAGTTCTTCGCGGGTCATGCCGGGCTTGCGGGGAATACCGGAGGTGATGACAACAACATCAGAACCGGCAGTCATTTCATAATCGTTGGTGACACCTACCAGGCGGGTGTTGATGTTGAGAATGTTGGCGGTCTGCATGATGTCCATAGCCTTTCCTTCAGCAACACCTTCTTTGATGTCGAGAAGAACCACTTCGTCAGCAATGCCCTGCTTTACGAGCACGTCAGCACAAGTAGCGCCCACATTACCGGCGCCTACAACTGTAACCTTTGACATAAGAAATTGATTTTTGGAAATTTATAGAATTGAATGATAAAAATTGGCTGTTGGAAATTTATCCTTTGCAAATATACGGAAAAGATTTCGACCCTTGGCTATAAATTGATGAAAAATTTCTTTAATATGCCGGCAGGGAGAGAGCCGGCGAATTCCGGACCAGCCCAGGTGTCTTTGTGTTTGCCGGAATGGTTGAGATAATGTTAATTTTAACTCTTTTGTGTTAAAAGAGTGTTAACCGCTGTCATTTTGTCGATAAAGATCTTCTGGACATTCAGATTTAGTATGATTTGGTAGCTTTTTTTAAGCAAAAGTTTGTTTAATCTAAATTCATTACCTATATTTGCAATGTCGCTGTTTGTCCTATTGGGCATACCTACACATGAAAAATAAACCAATCAAGTAAATTTAACCTTATCGAAAGTATGAGAATTAACGGAGTCAAGCTTCTTGCTCTGTGTCTTGTTTTCCTGTTGTTTGGGGTGGAAACCTCAGTGGCTCAGGGAAGGAAGCCGGATGCAGGTGAAAAACTTAACTACTTCCGAGGCGTCGTGATCGACGATGAAGACGAGCCGCTCCCAGGCGTGACTGTAATGGTCGTAGGCAAAAAGGGCAGTGGTGCCGCCACAAATGCTGATGGCGAATTTACCATCGGTCTTAAGGATAAGACCACCTGTACACTCCGCTTCACTTATATCGGCATGAAGCCGCAGGAAGTGCGCGTTCAGGCTGGCAAATCCGTCACAGTGAGACTTGAAACAGATGCCGCAACAATGCAGGAAGTTGTGGTGAACGGTATCTATACCCGTAATATCGAAAGCTTTACCGGTACGGTCTCTACTTTTAATTCAGAAGATCTCAAGCAGATAGCTCCCCAGGGAGTGCTGAAGAGCCTTGCTCTTCTCGACCCCTCTGTGGTTCTTGCCGAGAATGTCGATTTCGGCTCAGACCCCAATGCTCTGGCTGACATTTCGATCAACGGTAAGATGAATGTCCAGGCTCTGAGCCAGGAATATGAAGCTGACCCCAACCAGCCTCTATTTATTCTTGACGGTTTCGAAACAACTCTTCAGACAATCAGTGACCTCAACATGGACCGTGTGGAAAGCATATCTGTACTTAAGGATGCCTCCGCTACAGCCATCTACGGCTCGAAGGCCGCCAACGGTGTGATTGTGGTCGAAACCAAGAAGCCAACCGCCGGCCGCCTGCGTCTGACTTATAACGGATCTATTCAGGTGGCATGGGCCGACCTTAGCGACTACAACCTCATGAACGCAGCCCAGAAGCTTGAGTTCGAACGTCTCTCAGGTGTTTACAACTATACCCCAATTAGCGGCCCGACTGTCGGACTTGACGAAAACGGCATTCCTATCGCTGAGCCACAGCGCGAGCTCTACCTTGAACGCCTGCGCCTCGTCAAGGAAGGCTATGACACCTACTGGATGAACGAGCCTCTGCGTACCGCCTACACCCAGAGCCATAACGTATATATAGAAGGTGGTGACCAGGCATTCCGCTATGGAGCCGGTCTGGCCTACAACAAGACTCAGGGTGTCATGAAGAATTCAGACCGCGATGTGATCAACGGCAACATCACTCTTTCCTACCGTGTAGACAACTTCAACTTCACCAACCAGACCACCATCTCGCATACAGGCTCAAGCCAGGAAACAGTGGCATTCTCAGCTTTTGCGAAGATGAACCCCTTCTATGAAAAATATACAGAAGACGGGCAGGTTCCGAAATACGTCTATAAAGACACCAGCGTAGGTGGGGAGACTATCTGGAACCCGCTCTGGGATTTCCGTCAGGGAAGCTATCGCAAGGGTGACATAATGTCGATCACTGACAACTTCCAGTTTGAATGGCGCGCCACCCGTCAGCTGCGTCTGCGCGGTAACCTCCAGTATTCGACTTCGAAGACAACCAACGAGACATACGTTTCGCCCAATGAAACTTCTCAGGACGGACTGGAACCCAGAAAGCGCGGTTCGTATAACAACACCAACCAGACAAACACTCGTTATAGCGGCCGCCTCAATGCCACCTACGGCGGATACTGGGGCGTCAACACCCTGAACGTGGTGGCCGGTATGCAGATATCCGACAACCATACCAAAGGCCATTCTTATGGTGTGCAGGGTTATCTCAACGACCAGTTCTCCAACCCGAACTTCTCCGTAGGCTATCCCGAAGGCGGCAGGCCAAGTTCGACTGACACCCACAGCCGCAACGTCAGCTATTACGCCAACCTTAACTACGCCTGGGACATGCGCTACCTCATGGACATCAACCTCTCGCGCAGCGGTGCCTCTCAGTTCGGTATCGACGATCCCTTCACCAACACCTGGTCAATCGGTGTGGGCTGGAACGTACACAACGAAAAATGGTTCAAGCCCAACAAATATATCTCCTACCTGAAACTCAATGCCTCTTACGGTAATCCTGGCAACCAGAACTATGATGCCAAGCTCGCGTCAAGTATCTATGATTACTTTAATGACTACACCAACCCCTTCGGCCTGGCAGCACTTGTAAGCCAGTGGGGCAACAACGGTCTGAAATGGCAGAAGACCAATACCTATAACGTGGGTCTCAGCGCTAATATGTTCCAGCAGAAACTTATGCTCAGCACCTCTTACCAGGCTCGTATCACCGATCCGCTACTGGTGCGCATCTCTCTGCCGCACTCGACCGGTGCATCGTCCGCTCCGATGAATATCGGTGGCACAGATAATCGCTCGATAAGCCTTAACGCCACCTTCTATGTATTCCGTACTCCTGACCTCAACTGGTATTTCAACGGTAACATCAACCACAATACAACCAAGTATTACAAGATCGGCAACCAGCTTGACCAGTATAATGAATCAGGACGAGGAAGTTCGAGCCTCGAACGCATGTATGATGGTGCGAGCATATCCGGACTCTACATTGTCCGTTCGGCCGGCATCGACCCTGCTACCGGTAACGAAATTTTCATCCGCAAGGACGGCACCTATACTTACGAATGGAATTCTGAAGACGAGGTTCTTTACGGAGATACGAACCCTGATTTCACGGGTGCGCTCAGCACCTCGTTCCTCTATAAGGGATTCTCGTTCGGAACCACATTCTCCTTCCGCTCCGGAGCTGAAATCTTCCTGAGCACTCTGATGGAGAAAGTAGAGAACATTTCCAAATCGGCTCTCAGATACAACCAGGACCTCCGCGCTCTGACAGACCGCTGGAAAAAGCCCGGAGATATCGCAAAATACAAGCGAATCGACGATACATCGACCACCTATAAGAGCAGCCGTTTCGTGGCTACAGAGCACACTCTCAGCTGCGCGTCTATAAATTTTGGCTATCGCACCACAACAATGCCTTTCCTCCGCACTATCGGGGCATCGTCACTTGACATCCGCGCTTATATGAACGACATATTCCGCCTCTCGAATATCAAGCAGGAACGAGGCCTCAGCTATCCATTCCAGCGCTCATTCTCGATCTCGCTCGGCCTGAGCTTCTAAACCCTTGAAAAAGCAGACATTATTATGAAAACTATAAATAAAGTAAAATCAATACTCGCCGCCTCGCTTCTTGCCGTCAGTGTCACCTCATGTGCCGACTGGCTTGAAGTGAAGATGGAAGACAAGGTCATGGAGAACACCCTGTTTTCCGATTACCGTGGTTATATGACGGCTCTCAACGGTGTCTATCTCAGCATGAACGATGTCTATTCACGCAATCTCATGACTGGCCCGATTGACGTGATGGCCCAATATTACAATGTGACCGAAAACAAAAACCACTCGCTGAAGCTCTATGCCACATATGCCTACAGCGATGTGGAACTTGAAAAAACATTTGCCACAATATGGGCCAACATGTACACGCTGCTCGCCAATCTCAACGTGGTTATCGAGCACACCGCTGGCTCTAATCCGCTGACTGAATCGCAGCTGGGCATAATCCGAGGAGAATCACTGGCCCTTCGTGCCTTCTTCCACTTTGATCTTCTGCGTCTGTTCGGTCCGATCTACACCGAAAACCCGACCATGCGGACTATCCCTTATCAGAATTCATCATCGCGTGAAATCCAGCCCTTGCTTCCTGCCAATGAAGTCATGGAAAAGATTCTGGCAGATCTTGCCGAGGCCGAGACACTCCTGAGTCAGTATGACCCGGTCATCACTGACGGTGTGCGCAACGAAGTTACAGAAGACAATGGTGTCTATGCCTATGACTATTCTTTCCGTCAGTTGCGCATGAACTACTATGCTGTCAAACTTCTGCAGGCCCGCGCATATCTCTGGATGGGTGACAAGGCCACAGCCTACCGTATCGCCACTGAAGAAATTCTTGACAAGGTCACAACAGACAAGCTTGTGATTTTCCCCTGGGCTACAAAAGAGCAGGTAGAAGCAGCCGGAAAGCCGGACTGCCTATTCTCGACCGAAGTTATCTTCTCGCTTTACAACACCAAGCGTTCTGAAATTCAAAGCTTATATTTCAGCTCTGCTCTTCGCGCTCTTTCAAGCCGTCTGACATTCTTCGGCAACTCTCTTACCGGAGATGAATCAAAGGTCGGCACGTTCTATGACGATGACAATGACCTCCGTGTGAAAATGTGGAAACTCGTCGAGCCGCTCCAGTCGGAAATTGAAGAAGCCGAGTCAAATGGCGAAGAAGCCAAAAGCACCCTGGCTCTGACAAAATATGAATCCTTTACAAAAGACGCTGTACTTGACGGAAGTGAAACCTATCGCTACATGATGCCGCTCATGCGTCTGAGCGAGGTCTATCTGATTGCAGCCGAGTGTACTAATGACCGCTCAGAGGCATTCCGTCTGATTAACACCATCCGTCACCACCGTCTGTGTGAGGAAGCAGATGAAAATAGTACAGATTTAGCCAAGCTTCTGACCTACGAGATGGCCCGCGAGGTGATTGGAGAAGGACAGCTCTTCTTCTTCTACAAGCGCCGTGGCGAAGAACAGATAATCTCCGGTACCAGCGCAGACGGTACTACTTCAATGATCAAGACAAACTATGTTGTTCCTATCCCACAGGAAGAGCTTGACGAACGTGCAACTGAAACCAATAAGTAAAAAACAGTCAGAACAAATCATGAAAAAAATCATATATCTTATATGCGCCCTGGTGTCCCTTCCGCTCGCCTATAGCTGTAAGGAGCATGAAATAGCGTTTTATGACGGTGTCGATGCCATTTTCTTTGACCAGCAGTATGGAGTATCGTATTACGACTCCCTGAGACAGGCTCACAAGAATTACTCTTACATACCTTTCGGAGTGATGGACGAGAGAGATTCCCTGTTGAGAATCAAGATAGAGGTGGCCGGACATATCCGCGACTATGACCGCCCGTTCGGAATCGAAGTTGTGGCTGACAGCACAACGGCTGTGGCAGGTGAAGATTATGAACTTGCTTCTAATGAGGCCGTTATTCTTGCAGGTCAGAACAGCACCCATATATCACTTATGACACACCGCACACCCAGATCTGAGGAAGGAACAATCCAGCTGCAGCTCCGGCTGATACCCGGCGAGCACTTCTCTCTGCCTTTTGGTTCGAATGGTATTGGGAACATGCCTCTGCGCGATGAAAATACGGAAACTCAGCCTATGAGCACAAACGCTGACCCCGCCATCCACAACATTTTTATAAATTGTAATCTCCGCAAACCCCAGGGCTGGAACGATGACAAGTTCGGTATATATTCAGAGACAAAATACAAGCTTATTCTGGAAATTTCTGAAGAAATCTTCGGATGGACTGTCTCAGATTTTGATAATGATCCCAATGGTGTCATGAAGACTACCCGCTGTCTGCGAGTTGCCAACTACGTGTCAAAATACCTGCTTGAACAATACAAAAAGGGGCGCGAGCACTGGGTCATTGACGAAGACGGATCCATGATGTGGGTTTTAGGCTGTTCATGGGCAAGCGGCACAATGCCTGACAATATGACTGAGATCTAAACATTGTAGAATCAAAGAAAAATCGGATTAATGAAAAAATATATATATCCCCTTCTGGCGCTCGGACTGATGACAGCCTGTGTAGAAGACGAGGGCAATTACAACTATAAGCATCTCAACGTCATCAAGATCGAGGGCATAGAGGAATCATATGCACCCCTTGCCTATATGGACAATGTGAAAATCAGTCCGGTGCTTTCCGGCTCGCTTGCCGGAACGGATCTGAGCAACTACGAATATCAGTGGCATTTCTGCATAAACACCCATGCTTCACATGTGGTGATCAGTAACGAGAAGGATCTTGACTGGCATGCTGATATAGCGCCCGGAACCTATTCGCTCTATTTCACCGTCAAAGACCGTACGACAGGGCTTGAAAAGCAGCAGAGAACCACCTTGAATGTCGGTTCGCCTTTCCTTCGCGGTTTCCTTGTGCTCGGTGACGATATGGAGACTGGCCAAGTGCGTCTTGACATGCTCTGCATGCCTCAGGAGCGCGACACAGCATATGCCGAAAGCGTAATCACGGACCCAATAGGACTTGTCGGTGCCAGAGAGATGGTTTTCAGCGGTTATGGTTCGGCCAATGAAGATGACCAGTTCCTTTGGCTGCTTTCCGACCACTATGCCCACAGACTTACATTTGGCGAGACCCTATCATATATTGATGAATTCAATGAATCCGGCTTGGTCGAGCTTGAAATTCCGCATCAGACCCCGATGCAGGTGCGCGATGTCTTTCCTCGTCAGGGCAGCAAAAACGCTATCAACGGAACCACGCAGAACCGTGCCAGAACTTACAGAGGTCTGATACTTGATGATGCCGTAGTGTTCTGTAACGTAAGTTCTGGAGGATATGGAGGTGCCATCAACCGTTACAGCGCCGTGTCAAATAACTATTTCAAGCCCTATCCGAAGGCGTTTATCCAGCCTACCATCCCGTTTAACAATTCAAATCTGCTCAATGCGCTGGTGTATGACACCGACAATCAGTGCTTTGCACGAATGCTGGGCGCTTATTCCACATATATGGAGAAGATTACCGATTACTATCCTGGCGGTACATGGAATCTTGAAATCGGACAAGACAACAGGACTATGGTTTATGGTGAAAACGGCCTGAATCTTTACAACGGTGATAATCCTGTCTATATTCTCGCCAAAGACAACGATGCAGACAACTACTACGTTATGTATTTCTCAGGCCATTACAGCTACCTGACACGCCGCTACTATCCGACAAAGTCACCGCTCTATGCCGTGGATAAGGCTGTGGCTGTCGATATAGACAAGGCATCGCACTACATGTTCTCCTCAAACCGTCTGGTCTTGCTCTACTCGGTTGGCAACCGCCTCTATCAGTATGACTACACCCGCGGCACATGCATCAGCCATGAGTTTGACGGAGACATCACCTATCTTGAATCCGATTATTCGTCAAAGTGCTCGATCAAGGAGTACTTCTTGGCCACCTATAATGACGCCACCGGCAAGGGCATGATCTACAAGATGGAAGTGCCTGATATCGCCAATGCCGGCTTCAGCTTCCTTGATGGTCAGCAGTGGGAAACTACTCTGAAAGTCAAGGATATCGAATGGAAATGGCCTAACTAAAGGGCTCTGTATCCGATTGAAGTCAATCATAGAGCCGCGTGCGGACAAGACCCTGATGTCAGGCCCTCACGCGGCTTTTCATATCCTTTCCGGACCCCGGCTCCGGAATGGCTCTGCCAGAAATACAGATTTTTTTTGACGGTTGATGTAACGATCCGCAGACTCGGCCGTCTTATATTCAGAAAACAAGATTAACCTTAACACCTACACTAACAACAATTATGAAGAAATTTATCATTGCCTCTCTGCTTATAGGCGCTTCAGCCCTGGTGGCTCCCGCTCAGACAGAGTTCCGTCATGTCTCTTTTGAAGAAGCTCTTGCAGCGGCAAAGAAAGAAAATAAACTCGTGTTCGTTGACTTCTTCACCACTTGGTGCGGTCCTTGCAAGATGATGTCAAACAAAGTCTTCCCACAGAAGGAGGTAGGCGATTTCATGAACGCCAAATTCATCCCCCTCAAGCTTGATGCCGAAAAAGAAGGAGCCGCGCTTGCCAAGCAGTATGGCGTGAAAGCTTATCCCACTTACGTAGTGATGGACGGTGACGGCAAGGAAGTGGCCAAGTTCTCAGGCTATATGGACGGTCCCAAATTCATTGAGAAAGTCACAGCCAACCTTGACCCCGAACAGTCGCCCGAACGCATCCGCGCCCGCTATGAAGCCGGCGAACGCACCCCGAAGGTTGTCAACAGCTACGCCATGCAGCTCATGGAACAGCGCAAGGAAGACGAAGGTTTCAAGGTGATTGACGACTACTTCGCATCGCTCTCGGAAGCTGACCGTCTCAAAGCCGAGAATGAATTCATCTTCACTGTCTATACCATTGATCTTGACAATGACCGTGCCCGCTTCATGATCTCTCACAAAAACAAATTCACAGGTGAGACAGCCGGCAAGATCAACACCGTGCTTGCAAGCCTCTACGGACGCAAACTCAGTTCATATTTCTCTGGCTACATGTATCGTGAAGGCGGCTACAAGGCCGAAGAGTTCGCCCAGCTCAAAAAAGAGATAGCCGATCTCGGATTTGACAAAGACAATGACAACCACGTCATCTATGAGTTTGTGGAAAACCGCGCCTCGATGAACGATGCCGACTATCTTGCCTTCTGCGAATCCAACTTCAGCCGTCTGAGCGCTCGTTCCAAAGATATTCTGGCTATCAACGTGCCCCGTCTCTTCGATGAAAAGGACGCCACAATGAAACCCCAGCTCTCAAAATTCCTCCGTGCCCACGTCGGCGAACTCGGAGCTGTAGCCATCCAGGTTGTAGGCCGCTCGCTCAACAGCATGGAGTCTGGCGACTGATCTTCTTCCGGAGCATGATCTACCACGATTATGTCGCAAAATGAATTCAAAATAGAATCCCGAACATATCAAACAGAACAGATGAACAAGAAACTGTTTACTCTGCCTTTGTCACTTATAGCTGTGGTGCTCGCTCTTTTGGGTGTGGCACCACAGGCTTATGCTGACCATGACGCACTTTTCCAGGACTATCCTGCCAAAGTCGAGGCAGCTACCGCTCTGGCGCGTGAATACATGAAGACCCATCCCGGCCAGGGATCAGACTCCTTGCGCCACAATGTCATAGCCGGACTGACCGATGGCCGCGTGGCATCGTCGCGAGTGCTGACACCGACCCGTAAGCGCAAGCTTTCGGCCCGTGAGGTCTTTGAGCTCTGCCGCCCAAGCTCGCTTGTGGTCTGCCGCTTCGAGCATAACAACGCCTATGCTCTTGACTCGGCCTACAGCAATGCCTCGGCTGTAGCTCTCACTTCTGACGGAATCTGTGCCACAAACTATCATGTGGTAGCCGATCTGGTGCTGAGCGGAGCCCTCGGTCATGAAGTCAAAAACGACCTGATGCGCTTCCTGATGGACCATGAAGGCAACATCTATCCCTTCCGTCAGGTGCTCCATGTCGATCCGATAAACGACATGGCCATCATCCGGGTCGACACCAACGGCCGCAAACTCACACCGGCCTCCATCGGCACAGATGTCCCGCAGGGCACTACTGTCTACTGCCTGTCGCACCCCTCCGGAGCCTACTATCATTTCACCGACGGAATGGTGTCTAACTGCACCCGCAGCACCAACAAGCGTACTGGCCGTGACAAGTATATCCTTGAAATCACCTCCGACTATGGTGTCGGAGCCAGCGGAGGCCCGATTTTCGATGACTGCGGAAACCTCGTGGCGCTCGTCAGCTCCACATTCTCCCTCTATGCCCAGCCGCAGCAGTATCGCAATTTTCAGATGGCATACAAGCAGACTGTGCCCGTCTTTCTGATCAGAGAATGTTTCACAGATTAATCCCCGGCACGATAATGAAGAAAGAACTACTTGCAACAGCCGTCGCCCTCATGCTGGGACTCGGCGTGAACGCCCAGGAACAGAAAAAGCAGCCAGATGCCGGAGCGCAGCAGGCCAATGAGATGGTCAACAAAATGAAAGAAGAGGCTGCCGCCTACTATGCCGGAGCCGATACAGCCGACTACGGCGTACGCTACCGCCTGCGCTATCTCTGCAACAAAAAGAAAAACATCCGTTTCGAAGAAGACCGCGTAGTGCTCATAAGCCCTGATGTGACTCTTGACATGAGCTATCAGGGAATAGGGGAGACCCGCTGGCGCATGGCCAATCCGAAAGGACAGGGCGGCGACAGAAGCCTCGCCTATCATCTGACACCCAATTTCTATTTCTACTATCCCTCGTCAGGCCGCATGGTCCGCACCTACCGCATAATCACCGAAGAATTTCTTCTTGACGATGCCAGGTGCGAGAACAACTGGAAGATAACAGATGAAGAAAAGAAAATCGGTGAATACAACTGCCGCAAGGCAACTCTTGACCGCGGCGGACGCCGTTGGACCGCATGGTTCACCACCGATCTGCCCCACAGGGGAGCACCACAGACATTCACCGGACTGCCCGGCGTGGTGCTTGAAGTCGCCGATGCCGACCGCGAGGTCTGCTGGATGTTCAACGGCCTTGTCAACAGCATCCCCGACAGCAAGCTCTATATAAAGATGCCCGAAAAATTCGTTCAGGCCACTCCTGAAGAATTCCGGAAAATACTGCGTGTATTCTCGCTTTCTGACAACAGTTATGTGCAGCAGTCAGGTGTGATGAGCAAGAACTCAAGCCATTATCCCGAAAAATATACCCCCTCGACAGGAATCGATGCCTGCGAGATCGACAATCCCATCGAGCGCTGATAAACAGGCATATAATGGATGCGATGCACATTGCAGATGTGGCTCGGCTCCATTATATGCCTTATTTTGTGAAGATTAGCCAAAGATGGATTAAGATATGTTAACCAGTATGTGCAATTTCTGAGGAAATGTTAACAAAAAGAAACTTTTTTGCATCCCAAAGGCCTGTGGCGCAAAAAATGTGGCTAACTTTGCCCCCTCATAAATAGCTGCATATAAATATATGTGTATGCAGCCTCCAAAATCCGCGCTGATGAATTTGAAATCCAAGATTGCCGCATCTGACGTATTGAAAGCAAATATACTGACTGATCTGCCTGAACGTCAGGCAGAACGTTTCGGCGATAAAGCCGCTCTTGCAGCCCCTGACCACGAAAACCGATGGCGTGACATCTCATGGCGACGCTATGCCGCCGATGTGCGCACTGCCTCCCTTGCGCTTGCCGCACTCGGAGTCCGCGAGTCCGATAACGTGGCCACCTTTTCCGCCAACCGTCCGGAGAATCTGGTGACCGACTTTGCATGTTTCCGCAACCGTGCCGTCTCTGTCTCGATCTATGCTACCAGTTCGCTCGAACAGCTCGTCTATATAATCAACGACGCTCGCTGTGAGCTGCTCTTTGTCGGCAACACGACCCAATACCGCATAGCCCGCGAGGCGCAGGCCCTCTGTCAGTCACTCAAACGCATTGTGGCGCTGAAAAAAATTGAACTTGATCCGAATGACAGCACCTCGATGCTTTGGACTGACTTCATGAAGCTCGGAGAGACAGCCACGGAAGAGATAGCGGCCACGGTCGACAGCCGCGCAGCCGCGGCCGTCCCTGATGACATAGCCACTCTGGTCTACACCTCCGGCACCACCGGCGAGCCCAAAGGGGCCATCCTCACCCACGGCAACTACGATGCCGCAATGGAGGCCCATTGGCAGCGCATCACTATGGTTGACGAAAATGACACCTCAATGGCCTTCCTCCCCTTAAGTCACATTTTCGAAAAAGGCTGGACCTACTTCTGTCTTACCAAAGGAATCAAGGTATCGGTCAACCGTAATCCGCAGGAGATCCAGGCCACTATCCAGCAGGTGCGGCCCACCTGCATGTGTTCGGTGCCCCGCTTCTGGGAGAAAGTCTACACCGCCGTCCACGAGAAGATCGCATCAATGAATCCGCTCATGCGCATGGTGGTCCGTCAGGCTCTCAGAGTGGGCCGTCGGCGCAATCTGAAATACGCCCGTATCGGGCGTAAGGCTCCCTGGTGGCTCGAAACACGCTATCGCTTCTTTGAGGCCCGTGTGTTCCGCCTCCTGCGTGAAGCCATCGGCATTGACCACGGCAACATCTTCCCTACGGCCGGAGCTCCAGTCTCGACAAAAGTAGTTGAATTCTTTCACGCCTGCGGCATCAATATAGTGGTAGGCTACGGACTTTCTGAAACCACAGCCACCGTGTGCTGCTTCCCGCAGACAGGGTGGGAGATAGGTTCTGTCGGCACCCCCATACCTCTGGTGAATGTGCGCATCGGTGAAAACGACGAAGTCCTTGTCAAAAGCCCGATGGTCATGCGCGGTTACTACAACAAACCCAAGGAAACAGCCGAGGCATTCACCGCCGACGGCTGGTTCCGCACCGGCGATGCCGGCTATATCGACGATCACGGCGCCCTCTTCCTCACCGACCGTCTTAAAGACCTCTTCAAGACCTCTAACGGCAAATATATCGCGCCCCAGGCCATAGAGACACTTCTGTGTGAAGACCGTTACATTGATCAGGTGGCAGTCATAGGCGACCGCCGCAAATTCGTCTCCGCTCTCATTGTTCCTGATTTCGAGGTGCTTAAAGACTTTGCGGCAAAAGAGAAAATAGCTTATGACTCTATGGAACAGCTTGTGGCCGATCCGAAAGTCAGAAGCCTCTACACCAACCGCCTTGAAATCCTTCAGCAGCGCCTTGCCTCATATGAGAAAGTCAAGCGCTTCACTCTTCTGCCCAAGGAGTTCTCGATGGAGAAAGGCGAGCTGACCAACACTCTGAAAATACGCCGCGCGGCCGTCAACCGCCTCTACGCATCAGTCATCGACAGCATGTATGAAGACTGACCGGCAGAGCAATCCGGAATAAACTGAAAAATAAATCAACAAGTCACATATTATTTTTTCATACAATCTTCTAAAGCATGAAAGTAGCAATTGTTGGCGTCAGTGGCGCCGTAGGTCAGGAGTTTCTCAGGGTCCTTGACGAACAGAACTTCCCGATTGACGAGCTTCTGCTCTTCGGATCGGAACGCAGTGCGGGTAACACCTATGAATTCCGTGGCGAGAAACACACTGTGAAACTCCTCCAGCACAACGATGACTTCCAGGGTGTTGATTTCGCATTCGTATCGGCCGGAGCCGGTGTCTCACGCGAATTCGCCGAGACCATCACCAAGCACGGTGCGATCATGATTGACAACTCAAGCGCATTCCGCATGGACGCCGACGTGCCCCTGGTAGTACCCGAAGTCAACGGCGAAGATGCCTTCAACACACCTCGCGGCATCATCGCCAACCCCAACTGCACCACAGCCATCATGGTAGTGGCTCTCAAGCCACTCAATGACATCTCGCCAATCAAGCGCGTCCATGTCGCCACCTATCAGGCAGCAAGCGGTGCCGGCGCTGTGGCTATGGCCGAGCTCGAAAAGCAGTATGCCGAACTCGCCGAAGGCAAAGAGCCGACCGTCGAGAAATTCGCCTATCAGCTTGCCTACAACCTCATTCCCCACATCGACGTGTTCCTTGACAACGACTACACCAAGGAAGAGATGAAGATGTATAACGAGACCAAGAAGATCATGCACGCTCCTGAGCTTGAAGTCAGCGCCACCTGCATCCGTGTCCCGGTGATGCGCGCCCACAGCGAAGCTGTCTGGGTTGAGACCGAGCAGCCCATCAGTGTCGAGCAGGCCCGCAAAGCCTTTGAACAGGCTGAAGGTCTGGTGGTTATCGACGAACCTGCAGCCAAGAAATATCCTATGCCTCTTGATGCCGCAGGCCAGGACCCCGTCTATGCCGGCCGTCTGCGCAAAGACATTGCCAACCCCAACGGACTCACCTTCTGGCTGGTCGGAGACCAGATCAAGAAAGGTGCCGCACTCAACGCCGTGCAGATCGCACAGTACATGCTCGCACACCCCCGCGGCTGATACATTTTTTGACACATCTGTCTGAAACTCACTGATATTTTTCCTCCTTCCTATTTGTGAGGGAGGAAAAATTTTTGTATTTTTGCCGGACGAATCATCCATAAGCAAAACGGTATGACACCTCTCCTCCGCTTCAGGATGACAATGTCTGATACCAAAACTTATTATAATTATCTCTATTTAAATAGATTACATACCACTATGAGTAAAGAAAAAAAATTCTTGACCTGTGATGGTAACCAGGCTGCCGCTCACGTGAGCTACATGTTCTCGGAAGTTGCCGCCATCTACCCCATCACTCCCTCGTCAACGATGGCTGAATACGTGGACGAATGGGCTGCCGCCGGTCGCAAAAACATCTTTGGCGAAACCGTGCTGGTACAGGAAATGCAGTCTGAAGGCGGTGCCGCCGGAGCCGTTCACGGTTCTCTTCAGGCCGGTGCCCTCACCACAACCTACACTGCCTCTCAGGGCCTTCTCCTGATGATCCCCAACATGTACAAGATCGCCGGTGAACTCCTTCCCTGCGTGTTCCATGTTTCGGCCCGTACACTCGCTTCTCACGCACTCTCGATTTTCGGTGACCATCAGGACGTGATGTCTTGCCGCCAGACAGGCTTCGCAATGCTCGCCGAAGGTTCTGTTCAGGAGGTCATGGATCTCGCAGGTGTGGCCCACCTCGCAACCATCAAGAGCCGCGTGCCCTTCATCAACTTCTTCGACGGTTTCCGTACTTCTCACGAAATCCAGAAGATCGAAGAGATGGATCAGAACGATCTCGCTCCTCTGGTTGACCAGCAGGCTCTCGCTGAATTCCGTTCACGCGCCCTCAACCCCGAAAAGCCCGTCGCACGCGGCATGGCTGAAAACGGCGACGTTTTCTTCCAGCACCGTGAGGCTTGCAACGAATACTACGACCGCGTTCCTGAAATCGTTGAGGAATACATGAAGGAAATCACCCGTATCACCGGTCGTGAATACGGTCTCTTCAACTACTACGGCGATCCCGAAGCCGAACGCGTAATCATCGCTATGGGTTCTGTTACCCAGGCCGCTCAGGAAGCCATCGATCACCTCCGTGCAAACGGCGAAAAGGTAGGTCTCGTTTCCGTTCACCTCTATCGTCCCTTCTCTGCAAAGCACTTCCTCGCCGCTGTCCCCAAGACTGCAAAGCGTATCGCCGTGCTTGACCGCACCAAGGAACCCGGAGCAAACGGCGAGCCCCTCTATCTTGATGTCAAGGACTGCTTCTACGGCCAGGCCGATGCCCCCGTTATCGTCGGTGGCCGCTACGGTCTCGCTTCAAAGGACACCACTCCCGCACAGATCCTCGCTGTGTTTGAAAACCTCGCCCTCCCCACTCCCAAGAACCACTTCACAGTGGGTATCGTGGATGACGTTACCTTCACTTCACTTCCCCAGAAGGAAGAGATCGCTCTCGGCGGCGAAGGCACTTTCGAAGCCAAATTCTACGGCCTCGGTGCTGACGGTACTGTAGGTGCCAACAAGAACTCCGTGAAGATCATCGGTGACAACACCAACAAATACTGCCAGGCATACTTTGCATATGACTCAAAGAAGTCAGGCGGTTTCACCTGCTCACACCTCCGTTTCGGCGACGATCCCATCCGTTCTACCTACCTGGTGACCACTCCTAACTTCGTGGCATGTCACGTGCAGGCTTACCTCCACATGTATGACGTTACCCGTGGTCTCCGCAAGGGCGGCACATTCCTCCTCAACACCATCTGGGAAGGCGAGGAACTTGCCAAGAACCTCCCCAACAAGATCAAGAAATACTTCGCTGACAACGACATCACTGTCTACTACATCAACGCAACCAAGATCGCTCAGGAAATCGGCCTCGGCAACCGTACCAACACCATACTCCAGAGCGCATTCTTCCGCATCACCGAAGTGATCCCCGTTGATCTCGCTGTAGAACAGATGAAGAAATTCATCGTCAAGAGCTACGGCAAGAAAGGTCAGGACGTTGTCGACAAGAACTACGCAGCCGTTGACCGCGGTGGCGAATACAAGCAGCTCCCCGTCGACAAGGCCTGGAGCAGCCTCGCTGAAGACGCAGCCGCTGCAAACAACGATCCCGAATTCATCAATAAGATCGTTCGCCCCATCAACGCCCAGGACGGCGACCTCCTCAAGGTCAGCGACTTCGTGGGCCGCGAAGACGGCACCTGGGAACAGGGCACTGCCGCTTACGAAAAGCGTGGCGTAGCAGCCTTCGTCCCCGAATGGCTCGAAGAAAACTGTATCCAGTGTAACAAGTGTGCTTTCGTCTGCCCCCACGCCGCTATCCGTCCATTCGTACTCGACGAAAAGGAAATGGCAGCAGCTCCCTTCGGCGACGACAACACCATCCCCGCAATCGGCAAGCAGTTCACCGGTATGCGCTTCATCCAGAGCGTCGACGTTCTCGACTGTCTCGGCTGCGGCAACTGTGTGCTCGTCTGCCCCGGCAAGAAGGGCGTGAAGGCTCTCGAAATGAAGCCTCTCGAAACCCAGCTCGACGTTCAGAAAGAATGGGACTTCTGCGTTAAGGAAGTAGCTTCCAAGCAGGATCTCGTTGACATCAAGAGCAACGTCAAGAACTCTCAGTTCGCAACTCCGCTCTTCGAATTCTCCGGCGCTTGCTCAGGCTGCGGTGAGACTCCCTACGTGAAACTCATCTCTCAGCTCTACGGCGACCACGAAATCGTAGCCAACGCCACCGGCTGTTCTTCAATCTACTCAGGCTCTGTTCCCTCGACTCCCTACACCACCAACGCCAAGGGTCAGGGTGTGGCATGGGCCAACTCACTCTTCGAAGACTTCGCTGAATTCGGTCTCGGTATGTCTCTCGCCCACGAGAAACTCCAGGCCCGCATCGCAGGTCTCATGCAGCAGGCTCTCGAATGCCCCTCTTGCAGCGCCGAAATCAAGGAACTCGCAGGCAAATGGCTCGAAAACCGCACCGACTTCACCGTTACTTCGGAAGTTGCCGAGAAGATCGTTCCTCTCTGCGAAGCCTGTGGCTGCGACGTATGCAAAGGCATCCTCGCCAACAAGGAACACATCGCCAAGCGCTCACAGTGGATCATCGCCGGTGACGGCGCCGCTTATGACATCGGCTTCGGCGGTCTCGACCACGTGCTCGCAAGCAACAAGAACGTCAACGTCCTCGTGCTCGACACCGAGGTTTACTCAAACACCGGCGGTCAGTCTTCAAAAGCAACCCCCATCGGTGCTATCGCCAAGTTCGCCGCTGCCGGCAAGCGCATCCGTAAGAAAGACCTCGGCCTCATCGCCTCTACCTATGGTTACGTATATGTGGCCCAGGTGGCTATGGGCGCCGACAACGCTCAGACCCTCAAGGCCCTCCGCGAGGCTGAAGCTTATGACGGTCCCTCACTGGTAATCGCCTACTCACCCTGTATCAACCACGGCATCCGCGCCGGTATGGGCCACGCCCAGGAAGAACAGGCCAAGGCTGTTGAATGCGGTTACTGGCACCTCTGGCGCTACAACCCCGCACTCGAAGAAGAAGGCAAGAACCCCTTCTCTCTCGACTCCAAGGAGCCGCAGTGGGATAAGTTCGAAGACTTCCTCAAGGGTGAGGTGCGCTACGCTTCCGTAATGAAGCAGTATCCTGCAGAAGCTGCCGAACTCTTCGCAGCTGCCAAGGAAAACGCTCAGTGGCGCTACAACAACTACCGTCGCCTCGCTCAGCAGCAGTGGGGTGTTGAACCAGCTCCCGAAGTGAAATAATCTTTCACTCTGAGATAAAAACTGACTCCTCCCTGAAGCATCCGTGAAGTGATGCCTCAGGGAGGCTTTTTTATGTAAAAAACGTCGTTGTTAACTAAAATTAACTATTGGGGGGGGTAATTTATTAAATAGTGTCTACCTTTGCAAACAAACACAAATCAATCATAATAAAAATTCACACACTAAGTTTTTTAGCTATGAAAAAAAGATTATTGTCAATTGCGTTGCCTGTAGTGGCTTGTTTTGGATTTATGTTGACATCATGCGGCAGTGATGATGACGGCAATGGAATCCCCGCTCTCCCGACTCCGGAGTATGAAAGCTCAAGTGCGAAGTATGAAATGTCGGCCGGCAGTCCTTACCGTTCCATCGAATTCACGTCAAGCGGCAACTATGTGATCATCGCAAATTCAGCCTCGGATTACTCCTACGCCCCTGCGGCAGCTGTAGCTGAAAAGCAGACCGCGGCAAGCAAGACAGTGGCATCGGGCATGTTCCGCAAGAAGGAGGCAGATCGAGTGTCGCGCGCCTATTTCAACGGAATCTATTACGGCACCTACACCAAGACCGGTGACAACCAGTACAATCTCCAGGGCTTCGGCACCATCACCGTCAATACCGGCGGCGACAACGCTTATTCTCTGACAGTGACCACTTCGTCAGGTTCGCAGACCCTTGCGGCAACAAAGGCCGTGGCTGACAAAGACAGCGACCGCACAAATGCCCTCTGCCGCACCTGGAACTTCGACAAGATCAACCTCAAGGTCTGGATCAACGGGTCAAAGAAGTATGACAGGACCGTACCTGCCAACAAGATAAACGATTTATTGGAAGAGTGGGGCGATGACGGCTGGGAGGAAGACGAGATTCCCCGTCAGGTCATCTTCACCAAATCAGGCACCTACATGGTCCTCTATGGTCTCAACGATTATTCTAACAATTCACTCGACATCTCTTCATGGCGCTGGGAGAACGAAAGCAAGGGCATCATCCGCTATTCCTGGGATATCGGTGACTTTGACGACGATGACTCCGGCTTGATCACCACAAGCTTCAGCGGCAAGAATATGACCATCTGGGAGGAATATTCTGAAGAAGAAGACGGGGATAACTACCGCGAGAAGATCACGTGGTATTTCTCGGAAGCGAAGTAAGCTTGACCTGACCTGATCTCCACGCTGACTTTGTGCAACCTTTCAATACACAGCGGCTATAAGCAATTTCATAAAATAAGTTTTAGAGGGTGTTTCATAACAAGAGTTAAAATCTGAGTGGTGTATCTTTTAGATAAATTGTTGCAAGGGAGGAAGAAGCATAGCGAGCTATGCGACTGACGAGCTTCAACAATTTAGCAAAAGAGACACCAAGGCTCAGGTAACTTAAAATTTTTCACAAATGGAATACTCTATTTACAAAAAGACAATACAATCGCCTCCGAAAGTTTTGAGCGGCTATGGCTCTTCATCTCAGTCACATAGCTCGCTATGCTCCTTCAATTCAGAGCCATATCCATCTCAAATCTTTCGCTCAGATTTTAACTGTTGTTATGAAACACCCTCTTAAGTAAACCAATCATTAATTCATTTACACACATGAAAAAGTTTTTCATTGCTGCCTTTGCAGCAGTATGCGCTCTCGGCGCTTCCGCACAGACTTTCTGGAACTCTGACGCAGCTGACAAGAAAGTGACTCTCGGTATCCGCGCAGGTCTTGACGTGGCCAATGCACGTGCCGATTACGGTGATTTCAAATCTCGCACAAGCTTCCTCGCAGGTGTGTCTGCCGATTTCAACCTTGTGCAGAGCTTCTCGATCAACTCAGGTCTCTTCTATGCAGGCAAAGGCGCCAAAGACATCTCGGCTGACTTCATCGAACTTCCCGTCTACGCATCTTATCGCATGAACTTCGCCGAAGCTTCACAGCTTCAGGTGAATTTCGGCCCCTATTTCGACTTCGGTGTTGCAGGTGATGCCTTCAAGAAAGAAGTAGACTGTGACCGTTTCCAGATGGGCCTCGGTCTCGGTGCCGGCTATACATTCCGCAAATTCTACCTCGGCGTTCAGTATCAGTGGGGTCTGACAGAAGTTGTCAAAGACAGCAAATCTCACTGGGACTGCTTTAACGTATCGCTCGGATATAACTTCTAAGTCAATATAATCCCATAGCCTTTACTCTTGGTCTCCGGAAAGGAGGCTTTAAGTAAGTTCATAATGTGAAAACCACGCAGTGTGGCGGCTCTGCTCTACGGAAGCAGGCTGCCACGCTTTCGTTTTTTCAGTGAATATACGTATCTTTGCGCCCGGTATCAAGGAGGTTGATGCAAAACCGATAGTGGACGTTTGCCGCACTTCCATCCTGACGGTGCCGGAAAAACAAAATCCAAAACTCAGATGACTGTAGGTGAATTCGCGGATCTTGTGAGGGCCAGACTGCCCTATGACGCCAATGGGCAGCAGAACCTGCTCATTGAGGCACTGGCGCGTTTCTGCTCGGCCTCCACCCCCTCTGATTCGGTCTTCATTGTCAACGGATATGCCGGCACGGGCAAGACATCGCTTACCGGCGCGCTCGTCAAGGCCCTCGAAGAGGTACGCAGACCGGTGGTGCTGCTTGCCCCGACCGGAAGAGCCGCCAAGGTGTTCAGCGCCCACTCCGGGCATCCGGCCTATACCATCCACCGCAAGATCTACCGCGGTGCGCCCGGTGAACTCTCAGGAGGCATGACAGTGATGCAGCGCAACAGTCTCTCCGATGCCGTTTTCATTGTCGATGAAGCCTCCATGATCTCTGACAGCCCCTCGGCGGCCGATGCCTCAGGCTTCGTCAGGCAGAGCCTGCTCGAAGACCTTGTGGAATACGTGTTCACCGGTGACAACTGCCGGCTGATACTGCTCGGCGACGTGGCCCAGCTGCCGCCGGTTGGCTCCGCGGAAAGCCCCGCCATGCAGCCTTCGACGTTCAAGGCGCTCGGTCTCCACGTGAGTCGCGCTGTGCTGACCGACACCGTCCGCCAGTCGCGCCGTTCAGGCATACTGCGCAATGCCACCTGGCTGCGCAGGGCCATGCTTCTCGATCCACTTCCCGCTCCGCGCCTGTTCACCGAAGGCTATGACGATGTCAGGGTGGTGGAAGGCGATGATGTGATCGACACTATTGCCGACTGCTACCGCTCCGACGGTCCGGGGGAGACCGCCGTAATCACCCGCTCCAACCGCCGGGCCACCGGCTTCAACCTCGGCATCCGCTCGCGCATCCTCGACTGCGAGGAGGAACTGGTCAGAGGCGAGCGCCTGCTGGTGGCTAAAAACAACTATACCTGGGCCTCGAAAGTCAAGGGCCTCGATTTCATAGCCAACGGCGATGTGGCGGTGGTCAGCCGTGTGCACGGCACGGAGGAGAAATACGGCTTCCGCTTCGCCAGTGTCACCCTCCACCTGCCCGACCGCGATGTAGAGGTGAACTGCCGCATCTTCCTTGAGACTCTGACTGATGAAAGCGCATCGCTCTCGCGCGAGCGCATGGAGCAGCTTGCGCAGGCGCGCATGGCCGATCCTGAAGTCAATGCCCCTGACGTAGCCTATGAGACACGTCTGCGCCGACTTCGCACCGATGAATACTTCAACGCCCTCCAGGTCAAATATGCCTATGCCGTCACCTGCCACAAAGCCCAGGGGGCGCAGTGGCGCAACGTGTTCATCGACATGGGCGGAATAGCCCCTGACCAGCAGGGACTCGAATTTTACCGCTGGCTCTACACCGCCACCTCGCGCGCCACCTCGCGGCTCTACTACATGAACCCGGCACTGGCAGATGACTGAGCGCTCCGGACCGTCCGGCCCGCTGTCTTTCAGTTTGCCACTCCTTATGCGCATTTTGCCACAGAAATAGCCCGATTGCAAAAAAAATTGTAAATTTGCATCTTGAACAAATACGCGTTTCAGTCATGGACAACACCACTCTTTCCGCCTCCTCGTCTAAATGGACCGAGATCGAACACCTTCCCGAATGGGATGAGGAATTCTACCACGTCTATACCGCTAAGAAGCATGGCAAATGGCTAATGCTCAAAACGCTGCGTCCTGAACTGAAGGGGCAGGAGAAGTTCGACCGCATGATCGAGAAGGAGTTTGAGGTGCGCTACAACCTGGCGCATCCCCACATCATCATGATCAATGACTTCGAGGAAGTGCCCGGACTGGGGATGTGTATCATAACCGATGACGTCTACGGTGACTCACTTGCCAAGCTCATCCGCGAGGGCAAAGTGACCGAAGACCATCTCTTCAAAATCCAGCACCAGCTGCTTGATGCCCTTGACTATATCCAGGCAAAGCATCTCGAACACCATCCGCTGTCAACCTCGCGAATAATCTTCACCGAGAACATCGGCAATCTGAAGCTTATCGACGTGGGCTTTGACCAGAACACTCACATCACTCCAAAGGATGTCAGCGAAGACATAAAGAACTACGGCGAGGTGCTCATGGCAGCCCTCGATGCCGCCGGCAGCACCAACCAGCGTCTGCGCCGTGTGGCCGAGAAGTGCATGAACCCTGATCCGGCCAGACGCTATCAGGATGTCAATGCCCTGCGCCTTGCCCTGGCCGACCGTAAGACCAACAATATCTATCTTGCAATAATCGCTTTCCTTGTGGCCATGATAGCCCTGCTTCTGTGGCTTAACTCCCCCTACCGCCCGGAACCTCTCCACAGCTCCCAGTCAACGGAATGCGTGGCTCCAAAGTAAAAAAAGATATGTCAGTAACCGTAAAGGCAATAGAACCCGTAAAGAAGGCCTTGCGCGAATATGTCAACTTCGGAATAGATCTCTATGACGGAAACGACTGTTTTGTGCCGAGCCTCATTTTCGACGAAATCAATACATTGATCCCCTCCAAGAACCCGGCCTTTGACTATTGCCGGGCACAGTCCTTCATGGCTTATCGCGACGGCAAGCCCGCAGGACGCATCACGGCTATAATCAATGACCGTCTCAACTCAACCACAGGCCGCAAGGAGGCCCGTTTCGGATTCGTGGACTTCGTGGACGACTGCGAGGTGACCGACGCTCTCTTCAGTGCCGCCGAGCAGTGGGCCCGCGACAATGGCATGACCGAAATGATAGGCCCGATGGGCTTCACCGACATGGACCGCGAGGGCATGCTTGTGGAAGGATTCGATGAGATGGGCACTATGGCTACCATCTACAACTATCCCTACTATCCCGCCCATGTGGAGCGCCTTGGCTACCGCAAGGACACCGACTGGGTGGAATACCGCATAACCATCCCCGACAAGGTGCCGGAAAAGATGACCCGCATCTCGGAGATTGTGATGAAGAAATATGATCTCCGGATTCTCAAATATACTTCGGGCAAAAAAATAAAGCGCGACTACGGTCAGGAGCTTTTCCGGCTCATCAATGAGACATATGCCAACCTCTACGGCTACTGTTCGCTCACGGAGCGTCAGATTGATTACTATGTCGACATGTATCTGAGCATTCTGCGCCTTGACTATGTAAGTGTGGTGGTTGACAGCAAAGGCAAGCTTGTGGGGGTCGGCATCACGCTCCCGTCGCTCTCGGCAGCCCTGCGCAAGTCGCGCGGACGTCTCTTTCCTCTTGGCTGGCTCCGTCTCCTCCGCGCAATCCGCGGCCACAACGACGTTATTGACCTGCTGCTCATCGCAGTGGCTCCCGAATATCAGTCTAAGGGAGTCAACGCGCTGTTCTTCTATGACCTGCTGAATCTCTATATCAAGAACGGAGTCAAGTATGCTGAGACCAATCTTGAGCTTGAAAGCAACTCGCAGGTGCAGTCGCAGTGGGAATACTTCGAACGCCGGCAGCACCGCCGCCGCCGTGCCTTCCGCAAGCAGCTCTGAACCGCCTTTCCTCCCCCTGGCGTAGCTTCCGGAAGGAAGATAATTACCCCGATCTGTCATGGAAAACAACGACCATCTGAAAATACTGCTGGCAGGTGACGCATCATCGTTTCACCACACCCTGGCCGAGGGTCTCCGGAAACTCGGTCATGAGGCCGTTGTAGCTTCTCACGGAGGCCACTGGCTCGACACCGGACGCGACATCGACACCGGGCGGCGTTGGAAAAACAAGGCCGGCGGTCTGGAGCTATGGCTGCGGTGGCAGCTGAGACTGAAGCAGAAAATGACAGGCTTCGACGTGGTCTCCATCGCCACCCAGAGTTTCATCGAGCTGCGCCCGCACAGAGCGCAGGCTATCTATGACTATCTCCGCGCCAATAACCGCTCGATGTTCTGCACGGCTCTCGGAACCGATTCAAACTATGTGGAGGAGTGTATTGATCCCGCCAGTCCAATACGCTACAGCGAGTTCCGCCTCTTCGGCGCTCAGTCGCCGCTGTGCAAGGCGCAGCCATCACTCGTGTCCGAATGGCTCTCCGAACCGCTGAAAAATTTCGGAAATCACATCTGGGCTACGGCTGACGGTGCCGTCTCGGCCCTCTATGAATATGACGTGGCGCTCCGGCGTGTTCTTCCTCCTGAAAAAATCGCTTATGGCGGCATTCCGATCAATGTCGATGACCTGCAGCCGGTCAGCCTGCCTGACAGGATAGAGAAAGTGCGCTTTTTTCTCGGACGTTACCGCGGGCGCTATCTTGAAAAGGGAACCGATGTGATGGAAGCCGCCGCCCGCGCCGTGGTCGGCCGCTATCCTTCACGCGCCGAGCTGATAATAGTGGAAAACCGCCCCTATGATGAATATCTCGGACTGATGCGCTCGGCTCATGTGGTCCTTGACCAGCTCTACTCCTACACGCCCGCCACAAACGCCCTTCAGGCTATGGCCTACGGGCTTAACACCGTGTCAGGCGGAGCGCCGGAGTTCTATGACTTTATCGGCGAGAAGGAACTGCAGCCGGTGATACATGTAGAGCCTGACTATGAATCCGTTTTCCGGGCCTTGGAGCAGACAGTACTGCATCCCGAAGCCATACGTCCGCGCGGTCTGGCCGGACGGGAGTTCGTCATCAGACACAATCACTATCTGACGGTGGCCCGGCGCAATCTGGAGTTCTGGCAGAACCGTCTGGCCGCCGCAGGCCGCTGTGACGGCAGAAGGGGAGGGGCGTGCCATGAATAAGCGGCCTCTGTCTCTTGAAGTCATGATCTCGACTCTCGGAAGCGACGGCATAAAGCGTGTAGCCGCCATGACGCTGCCGCAGATGGCCGGCGTAAGCTATCTTGTCAGCTGGCAGACGGTAGGAGAGGACTCCTTATTGCCTGAGCAGCTTGAGGCGCGATCAGATGTCAGGGTGATCCGTACCGCTTCCAAAGGGCTGAGCCGCAACCGCAACCATGCGCTTGACCATGCATCAGCCGATGTGTTGCTTATTGCCGATGATGATCTTGACTATATTCCGCAGGGACTTAAGGCCGTCAGAACGGCTTTTGACGCCGATCCGGATCTTGACATCGGTCTCTTCCGCTACAGCAATGGCTGCGGTGGCTATGAGAAGGTCTATCCGCAAAGCCCGGTACGCATAGCCGGGCATCTGCCGAAAGATTACTATACAACATCAATGGAGATTGCCATCCGCAGGGAGGGCCGCTCCGGCTCGCTGAGGTTTCATGAAGAGTTCGGGCTGGGGGCTCCGGTGCTGAAATGCGGTGAGGAAGAACTGTTTCTTCTTTCAGCGCGTCGGGCCGGACATAAGATAGTATTGTTTCCTGTGGATCTTTGTGTGCACCGCGGGCTGACCACCGGAAACCGCCGGGTTGCCGACCGCGGGGTCTACCGAGGCATGGGAGCCGTGACCGCGCTGATCTATCCGCTGACCTTCCTGCCGCGCTTCGTACTGGCGGCATGGCGCGGGAAGAAGCGCGGAATCATGAAATTTTTTCCGGCTCTCATCAATTTTATTTACGGTGCCGCCTACATGGCGCTTCGTGTCAGACCCTTCGGGAGGAGGGCTGCTGACTGATGGGCATCGGAAAACTGCGTGGCGCCCACGGGCTGAGTGCCAAGGTGCTGAAGGCAATGGGCCTATTCGGAGGGGTTCAGGGCGTAGGCATTCTGTGCAGCGTGGTCAGGGTAAAGCTTGTGGCGCTTTGGCTCGGTCCGGGGGGAGTGGCGCTGTTCGGCATTTTCAACAGTGCCGTTGACATGGTAAAGTCATTCTCGCAGCTTGGATTCAGATCAAGTTCCGTCCGTGACATCGCCTCTCATTCCGGAAGCGCCTCGCTGGCAGGGATCGTGGCCGTGGTAAGGCGCTGGGGACTGATGCTCGGCCTTTTAGGCTGCGTGGCGATGCTTGTCGCCGCCCCGTTTCTGAGCAAGTCGACTTTCGGGTCATATGATCGCACCCTATATTATATGGCGCTTGCGATCGCTGTCTTCCTCATGGCTGTCTCGGCCTCTGAAGAGGCTGTGCTGCAGGGCACAGGCCGCTTGCGCGCACTGGCGCGGGCTTCGCTCTGGGGAATGGTGGGCGGTTTGGCCGTTTCAGTTCCTATGTTCTATTTCTTGGGTCTTGAAAGCGTTGTTCCTTCGATCATAGCCTATGTGCTTGTGACCAATCTGGCTCTTATGGGCCGGCGCGTAAAGTTTCCGGGCAAAGCTCTGCGCACAGGGTTGCGCGAAACCTGGCAGGCAGGCCGTCACTTCATCATGCTCGGCATCTATATGACTGCCACCGATGTCATAGCCCAAGTGTTGAACTATGTGTTCATTGCGTGGCTCAACCAGACCGGCGGAGAGAACTCCGTGGGCTTCTATCAGGCAGGTTTCACGATGGTGAACCGCTATCCGGCTCTGATAATGAGCGCAATAGCAATGGAATATTATCCGCGCCTGGCCTCTGTGGCCTCCTCGCCGCTCAGAATCCGCACTTTCGTGGCCCATGAAATGAGGCTGCTGACCCTGCTGCTGACAGCATTCGTGGCCATGTTCGTGCCGCTGGCCCAACTGGCGGTGCGCCTGCTCTACTCGGCTGAGTTTGATGTGGCAGTGCCGTTTGTGACAATCGCTATGGTCGGAGTCATGCTGCGGGCGGTTTCCTATTGCATGTCATATGTCATCCTCGCCAAGGGCGACGGCCCGACATTCCTCCTCACCGAGTCGATAAGCGCTGTGGCCGCGCTCGGCCTGAACATCGTAGCGTTCAGGCTGTGGGGTGTCAGCGGCCTGGGTGTGAGCTACACTCTGTGGTATCTGCTCTATGTGGCGATCATCGCCGTGGTCTACTGCCGTCGCTACCGCCTGCGGGTGCCGCGCCGGCTTGTTTTTGCGGTGTGTCTGGAGGTTGTGGCGATAGCCATCTGCGTGATAGTGGCGATGACCGCCGGCCATCTTTGGGCTCTCGTGCCGGGAGTGCTGACTGCCGCTGTCTCCTTCTATTGCCTGAAAAAGATTTTTTAACGGCACGTACGGCATTGTGTATATTTTTATGAAAAAGGGGTTTTATTTAGATTTATTTTACAATTAACGTATTTTAACTATTGGGGGGGGTAAAAAGTAACATTTTTTATACATTTGCAAAACTGCTTTCTGAAAAAGCTATCTGTTGCTTTGTGTTACAGTGGTAATCTTTGCTATGGAAAAATCTTTTTTTTAGGCTTTGCAGAATGCTCTGATCACTTATTTTTTAAATCTAAACCAAAATCAATACTGATAGAATTATGAAAAAATTTGCCGTTATGCTTGCCTGCATAGTAGTCAGTCTGTTTACAAATGCAAAAGCACCTGAGGTCACAGATGTGTCCGTGACAGGCGAAGGTGTCGGAAACGGAGGCCGTCCGGTGGTTGTGGCTACCTGTGCCGCCAAGAAAGCCGACAAGGTTACTGATGCCGATCTCACACGCTGTGCCGTCAGAGCTGTGCTTTTCAGTGGATGGGTCGATAAATCAAACACTTCGTCATTCGATGCCTCGGTCAGCCATCCCGCAGTTGCCGGAAGCCCTGACGCAGAGGACGCACATGCCGACTATTTCGCAGACTTCTTTGCAAGCGGCGCCGCTTCAAAATATGCCTCGGTGCTTCCTGACACCCGCAAGGTGGTCAAAAGCGGCAAGGTATATCATGTAAGCCAGGCTGTTTCCGTGAATGAGCCGGAACTGCGCCGCAAGTTAGAGAAAGACAATATCATCAAGTCACTCAGAAGCGGATGGTAAACTATGAAAAAGATACTCACCTTTATCGCCGCCCTGCTGATCTCCATAGGAGTATCGGCGCAGGAAAACCAGGTAAAAAGAATCCCCGGAAAGGGCTATGACCCCAATCAGCAGCAATATTCCCAGTTTGAACGCTCGGTGTGGTTCAGCGCCGAGGTGCTCGGCGGTGTGTCGTGCCATCTGCGAGGCCACAACATGGGCCTTGCCGAGGTAGATTTCACCGTAGGCTACCGTTTCTGCCAGTATCTGAAAGTAGGCGTAGGCATCGGTCCGAGATACTACATCGACCAGGGGCCTCTCCGTCGCTCCGACATCAAGTGGGGCATGCCGCTGTTTGCAACCGTCAGAGGCAATCTGATACCCGGCCTTTACCGCACGGTGGTGCCTTACTGGGGCATAGAGGCCGGCGCATCGGTGCGTGACGGCGCATTTTTCCGCCCCACACTCGGCTTGCGTATCGGCGAGCCCCGCAATGCCTTCACCATCGGCATCAGCTACATGGGGCAGGACATAGCCACCTATAATTCCCGGCTGGAGAAGACGTGCAAATACACAAGTTTTGCCTGTCTCCGCCTCGGATATGAATTCTGAAATCCGCTTATCTGAATATTTATGAAGAAAACAGCAATATTAGTAACGGCTGCGATAGGAATCGTTGCCTCATTAGGCTCATGCTCAAAAAAAATCACCACTCCGGTGGCTTCATCCGCGGCCTATTCCTCTTTCGAGACTCAGTGTCTCGGCGTTGAACATGACGGTTCTCAGACCCTTCGGGCTTGGGGCAAAGGCACTTCCAAGGGCGATGCCATAGAGCAGGCCAAGAAAAACGCCGTCTATGATGTGCTTTTCAAAGGCATCAAAGGCACCGGCGAGTGCAATCAGACTCCGCTTGTTCCGGAAGTGAATGCCCGCGAGCGTTATTCGGAATATTTCAATCCGTTTTTCAGCGATGGCGGAGAATACCGCAAGTTTGTCAAAGAGGAAAAAGGCGGTGAGGCCAGCAGGCTTCAGGCCAAGGGAAAATCAATTTCAAACTATGGCGTGATTGTGACTGTAGACCGTGAAGGCCTGCGCCGACAACTTGAAAAAGACGGAGTGCTCAAGGAAGGAACCCGTCATTGATAAATTTGTAAGAGCCATACAGCATACTATTTTAACCTGATCAAAACAATATATAGAATACCATCTTATGAAATTATTTGCAAAAATACTGGCAGGCACCTGCATGGTCCTGTCAGCACAGACACTGCTTGCCGCTCCTCCCAAACTGATGATTGTCCCGGACAAGACCTGGTGTATCGAAAAAGGTTATGTCATCGAGACCGAACGCAATGGAAAAGTGCGTCAGCGCGAGGACTATGACAAGGCTCTTGTCGACCCGGATTTCAAAAATGTGCAGCTTGCCATCTCACAGATCATGGCCGAGCGTAACTTCCCTGTTATCAGCGGAGAGTCGCAGTCTGAAACTGACGATGAGGATGAAATGCTTGACGAAGCCTTTGAGGGTGCCGAAACCGGTTCCGGTGTGCAGACAAATGCCTATGATGAACTGCTCAAGCGCAACAAACCGGACATCACTCTTAAGATCGGCTGGAATATAAACAATGCCGGTTCGATCTATTCGGCAGACTATCGCATCGAAGCCATTGACACCTATTCAAACAAGTCGGTAGCTCCTATCGCCGGCCAGACCGGAGAGATGCGGCGCACAGTGCCTCTGAGCGTGGCTCTCAAGCAGACGGCTAAAAACAATATGGATGACTTCTGCCAGAAATTGCAAACTTATTTTGATGATATCCATGCAAACGGCCGTGAGATCCGCCTTGATGTACGCATTATCGACAACGGTTCGGGCACTACCATGAATCAGGAATTCGAAGGTCAGGAGCTCTCGGAGATCATCTATAACTGGGTGAGCGACAACACTGTCAACCATCAGTTCAGCCAGCGCTCCGGCGGCCGCAACATGGCCCGCTACGATCAGGTGAGAATCCCTCTCAATGGCTCCGACGGTCGTCCGCAGGATGCATCTCGCTGGGTCAAAGGTCTTCAGGACAAGCTGAAATCACTTGGTCTCGTGGCTGAAAACGCATCGACCGGCCTTGGCGCCGCCCGTATCTATATCGGAGAGAAATAACAAGCGTGTAAAATAAAGAACCCTAACTTAAACAAAAATATGAAACTCAGACAGATATTGCTTGGCGCGGCCATAGCCGCAATGCCGGTGGCAGCAGCGGCAGCCGATTGCGAGATCGGTATGGGCATCGCGCCCATAATGGAAGGTGACCAGGTGCCGGCGGCTGTGGCCCGTCAGCTTGAAGCCAAGCTGAAAACGGTGCTGACCCATGTAGGCGTTGCGGCAGGTGACTATGACTGCCAGTTCTTTCTGACCGGACGCTTCGACGAGGCTTTCAGCCAGGAAGCCGGCGGAGTGGGCGGACGTGTGCTTGTGAAGACCAATCTTCAGCTTGCCATCTGCGACGGTGAAAACAGAAAGGTGTTTGCCACCGCCACATTCCCGCTCAAAGGCGTAGGAGCCTCTGACCAGCAGGCGCTCACTCGCGCACTCGGAAGCCTCAATGCCCGGAATCCGGAGTTTATCAACTTTGTTGAGAACGGCAAGGCAAAGATTGTGGACTATTTCGACAAAAACTATCCCACCTACATGGCCAAGGCTCAGAAGGCTTTGAAAGCCCGTGACTATGACGAGGCTCTCTATTGGTCAACGTCGATTCCGGAATGCTGTGCCGGCTACGCACAGGCCGCTGAATTGGCCAGCAGTATCTATCAGGACAAGATCGACTATGACGGCGCCATGCTCCTCGCACAGGCCGAAGGCGAATGGGCTTCAGATCCATCGGCTGAAGGCGGACGCGCGGCCTACGGCTATCTTAGCCGGATTGATCCCTCGGCTGCATGCTATGCCAAAGCCAAGGCTCTCGGAAAGAAGATAAGCGCATCGGTCAGGGAGGATTATGATTTCGAGACCAAGGAGAAATACCGCAATGCGGTCGAACTTGAAAAGCAGCGCATCGACGCTGCCCGCCAGGTGGCTGTGGCCTGGGCTCAGAACCAGCCCAAGACAGTGGTCAAAAACAACTGGATTGCCTGGTGACCTGTCGCCGGATGATGTAAAAACACGCACTTAATATATTACACAACATATAAAAATCAGAAACAGATGAAAATCAACAGACTTATCTTGGCAAGTTGCTTTGTGACTATGTTGGGAACACACGGTATCATGAAAGGCGAAGACGTGAAATTCATGCGCAGTTCGATCTACACGGTACTCGTTAATTCCAATGACCAGAACCAGCGTCTCGACAGAGAGGCTATCGAAACCGACTCGGCCGGCTATGCACTGACTCTTCAGGAATCAGGTCTTTCGAGCCTCGGCGGTGTGCCCCAGATGGTGTTCCCTTCGATCGCTATTCCCGAACAGTTCAATGACCACAATCTCCAGTGGCGTATCATCGACTTTGATGCGCTGACTGCCGATATGACCGATGAAGAAGCCAAGGCCGCCCGCCCCAAAAGCGGCGGTGCCGGCAAGTTCATGAAAGGCCTCGGCGGATCTCTGCTTGCAGGTGCTTCCGGAAAGCAGGAATCTTCGCTTGTCAGAGTGGAAAAGGTGGATGACTACATGCACGCGGCTGTCAACAAGTTCCTTGCCGACAACAAGGTGGCAGACTACATGGTGGCCAAGTGGTATGGCTATAATCCTGAAGGCAAACCCCAGTTCAACACCGGACTCATTCAGGAGCGCGGACTGGAAAACGCTTCTGCCGCAGAGCTGTCAAAGGCAAGTGCCAACGCTGAATTCAAGGCGATGCTTTCTTCTCAGGGCTTCGAACTGCTCAACAACACCTTTGTCGTGGCAACCAACCTGCGTTTCCGCAACAACAAGGCTCTCGCTCAGGAAATCTCTGACATGGTTGGCGGTGCTGCCGCTGTGGCCGCACAGAATGCCGGCGCTCTCGGCAGCCTCGCGGCTTTCGGTGCCAAGAAAGGAACCGAAGCTGCCATCAACGGTCTCATGAAAGATATGTATTCCGTGACCGCCGTCACCAACCTTTATAAGCTCGACTGGAACGATGATATCGACATGGCTCTGAGCGACAAGGTGCTTTACAACGAAAACGCTACCCTGCAGGATCTTCTTGACGCCGGTCTCTGCAAGCTCTCATATGTCGGCCAGACCAAGGCCCGTTCAGGCGTGAAGAAAGACAAGACCAAGACTCTCGACCAGCTCGCCGCTTCGGCAACAGCCCGTGCGATTGATATGGCCCTCGCCAAACTGCAGGTTGAGAATGAAGTGTTCCGCACCACGGTGCCTATTTCAAAATCGGCTGATGGTTTTCTCTACGCAAAGATCGGATCGAAGGAAGGTGTGAATGAAGGAGACGAATATGAAGTGCTCGAACAGCAGCTCGACGAGAAGACCAACAAGATGATCTATAAGAAAGTAGCTTCTGCAAAGGTCGAGAAAAACGGTGTGTGGTTCAACACCACCGGTGCCGATGAAATCATAGCAAATGCCGAAGGTGCTGAGGCTGAGGCCATGAAGGCTGCTCAGGAACTTGGCTATACCAAGCTGAAAGTAGGCAAGAAAAACGATTTCTCAGGCTACTACCTTCGCCTTTCAAAGAAAAAAGGAAAAATCGAATAATGAATTCTGATTTTATTTACAATCTCTGTTTGCATGTGGCAGAAGATGCGATTTTGTAAAAAATCTTGAAACACACAGAAAACATGCCTCTGGAAGCCGTTGCGGATAGTCTGTAACGGCTTCTTCTGCTCATTGACAGCTCACCTCCTGTCCGTATCCGCCGGACAGGGTGGGAGGTCGCATTGACTTCACACAGTGCCCTGCCTGGCAATCCGGCCGTCCTCTTCAGCGCTCAAAACCAATGATTTTTGAGCACTGAACGTTACAATGTCAGGGCTAATCATTATCTTTGTGCTTGGAAAATCTCTTCATCATTTTGAAAAATTGTATAACATACCATCAGAGGGCCCTACAAATATAGTTCCTCTGATGAACAACTCCTGCAATATTTATGAATATGAAATTTTTTAGGGCGGCTGCTGTGAGGTCGTTTCTGATGCCTTTGGTGGCTGTGGTTATTCTTGGGGTCGCGGTGGCGTCGTGTTCGAAAGACGAGGCGCTGTTTGACGCGATTCCGGCTGAGGTCGACAATGTAGGGTTCGTGCGTCTGAAAAGTGTGCTCAGCCAGTCCGGATTCAAATTCGGACCTAATGGAGTCACTACCGATGGTCCCGCTGCTCCGGAAGGCCGCTTCCGGGATCTTGTGGACCTTGCGGATGTCATGGACCGTTCAGGTGTCTGTGATATCGACCGCATGGCCTGGGCAAGGGATCGCGACGGAGTCATTTATGTGACGGCTCTGGTCAGCGACTGCGACAAGTTTGCCGAGGCTACTTCCGGAGAGATCGGATGGACTGAGGCCAAAGACGGTTTCCGGCAGGGCCAGTGGGGCGGTTTCACGGCTCTTACAGGCGACGGCCGCTTCTGGCTGACCGATGCAAAAGATGCCGTCAAGGCTGTCAGAGAGCTGCAGAAGAAAGCCGGGAAGTCTCCGCTGACGGCTCTTTCCGGAATCTGCGGGATGCTTGAAGGCCAGGGGCTGCTCAACATGGCTCTCAGCTGTGATGCCGCAGCAAAGGGCGGCAAGAAGGACGATGGCGCTCAGGCGGCTCAGGAAAGCCTATGGGCCACTATCAGTTGCGATATCAAGGACAATAAACTCGTAGCCGGAAGCGTGGTCATGCAGGCCGACGGCACCACCGTGGCCGCAGACGGACTCCAGCCTGTCAATCAGGCTGTGCTCTCATATATTCCGGATTCGTTCAGCTTCGCCTTTGCCGTAGGGCTGACACCGGATTTCGACTGGAGTGTGCTGACTCAGGCTGTCAGCGCCTTCGGAGGCTTCCAGGCACGCGGCATGATGGCTGTGGTCACTCCCTATCTGCAGTCGATCAACGGCACTGTAATGCTTGCCGCCGGTCCGGCCAATGATCAGGCCTACAGTGAGATCGATCCCGGCAACTGGCACTTCATACTGATGGCCCACATGCCTCAGCAGAAAATCACCGAGATCATGAACATGGTGCGGAACTCTATGTTTGTGGCCGGAATGAGTCCGCGCATGACCGACCAGGGGCTTTTGATCGTGCCGCAATACGGCATGAATCTCTATCTCGGCAATGTCGACGGCTATTTCGCCGTTAGCAACATGCCTTTCGACAATACACGTCAGAACAGTCTCGCGCCGCTCTTCTCCGGCAAGGACGGAGCCGTTATGCTTGAACTGCCATCGCTGCGTAGCCTCAGTCCGGCGGCTCCCGCTTTCGGTTTCAGACTTACCGGCCAGACCGGTCAGGGCAGCACCACGGCCGAACTGGCTCTCACGGGCACAACGCAGCCCATCCTCCAGGCCATACTTTCAGCATTGCTATGATAGAGAACATTGAGTTGAAGAGAGTGCTGCCGCAGGTGTTCCGCGGCAGCGAGAAAGAGGCTCCGGTCAAGGATTCGGAGCTCTGGCTCAGAGAAAGTGTGGTTTTCAGCCGCGGACACAACTATATCATCGAGGCCGAGAGCGGCACGGGCAAATCGTCGCTCTGCGCCTTCATCTACGGAAGCCGCCGCGACTATGAGGGCCGTATTCTCTTCGACGGGCAGGATGCGGCAGCCCTGAGCATCGATCGCTGGTGTGAGCTGCGACGCCGCTCTCTGGCCTATCTGCCCCAGGAGATGCGCCTGTTCCCTGAGCTGACCGTGATGGAAAACGTGATGATAAAAAACCGGTTGACCGATTTCCGCAGCGGTGACGAGATCCGCCGTATGCTTTCGCGCCTTGAGATCGAGGGTAAAGCCGGCGAAAGAGCCGGACGCCTTTCAGTAGGGCAGCAGCAGCGGGCGGCCATCATCCGCGCTCTCTGTCAGCCGTTTGATTTTATTCTTATCGACGAGCCGGTGAGCCATCTCGATGCCCGCAACAATCAGGCCGTGGCCTCTCTCATAGCCGAGGAAGCCGGACGGCAGGGTGCGGCTGTAATCGCCACCTCGGTCGGCAACAAGATCCGCCTTGAAGAGTTTGAGCTGATGAGGCTCTGATATGCACCCTCTTAATCTGTCCGGCGGCTTTGCCTAGACAAATACAACTTCTGAAAATGTCAAACAATACAGTCTGGCGCCTCCTGCGCCACAATATAAGCGCCGGTCAGATAGCCGGCTATGCACTGGCCAGTTTCGTGGGCCTTGCCATAGTGCTTACCGCCATTCAGTTTTACCGAGATGTCAGCTCGGTCTGGAATGACGATGACTCGTTCATCTCCAAAGACTACCTGATCCTATCTAAGCGGGTGGAGGGAGTCAGTGGTCTCTTCGGCCGGTCATCCGCCTCGGCCGGCAACACCCGTTTCAGTGAACAAGATATCGCCGACATAGCCTCGCGGCCCTGGGTCCGCAAGGTTGGCCGCTTCAGCTCGGCCTCGTTCAATGTCTATGCCAAAGTGGAACTCGGCGGCAGCTCGATGGGGTCGGCGCTCTTTCTCGAATCCATCCCTGACGAATTTTTCGATGTCACCCCCAAAGGCTGGACCTATGAGCCGGGCCGTTCGTCATATGTGCCCGTGATTCTCTCCAAAGACTATCTCTCGCTCTACAATTTCGGCTTCGCCACCTCGCGCGGCATGCCGCAGGTGTCAGAAGAAGTGATCGGCATGGTGCCTCTGAAACTCTCGCTCAGCGGCAACGGCCGTCAGGAGTGGGTCGACGCGCGCATAGTAGGCTTTTCCTCGCGTCTCAACACCATAGCCGTGCCTGAGGAATTCATGCAGTGGGCCAATTCGGAATTCTCCGAGACTCCGGCCGAAGCCCCGTCGCGCCTGATCGTGATGCTCGACCGACCGGGCGATCCGCAGGTGGAAAGCTACCTTGAGGAACACGGCTATGAAACGGCCGGCGACCGTGCCGACAACGGCAAGGCCGCATTTTTCCTCTCGGTCGTGACCACGGTGGTCATCGGCGTGGGGCTGATCATCAGCATCCTCGCGTTCTTCATCCTCATGCTCAGCATCTACCTCCTGCTGCAGAAAAACCGCACCAAGATCCATGATCTCATGCAGCTCGGCTACTCACCGGCCCAGGTGTCGCGCCACTACCATCTTATAGTCATCGCCGTCAATGCCGGAGTGCTTTTAACCGCAATGGCAGTAATGCTTGCCGCCTCCGCCTGGTGGAGTGCCCCGCTCCGCGCGCTTGGAAGCGAACCGACAACGGTATGGCTCACGGCCGGTATCGGCATCGGCCTGATGCTCCTGATAACCCTCGGCAACCTCGCGGCCATCACCCGCACCATCCGCCGCAGTTTCTACGCCTGAGTCGGACGCCTTTTTAAACACCATCTTAATTATGGCGAATTCGCCATAATTAGAAATCAGACGGACGGAAATTTTTAACAGTCGGTTTTGATAAATGGAAAAGTTTACATAACTTTGCAAATTAAGAGAACGCAACGGGCTGTCAGCCCCTCTGATACTACCCCTATCCTCGAATCTAATGAAAGTCAAGATCCACAGCGAAGGAATCAATATACTGATAGTTGTCATGCTGATAATGATTGTGATCAATCTGTCGGCATGGATGTTCATCCGTCCCGCTGCGATCCCAACTACTTTCACTGTCATCTCCGCGATCTTCTATCTGCTCGTAGTCAACTTTTTCCGCTCGCCGAAACGTGCCTTTCACGGCGACCGCCACAATGTGGTGGTAAGCTCGGTTGACGGTACCGTCGTGGCGCTTGAGGAAGTATTCGAGCCGGAGGTGCTGCGCCGCCGTGTCAGAATGCTATCGGTATTCATGTCGGTGTTCAACGTACATGCCAACTGGTTTCCGGTTGACGGCGAGGTGCTGATGGTGCGCCACCACAGCGGCCGTTTCCTCAGTGCCTATCTCCCGAAAGCGAGCATCGAAAACGAACGGTCGACAGTGCTTATCCGCGCCACCAACGGCCAGGAAGTGCTCATGAGGCAGATTGCCGGAGCCGTTGCCCGACGGATTGTCACCTATGCCGAACCGGGCGACATCGCCGACATCAAAGACCATATGGGCTTCATCAAATTCGGATCGCGTGTCGACATCTATCTCCCGCTTGATGCCGAAGTCTTCGTCAAGATCGGCGATAAGACCACGGGCGGTGTCTCGGTAGTGGCCCGTCTGCGCGAACATCCTGATGACTAATAAGGTTATCATATAAAACATAGTATCATCAATTGAAATCAATCCGCACTTATATTCCGAATACAATCACCTGCCTCAACCTCCTCTCAGGATGTGCGGCGGTGTTTTTAGCTTTTAATCTCGACCTGCCCACCGCAGGGCTGAGCGCATTGCAGTGGGCTTTCGTGTGCATTGGCGCCGCCGCCGCCTTCGACTTCTGGGACGGCATGTCGGCCCGCCTTCTTCACGCCTATTCGCCCATTGGCAAGGAACTTGATTCGCTGAGCGACCTTGTCAGCTTCGGCCTCGCTCCGGCATTCCTCGTGATGAACACCATGCTTCGGGCCGGCAGTCCGCTCTGGGTGAGCGCATTCGCGCTGCTGATAGCCGTGATGGGTGCCCTGCGTCTTGCCAAATTCAACGTCGACACCCGTCAGACAACCTCGTTCATCGGTCTGCCTATTCCGGCCAACGCCATCTTCTGGGTGGGTGCACTCGCCTGGATCACCGATCACGCCTATCCCGGCGATGCGGTGATGGCAGTGCTCATTGCAGTGGTTTCGCTGCTTATGGTGAGCGAAATAAAGATGTTTTCACTCAAATTCGCCAACCTTTCGCTGCGCGAGAATGTTAGACGTTATGTGATCATGGCGGCCACAGTGCTTTTCGTCATCACCGACGGCGTTTCGGGCTTTGCCTGGACAATTGTGCTCTACATTCTGATCTCGCTTCTTGGCAAGCGCACAGATCCTGACGCATCCGAGGCGGATGATAAGTAACCGTAGACCTCCCCACGGTCAGCATTCAGCAAAACCTTCATCTTTCTGACATGTTAACTTTCTTTGGAACAATACTTATACTCTATCTGGTGTGGCTTATCGTCAAGCCGCTCCTGCTGAGCTATGCCCGGCGGAAATATACCCAGAAGGTCAACGATATGTTTAACCAGGCCTTCGGAGGCGGAACAGAATTCAGCCCCGGAGCATCGCCTTTCGGGCAGCAGCGCAGGCAGCAGCATAAGCCAAGGGGGCGCAAAAAGATATTCAGCCGCGACGAAGGCGAGTATGTGGACTTCGAAGAGATTGAAGTTAAAACCGAATTCTCGGCCTCGGAGACCAATGAAAAACAAGGCTCCTCATACACTCCCCGCGAACCACAGGTAAGCGACGCCGACTGGGAAGAAATCCGCTGAACGGCCACAGCGCGCAGATTGCCTACAGAAATGTCAGATATGTGGTATCCGATGACATATTGACTATTATTACTGTCCGCTAAACTTTTTTTGAGCGATTGAAAAATTAGGGCTGACACCTATTGCAGGAGTCAGCCCTAAATGGTTATTTTGGTGTCGCCAAACAATCCATGAATAACCATGAGTAAAAGTAGTAATTTCTTCGGACAGCCGATATATGGACAGCTGATAAAATCACTCAAT
>NZ_PUEC01000012.1 GCF_003024805.1 Duncaniella muris
TGAAAAAAATAAGATTTTGATACCAGAATAACTCTTTGATATACAGACATGGAAAAATTACCCGATTCTCAATGAACCGGGTAAGGGAAGATATGCTATTTATTTTAGGTTAAATGAAAGAGCCGTGATTTTCAGCGGGATTGACAAGGTGGATAATTAAAGCAATATGGCGGGATGGTGAATGTTTCGCACCTACGGCGCTCTTGTTATTGTGGGGATGCTATGATACCACAGCTGCGGACTCCTCTGGAGCCCTTGCAGTGGCCTGGATTCGCCCCGCCGCTACGCGGCTCGCCTGGAAAGTCCCGTTTCGGGAGGGCTTTGAGGTCCTGAGTTCCTCCAACCCCCACGCGGCTCGCCTGGAAAGTCCCGTTTCGGGAGGGCTTTGAGGTCCTGAGTTCCTCCAACCCCACGCGGCTTGCCTGGAAAGTCCCGTTCCAATATGGCATGAAGGGCCTGAACTCCCCTGACTGCTACGCGGCCAGACTTACCCGGCCCTCTCAGCTGCGTTTTCCTATCATTGGTCTGTAATGGGCGGATTCATCATTGATCTATAATGGAGAGATGAACTGTCATTGATCTGTAATGGTGGTGGGAGTCCATCCCCGCCATCCCGAACACCGCGATTTTCCAGGCAAGCCGCGTAGCGGTCAGGAGAGTTCAGGCCACTGCAAGGGCTCCAGAGGAGTCCGCAGCTGTGGTATCCCTAAAGCCATCTCCACCACCAAGAGCGCCGTAGGTGCGAAACTCATCGTCCATCTCAAATCATCGCAGCAAAAACATGTAGATGCGGAACAAGCGGGATGACTGCGGGTGTGCGGGTGGCGATAAAGGACTATTAACCTATTTTATAGCAGGTTTTAACATTTTTGACGCGTTTTCTTTGTTATTTCCGTAAAAGGCCGTAATTTTGCCTTATCACCATAGAAAAACTATCTGTCCGGCAAATGCGGCCTTTCCGCAGTGCCGCCAACATGAAAAATCATTTATACTTTCCCCTATAATTAATATGGAAAACGAACAACTGCTTAAAGAAGTTACCGCCAAAGCCCAGGTATGGCTCGGTGACGGTTATGATGAAGAAACACGTCTGGAAGTAAAGCGCATGCTTGACGCAGATGACAAGACAGAACTTATCGAATCGTTCTACAAGGATCTGGAATTCGGCACCGGCGGTCTCCGCGGTATCATGGGAGCCGGTTCAAACAGAATGAATATCTACACCGTAGGCGCTGCCACCCAGGGCCTTGCAAACTATCTTAAAGAAGCTTTCAAGGATCTGCCCGAAATCAGCGTGGCCGTGGGCCATGACGTGCGCAACAATTCGCGCAAGTTTGCTGAAATCGTAGCCGATATCTTCTCGGCCAACGGCATCAAGGTTTATCTTTTCGACAGTTTCCGCCCCACCCCGGAACTTTCATTCGCCATCCGTCACTTCGGCTGCCAGAGCGGCGTGAACATCACCGCATCGCACAATCCGAAGATCTACAACGGCTACAAGGCTTACTGGGAAGACGGCGCACAGATCATCGCGCCGCATGATGTCAATATCATCGACCACGTGAACCGCATCAAGAGCGTCAAGGAAATCAAGTTCGAGGGCGACAAGTCCAAGATCCAGATCATCGGCGCCGATGTCGACAAGGTGTATCTCGACAAGATCAAGGGCCTTTCACTCAGCCCCGATGTGATCGAACGCCACAAAGACCTGAAGATCGTCTACACTCCGATCCACGGCACCGGCGTTGAACTGATTCCCGCATCGCTCCGCAACTACGGCTTCACAAACATCATCCACGTTGACGAGCAGGACGTGCCCAGCGGAGATTTCCCCACCGTGGAATCGCCCAACCCCGAAGTACCCTCGGCTATGGCAATGGCTATCGCCAAGGCCAAGGAGGTCAACGCCGACATCGTCATGGCATCCGATCCTGACGCTGACCGCATCGGCTGCGTCATCCGCGACAACAGCGGTGAATATGTGCTGCTCAACGGCAACCAGATCGTGATGATTCTTCTCAACTACATCATCACCCGCAACAAGGAACTCGGTCTGCTCAAGGGCAATGAGTTTGCCGTGAAGACCATCGTGACCACCGAGACCATCAAGGCAATCTGCGAGGCCATGAACGTGCGCCTGTTTGACTGCTACACCGGCTTCAAGTGGATCGCAGCCGTGATGCGCGACAATGAAGACGTGCTCCGCTATCTCGGCGGCGGCGAAGAAAGCTACGGCTTCCTGGCTGAGACATTCTGCCGCGACAAGGACGCCGTGTCAGCTATCTCGCTCATGGCCGAGGCCTGCGCATGGGCCAAGGACAAGGGCATGGACTTCCAGGCCATGCTTGCCGACATCTATCTGAAGTATGGCTTCAGCCACGAAGTAGGTGTCTCTGTGGTACGCCCCGGCAAGACCGGCGCCGAAGAGATCCAGGCCATGATGAAGAGCTTCCGCGAGAATCCGCCCAAGGCTCTCGCAGGTAGCCCCGTCAAGACTATCAAGGACTACGGCACACTCAACGTGACCGATGTGGAAAGCAACACTACCGAGAAACTCGATTTTCCCTGCACCTCAAACGTTCTCCAGTATTTCACTGAAGACGGATCGAAGGTCTCTGTTCGCCCCTCAGGCACAGAGCCCAAGATCAAGTTCTACATGGAAGTCAAGGTTCCGATGGAAAAGATCGAGGACTATGACAAGTGCGGCAAACTCGCCGAGGAGAAGATCGAGGCACTCAAGAAGGATCTCGGCATCGCCTGAAACTGACCAGAGCAATCCCCTGCCTGCCCGGCAGGTAATATAGAGGGCACCTGATGTGGAGAGATCTGACGCGGACCGAAAACCTTGCAAGGCTTATATCCGTTATCTCTACATCAGGTGCTCTCTGTTTTTTCTCCTCCTCTCCGACGCACCTTAAACACCATCCATCAACCTACAAACTCCTGATATAATCATCATATGGATCCTTCCTCAGGTTTCAGCACCGCTCTCCAGAACGCGGTCAACGCTGTCAGCGGTGTGCTCACCGACTATGTATTAGTTACAGTGCTGCTGATCGTGGCCGTGGTTTTCACAGTCAGGACCCGCGGCGTGCAGTTCAGAATGGCAGGCGAGATGCTGCATCTGCTTGTCAGATCAGGCAGGCGCGACAACGACCGCCGCCAAAACGACGCTCCTGCTCACGGCAACATCAGTTCATTCCAGGCATTCGCGCTGTCGATAGCCTCACGCGTCGGCACCGGCAATCTTGCCGGCGTGGCTTCGGCGATAGCTCTCGGCGGACCGGGAGCGGTGTTCTGGATGTGGGTCATCGCCATACTCGGCGCCGCAAGCGCGTTTGTCGAGTCGACACTCGCCCAGCTTTTCAAGGTCAAGGGCGACAAGTCGTTCCGGGGCGGTCCGGCCTATTACATACTCAAGGGTCTGCACAAACGCTGGTGGGCGGTGACTTTCGCCGTGCTGATCACGCTGACTTTCGGCTTTGCGTTCAATTCAGTGCAGTCAAACACCATTTCAGATGCACTCAATGCCTCGTTTGCAATTCCTCGCGAGGCGACGGCCGGGGTTCTCTGCCTGCTGACTCTCGCCATTATCTGCGGCGGTGTGCAGCGCATCTCACGGGTGAGCGAGATAGTGGTGCCTGTGATGGCTATCGCATATATAGTGCTGGCTCTGGTGATCATAGCCATGAACATAGGCCGCTTTCCGGAGATCATGATGCTGATTGTCAGCAATGCTTTCGGGGCCGATGAGATTCTTGGCGGCTCGGTGGGCGCGGCAATGGTGATGGGCATAAAGCGCGGCTTGTTCAGCAACGAGGCCGGCGAGGGGTCAACTCCGAACGCCGCTGCGACCGCCTCGGTGAGCCATCCGGTGAAACAGGGGCTGATTCAGACTCTCGGTGTCTATACAGACACTCTGCTGGTGTGCACAGCCACGGCTTTCATCATACTCTGCAGCGGAATCTATACCGGAGGCCATGACGGAATAGTGCTGACCCAGCAGGCCATAGACGCCGGACTTGGCGGAGACCATCGTTTCGGCTCGATCTTCGTCAGTGTGGCCATCTTCTTCTTTGCCTTCACAAGCATAATAGCCAACTATTACTACGGCGAGACCAACATCCGCTTTATACGCAACAGCGACCTTGCAGTCAGGATCTATCGCCTGCTGGTGGCAGCCATAGTCTATGCCGGGGCCGTGGTGTCACTTGACCTCGTCTGGGGTTTCGCCGATATCACTATGGCGCTCATGACTCTCTGTAACCTCGCGGCCATCATCATGCTCGGCAAATATGCCATACGCCTGCTCAAAGACTATCAGGATCAGAAGCGAGAGGGCAAAGATCCGGTCTACAGGTCTTCGACAATACCCGAAATCGCCTCCGAGACGGAATGCTGGGAGTGAGACCACGCCTATTCCATTGACTTGTGAAGTTGAAAAAATATCATAGCCCTTGGCTCCTAACGGCATGCAGGAGCCAAGGGCTATGATATTTTCGGTCCGGAGGCTTTCCGAGTGCCTCTCAGAGGTTGCTCTTATTCTTCGGTTCCGGCGAATTCCATGAGGTAGGCTTTGATGAAGGCATCGAGATCGCCGTCCATCACACCTCCCACGTCACTGGTCTGATAGTTGGTGCGGTGGTCTTTGACGCGACGGTCGTCGAAGACGTAGCTGCGGATCTGCGATCCCCATTCAATCTTCATCTTTCCGGCTTCAATCTTGGCCTGCTCCTGGAGGCGGTGCTGGAGCTCTTTGTCATAGAGTATAGAGCGGAGCTGACGCATGGCGTTTTCCTTGTTCTTGGGCTGGTCACGCGTCTCGGTATTCTCGATGAGGATTTCTTCCTGCTCGCCGGTGTAGGGGTCGGTGAACTGGTAGCGCAGGCGCACACCTGACTCCACCTTGTTGACGTTCTGACCGCCGGCACCTCCCGAACGGAATGTGTCCCATGAAAGCAGGGCGGGATCGACCTTGACTTCGATAGTGTCGTCGACAAGCGGGGTGACAAACACGGATGCGAATGAGGTCATGCGCTTGCCCTGGGCATTGTAAGGCGACACGCGCACCAGACGGTGGACGCCGTTCTCGCTCTTGAGATAGCCGTAGGCGAAGTCGCCCTCAACGTTGATGGTGCATGACTTGATGCCGGCCTCGTCGCCTTCGAGAAGGTTGGCGATCGAAGTCTTGTAGCCGTGGTCCTCACACCAGCGGAGATACATGCGCATGAGCATCGAGGCCCAGTCCTGGCTTTCGGTACCGCCGGCACCGGAGTTGATCTTGAGCACTACTCCAAGCTTGTCTTCCTCGCGGCGGAGCATGTTGCGCAGTTCGAGATTCTCGATCTTGGTGATGGCTTCGGCATAGAGAGCGTCGATCTCCGATTCCTCTACAAGACCTTCCTTGAGAAAGTCCCATGCGATCTGGAGTTCGTTGACAATCTTGTCAATCTCTTCATAACCTACGATCCACGCCTGAAGATCCTTGATTTTTTTCATCTGTGCCTGGGCTTCCTTGGGATGCTCCCAGAAGTCGGGCACGTGTGTGCGGAGTTCTTCCTCCTCTACCTGGATTTTCTTGCTGTCGATGTCAAAGATACCTCCTCAGCGCCAGCTTGCGCTCAAAAGTCTCTTTTAATTGTTCCTGAGTAATCATATTTTAATCAGTCGCTTGGTGAATATTTCGTTTATTTTTGGCGGAAAAAGCACTGCGGGGTGATTTTCCGGCTGCAAAGGTAAGCATTATTTTCCACCTGCGAAAACGCCACGTGTAACGCAGGCGGGGCCGGTCAGCCGAAGAGGTTGAGCCGGTGGCGGTTGAGTATGACATAGAGGATGACAGGGACACCTATGACCGGGGTGATGGCGTTGATCGGAATTATGCCGCGCGAACCTGGCATCACGCTCAGAAGCACGCATAGCAGTCCTAAGGCGGCTCCGGCAAGAGCCGTGGCGGGTATCAGTATCAGGTGACGGGAACTGCGGGTGAGCAGACGGGCCACGTGGGGGACCACCATGCCGACAAAGGCTATAGGTCCGCAAAAGGCTGTGACAACCGCTGTCAGTACTCCTGACAGAATGAGGAGTCTGTTGCGCGAACGGCGCACATCGACTCCGAGGTTGGCAGCATATGCATCGCCGAGGAGCATGGCATCAAGGGGCTTGACCATGAGCATGGAGAGCGCGATGAACACAAGCGCAAGCGGGGCAAACACCAGCAAACGCGGCTGCGAGACCCCCGAAAAAGATCCGAGTCCCCAGATAACGAACGAGTGGACTCCCTCCTGAGTGGCGAAGAAGTTCAGAAGCGAAACGGCCGAGGAGCTGAGATAGCCCACAAGGATTCCGACTATCAGAAGCATAACCGAGGAGTTGAGAATGCGTGAAAACAACAGCAGCAGCACCAACACGAGCATGGCTCCGGCTATGGCGGCAAGGACTATGCCAAGCGATTCACCAACGAAGCCGAGAGCTCCGCCGAAGGCAAGCATCACAATGGCCACCCCAAGGCTCGATCCGGTAGAGACTCCGAGTATCGAGGGCCCGGCAAGCGGATTGGCAAAAGTGGTCTGGAGCATCAGGCCGGCTATGGCGAGTGCCGAGCCGGAAAGCAGCGCCACTATGGCCGTGACAAGCCGTGAGCCGATTACTATCACTGCCCACGACTCTCTGGAAGGTTCTCCGCCGGTCAGCACCGTCAGCACTTCACTGGCAGGAATGCAGACTGAGCCGATGAATAGGCAGAGCACGAAGAGTGCGAGTGTCAGGAACAGCAGTCCCCAGAGCGAAATCCGCTCGCGGCGGGAGGAAAGCGCAGGCAGGCCGGTCATGGTGCTATATCATTTTTCTATACGTTGATAATACTGCGTCTTGTCCGTGCCGGCATAGTCAGGGCCAAGAAAAAGAAGGATGTATTCGCGCAGCAGTTTTTCAGGATGAAAGGGGAAGTCATCGAAGAGAGTCGACGTAGAGGTGTCGGCCACGTAGACATCGCCGTTTTCAAAAGCCTTGATCCTGGAGTTCAGGTCATAGGAACTTTTAAGTTCCGAGAGAGTGAGTTCCGGGCCGTAGTTGCGTATGAGCCATATGTCGGCGTCATGGGCTTTGTCAAAAACAGATGCGAAATCAAGCTGTATGGAACCTGCGTCAGGAGTGTCAGCCCAGGGATTCACACCTCCGGCATCGGTTATGATGCTCGACATGTAGCTGCGGCCTCCGGGCACAAACCACACGCCGTTGGTCAGCCGCTCGGTAATCACTTTGGGATGCGAGCTTGCGGAGGCGGCACGTGTGGCAAGGCGCGAATATTCCGCCGAGACTTCCTTATAGATGCTGTCGGCCTCATGGCGGCAACCGTAGAGTTCTCCGATAAGCTTTATCCACTCGGCACGCCCCAGGGGGGTTGATTCCATATAGTCGGCACACTCGATAATCGGTATGCCCAGACGTTCGATAAGTCCGTAGGATGAATTCTGATAAGGCGATGCGAGTATGGCATCAGGTCCGAGCACCGTGACTCTTTCAATGTCAGGCGACATCGAGGAGCCTACGTCCATCACCGCGCCGGATTTCAGCCCGGCTTTCACTTCAGCTACGGTGAAATAGCCTGCATCGGCCACACCCCTGACGGCATCAATGGCACCAAGGTCGCGGATGGCTCCGGCATGAACGCCTGAATAGACCAGCGAATTGCGCAAAGGAGTGCGCACCACCGTACCTTCGGGCAGTCCTTCGGGATTTCCGGCAGAGTCAGGCACAAGCACGTAGCGCTGAAGCAGGCGGGTGCTGTCCCACGGATTTTTAATGTCAGCCACTACATAACTTCCACAGTCGACCAGCGTCAGAAGATCAGCTCCAGCAGTAAGAGTGTCGCCTGACACTTCAGCCCCGGCAGAAGAGCCGGCACCGCTGCATGACGTCAGGATGGCGGCTGCGGCTGACAAAGCAAGAGAGAGAGACAAGAAACTCTTCACAATCAAGAAGGTGTTTAATAGGTTGTTTGACAAGATCAGTATCTGACCTCCCAGAGAAACAGAGCCTCTCCGGGCATCGAGGTCCCGGCCGCACAGCGGTCGCGGCGGTCAATCACTTCACGGAACTGCCCGATGGTCATTTTACCGCGGCCCACGTCGACGAGAGTTCCCACTACGGCGCGGACCATGTTGCGCAGAAAGCGGTCGGCAGTAATGACGAAAACCCATTCATGCTCGCCGAGCCTCTCCCATCTGGCATAGGTCACACGGCAGATGTTGGTCTTGACATCGGTATGAAGCTTTGAGAATGATGTGAAATCAGAGGTCTCAAGCAGTATTTCGGCCGCACGATTCATGGCATCGAAATCAAGCATGGCCGGGGCTTTCCAGCTCAGGGGGTAGAAAAACGGGGTCTTCTCAGTGACCGCATAATAGTGGTAAGTGCGGCTGACGGCATCGAAGCGCGCATGGCGGTCAGGCTCGACCTCATAGATTTTCTGCACGGCAATATCTTTGCCGACAACCGCATTGAGCCTCCTGACAAGCTCTCCGGCATCGCCCAGAGGGGTGTCAAGATCAAAATGGGCCACCATCATGCGCGCGTTGACTCCGGCATCTGTGCGTCCGGCGCCGGTGATTTTCATTTCGCGGCGCAGGATCATCGACAGAGCGTCTTCGAGAACCGACTGGACTGTCACCTCGCCCGGCTGACACTGCCAGCCGTGGAAAGGCGCACCGCGGTAAGAGAGCTGCATGAAATATCTCATAGGCTGAATCCGTATCGGCGCATCGGCGGGTTATCAGTCTTTTTCAATATAGGTATAGCCATAAAGGCCCGAACGGTAGTTGCTCAGGAACTCGCGTCCTTCTTCGGGAGTGATGCGTCCGGCTTTCATAGACGATGTCACCCAGGCTTCCACGTTGCGCACAAGTTTCTTCGGGTTGAACTGCACATAGTCGAGCACATCGGCCACGGTTTCGCCGTCGATGATACGGTCGATCTCATAACGGTCTTTATAGACCGAGATATGGACGGCGTTGGTGTCGCCGAAGAGATTGTGCATGTCACCGAGAATCTCCTGATAGGCACCTACGAGGAAAACTCCGAGATAGTAGGGTTCGCCTGGCTTCACGGGATGAACCGGGAGAGAACTTGCCGTGCCTCCCTGCGAGGATATGAAGTTAGAGATTTTGCCGTCGCTGTCGCAGGTGATGTCCTGGAGGGTGCATGTACGTGAGGGCTTTTCGTCAAGGCGCGACAGAGGAATGATCGGGAACACCTGGTCGATGGCCCATGAATCGGTCAGCGACTGGAAGAGCGAGAAATTGCAGAAATACTTATCAGGTACCATCTTGGCCACCTTGCGCAGCTCTTCGGGAGCGTGTTTCATATTGTCAGCGATCTCTCCTACCTCGCGGGCTATGCTCCAGAAAAGTTCCTCGATCTGGGCACGGGTGCGGAGATCGAGCATGCCGAGGCTGAACAGGTCAAGAGCCTCCTCGCGGATCTGCAGGGCGTCATGCCAGCTTTCGAGAAGACGCTGCTGGTTGAGCTTGTCCCAGATCTCATAGAGTTCTTTGGCAAGTTCGTGGTCTTCTTCCTGAATATCTTTAGAGTCTTTCCAGATGGGAAGCTGCGTTGTCTCAAGCACTTCAAACACCAGTACGGAATGATGGGCGGTCAGCGAGCGGCCGCTCTCGTTGATGATGTTGGGCTGCTTGAGGCCGTTTTTCTCACAGGCATCCACGATGGCCGACACTGCGTCATTGGCATACTCCTGGATAGAATAGTTCATCGAACTGCCCGATGCGGAGTTGCGGGTTCCGTCATAGTCCACGCCAAGGCCACCGCCTATGTCCATGAATTCTATGTCAAATCCCATGTTGGTGAGCTGCACGTAGAACTGGGTGGCCTCGCGGATGGCATTCTTGATGCGGCGGATCTTGGTGATCTGGCTGCCGATGTGGAAGTGGATCAGTTTAAGGCAGTGTTTCATCTTGTTTCGCTCCATGAAGTCAAGCGCTTCAAGAAGCTCCGAAGAGTTGAGACCGAATTTCGACTGGTCGCCGCCGCTTGTCTCCCACTTGCCTGAGCCTGAGGAGGCGAGTTTGATGCGGATGCCTACATTTGGGTCTATGCCGATTCGCTTGGCCACTTCCGAGATGATGCGCAGTTCATTGAGCTTTTCAACCACGAGATAGATGCGGCGTCCCATCTTCTGGGCAAGCAGAGCCAGCTCGATATATGTCTGATCCTTGTATCCGTTACAGATGATCAGCGCGTTTTCCTTGATGTTGGTGGCAAGCACAGCGTGGAGTTCCGGCTTGGACCCGGCCTCAAGACCGATGTTGAATTTTTCGCCGTGAGTGACGATCTCCTCGACTACAGGACGCATCTGATTGACCTTGATGGGATAGATTATATAGTTCTGTGCCTTATAGTCATACTGCTTTGAAGCTAAAGCGAAACAGTTGGAAATCTTCTCGATGCGGTTGTCAAGAATATCGGGGAAGCGCAACAGCACTGGCGAGGTAATGTCTCTGACCTGCAGTTCGTCCATGACCTCACGCAGATCAACCGAAGCATAACCCTCACGAGGAGTAACGGCCACGTTGCCTTTCTCGTTGATGGAGAAATACTGTCGACCCCAACCTTGAATGTTGTACAGCTCTGAGCTGTCTTCAATACGCCATCTTCTCATCGGCTCTGTTCTTTTTTTCTGAATTGTTTCTGAATTTTATAGGTTTAACTGTCTGTAAAGCGCGTTATCGCGCGTTATTATCCGGCAAAAGTACAACTAATTCGCCAAATCGGGATCTTTTTGCAACAATTATTTTCATTATTTTGGGATATTAACAATAAAGATTGTAACTTTGCTACATAAAAATCACATCAAAACTCCTATCACATAATTTTATTAAATTTTGCTATGGATAAGAAATCTGCTTTCTCACTCCTCTTCGGTTCGGCTATCGTGCTGACCGGTTGCAGCAAGAAGATGAATCAGTTTGCAGCTGATTACTTCAGCACCAATCCCAATCCGCTCGAAGTAGTGGGCCAGAATGTTCCCGCTACCGTTACCGGTAACATTCCTCCGAAATTCTTCGTGAAAAACGCCACTGTGACAGTGACCCCCTACCTCACATTCAACGGCACTGAAGTGGCCGGCACCGCCCAGGCATTCCAGGGTGAGAAAGTACGTGGCAACAACCGTGTCATCTCCTATGACAACGGCGGCACAGTGACAATCCCCGTAAACTATGCCTATCAGCCCGAAATGCAGCGTTCGGAACTGTATCTCGGCTTCACTGTCGATCAGAAAGGCAAGCAGTATGTGCTTCCCCGCGTGAAAGTGGCTGACGGCATCATCGCCACAGCAGCTCTCGCCGATGCCGGAACCGTAGATCCCGCTACCGCAGCTGACAAATTCCAGCGCATCATCAACGAAAAATATTCTGCCGACATCCACTTCCTCATCAACCAGGCCAACCTCCGCGAAAGCGAACTCAAGAGCGATGAAGTGCTCCGCCTCAACCGCGACATCAAGGCCGCTGCCGGCGATGAAAGCCGAAAGATCGAGGAAATCAACATCCAGTCATACGCTTCACCCGACGGTTCGCTCGACTTCAACACCAAACTCGCTCAGAACCGCGAGACAAACACCCAGGGCTATCTGACCAATCAGCTCAAGAAGGACAAAGTGACTGAATTCGGCGAACTTACCGCAAACTTCACTCCCGAAGACTGGGAAGGCTTCCAGAAGCTCGTGGCCGCAAGCAACATCCAGGACAAGGAGCTCATCATCAGCGTGCTCTCAATGTACAAGGACCCTGAACAGCGCGAACGTGAAATCCGCAACCTCTCAAGCGTGTTCGACCAGCTCGCCGACGAAATCCTCCCGCAGCTCCGCTACTCTCGCATCACTGCCAGCGTCAACGTGATCGGCAAGAGCGATGAAGAGATCAACAAGGCATTTGACACCGATCCCTCTACCCTCAGCGTAGACGAACTTCTCTACGGAGCAACCCTCACTGACGACCTCAACCGCAAGAAAGCCATCTACACTGCCGCCACCAACCTCTATCCCAACGACTACCGCGGCTACAACAACCTCGGCAAGGTGCTCTATCAGCAGGGTGACTATGACGCAGCTATGGCAAGCTTCAAAAAAGCAGCCCGCGTGAACTCTTCGGCCCCTGAAGCCCAGATGAACCAGGGCCTTGTGGCTCTTGTCAACAACGATCTCCGCGCTGCCAACCAGTCATTCGGCAAGGCCGGCGGTGTTCCCGAACTCGGCTCGGCTCTCGGTGTATATTACCTCCAGCAGGGTGATGTAAACGCCGCTGTAAAGGCATTCGGAAATGACAAGAGCAATAATGCCGCTCTCGCCCAGATCCTCTCCAAGGACTACAGCAAGGCCAAGTCAACCCTCGCAGCCATCCAGGCTCCCGACGCCACCACCTACTATCTCATGGCCATTCTCGGTGCCCGCACCAACAATGAACAGATGGTGACTTCAAACCTCCGTCAGGCCATCAAGCTTGACAACAAGCTCGCCAAGCAGGCTGCCAACGACCTCGAATTTTCCCGCTTCAATCTTTCAAGCGTTCTCTGATAAGACGCCGGATTAAAGCTTCACAATCCAACAGCCCCGCCACACCGCGTTTCATGCAGTGTGGCGGGGCTGACTTTTTCATGGATACCACCGGCTGACACCGCCACAGACTCAAACATCCTTGCCTCGCCGGGCGTTTTAATTCCAGAGGGCGGCATCTGCCCGGCCATCTTCATCCATTCCACAAACTGCGCTTACCATTATATAATATGAACGAGGGAACAACGGCACAAAAACACCGGCACCATTACCGGCTCGACATACTGCACTGGATCATAATAGCGCTTTCAGTTCTGCTGATAGTATTCATCTCGATCGACACCTTCAACGGCATCAACTTTCTTGATGACGGATTCTACATGCACTTCCAGTTCTGGGTCTGCATAGTGTTCATGGCAGATTTCTTCATCGAACTGGCCCTGGCTCCCGACAAACTCCGCTACACGCGCAACCGCCTGCTGTATCTGCTGCTGTCTATCCCCTATCTCAACATCATCAGTGTGCTCGGCATCAGGCTCACACCGGAGCAGCTGTTTTTCATCCGCTTCATACCCCTGGCCCGCGGCATCATGGCGATGGTGATAGTTGTGGGCGCGTTTTCGCGAAACAGACTGACATCGTTCCTTTCGTCCTACATAGTCATCCTCGCCGCCTTCATCTATCTCGGCAGCCTCATATTCTTCTACTTCGAGCAGGGAGTCAACGCCGATGTCAACAATTTCGGCACCGCTCTCTGGTGGGCCTGCATGAACGCCACCACCCTCGGCTGCGACATCTATCCCGTCACGGTGGCCGGAAAAGTGCTCGGCTGCATCCTTTCGGTCGGCGGCATAATCATGTTTCCGCTCTTCACAGTGTTTATCACCTCACTCATACGCCAGTACACACGGACACTGAAAACAGACTCCGGCGCGGCCACGCAAAAAAGTTAGGTAATTATTTTTGTACCCTATCCAAAAATCGTAACTTTGCAGACATCTCACGGACAAAAATGAAATCATGGAAAAGGACCCGGACAAGCGGTTTGAAATCGACGAGGTGATAGGTCGCCTTTGCAGCATGGAAGACATGCGCCACGTGTGCCCGACCCGTTCAGGCGAAGGGGAGCCACTGCTCTCCAACTCAGCCGTGCGCCGTATAGTCGAGCTTGCCTCACGCCTCATGTTTCCGGGATTTCTAACAGACTCTGACCGCGGGCCGTCCGTGATGCGCTCGGTCATGACAATCGAATGCCATGAACTGCGCGGTCTTCTGGCCAGCCAGATCTCCGCAGGACTCTGTTTCGACAAAAACCAATCAGCAATTCCTGATGCTGACATAAGCCGGCATGCCGGATCACTGGCCGATTCTTTTATAGACAGCCTGCCCGACCTGCGCCACATCCTCGACACTGACATTGACGCCACCTATCTCGGCGACCCTGCCGCAACCTCTACCCATGAGGTAATAATCTGCTATCCCGGCTTCAAGGCCACGGTAAGCTACCGCATAGCCCACCGCCTGCTGGAGCTTGGGGTCCCGGTGGTGCCTCGCATGATCACCGAGCAGGCCCATTCCGACACCGGAATCGACATCCACCCCGGAGCCCGCATAGGCAAAGGCTTCGTCATTGACCACGGCACCGGTGTGGTTATCGGAGCCACAGCAATTATCGGCGATAATGTCAAGATCTATCAGGGCGTGACCCTCGGAGCCAAGAGCTTTGTCACTGACGACTCCAACAATCCGGTCAAAGGAATTCCCCGCCACCCGATACTCGGCAACGGAGTGGTTGTCTACTCCAACTCCACGATACTCGGCCGCGTAAACATAGGTGACGGAGCCGTCATCGGCGGCAACCTCTGGGTCACACGCGACGTAGAGCCCGGAGAAAAACTCATCCAGGCCCGCGCCGACAACTTCCGGTCGGCACGCTGACCCAAGGACTGCGCCTGAGGCCTAAAAACAACTGAACAAACCAAGGAAACTATATAAATTGCCACATGGAACATCGTTTTGAAATGGTTGCCAAGACCTTCAAGGGTCTTGAAGAAATTCTTGCTGAAGAACTCCGGCAACTCGGAGCGGTCAATGTCGAGCCCGGCCGACGGATGGTATCATTCGAAGGTGATCTCGCCATGCTCTACCGCGCCAACATCTGCTGCCGCACCGCACTCTCTATCCTCAAGCCGATCTACAAGTTTATCGCCAAGGACACCGACTCGCTCTACGAGATGGTGAAAGAGTACAACTGGAGCGATGTAATGTCGATCGAAAAGACTTTCTCTATCGACACCACCTCACACTCCTCGGAGTTCACTCACTCGCGTTTTGTCACCTATCGTGTGAAAGACGCCATTGTCGACTATTTCAAAGACCGTTTCGGCCAGGACAAACGCCCCGGCGTGCGTCTGAACGATGCCGACGTGATGATCAACGTCCACATTGACGGTGACCGCGTCACCCTCTCGCTCAACTCATCGGGCGAGTCGCTCCACAAACGCGGATGGCGCGTGGCACAGACCGAAGCCCCGATCAACGAGGTTCTCGCCGCCGGCATCATCCTCAAAAGCGGATGGCGCGGCGACAGTCCGCTGGTCGATCCCATGTGCGGCTCAGGCACCTTCCTAATCGAAGCCGCTATGATAGCCGCCGGAATCAAGCCCGGCAGCTTCCGCAAGGATTTCGCCTTTGAACACTGGCGCGACTATGACGCCGAACTGTTTGAAAAGGTGATGGCCGAAGATTCAGGCCTCCGCGAAGTGCCGTTCAAGATCTACGGATCAGACATCTCGCCGAAAGCCGTGGCTATCGCCGAACGCAACATTCTTTCAGCCGGTGTCGACGAATATATCAACCTCCGCATAAAGCCTCTCCAGCTCTGGGAAGAGGCTCCGGCAGGGGGAGCGCCCGGTGTGCTCATCACCAATCCTCCTTACGGCGAGCGAATCAATGTCCAGGACATGGAGCAGCTCTACAAGACGCTCGGCACCAAGTTCAAGCGTGTCTTCCTCGGCTATCACGCCTGGGTCATCTCCTCAAACATCGACTATCTCACAGCCATCGGACTGACTCCTTCGGTCAAAGAAGCCATGCAGAACGGAGGCCTCGACTGCGAACTGCGCGAATACGTGATCTTCGAAGGCACCAAAAGTGACTTCCGTCGTGAAGGCGGTGTGCTAAAGGAAGAAACCCCTGACCGCAAGGAACGCCGCCAGCCCGCACGCAAGAGCGACAGCGAATGGCGCCGCGACGCCCGCGAAAAGGGCATGGGCGGCAAAGATGCCGGAGCCGCACGCCGCAAACCCAACAAGCTTGAAGACAGATACCGCCCGCAGAAAGGCGGCTATGCCCGCAGCGAGGAACGCAGACGCAAGTTCAAGGAAGAGACGGCCGCACAGAGTGAAGCCGAACAGCTCCTCTCGCGCCACCGCAATCCCCACGCGCTCAAATCGCTCGGCGAATCGCCCAAGCGTCCGTCAATACCCGCGCCTGACGGCCCGTTCATGAGAACCCGCCGCCGCTGGAAGCGTCCGGATGCCGACAATTCGTCTTCCGAAGGAGAGGCATAAGCAACACTTACAGCCCCCTCCATACTTTTTCAAAATAAAATTCTCAAATCACGCTAATCCATATAACCAAAAGCCATGTCACTCCAACAGAATCTCAACACTCTGCGCCATCCCGTCAGCAACGCGCCTGAAAAAAGTCCTTTCAACGCCGGCGAAACCCTCGCCTGCCAAGGTGAGAAGCTCAGAGTGTTGCTCCTCGGATCGGGCGGACGCGAATGCGCCCTCGCATGGAAAATATCACTCTCTCCCCGCCTTGAGAAACTTTTCATAGCTCCCGGCAACGGCGGAACAGATGCCTACGGTGAAAACGTGGCCCTCTCGCCGCTTGATTTCGCCGCTATAGCCGCTTTCTGCAAGGAGAATTCGATCGACATGATCATAGTCGGCAACGAAGACCCGCTTGTGGCCGGAATCTATGACTACTTCCTGAGCGTGGAAGGTGCTCCGCTGATCGTAGGGCCCTCTCAGGCAGGTGCAGCACTCGAAGGCAGCAAGGATTTTGCAAAGCAGTTCATGGTGCGCCACTCTATACCCACCGCAGCCTACCGCAGTTTCACTGCCGAGACCGTTGAAGAGGGTTGCGCGTTTCTTGAATCACTCAAAGCCCCCTATGTGCTCAAAGCCGACGGCCTTGCAGCCGGAAAAGGTGTACTCATAATCGACTCTCTCGAAGAAGCCAAAGCCTCGCTGCGCGATATGCTGGGCGGAATGTTCGGCAAGTCATCGGCCACAGTGGTTATCGAAGAGTTCCTCAAGGGAATCGAATGTTCGGTTTTCGTACTCACTGACGGCAACGGCGGCTACCGCATCCTCCCCGTGGCAAAAGACTACAAGCGCATCGGCGAAGGCGACACCGGCCCCAACACCGGAGGCATGGGAGCAGTCAGCCCCGTTGTGTTTGCCGACAGTGAATTCATGCGCAAGGTAGAGGAACGCATCATTCTCCCGACTGTCAACGGCCTGATAGCCGAAGGCATAACCTACCGCGGCTTCATCTTCCTCGGTCTGATTGAAGTTGACGGCGAGCCGATGGTGATAGAATACAACGTCCGCATGGGCGACCCTGAGACCGAAGTCGTGATGCTCCGCATCGCATCTGACCTGCTTCCTCTGCTCGAAGCAGCGGCCAAAGGCAACCTCGGCGCTCTTCCCCTCGCTGAAGATCCACGCTATGCCACAACAGTCATGATAGTGTCAGGCGGCTATCCTGGAAGCTACACCAAGGGTGAGACCATAACCGGAGCCGACACTCCGATGAGCAACGCCATTCTCTTCCACGCAGGCACACGCCGCGAGGCCGACGGCGAGCTCGTCACTTCAGGCGGACGTGTGATTGCATGTAGCGCCTATGGCGATTCGATCGACTCGGCTCTCGCCAACAGCTATGCAGCCGCCGATGCTGTTGAATTCAACGGTAAATACATGCGCCGCGACATCGGCCAGGACCTTAAAAAATTGAGTGAAAACCGCGGATGACCCGTAAAGAACTCACATTTACCCGAATAATCCGTTCGCGAGGCATGGGCGTGCTCATAGGCCTCGCGGCGGTTTTTATGACCCTGCAGGCTCAGTTCGCAGGCAAGATCGCGCACATAGGCGATTTCCGCACCGTGGCCTTCCCAACACCATCGGCATGGTTGCCCGAAGGCAGCATCTCGATGTGGGCCAACATCATCGTGGTCCTGGCCACAGGGGCGGTAATGATCATCATCAACCGCCACTTCAATCTGCTGCGCACCACCTCGGCCTTCTTCGCGGCCTATTTCGTGTTTGTCACAGCCTGCACCCCGGCTGTGATGGGCCAGTTAGGAGCGTCATCGCTGCTTGCGCTGATCATGATGGGAGCCGTATGGCTGATTTTCAGCATCTACAATCAGCGCATCAGCTCGCGCCGGGTCTTTCTTGCCTTCTTTCTGATCGGACTGGGGCAGCTGACTGAATATACATTCGCGCTCTACATTCCGGTATTCATCGCCGCACTCGGACAGATGCGAGTGTTCACGTTCAAAAAAATCCTTGCCGCGATTCTGGGCAACATCACTCCTGCGTGGATCACCTGGGGACTCGGCCTGATACCTGAGCCGGAAATCCCACAGTTCTGCTTCACACCTCCATCAATGCTGCTGGCCGATGGTGCCGACTGGCCCATGCTTTCGGCCGCGGCTCTGACGCTGCTGGCCGGATTTGTGTTCGGCAACCTGAATCTCATAAAGATCATAGGATTCAACGCACAGGCCCGCGCCTATAACGGAGTGCTGACCCTTCTCTCGATCGCGACCGGCATTTTCGCCATTGTCAACTTCACCAATCTTCCGCTCTACATCACCCTCCTGAATGCCTGTGTGGCCTTCCAGGTGGGACATTTCTTCCGCTTCACCGTCATGCGCCGTGGCTACATTGCCGTAGTGGTCCTGATGGCCGCCTATTTCGGTATATACATGTGGGGAATGTTGAGCTGAGACTGAAGCCACCGCTGCCACACAAACGCATCCATACACCGGCTTAGACAACTTAGCCAACAGACCACCATACGCACATGAAAATTGTAGCCGACCGCAATATTCCCTATATAGCCGATGCAGTCCGCCCTCTCGGAGAAGTAGTGCTCCTGCCGGGCGATGCCATCTCGGCTGAGACTGTAAAAGATGCCGACATTATTCTTACACGCACACGCACACGCTGCAACGCCTCGCTGCTCGGCAGGTCCACGTGCTCGTTCATCGGTACAGCTACAATCGGCACCGACCACATTGACCTCGACTATTGCCGCGAGCGGGGCATCACGGTGGCAAACGCTCCAGGCTGCAATGCTCCGGCAGTGGCACAATACGTGCTTTCAGCCATCAGAGCGTTTCTGCCCCCCGAAGAAGCGCTTGCCGGAAAAAGGCTTGGCATAATCGGAGTGGGCAACGTCGGCACTATACTCAACCGCTGGGCCTTAGGCCTCGGCATGACCACAATCCTCAACGACCCCCCACGTCAGGAAAACGGCGACACAACCTACATCTACAGCACCCTTGAGGAAATCGCTGCAGAAAGTGATTTCATCTCGATCCACACACCATATTCCAAGACCGGACCCCACTCCACTCGCCATCTGCTGAATTCGGAATTCCTCTCAGCCGTGAGACGGCGGCCACTGATCATAAATGCCGCCCGCGGACCAGTGGCCGACACGCAGGCGCTCAAGACCGCCCTCAGCCGGAATCTCATATCAGGAGTGGCCATCGACTGCTGGGAAAACGAGCCTGACATTGACCTCGAACTGCTTTCAGAAGCATTCGTAGCCACACCGCATATTGCAGGCTATTCCAACGAAGGAAAGATCAGAGCCACCCGCATGGTGCTCGATGCCCTTGCCGGCCATCTGCAGGACCATTTCGGTCTTGACATCACAGCCGAGACCCTATCAGCCGGACTTCCGGCAATAGGCCCCATACCGGAGACAATCACCGAACAGCAGCTCGGCTATGACATCAATGCCGACCACATAGCCCGCAATCTGCCCACTCCCGATGCCGCCGTAAGCAGATATTTCGAATCTCTGCGCAACAACTACAGTCTCCGGCCGGAACCTCACATCTGAGACTCCGGCCCCACACGTTTTTCCAGACCTCTTTTCGGTCCGGACCATGCCAAAATTCGGTTTAAATTCGGTTTAAATTTGGTTTAAATTTACAGAAACTTCCTGAAAACAAGTAAAAACCGGTTCATAACAAAGCCGTAAAACCAACTCCCCGGATGTTATAATACAATAGCACCGGAGGACCTTGCTTATGAAACAGATTCTTACCATACTCATGATATTCTGCGCCCTTGCCGCAGGCGCAGCAGGCAAAACCCCAAAAAGGAGCAAAGCAAAAAAGGCCAGAACCACCAAAGTTGTCTCGGCCCCAGCCGTGCCGCGTCCGGCCCGCGAAGCGTTTGTCACACGTGTGGACGCACCGTCTGTCAAAAAAGGGCTTGCCGGCAAGAACATAGCCCTCTGGCAAAGCCACGGCCGATATTTCGACCAGAATGAAGAGCGATGGATGTGGCAGCGCGCACGGCTCATGGGCACGGTAGAAGACCTGTATCCCCAGGCCTACGTGCTCCCCTACCTCATCCCGATGCTCGAAAATGCCGGGGCCTATGTGATGACTCCGCGCGAACGTGACACCTCGACTCAGGAAATAATCGTCGACATGGACGGAGGCTTCGCTCAGAAGGACTATAACGAGAAAAACGGACAACAGAAATGGACAGCCGCTGCCGGCATCAAAGGTTTCGGATATAAGAAAGAGATATTGGAAACCGGCGACAATCCCTTCCGCATGGGCTCTGTCCGCGAAGTGACCACCGTCACCGACCCGGCCAAAGCATCCACGGCATCCTGGTATGCCGATTTCCCCAAAGGCGGCAACTATGCGCTCTACATCAGCTATGCCTCGCTCCCAAACAGCGCCCGCGACGCGCGCTACACCGTGAACTCTCTCGCCGGAAGCGAGGAGTTTGACGTGAACCAGCGCATCGGCGGAGGCACATGGGTCTATCTCGGCACCTTCCCCTTTGCGGCAGGCAAAAGCGACACCCCGGTGGTGGAACTCTCAAACGTCTCGACCGAAAGCGGCAAGGTGGTCACGGCCGATGCCGTCAAGATAGGCGGCGGCATGGGCAATGTCAGCCGCTCGGCTGCAGGCGGCGAGCCTGTGGTTAGCACCTATCCGCGTTTCACCGAAGGCGCGCGCTACTGGATGCAGTGGGCCGGTGTCCCTTCGTCGGTCTATAGCATCACCAACGGCGAAAACGACTATGAGGACGACTACAAGAGCCGCGCCCTCTGGGCCAACTACCTTGCCGGAGGCTCATCGCAGCTTCCGGGAGAGAAAGGCCTCGGAATTCCCGTTGACCTCTCGTTTGCATTCCATACCGACGCCGGCACCACATCTGACCCCGGCGAGACTGTGGGCACGATGCCTATTGTCTACACCAAGGGCGCCCGCCTGGGAAGCGGCGAGGCCCGCACCACCTCACGCCGCTATGCCGACATTGTAACCGATCAGATTGTCAGCGACATCCAGACCCTCTACGAGCCGACATGGACCCGCCGCAAGCTGCGCGACAAACCCTATCGTGAGGTGATGGACACCAAAGTGCCCGCAATGCTGATCGAGCTTATGAGCCATCAGAACTTCGCCGACATGCGCTATGGCCTCGACCCCACATTCCGTTTCACCGTCAGCAGAGCCATCTATAAAGGCATTCTGAAATACCTCCATGAAAAAGACGGTGTGCCCTACGTGGTAGAGCCACTGCCCGTCAGCCATTTCCGCATCGCGGGAAGCGGAGGCGAATATCTTCTCACCTGGCAGGGTGTCGATGATCCTCTGGAGCCCTCGGCCAAACCCACATACTATATTGTCTATGAACGTATTGACAACGGAGCCTTCACCGAACTGGCCGTGACTGACGATCCGCAGCTCACGGTCCGCGTCAAGGATGACCGCATCTACAGCTACAAGGTTGTCGCGGCCAATGACGGAGGCATCAGCTTCCCCTCCGAGATTCTATCACTGTGCGACACCGGCACCGACAGACCTCAGGTGCTGATTGTCAACGGCTTCACCCGCATCTCAGGCCCGGCCGAAGTCTATGCCTCAGGCCGCGTAGGCTTCGACTATGAGGAAGACCACGGAGTGCCCTACATCAGCGACATCCACTTCACCGGCCTCCAGACCGAATTCCGCCCCGGAGTAGAATGGACATCCAATGACTCTCCCGGCCACGGCGCCAGCCGCGCGACCCATGAGACCGAAGTCTTCGCCGGCAACACCTTTGACTTCGTCTATGTCCACGGCACCGCCATACGCGCCGCCGGCCACTCCTTCATCTCGGCCGGAGTCGACGCCTTTGTCGACAACATGCCCGAAGCCCGCATCATCGACCTCATACTCGGCAAGCAGAAAGAAATCACCGTAGGCACCTCGCAGGAACGCAAGTTCAAACCCTTCACCGACGAACTCAAGCAACGCCTGAGCCAATTCTGCGACGCCGGCGGCTCACTCTTCGTGTCGGGCAGCTACATAGGCAGCGACCTCTTTGACAACCGCCACTCCATAGGCTCGCAGCGGGTAGCCGACGGACAATTCGGCCACTCGGTGCTCGGCCTCCAGTGGCGTCAGGCAAAAGCCACAGTCACAGGCAAAGTCCGCGAAGTCAAATCGAAATACGCCGAATTCCATCCGGGCCTCTCGTTCACCTTCCGTCAGCAGCTCAACGCCGACTGCTACGCCGTGGAATCGCCTGAATCATTCAGCCCCATCGACCCGTCGAACGGCTCCGCCATACTGCGCTACACCGAAAACGACTACATAGCCGGCGTGGCCTTCGACCCCGGCACCCACCGCGCCGTGACCCTCGGCTTCCCCTTCGAGACCATCACCGGCAGCTACGAGCGTGACGCGCTTATGAAACAGATCCTCGACTTCTTCACCGCCCCTGAAGGCGTGCATCCCGGCGCACGCCCCAAAGTGCAGCCGGAAACCATCATAGGCCACGAACCACCCACCACACCGACGCAGACCCGCACCCCGCGCAACCTGCGCCCACGCGAAGCAGCTGAACTCGCCGAAAACACCGAAGCCCGCAAACCCCGCAAAGGCCCCGCCCGCCAAGCCTAAGGCCGCCCAACAGCCCTTTTCACATACCGGAGAGTCTATTTTCAATCAAAGACCGGGATTCATTGCGGTTTATCGGGGGAAATTTACGAACTTTGCAGTGAGGCGAGGTGTGTGGCTGTCACACTCTGATTTCAAGCGCCTTTCTGTAAAAATCATGAAATCCCGTTTTTCAACCAAAACCATGAAGGATCTGGCCGCTCAGGCCGGCCGGAGTCCGATATTCATACATCTGTCAGACGATGACGTGACCTTTGTAAACGGCGGTGACCACAGACTGATACAGGTGCTCCGCGAGACCGGTGCGGCAATGGTGTATTCCGACTTCCTTACACCTGCCGACGGCGGCGATCCTTTGCCCCATCGGCTGATCGACTGCCAGTTCGGGGCAATACGCGATGATTTCGACTTCGGCCGGGTCGTGGCTGTTGACCCCGCCATGATGCGCCGTGCGGTGGAGGATATGACCGACGATTTCGAGGCTGCCGGCTGGTATGACCTGCGCCTGCGCCTCTCGCGTCTCGGCAGGATTGTGCACGTCCCGGAGACTCTCTACATGGCTTCGCCCAAGGCATCAGTCTGCGCCGATGAGGGAGAAGAGCAGTTCCGCTACGTGGACCCGCGCAACCGCAGTTCGCAGATCGAGATGGAAAAAGCCGCCACGGCCCATCTCAAGGCCCTCGGCGCTCTGGTGACACCCGCCGGAATCACGCGCCCGGACCTCGATGAAGGCTCCTTCCCGACAGAGGCTTCGGTGATCATCCCCGTGCGCAACCGCCACCGCACCATAGCCGATGCCGTCAGGAGCGCTCTGGCTCAGCAGACATCATTCCCGTTCAACGTCATTGTGATAGACAACCGCAGCACCGACGGCACATCAGAGATTCTTGCCGAAATCGCGGCCTCAGACCCGCGTCTTAAGATCATAAGCACCGCCCCGGCTCCCGCGCCGGCTCCGGGCATAGGCGGATGCTGGAACCTCGGCATCAACAGCCCCGACTGCGGACGTTTCGCCGTGCAGCTCGACAGCGATGACATCTACAGCCGCCCCGACACTCTTGAAATGATCGTCGGCAAGTTCCGCGAGACCGGTGCGGCAATGGTCATCGGCTCTTATATGCTCACCGACTTTAAGGGCAATCCGCTGCCCCCCGGACTGATAGACCATGCGGAATGGACCGATGACAACGGGCCCAACAACGCCCTGCGCATCAACGGCCTCGGCGCGCCGAGGGCTTTCTTCACCCCCGTGGCCCGCGAGATAGGCTTTCCGGATGTCAGCTACGGCGAAGACTACTCGATGGGGCTTGCCGTCAGCCGCCGCTACCCGATAGGGCGCATCTATGAACCTCTCTACTCATGCCGCCGCTGGGAAGGCAACTCCGACCACGCCCTCAGCCCTGAGCGCATCAACGCCAACAACACCTACAAGGACCGTATGCGCACCCTCGAACTCATCTCACGCCAGAAGCTTAACCATGAATCCTGAAAGTTTCTTCCGGTCTGAACTTGCGGCGTGGCCTCTAGCTGCTGAAAACTTCCGCAATCTTGAAAAGGCATCGTCCCAGGCAGTAAGCCTGACTGACAGCGAGCCGTGGAGAATCCGCAAGCTCCTTGTCAGCCACCGGCGCGCCTCCATCACAGCCAAGACAGACCCGCAGAGCATAGCCGCCCGACCCTGCTTCCTCTGCGAGGCCAACCGGCCGCCGGAACAGAGCGCCATCACCGGCCACGGCTTTCAGACTCTTGTCAACCCCTATCCCCTCGCCCGGCGGCACTACACCATAGCATCCGCGCGCCATGGACCGCAGCGCATCAGCGGACACCTGCAGGAGATGGCCCGGCTCACGCGTGAATTCCGCGACCTATGCGTCTTCTACAACGGTCCGCTCTGCGGAGCCTCCGCTCCTGACCATCTGCACTTCCAGGCTATCTCTACGGAGGTTGCCGCCGGTCTGACCGATCCGAGACTGCCTCTGGAGACTATTGACCCGTCAGACGGATGCAAACTGCTGCGCAGCGTCTGCGGCGCGGTCCCCTATCCGTTCTTCATCATTGATTCCACAGACACAGCCGCCATTGTCCGCTGCGCCGACCTGCTGCTCGACTCGCTGCCGCAGGCTGAGCCGGAACCGATGGTCAACGTGGCTATGGTGATGCTCCCCGACGGCAGACTCCGCACATTCATAGCCCCGCGCCGCCGCCACCGCCCGGCTGTCTACGGCTCCGGACCCGGTAAGATGCTCATAAGCCCCGCCACAATCGAAATGCTCGGCACCATAGTCTGCTCACGCCCTGAAGACTTCGAGAGGCTCGACCTTGCCACCGCCACCGCCATACTGAGCGAAGTCAGCCTCGACGAACAGCAATTCGCCGCCACAATTCACCGCTACCAACAACTCAACACCCCACAGCAATAATGCCCCAGGAACCACGAGTCAGAGTCGGCATCCTCTCAGCCCCGACCATAAGTTTCACCCTCACCGGTCTCTACTCCACGCCCTCAGGCGAGATGGTCACCGGGCGTCAGGAAGTAAGCCTCAGCGAATCAGGCCTCGCCGTCAGCTGGAACGGCCGCGTCAGCCAGTCGCTCGAATTCGAACCCACCTCCTATGCAGGCGACAGTTTCGAACTCGAAGGAGTGACCATCGGAGTAGATTTCCATTGGGAGCGCAAAGAAAACCAGCGCTTCCGCGGAGCCTTGCGCGTGATAGTTGAAAACGGCAGACTAACGGCCGTCAACGAAGTCAATGTCGAAGACTATCTTGTCAGCGTCATCTCAAGCGAAATGAGCTCCACCTCCTCGCTGGAACTGCTGAGGGCACATGCCGTGATCTCGCGCGGATGGGTGCTGTCAATGATGTCACGAGGCAAGGAGCCCATCCCTCCGGCCGACCGCCGCCCCGATGTCAGAGCCCTGAATCCCGGACCCTCGCTCATCAGATACTGGGACCGCGAAGACCATCTCAATTTCGACGTCTGCGCCGACGACCACTGCCAGCGCTATCAGGGCATCAGCCGTGTCTCTACCCCTGTGGCCGCCGGAGCCGTGGCCGACACCCGCGGCATGGTCCTCACCTTCGACGGCGAGCTCTGCGACACCCGCTTCTCTAAATGCTGCGGCGGAGTCTTCGAAGTCTTCGAGACATGCTGGAATGACACTCCGCGCCCCTATCTCCAGCCCCGGCGCGACGGCGTAGACCCGACTGACTTCCCCGACCTTACAGTGGAAGAAAACGCCGTCAGCTGGATACTCGGCAAGCCGGAAGCCTTCTGCAACACCACCGACCGGCGAGTGCTCTCACAGGTGCTCAACGGCTATGACCGCGAGACTCCCGATTTCTACCGCTGGACAGAGACACTGCCGCAGGAAAAAATTGCACGCCTCGTGGCCGACCGTCTCGGCGAAGATCTCGGCCGCATACTGAGTCTGACGCCCCTGACCCGCGGCACCTCCGGACGAATCCGTGAACTGAAAATCACCGGCACAAAGGGAGAACGCATCATAGGCAAGGAACTGATGATACGCCGCACTCTCTCTGACAGCCATCTCTACAGCTCGGCCTTTGTGGTCGAGCCTTTGGCTCCGGAAGCCGACGGCACCCCTTCAGGCTTCACTCTCCACGGAGCCGGATGGGGCCACGGCGCAGGCCTGTGTCAGATCGGAGCCGCTATCATGGGCGAACGCGGCTATGGCTACTCCGAAATCCTCGCCCGCTACTACCCCGGCTCAACCCTCACAAAACTATATTAGAACAGTGTTTAGCAACACTTTGCTTATAAATATCGGTTAATTTTGAAGAGCTACTTAAGATTTAGAGGGTGTTTCATAACAATTGCTCTTCTGCATATGCCACGTTAATTTTACCTCTTAACAGAACAGACCATGAAAAGAATCGTCACTTGCCTTTTTGCCGGAGCGGCGGCCGCTGTCGCAGCAGCTGCTTTGCCCGAAGTATGGCCAGCCGCCGGAGCGGAGGTCTCGCCAGACACACGCCTCACCATCTGTTTCCCCTCTACGCCGACCCTCGGCACCTCCGGGGTGATACGCATCTTTGATGCCGCGACAGACGCTCAGGTAGACTCGCTGGACCTCTCGATACCTGCCGGCCCGACTGAAAAGACCAAACTCCCCAAAGCTCCATACACCCTTGAGCCTTACAACTATCACACTCCGCGCCTGACCAACGCCACCTGTGAGCCGGGCACTCCATCGGGCACTGCCGCACGCGACACTTCGCGCTATCAGCTGACAATAATAGGCGGATTCACTGACGGATTCCACTTCTATCCCGTGATGCTATCGGGCAACACCGCTGAGATATATCCTCACCACAACCTGCTCGAATACGGACGCGAGTACTATGTCACCGTCCCGGCATCAGCCTTCACCCTTGCCAAAGGAAAGTTCAAGGGTATAAGCAAGAAAGACGGTTGGAAATTCAGGACACGGCCCGAAGCACCCGCTCAGGAGCATCGGCAGCTGACCGTGGCCCGCGACGGTTCAGGCGACTTCCTCACCCTCCAGGGCGCCCTCGACCATGTGCCTGACTTCAGCGCCGAACCGTGGAAGATTTTCATCAAGAACGGAGACTATGAGGAGCTGGTCTACTTCCGCAACAAGACCAACCTCACCATCGAAGGGGAGAGCCGCGAGGGGGTCTATGTCCACTATCCCAACAATGAGGTGTTCAATCCCCACCCCGCTGATGTCAGCACCAACGAGTGGCTCGGCACTTTCCCCTCACGCCGCGCCGCATTTGCCGCAGACCACTGCTCAGACCTCACGCTCAGGAATTTCACCGTGGCCACCACTGTCACAGGTCAGGCCGAAGGCCTCCTGCTCAACGGCAACCGCATATATCTCGAAGACATGATCATCAGAGGTTCCGGCGATGCGCTGCAGTCCAACGGCCCGGCATACTTCAGAAACTGCCGGCTCGAAGGTCATGGCGACACCGTGCTCGGCCGTGGTCCGGCATACTTCAAGAACTGCACCATCGTCACCTCCGGCCCGTTTGCCTACATACGCAACGGATCTTCCTGCCACGGTGACGTCTTTGTGGACTGCACGATGATAGGCAAGGGCGACAAGGCGGTCTTTGCCCGGACCAACGGCACCTATCCCAACGCCGAGTTTGTGCTCATCGACTGCCGCCTCGACGGCATCCGTCCTGAGGGATGGAGTGGTCTTGAGAAAGATGGCAACACCTACGTGCGCTATTGGGAGGCCGGATCGGTCAACCTCTCAGACGGCAAGCCAGCCGACACCTCGCGCCGCGCCCCCGGCTCGCGTGTGCTCGACCCCGTGAAAGACAAGGCCCTTATAGAACTCTACCGCAACCCCGCATGGGTGCTCGGCGGATGGGACCCCATGAAGAAGTGAGATCCAGCATCACACCTCAAAAGAGAATTCAGATGAAGAATCCGATGAATTTTAAGATTTTATCACTCTGAATATTTCGATCTTACAGGCGAAAAGGCTATATTTGTGGTTTAAAATCATTCGCTTGAACGTCAGGCGGTGGATTTTTGAGTATTGACCACAGTGTTTTCACAGCGGGGAATACATATACCTTGATATCTCTTTAACCGAACAATATAATTTTTCAACCAAATCATATTTTTTCACATCTAAATCATGAAACTTAAAAGTCTTTCAGCCTACGCGGTAGGCTTGTTTGTGGGTCTCGCCCAGATGACAAGCGCCACCGCCCAGACCACTGACTACAGTTCCTACTACAAGAATCTCCCCATCAACCAGCCTCAGGTCTCGGCCCCGGTGATTCCGGCCTATGAGATCAAGATCACTGACTTCGGCGGTGTCAACGATGGTGTCACTCTCAACACCGAAGCCTTCGCCAAAGCAATGGCCCACCTCGCCTCCAAGGGCGGCGGCCGCCTCGTGGTTCCGGAAGGAATCTGGTACACCGGCCCGATTGCATTTGAAAACAACGTCGAACTTCATCTCGAACGCGGCGCGCTGGTGCTTTTCAGCGAAAACCTCGCCGACTATCCCGCAGTAGCCTCTGACTGGGAAGGTCTCACGACTCACCGCGCCACATCTCCCCTCTCGGCCCGCGGCAAACATGACATCGCAATCACCGGCGACGGCACTTTCAACGGCAACGGCCAGAAATGGCGCCCTGTAAAGAGAGGCAAAATGACTGACAACCAGTGGAAAGCGCTCCTGAAGAGCGGCTGCGTCAACGCCAAGGGCGATGTGTGGTTTCCCAACGAACGCATCCGCGAGGTCTATGAAAACAAGGCACTCCAGGCCAAGGTGCACCACGGTGACAAAGAAACCGTTGACTATGCCCATGACTTCCTCCGCCCGGTGCTCCTCTCGTTCATCGACTGCAAGAATGTGCTACTCAAAGATGCCACATTCGAAAACTCTCCCGCCTGGAACCTTCACCCGCTCCTGTGCGAGAATCTGATTGTAGACAACATCAACGTCCGCAACCCCTGGTATGCGCAGAACGGTGACGGCATCGACATCGAGTCGTGCAACAAGGTGCTCGTCATCAACAGCCGCTTCGATGTGGGCGACGACGCCATCTGCATCAAATCAGGCAAGGACAAGGACGGCCGCGAACGTGGCATTCCCTGCCGCGACGTAGTGATAGAAGGCTGCACTGTCTATCACGGCCACGGCGGCTTCGTGATCGGCTCTGAAATGTCTGGCGGCTGCAAAGACATTGTGATCCGCAACAGCGTGTTCATCGGCACCGACGTGGGCCTGCGTTTCAAATCTACCCGCGGTCGCGGCGGCGTGGTCGAAAACATATATGTGGACAATATCAAGATGACCGACATTGCCGGCGAGGCTCTGATCTTCGACATGTACTACGGCATCAAGCCGGGCGCTCCTGTTCCTCCGGTGACAGAAGAGACCCCCTCGTTCCGCAACATCTACATCAAAGACGTGACCTGCCGCTCGGCCAAACGCGCGGCGCTCTTCAACGGTCTGCCTGAGATGCCGATGAAAAACGTGGTCATCACCGACTCCCGTTTCCGTGCCGACGCAGGCTTCCTGCTCAACCACGTGGACGGCCTGACGCTCGACAATGTCACAGTAGATGTGGCCGGCGACAAGATCACCGAAGGCGAGGGTGTCAAGAATGTAAAAATCAAAAAGTGACCACAAGCACTACCCGACTTTGAAAAGCAATCCGAAACAACCGAACGTGAGTCGGAATCCCTGGACGTGGATTCCGACTCTCTATTTTGCCCAAGGGCTCCCCTACGTTGCCGTGATGACTATTTCGGTGATCATGTACAAACGTCTGGGCATTTCCAACACCGACATAGCCCTCTATACCGGATGGCTCTACCTGCCGTGGGTCATCAAGCCCTTCTGGAGTCCCTTTGTTGACATCATCAGCACCAAACGGCGCTGGACTCTCACCATGCAGTGGCTCATAGCCGCCGCTTTTGCCGGCATAGCCTTCGCGCTTCCCACTCCGCTGTGGTTCTCTCTGACACTGGCCGTGTTCTGGATGGTAGGATTCACCTCCGCCACCCACGACATAGCTGCTGACGGCTACTATATGCTTGCTCTGAGCGAACACCAGCAGTCGCTCTACGTGGGCATACGCTCCACGTTCTACCGTGTGGCCACCGTAGTGGGCCAGGGGCTGCTCGTCATCATAGCCGGAGCGCTTGAAACCGCCACCGGTGACATTCCGCTCTCATGGGCCATAGTCTTCGCCATACTGTCGCTGCTCTTCCTCGGTTTCGCCCTCTACCACTCATGGGCCATGCCCAAGGTGGAAAGCAAGGCCGGAAAACTGCGCTCGGCTTCTGATGTGTGGCGTGAATTTGTCGATGTCTTCACCGAATTCTTCAGAAAGAAGCAGGTCGGGGTGGCAATTATCTTCATGCTCCTCTACCGCCTGCCTGAGGCCCAGCTGGTCAAGCTCATCAACCCCTTCCTCCTCGACCCTGCGGAGGCCGGAGGGCTCGGTCTGAGCACCGCGCAGGTCGGGGTGGTCTACGGCACTGTGGGAATCATCGGGCTCACACTCGGCGGCATCGTTGGCGGCATCGTGGCCGCGCGCCGCGGACTCGGCTTCTGGCTGCGCCCTATGGCATGGAGCATGTCGCTCACCTGCCTGACATTCGTGTATCTCAGTTTCGCCACAGACGCTCCGCTGGCGGTTGTCAACATCTGTGTCTCCATCGAGCAGTTCGGCTACGGCTTCGGCTTCACGGCCTATATGCTCTATCTGATCTACTTCTCCGAAGGGCGTCACCGCACGGCCCACTACAGTATCTGCACCGGATTCATGGCCCTCGGCATGATGCTTCCGGGCATGGCCGCCGGTTGGATTCAGGAGGCAGTTGGCTACCAGAACTTCTTCATCTGGACTATGATCTGCTGTCTGGCCACTATCGGCGTCACATATCTTATCAGGATCGACCCTTCATTCGGGGTGAAGAAATAGCGGCAGACGTTGCCGGAGGGTATCAGACACCCCGCGCCGGAGACAATACAAAACAGACATCCACCCTTGTTGCCGCACAAAGCGGTTTCCAGGGGTGGATGTCTGTTTTTATGCGGTCCTGCAAAGGGGATGCAGGAGCTATTCCGGAGTGGGATATCAGCCGATCTTGATGCCAGAGAAGCCCATGAAAGCCATAGCCAGAAGGCCGGCGCAGATCATGGCGATGGGCACTCCGCGCATTGCCTTGGGAACAGAGGTCCAGGCAAGCTGTTCGCGGATGCCGGCGAAGATGGCTATAGCCATTGTGAATCCTACGGCGGTTGCGAGGGCATAGACGATGCTTTCGCCGAGATTCATGCCTTTCTGCACCACTGTGATGGCCACGCCGAGCACGGCACAGTTGGTGGTGATGAGCGGCAGGAAGACTCCGAGGGCGCTGTAGAGCACCGGAGCGATCTTCTTGAGGATGATCTCAAGCATCTGCACGAGGGCTGCGATCACGAGGATGAAGACGATAGTCTGCATGAAGCCAAGGCCGAAGGGGTTGAGGACGAGGTCCTGAAGTGCCCAGGTGATGGCTGTGGCGAGAAGCATCACGAATGTCACCGCCGCACCCATGCCTACCGCGCTCGACAGTTTGCGCGAAACTCCGATAAACGGACAGATGCCGAGGAACTGGGCAAAGACAATGTTGTTGACAAAGATTGCCGTTATTATGATGGAAATATATTCGAGCATTTCGTTATTCTGTTAAAATAAGGTGGATGAGAGTAGAGATAGTGTGTGGAGGTGGATTAACACTTGGCTGATCTGAGCTTGGTAAAGAGAGCGATGAGCAGGCCGAGGGCGATGAACGCGCCGGGGGCGAGCACGAAGACAAGCGAGCCGAACTGTTCGGGATAGACGGTGAGATCAAACACCTTGCCGGTGCCGAGGAGTTCGCGGACGGCGCCGAGGATGGTGAGAGCCACAGTGAATCCGAGTCCGATGCCGATGCCGTCGAGACAGCTGTCAAGCACCCCGTGGCGCGAGGCGAAGGCTTCGGCGCGGCCGAGCACGATACAGTTAACCACGATCAGAGGGATGAAGATGCCGAGAGTGGCGTAGAGCGAGGGCACGTAGGCTTCCATCACGAGCTGGAGCACCGACACGAAGGCGGCGATCACGACGATGTAGGCAGGGATTCGCACCTTGGAGGGCACGAAGTTTTTGATCAGAGAGATTACCACGTTGGAGCAGATGAGCACTGCCATTGTGGCGAGCCCCATGCTCATGCCGTTGATGGCGCTGCCGGTGGTGCCAAGCGTGGGACACATGCCAAGCATCAGCACGAAGGTGGGGTTTTCGGCGATGATACCGTTGAAAAGTATTTTAAGTTTATCGTTCATGGCTTGGAGTCGGTTTTATTGGCGGTCAGCGAATTGTTTTGAGGCTTTGTCGGCAAGGGTGAGCGCGCGCAGGAATGCGCGTGACGAGATGGTGGCTGCGGTGATGGCATCGACATCGCCACCGTCTTTGCTGACCGTGAGGTTCGAAGTGGCGGCATTGAGACCGATGATGCTGTGGGCGGGGTTGCAGAACCACTCTCCCATCTTCGATCCGAGGCCTGGGGTCTCGGCATGCTGCATCACGGCATAGCCGGTGATGTCACCTGAGGGGTTGAAGCCATACATCACTGTGATGAGGCCTGAGAAGCCGTTTGTGTCGTGGCTTTCAACCGCGAGGCCAACGAGCTCGCCGTCCTGACGGGCGGGGAACACGGTTACGGTCTCGCCGTCTACGGTTACTTCCGCGGCTTCCTCGGCGGGATTATTGTTGAAGCTGATCTCAGGAAGCACCTGGCCTATCGCGGCTTTCTGCTTTGCGGTCTTTGCTTCTTCGATGGGCTGCTTGGTGGCGGTGTAGACTCCGGCAAGCGCGCCAGCGGCCACTATCGTGATGACGCCCAGAGAGAGCACCATGTTTACGAGTGTAGATTTCATGCTGCTACCCTCCCTTCTCCGAACTTGCGGGGTTTGAGATAACGGTTGATGAGCGGGGTGAGACCGTTCATGATAAGGATTGCGAATGATACGCCTTCAGGATATGCGCCCCACTGGCGGATTACCACGGTGATGATGCCGATCATGACTCCGTAGAGTATCATGCCTGAGTGGCTCATCGGCGAGGTTACGTAGTCAGTGGCCATGAAGATTGCACCGAGCATCAGACCGCCGGTGACGAGCTGGACTCCGGGGTTCACTCCGATGCAGAGCGAGAAGAGGGCTACGGTGGCGAGGATCGACACGGGGATGTGCCAGGTGATGGTGCGTGTGCACAGAAGATATATAAATCCGATCAGGAGTGCGATGGCACCCATTTCGCCCATCGAGCCGCCGGTGAATCCGAGGGCATGGGTGAGGATATCGACGTCAGCGCCGCTGATCTGGTCCATTTTGAGCTGGCCGAGGGTTGTTGCACCAGTTGTTGCATCGAGATATGCCATGCGGTTTTCCATAGGCAGCGGCCAGGTGGTCATCTGCACTGGGAATGAGAGCAGGAGGAACACACGGCCTACGAGGGCGGGGTTGAAGATGTTGCAGCCGAGGCCGCCGAAGGTCATCTTGCCGATGCCGATTGCGATCACGCAGCCGATCAGCACTGTCCAGATCGGGAGGTTAGACGGGAGGTTGAGTGCGAGCAGAAGGCCTGTGAGCACGGCTGAAAGATTGCCGATAGAGGGTTTCTCGCCAAGCATGTAGCGCGAGATGAGATATTCGACTACGACACATCCTGCGATAGATGTGGCTATCACTACTGCTGCTCCAAGACCGAAACAATAGAGAGCGAGGGCTACGGCCGGCAGCAGGGCTACGATGACGTTAAGCATCAGCCTGCGCACCGTCACCGGCGTGTGCGCATGAGGGGACGGGGAAATGGTGATTAGTTGGCTCATTAAGTTTTGTAATTGGTATTAGTGGTGCAAAATTAATAATTTTTCAGTTAATGAGCAAAATGAAAAATTTTTAAGCAGCGGGAAGGTTGGGAGAATTGGGAGAGTTGGGAGAATTGGGAGAGTTGGGAGCTTTGGGAGAGGTGGGGGAATTAGACCAATGAGATCAAACCTCCAGTAGAATCAAAAAAAGCTTCCCGGCCTTTTGAGGGGTCGGGAAGCTTGCTATAAGGGGGATCTTTTCAGATCTTGTCAGCGGGATTAATACCAACGGGGGTCGCCGACGCGGTTCTGATAGATTTCAGAAGCCTGCACTTTGGGATCAGAGCTGCGGACTTTGAGTGCTTCAAAGATGTTGTCAGGAGCAGCGTGGTCTTCCTTATGAGGTTTGGCCTTGTCGAAGGTGGTGTGCTTCGGGTTCGGGTTCTGGAAGAATTCATCGGCGCGGAGAGGAGTTGAGCCGGTCTTGACAATGAGATCATTGGCATTTCCTGATACGAGACCGGGAGTCCAGTTCCACTTGTCACCTACGGAGTTCTTCTTGGCAGAGAATGCCGCTGAAGTGAAGATACCGTCATCTTTCATGTGGGCGTCACGGCTGCCGAGAGAGTAGTTGCCGCTGATATCCCAGGTAACACGGCCTTCGCCTGCAACGTTGCGGAAGTCACATGCCGACTGGTTGAGGTCACGCTTGTCATTCGGATCGGCTGCAAGAACAATGAGGTTGTTCTTGAATGCGATTCTCGAATCATTAGGCATATAGCGGAACTCGAAAAGCATACGGCCTGAAGAACGGGTAGAGAAGTTGATGAAGGTACAGTTCTCAATTGTGATGTTGAAGTGGATGTCACTGCCCCAGAGGAGGTCTTTGTTGTTGTCAGAGAGGAGGGCGTGACGGGGCGAATCGTAGAATGTGCAACGACGCATCTGGAAGTCATTGTAGAGGTTTGACTTCACATGTTTACCGTCACCTGCAAACCAGGAGTAGCCACGGCCGTTGTTGTCGTAATAACCCTGATTGTAGAAGAGACAGTCTTCAATGAGAATCTTCTTGAAGAACTTGTAGCGGGGGCCCTGAACGCGGAAGAAGCCACGGGTGAAGCCCTGGAATGTACAGTTCTTGAGCTGGAATGACTCGAAGGTCACTGCGAGACCGCCTGAGTACATGTTGGCGAAGTAGTTGCCGGTAGCGCTGCCGTCACCGAAGTTGCGGGCGAGCGGACACTGGAAATCGATACCTTCGAAGATAACATCGCTGATTTCGATAGGAGCGTCAACGTCACCTGCCTCCTTGTTCTTGCCGAGCACCCAGTTGCCGGTCACGGGGTTGCCGCCCTTGAGAGCGATACCGCCGAGATAAACCACGGCGCGCTTGCCTTCGGCGAGGTCATCGGGATGAGTTGCGAGGGTGAAGCCTTTCTGGACGAGCGGGTTGCCAGAAGTGTAGTAGTTGTGACCGCCACGGAGGTAGAACACCTGGCCTTCAGCAAGTTCGTTGGAGTTAACGAAGTTGGTGATGATGGTGTCGATACGGGTAGCGTTGTATTCAACAGCACCAGGGATGGTGTCATTGGGGTCAACGATCGGTTCGATAAGGATAGGAGCTGCGGGATCACCTTTGGTGCGGACGAACATCGGGTTGAAGTTGGCGTCAACATCAGAAGTAACCATCTGGCCTGACATGTTCTCATAAGAGATGATCTTGTCATCGTTGCGGAGATAGATGTAGTAGCCTGAGTTTTCAGACAGACCGGTCAGACGGATTTCGCCATTTTTCTTTTCATCATCTGTAAGGACATGCACACCGTTTACGAAACCGTCAGGCATCTGAGCTTCGGGGTTGAAGGGGGCGGGCTTGACCACGATTGAGGAAACAACGAAGTTGTTATTTGCATCAACCGGGAAGCGGGTTGTGATGCAGTCGGGGTTAGGGGTGCCGTCTTCAAGAGTTTCCAGAAGGTCTGATCTGTCATAGTCACTCGGATCATATGCAAGCTTGTAGAGGACGGTCACAGCAGTGTAGTCCTTGTCTTTCTGGCTGCAGATGGCAGGACGGGTATAGGATTTGTCGGTAGGGATTTCGCAAAAATCTTCCCATTCGCGGCCGCCGCCGAGACCATACCACTCCGAGTGGTGGCCTTCGCCCTTGGGCGAAAGCACTCGGATGATGAAACGATAGTTGGTACCGTAGTTAAGATTGTGGATCTCACAAGAGGTCTGTTCAGGACCTACGATAAACGACTCTACAATTTTTGTGGGATCGCTCCAGTCTTCCATAAGACCGGTAGTGAGGTTTTCAGCATAGCGGATCTCATAGCCTGCCGCACCGCTGATGCCATACCAGTGGAGCTGGACAGAGTTGCGGGTGCCCGGTATGAGTTTTGATGAATATTCATCATTCTCAGGCTTGACGTTTGTAGTGTTCTCACTACGGAACATCGTTCTGGGCATGCGGTCAAGATCAGACGGCGAATATACCGAATCATCATCCTTACATGATGTCATGCCTGCGGCAATACACAGTGTAAGGGCATATATGAATTTTTTCATTTTTCTGTTTAATTATTCAGGTTAAGAATTCGTGTAACCATACTTGTTTTCGTAACGGCCATGCGAACGGTCGATGACAGACTGAGGAATGGGAAGAATGTAACGTATAACCGGAAGGTTTGTGCGGTTGGGGAATGTAGCGAGGTCACGAGAGTCCATGCTCCATGTTCCGTTGTTGTTGATCATGATCACACCGTCGGCACCGTTTTCATCACCACCTTCCACAACCATGTAGATGTAGCCGCGGAGCGAGTTGCGGAGTTCGTTGCGGATCTGACCTTCTTTCGACCATTCGATGATGTCCTGGCGAACGTTGTTCAAGCCGAGGTTATTGACTTCAGACGAAGACATCTGTCGGTAGGGGTTGATGATGCGGCAGACTTTGACATCCTGGTTGGGGAAGACACTCTTTTCATAGATGGGCTTCTCAATACCATCTACAGTCATGATGTTGTCGACGTCACGGACATTGTAGATAGTGAAGGGCACATTTTCATATGCTTCGTCATTTCCGTCAAAGTCATAGGCTGCAACGGCAGAGAGATAAGAAGATGTGGACTCAGAAGCTTCTGCAAGAGCGATGTAGCGGTAGAAAGTCCAGTAGACAGTCTCTGACAGGAGATCGTGACGGACAAGGTCGCGCCAACGCATGTTCTCGCCTGCGAATTCAAACTTACGTTCGTCAAGCACAGCCTTGCGGAAGTCCTCTTCAGAAGTACGGCTTGCGATGTAAGGCTCTACAAGTTCCGGATTGTTGGGGAATGCGCGCTTACGTACCTGAGCGAGGGCATCGATAGCCTTGGCTCCGTTCGGGCCGCTGACACCGTGCTCGGTCTCGTTGACTGCTTCTGCATACATAAGGAGAACATCGGTATAACGCATGAAGGGGAAGTTGATACCGGTGTTTTCGGTGGTCTGATTACCGAGGCCACCGGTCACCCAAAGTTTCGACCATTTGCCGTTTGAAACAGTGTAGTTGTTGTCAAACATGGCTTCTCCAGCGGGTGCGTCATATTTGGTGAGCTGATTGACATAATCACGACGAACGTCGTTTTCGTTGAACATGTAGCGGTACACACCGTTGAGGCGAACATCAGATTTGGCTTCACCGTAGGGGTGGGGAGTCTCGCTCTGATAAGAATCGAGCTTAACGCCGTGAGAATAGCCAACCTTGCCGTTTGCAGTCTTGGCGAAGGGGATCTCCCAGATAACATCGTCACCTGAAGCGGGAAGGAAGTTACATTCGTCGAGGAACACCTGATAGAAAGGCTTTGCAAGCTTGTGTTTCTGCGAATCAATCACCTTGGCTGCATATTCCTTGGCGATTTCATAATATTCGGTGTAACGGGTGCCGTTCATGCGTTCCATCTTGCCGTAGGTGTTGCCGTCGGGGCGGAGAGTGTAGCCTGCGGCAGTCTGGGCGATACGGGCTATCATCGACCAGGCCATTTCCTTTGAGATGCGTTCAACACCGTCAGGAAGTTCATCGGCGAATTTCATGTTTTCAGAAATTTCTTTCAGGTCTTTGATAAGTTCGTCGAGAATCTCGGCACGGTCTTTGATGGGATAGATCTTATCTTCAGCGGTGCGGGTGGAGTTGAAAGAGAAGGGCACATCGCCGAACATCCAGATAAGGTCGTGGTAAACGATGGCACGGGCCACCTTGGCCTCACCGATCATCTGGAGGATGTCTTCATCATATTCATCTTCACCGATCTTGTAGAGGTCTGAAGATTCGGCACCTTCCACAAAGAGGTTAGTGAGTTCGATGGTGGCATACTGCTGCTTCCAGGTAGAAGCGATGTTACCGCCCATCGGATTGCCGTCATAACGGCTCCAGTTGGAGCCGGTCAGTGTGCGGCCTGAGTTAGTCTTGAAGTCTACGTCAGTATTCATGACGTAGGTTGAGTAGATCTTGTCGCCATAGGTGTCGGCGCTCAACATGGCTTTGTAGATGCCGTTGAGAGCATTGTTCATCTCGGTTTTGTCAGAGAAGACGTAGCCCATTTCATTCTTTGAGGGAGCATCCACTTCCAGAAAGTCGGAGCATGATGCCAGGGCCACAGCCGAGAGACTTGCTATGAATATATTGCGAAATTTCATTGTGTATATTCCGTAATTGGTATTATGATTTTATTAGAAGGTCAGATTGAGACCGAATACGTAGCTGCGTGAACGCGGGTAGCGGTTCATGTCGTAAGAGGGGGTCAGACCGCTCTGCACGTCAACTTCGGGATCATAGCCTGAGTAGCTGGTGATGATGAAGGGGTTGGTGACAGAGGCGTAGAAACGACACTTCGACATGCCGGCCTTCGAGATGATGTTGGCCGGGAGGCTGTAGCCGACAGTGATGTCGTTGCAGCGGAGGAACGAGCCGTCTTCAACGAAGCGTGAGATTGTGTATTCCTTGGTAACGTCAGCAGGGTTCCACTCGGTGCGGTTGCCGTTGACATACTGGTATCTCTCGAAGCCCCAGAGTTTCTTACGTTCAGATCCGTCGGGGTTGACCATAGGAACGCCGGAACCTTCGAAGTTGTCCCATTCGGTCTGAGCGTTGCCGAGCATGTGTTCCCAGCGCCAGTCAGTGTCGGTGTAAGTCCAGCGGTTGTCTTTGTTGAACTTGCTGAGGACGTTGTAGAAGTTGTTCTTGTTGTTCATTGAAGAAGAGAGACGGTAAGCGGTGGCGTTGTAGACGTCGAAGTCAAGGAAGAAGGTGAAGTTGGCAGTGAAGTCGAAGTTCTTCCACTGACCGTTCAGACCGAAACCGCCCTGGAGTTTGGGAGTGGTGCGACCGATGACCTTCTTATCGTTCTGGTCGATGATGCCGTCGCCGTTGAGGTCTTTGAACTTGGGCTTGCCGGGCTGGGTCTGCGCACCCTGGTCGTTTGAGTTGTACATGCCGTCCATGAGCACTGTACCGGAAACGAGCTTGCCGTTTTCGTCAAACACCTGGGGAATGGGATCATATGCCTGCTTTGCGGAATTGTAGGTAAATTCATCGAAGCCATAGAGACCGTCATAGACGTAACCGTAGATGAGACCTACTTCGCCGCCGACTTTAAGACGGTAGTTGTTGCCGGCGTCAGTGTGGGCGCGGCCGTGGCGGAGGTCGAGATAATCTTCGTCGCCGGTGAGTTTGTCGACTTTCATCTTATTGGCGCCGAGGTTGAAGTTGGCAGAGAGCACATAGTCCTTGCCGCGGAGAATGTCGCCGCTGATCGAGAGCTCGAAACCGCGGTTGGTCACCTGACCGATGTTCTGATACTGCTTGCCGTAGCCGAGGGTGGTCAGCACGTCGGCCTCATAGATAAGGTCGGAAGTGGTGTTCCAATAGTATTCGGGGGTGATGCGCAGGCGGTTGTTGAACAGAGCGATGTCAAAGGCGAAGTTGCGGGTCAGGGTAGTCTCCCACTTGATGTCGGGGTTGGGGAGGTAGTTTGATGTATCATAGTAGATCTCGCCGTCGGGGTTGAGGGTCGATTCGCCGAAGTTGGGGCCGCCTGATGAGTTGGTGCTGTAGATATAGCGCCACATGTCGGCTTTGATTCGGTTGTTACCGGCCTTACCGATGGCCACGCGGAACTTGAGTTCGTTGAGCCAGGTGAGGTCTTTCATGAATTCCTCGCTTGAGATAACCCATGCACCGGATACGGATGGGAAATAACCCCACTGGTGGCCGGGGGCGAACATTGTAGAACCGTCGGCACGGAAAGTAGCCGAAAGGAGATACTTGTGATCGTAGTTGTAGCTGAGCTGTCCGAAGTAAGAAGTGGTGCGGTCAGCGGTACCGAGTTCGGTTGTCGAAGTCCAGGCTTTGCCGAGACCCATGTTGTCCCAGGCCTTGTCGGCTGTGATTTCGCGCGGGAAGTAACGGTTTTTCTGATTTGACGACTTGGCCTGCTTGTGATAGAGTTCGAAACCTACGAGGGCGTAGAAGTTGTTCTTTTCCTTGATGGTCCAGTCATAAGAGGCAGTTGTAGTCCAGGTGTACTGGTTGGTCTGCTTCTTTTCTACCTGAGCCACGGGAAGGGTCTGGTTCTTCTTGCCGGTATCGGTCAGCGGACCCCAGAAGCGGTTGTCATCGCTGAATGCGAAGGTGAAGTTGCCTTCGGTGCGGAGGGTAAGACCGTTGATGGGCTTGTATTCGAGAGCGGCCTGGTTGGCGATGGTGTAAGCGTGTTTCTTTCTTACGTTGGTCTTGATGTCGTTGACAGGGTTGGTGTACTCGAACAAGGCTTCCTGGTCGGGGTCGGCTGCGCCGGGAGTCCAGAAGATGTCACCGAGTTCGCGGATACCGTTGGTGGGACGGTAGCGGAGCACGTCGATGATACCGCCGGTGCCCACGTTGTCACCGCCGGCACCTTCGTCGCGGCGATAAGATACTTTGGGGTTGAACTGGAGGGTAAGATTCGGGAGAATCTTGGTCTGCAGCTTGGTGTGGATATTGGTACGGCGAACACCTGAACCCATGATGATACCGCGGTCATCTGACTGGGTAAGAGAGATGTTGTAGCGGGTCTTGTCATTACCGCCGCCGATCGATACGTTGGTAGAGTATGAGAAGGGATCGTTGCCCATCACTTCATCCTGCCAGTCATGGGTCGGAGCGCTGCGATAGAGGTCAAGGTCACGGATGTTACCGAAGTTGTAACGGAAAAGTTTTGCAGAGCTTGACGATTTCGAACGGCCTGTGGCGAAGTCCCACTGGTAGTCAACGAAATCATAAGCATTCATAAGATCGAGCTTCTTGGAGATGTGGCTGACAGAACCCTGGGCGTTGAACGAAACCTGGGTCTTGCCTTCCTGGGCTGACTTGGTGGTCACGATAACAACACCGTTACCACCCTTGGCACCGTAGATTGCTGTCAGTGAGGCATCCTTGAGGATGTCGATGCTCTGGATGTCGCTCGGCGGGATGTCGTTGATGTTGTCAACCTGGAAACCGTCGACGAGGTAGAGAGGGTCGTTTGACTGGGTAACGGATGTCGCACCACGCACACGGATGTTGATGTCGGCACCGGGCTGACCGTCGACTGTGGTAACCTGCACGCCGGCTACCTTACCCTGGAGGGCTACGGCGGCCGAGGTCACGGGAACTGCGGCGAGTTTGGCGCCTGAAACCGAGCCTACAGAACCGGTGAGGTCGCGGCGGGCACGGGTGCCGCCATAACCGATAACTACGACTTCTTCAAGAGCCTCGGAGTCTTCCGAAAGTGTGATGTTGATGTGGGTCTGGCCGTTGACAGCCACTTTTTCTGTCTTATAACCAATGTATGACACTACGAGGGTGGCATTCTTGGCAACATTTTTGAGGGTAAAGTTACCGTCGATGTCAGTGGCAACGGCATTTTTGGTGCCTTCCACCGTAACGGTAGCTCCAATCATGGGTTCTTCGGTGCCGTCGACCACCGTACCGGATACGGTGATATTCTGTGCGTTGGCATTGAAGCCTACGCAGAGCACCAACAGGAGAAGCATGGTTTTCCAATGTGTCGCAAAGGAAAATTGCCGCAGCCGGAGACTACGACCTTGGATTAAGTCTTTCATGTTTTGGTGTTAAATAATAATAAATAAGATTTCGTTCATGCAAGTTTTTTTCGATATAGAAAGTACTAATTTTTGTCAAATGATTGGTATAACAGGTTAACTATTAAACTGATGGTATAAAACAAGGTTGGGCCGATCCAAGCTGGTCGGGCCGAATCAGCCACAAAATTATGAAAATAATCGGAAAGTGCAAAAAATTGGCGTGCTTTTAAGATTTCAATAATCCAATGCGTGGTAAATCAGGGAGTCTCGTATAAGAGGGGGACAGTGGAAGCAGGAGATAGATGGAGGTGTGTTTCGTAGTGTAAAGATAGTGGTTTTTAGGGGTGTCTGCAAGGGTCTGAGCGATGTTTAACATGATTTATGAATCTCGATTCTCTCTATATAATATAAGGTGTAAAAGGATTGGGCGCGGACTTGCCGGAGGCGCGCAACGGCATTTGTATCATCATGTGGATAGATAGATAGAGTTTCAGCGACATATACTTTCATATCGGAAAAAATTCTTTTGGCGCAAGTAAATTCGAGAATGGCAATCTTGGAACAAAAGACGATCTGAAAGTCAAAGTTCTGAAAGATGACAATGGCAATATTATGAAGGCAACAGATCTTTTCAATAGCCCCAATGCTCCTTATACTCAGTATAACTCATCTGTTCCCAACCATCGCGACCACGAAGCTCCCGCTGACATCTTCAACGCCCTCCGCTACAAGACTCTTCCCTCAATTCTCACAGAGAAGAACATCGGCGACCCGCGCTGGCGTTAACCCCGCCGACAAGATCTGAAAAGATCTCCCGCTTATGACAGGCTTCCCGACCGCTCAAAAGGCCAAGAAGCTTTTTTTGATTCTACTGGAGGTTTGATCTCATTGGCCTAATTACCCCAACTCTCCCAATCCACCCAACTCTCCCAGTCCTCCCAATCAGCCACAGCCCCCACCTCTCCCGGCTCCCACTTACGTTAATTATTTTAAAAGTTTGTTGAATATCGGGTGGAAATTATTACCTTTGGCCTTTAAATACGCTGCAATCAGCAGCATCACATACCTGAAATCAATACTATCTTTACCTTATTGACCTATATGAATCTAAGCAAACGAATCAGTCTGCTGGGCCTCGCAGCCGCAGCTACTATCGGTGCGTGGGCAGATGGAAAGCCCTATGTATCTAAAGTCTGGTCGCCGGATCTCGGCAACGGACAGTATATAAATCCGGTTATCGACGCCGACTATTCCGACCCTGACGTAGTGCGCGTCGGCGATGACTTCTACATGACAGCATCAAGCTTCTGCGACATTCCCGGCCTTCCGATTCTCCACTCAAAAGATCTGGTCAACTGGACTCTTATAGGCCACGCAATCACCGAAATGCCCGAATACGCTCAGTCTGCCAAAGACCCCAGCCACGGCAACGCCGTATGGGCTCCCGCCATCCGCTACCACAACGGCGAATTCTATATATATTATGGTGATCCCGATCTGGGCATCTTCATGACCAAGGCAAAGAACCCCGCAGGACCCTGGGAACCGCTCGTCCACGTCTACAAAGCCAAAGGAGTCATTGACCCCTGCCCCATCTGGGACGAAGACGGACGCGCCTACATAGGCCACGGCTATGCCGGCAGCCGCGCCGGAGTCAAGAGCATCCTCGGCATGATCGAGATGACCCCTGACGGAACCAAGGCCATCGGCCAGGACAAAGTAATCTATGACGGACACCTCGAAAACGAAACCATCGAAGGCGCAAAACTCTACAAGCGCGACGGATGGTACTACATCTTCTCACCCGCCGGAGGCGTAGCCACAGGCTGGCAGGAAGTGCTCCGCTCGAAAAACATCTGGGGTCCCTATGAAACCCGCAACGTAATGGAACAGGGCTCTACCGACATCAACGGCCCCCACCAGGGCGGATGGGTCGACACCCCCGACGGAAAAGAATACTGGTTCCTCCACTTCCAGGACAAAGGCCCCTACGGCCGAGTGGTACACCTCCAGCCTATGGAATGGCGTCAGGACGGATGGCCGGTGATCGGTGTTGACCCCGACGGCGACGGCCGCGGCGAACCCGTCAGAAAATACCGCAAACCCAACGTAGGCAAAACCTACGCTGCCGTCAACCCGGCCGAGAGCGATGAATTCGACACCATCGAACTCGGCAAGCAGTGGCAGTGGAAAGGCAACCCCAACGCACTCTGGTACTACACCGACGCCAACGCCTCGACACTCCGCCTCTTCTCGCAGCACAACGAAGGCGCAAAGACCCTCTATGACGCCTCCAACCTCCTGCTCCAGAAATTCCCGGCCCAGAACTTCACGGCCACAGCCAAAGTCAAATTCTTCCCCCGCAAGAAAAACGGCAAGATCATGGCAGGCGAACGCGCCGGCCTCATCGTCACCGGCTATGACTTCGCAGCCCTCTCGCTCGTGAGCCGCGAAGACGGAGTCTATCTCACCGAAGCTGACTGCGTCAAAGCAAGCAAGGGTGCCGACGAAACTGAAGTAGCCTCTGTCAAGATCGACCCCGAAAAAGAAATCTATCTCCGCGTCCAGATCCGCATGGTAGGCCCCAAGAAACCCATGCAGAAATCAGACTACAAGACCGAAGCCACATTCTATTACAGCCTCGACGGCAAGAAGTTCACCAAGTTCGGCCGCCCCTTCAACGTGCGCGAAGGCCACTGGATCGGCGCCAAACTCGGCCTCTTCTGCACCCGCGACTGGGTCAGCAACGACAGCGGCTGGCTTGACATCGACTGGTTCCGCATCACTAAATAACGAACTCCACCTTCATGCCCCACACCTCTCTCCTCGCCTCAGTCCACACAATATAATCATACCTTAGAAATGAAATATCGTCTTGCCTCCCTGCTTCTGATGGTCTGCGCCCTGACAGGGCTCAAGGCATCAGCCGCCGAATGGAAACACGACATCTACGTCAACCCCGACGGATCAGCCGACTACACCACCGTCACCGAAGCTCTTGACGGCATCCGTGCCTATATGGACTACAACGTCACAGTCCACATAGCCAACGGAGTCTACAAAGAAAAGGTCGTCATTCCCTCATGGCTCAAAAACGTGACATTCGAAGGCCAGAACGCCGACTCGACCATAATCACCTTCGACCATCACGCCAACATCGACAACATGGGCACCTTCCGCACCTACACCGTAAAGGTAGAAGCCTGTGACGCCACCTTCCGCAACCTCACCATCGAAAACAACGCCCCTCAGCTCGGACAGGCCGTGGCGCTCCACACCGAAGGTGACCGCCTGCGCTTCATCAACTGCCGTTTCCTCGGAAATCAGGACACAATCTTCACCGGAGGCAAAAACAGCCGCCTCTACTTTGACAGCTGCTACATCGAAGGCACCACCGACTTCATCTTCGGCCCGGCCACAGCCTATTTCAGAAAATGCGACATCCTCTCCAAACGCGATTCATACATCACCGCCGCATCGACTCCGGAAGACGTAAAATACGGCTACATCTTCGACTCCTGCACCCTGCGCGCACTGCCTGAAGTTACCAAAGTGTATCTCGGACGCCCCTGGCGCCCCTATGCCCACACCGTATTCATCAACTGCGAGATGGGTTCACACATCCGTCCCGCCGGATGGCACAACTGGAACAACACCGACAACGAACGCACAGCCCGCTACGGCGAATACGGCTCGCGCGGAGCCGGCGCCTCCCAGGAAGGCCGTGTCAGCTGGGCCATGAAAGTCTCTGACACCGAAGCCGCTGACTGTCTCGACATCGCCAAGGTTTTCGCCGTCACCACCGGATGGAATCCCGCCGAATAAAAGGTTGTTTAAAACCAAGCGTAAACCATTGCTTTTAAACAACCTCCAAACCCGCGACACCTCTCCGCTTTATACCTCTGACAATAGCAGAAATTAAAAAACAATCAACAATATCACTAAAATCATGAAAGCTTTAAACAAACTCACCGCACCCAAAGCGGTTGCACCCGAAAGAATCATCCAATTCGGCGAAGGCAACTTCCTCCGCGCCTTCGTTGACTGGATCATCAAGAATATGAACGACAAGACCGATTTCAACTCATCGGTTGTAGTCGTACAGGGTACCCCCGACGCATTCGTGATGCAGCTTCTCCAGGGTCAGGACTGCCTCTACCATGTAAACCTCCAGGGCCGTCTCGACGGCGAAGTGATCAACTCCTTCACCCGTGTCGACGTGATCAGCCGCGGTCTCAGCCCCTTCACCCAGTTCGACGCCTTCCTCGCGCTGGCCGACCAGCCCGAAATGCGCTTCGTCATCTCCAACACCACCGAAGCCGGCATCGCCTTCGATCCCGAATGCAAGCTCAACGACCGCCCCGCCGCATCTTATCCCGGCAAGCTCACCCAGCTCCTCTACCGCCGATTCAAAACTTTCAACGGAGCAGCTGACAAAGGCTTCATCATCATGCCCTGCGAGCTTATCTTCGAAAACGGCCACCATCTGAAAGAAATAATCTTCAAATACATCGACCTCTGGAAAGAAGATCTCGGCTCTGACTACGAGGCATTCCGCGCATGGTTCGAAAACCACTGCTACGTATGCGCCACACTCGTTGACCGCATCGTCCCCGGCTTCCCCCGCAAGGAAATCAACCAGATCCAGGAAAAACTCGGCTACAAGGACAACATCGTGGTCCAGGGCGAAGCCTTCCACCTCTGGGTGATCGAACGCGCCTCAAACATGAGCCTCGAACAGCTCCGCGCCGAATTCCCCGCTGAAAAAGCCGGTCTCCAGGTACTCATCACCGACTCTGAGGCACCCTACCACGAACGCAAGGTGACCCTGCTCAACGGCCCGCACACCGTGCTCTCGCCCGTAGCCTTCCTCAGCGGAGTCAACATTGTCCGCGACGCCTGCAACCACCCCGTCATCGGCAAGTACATCCACAAAGTACAGTTCGACGAACTCATGCAGACCCTCAACCTCCCGATGGAAGAGCTCCAGAAGTTCGGTGCAGATGTCCTCGAACGCTTCAACAACCCCTATGTTGACCACCAGGTGACATCAATCATGCTCAACTCTTTCCCAAAATTCCAGACCCGCGACCTTCCTGGCCTCAAGACCTATCTCGAACGCAAGGGCGAACTCCCCAAAGGCCTCGTGCTCGGTCTCGCAGCCCTCATAACCTACTACAAGGGCGGCAAGCGTGAGGACGGCACAGAAATCGTGCCCAACGACGATCAGAAAATCATGGATCTCCTCACCCGACTCTGGTCAAGCGGCGACACCCGCAAGGTTGCCGAAGGAGTCCTCGCAGCCAAAGATCTCATCTGGGGCGAAGAACACGGCGATCTCAACCAGATCCCCGGTCTCACCGACCTCGTCACCGAGTATCTCGACTCGATCGCATCGAAGGGCATGCTCGAAACAGTCAAGGAAGTTGTTGAAGCATAACATCCCCCCGACTGACAGATGAAAGACTTTCTCAAGATCAATCCCGCCGACAACGTAGCAGTGGCCATCAACGCGCTCAGCGCCGGAACAGCCCTCAACGTAGACGGCGAAGAGATCACACTTGTGGCCGACATCCCCGCCGGCCACAAGTTCGCTCTCCGCGACATAGCCGAGAGCGAGAACGTGATCAAATACGGTTTCCCGATCGGTCACGCACGCCACGCCGTGAGCCGCGGTGCATTCCTCGACCACAACGACATCAAGACCAACCTCGAAGGCCAGCTCGACTACTCCGACATAGCCATCGACAACCCCTCGGCTCCCGCCCCCGGATCGGCCCGCAAAGGCGCCGAAGCCACCTTCATGGGCTATGAGCGCGCCGACGGCCAGGTAGGCATCCGCAACGAACTCTGGGTCATCCCCACCGTGGGCTGCGTCAACGGCATCGTGAAGCAGATTGTAGACCGCCTCAACGCCGAAACCAAGGCCGAGGGAGTGGACGGTATCTTCGGATTCCCCCACAACTACGGCTGCTCGCAGCTCGGCGATGACCACGAAAACACCAAAAAGATCCTGCGCGACATGGTGCACCACCCCAACGCCGGCGGCATCCTCGTGGTAGGACTCGGATGCGAAAACAACCAACCCAAGGTTTTCGAGGAATTCTGCGGCGACTATGACCGCTCCCGCGTGAAATTCATGGTATGCCAGGAAGTGGAAGGCGACGAAGTGGAAACCGGAGTAAGAATTCTCCGTGACCTCTACGATCAGGCCCGCAACTTCAAGCGCACCACCGTACCGGCCTCCAAACTCCGCATCGGCCTCAAGTGCGGCGGATCAGACGGATTCTCAGGCATCACAGCCAATCCGCTGCTCGGAGAATTCTCAGACTGGCTCTGCGACCAGGAAGGCGGCACAACAGTGCTCACCGAAGTCCCCGAAATGTTCGGAGCCGAGACAATCCTCATGCGCCGCTGCGCCGACAACAGCCTGCTCGGCCAGACCGTGTCACTCATCAACAACTTCAAGGAATACTTCCTCAGCCACGGCGAACCCGTAGGCGAAAACCCCTCTCCGGGCAACAAGGCCGGCGGCATCTCCACCCTTGAGGAAAAAGCCCTCGGTTGCACCCAGAAGTCCGGCAAGAGCCCCGTATTCGGAGTGATGGAATACGGCGAACGCATCAGCAACCACGGCCTCAACCTCCTGTCGGCTCCCGGCAACGACCTCGTGGCCTCCACAGCTCTCGCCGCCGCAGGCTGCCAGATGGTGCTCTTCACCACAGGCCGCGGCACACCGTTCGGCACCTTTGTCCCCACCATGAAGATCTCAACCAACTCCGGACTCGCAAAGCGCAAGCCCACCTGGATCGACTTCAACGCCGGACGCCTTGTGGAAGACAGCTCGATGGCCGACGTACTCGCCGACTTCATTGACTACGTGCTCAAAGTAGCCTCAGGCGAAGAAGTCAACTCTGAAAAGAGCGGCATCCACGAAATAGCCATCTTCAAAAACGGCGTGACGCTCTGATCACCTCTCCTTATCACCAAAAACAATAACCATTAAAAATCCATTTCTGCATGAAACCTTTCATGGACGAAAACTTCCTGCTGCAGACCGAAACCGCACAGAAGCTATATCACGAACACGCGGCTAAGATGCCCATCATCGACTATCACTGCCACCTCATACCCAAGATGGTAGCCGATGACCACCGCTTCAAGTCAATCACTGAAATCTGGCTTGGCGGCGACCACTACAAATGGCGCGCAATGCGCTCCAACGGTGTTGACGAACGTTTCTGCACCGGCACCGACACTTCAGACTGGGAAAAATTTGAAAAATGGGCCGAAACAGTTCCCTACACCTTCCGCAACCCCCTCTACCACTGGACACACCTCGAACTTAAGACCGCTTTCGGCATTGACAAGCTGCTCAACCCCGAAACCGCCCGCGAGATCTTCGATGAATGTAACGACAAGCTCCTCAACGACCCCAACATGACCGCCCGCGGACTCATGCGCCGCTACAACGTGGAAGCCGTCTGCACCACCGACGATCCCGTCGACACACTCGAATACCACAAGCAGGTACGCGACAGCGGCTTCGAGATCAAGATGCTCCCCACCTGGCGTCCCGACAAAGCAATGGCCGTTGAAAACCCCGCCGAATTCCGCGCATATGTTGAAAAACTCGCCGAAGTTTCAGGCGTTGAGATCAACAAGTTCCAGGACATGATCGATGCCCTCCAGAAGCGCCACGACTTCTTCGAGGAAATGGGCTGCCGCCTGTCTGACCACGGCATCGAGGAATTCTACGCCGAAGACTTCACCGACGGCGAAATCGAAGCCATCTTCGACAAAGTCTACGGAGGCAAGCAGCTCACAGCCGAAGAAATCAATAAATTCAAGAGCGCCATGCTCCTGGTGTTCGGCGAGATGGACTATGCCTCAGGCTGGACCCAGCAGTTCCACTACGGAGCCATCCGCAACAACAACTCCAAGATGTTCAAGCTCCTCGGCCCCGACACCGGCTTTGACTCAATCGGCGAATTCACCACTGCCAAAGCCTGCGCCAAATTCCTTGACACCCTCAACTCACGCGGCAAACTGACCAAGACCATCCTCTATAACCTCAACCCCTGCGCCAACGAAGTGCTCGCCACAATGCTCGGCAACTTCCAGGACGGCACCATCCCCGGCAAGATCCAGTTCGGCTCAGGCTGGTGGTTCCTTGACCAGAAAGACGGCATGGAGAAGCAGATGAACGCCCTCTCGCTTCTGGGCCTGCTCAGCCGTTTCGTCGGCATGCTCACCGACTCACGCTCATTCCTTTCATATCCACGCCACGAATACTTCCGCCGAACACTGTGCAACCTCGTGGGCAATGATGTGGAAAACGGTCTCATCCCCTACACCGGCTATGAAGAAAACCGGGTCAACCAGATGATCGAGGATATCTGCTACAACAACGCCAAAAACTACTTCAAGTTCTAATCTATGGCAGCAGCAACCTCACCCCTCGCAGCAGCAAACCAGAAGATGACAAACTTCCGCTGGACCATCTGTGCACTGCTTTTCCTCGCAACGACTGTCAACTACATGGACCGCCAGGTGCTTTCGCTCACCTGGAAAGAGTTCATCTCCCCTGAATTCCACTGGACCGACGCCAACTACGGTCTGATCACCGCAGTCTTCTCCATCGTCTATGCCGTGGCCAACCTCCTGGCAGGCCGCTTCATCGACTGGATGGGCACCAAGAAAGGCTACCTCTGGGCAATCGGCGTATGGTCAGCCGGCGCCTGCCTCCACGCAGCCTGCGGCATCGCCACCGAAGCCACACTCGGTCTTCATGACGCCACCGGCCTTGTAAAGGCCACCGGCGACCTTGCCATCACAATCGCCACCGTATCGGTCTACTTCTTCCTCGCAGCCCGCACCATACTCGCCCTCGGCGAGGCCGGCAACTTCCCGGCAGCGATCAAGGTGACAGCCGAATACTTCCCGAAACGCGACCGCGCATATGCCACCTCGATCTTCAACGCAGGCTCGGCCGTAGGCGCTCTTATCGCACCCTTCTCCATCGGCCCGCTCGCCAAATACTTCCAGAGCATCGGCTGGGGCAACGGCTGGGAAATGGCCTTCATCATCATCGGTGCCCTCGGCTTCGTCTGGATGGGCTTCTGGATTTTCCTCTATAAGAAACCCGCTGAAAACCCGCGTGTCAACGCCGCCGAGCTCGCCTATATCGAGCAGGACGATGACGCTGCTGACGAAACAGCCAGAGAGAAAGCTGAGACCGAAGACAGCAAGACCGCTACCATCCCCTTCCTGAAATGCTTCAAATATCCGCAGACATGGGCCGTATTCTTCGGCAAATTCCTGACTGACGGTGTGTGGTGGTTCTTCCTCTTCTGGACACCCGCCTACATCACCGATGTCTTCAAACTGTCGACTTCATCGGGCGAAGGCATGATGATGATCTTCGTGCTCTACCTGATCACCATGCTCTCGATCTACGGCGGCAAGCTCCCGACCATCTTCATTGACCGCGCCGCAAGCAAAGGCATCACCGTAGACCCCTACTCGGCCCGCATGAAAGCCATGCTTATCTTCGCCGTGTTCCCCCTGCTTGCCCTTCTGGCCCAGCCCATGAGCTCAGTGTCGCCCTGGCTCCCGATCATCATCATCGGTATAGCCGGAGCCGCCCACCAGTCATGGAGCGCCAACATCTACTCAGTGGTAGGTGACATGTTCCCCAAATCGACCATCGCCACCATCATCGGTATCGGCGGCATGGCCGGCGGCATCGGATCATTCCTGATCAACCTCTGCTCAGGTGTGCTCTTCGACTATGCAGCCCAGACCAACATGTCGTTCATGAGCTATGAAGGCAAGCCCGCAGGCTACTTCATCGTGTTCTGCATCTGCGGCGTCGCCTACCTCGTAGGCTGGTGCATCATGAAGCTCCTCGTACCCCGCTACAAGAAGATCGAAGCCTGATCCTTAAGGGTTTCCATCAGACATAACTCACAATTACCGACAGACTGCTTGAAACGCGCTTTCAGGCAGTCTGCTTTTTGTCAGTTCCGGTTGCCGGAAGCTGCAGGCCGCACACCCGAAAGCACAGACTGATGTCCGTCTGAAACAAAATAATTTCACCGGGGCCGATTTTTTCTGAGTTTTTTAGATGATAATTCAGCGAAAAGAGTTACTTTTGCATCATCTATCCGGTGGGCCTTCGGGTTGCGCCGTGTCCAAAAATTTTCGTATCAAATTATCTAACAACTCAAATTTATCAGATCATGGCTTACGTAATCACTGACTCTTGCGTGGCTTGTGGCACTTGCCAGCCCGTTTGCCCCGTTGACGCAATTTCTGAAGGCGACATCTACCACATCGACCCCGATACTTGCATCGAATGTGGCTCTTGCGCTGAAGTTTGCCCCAGCGAAGCTATCATCCCCGGCGAATAATCCGCCAGCGAGAAGTCTCAAGATTTTACTGCCGCTGAACAGAATTCCTCTGTTCGGCGGCAGCTTCTTTTTATCCCAAGCTGAAGCAGTGAAGCATGGCGGCCCTCACTGAGTCAGGCATATCTCACAGATCCATCTGTATTCCGGAATGCCACATAGCAATCTGATTCATTTTTCAGGAATATCCGGCATAATCCACCCTTTTGCCGCCTTAGACTGACACTTTCATCTCAAAACTAGGCCAAGACTGACAAATAGTCAAGCCAAAGATGCCACTGAAATAGCTGAGAAGCCATTTTTATGTTCAATTCTTATGCTTTATAACATCAAAAAAATCTCGCTTTTTTGATCCACCATATTGAATTTAGTGTTACATTTGCAGCGTTAACCAAATCACCAATACCCTTTAAATCCATCAATTTCTTTTTATCATGGATATTAACAATATTCTGAACAGCCTGGAAGCCAAGCATCCCGGCGAAAAGGAATACCTTCAGGCAGTGAAGGAAGTCCTTATCTGTGTTGAGGACGTCTACAATCAGCATCCTGAATTCGAAAAAGCAAAAATCATTGAGCGCATGGTCGAGCCCGACCGCATCGTCACTTTCCGCGTGACCTGGGTCGACGACAAAGGCGAAGTCCAGAACAACATCGGCTACCGCGTTCAGTTCAACAACGCCATCGGCCCGTATAAAGGCGGCATCCGCTTCCACGCATCCGTCAACCTCTCCATCCTCAAATTCCTCGGTTTCGAGCAGACTTTCAAAAACGCTCTGACCACCCTTCCGATGGGCGGCGCCAAAGGCGGCAGCGACTTCTCGCCCCGCGGCAAGAGCGACGCTGAAATCATGCGCTTCTGCCAGGCCTTCATCCTCGGCCTCTGGAAGAACCTCGGTCCTGACCGCGACGTGCCCGCAGGCGATATCGGCGTAGGCGGCCGCGAAGTAGGCTACATGTACGGCATGTACAAGAAGCTCGTCAACGAATGCACCGGCACTTTCACCGGCAAGGGCCTCGACTTCGGCGGTTCACTCATCCGCCCGGAAGCAACAGGTTTCGGCGCTCTCTACTTCGTTCAGAGCATGCTCGACGAAAAGAAAGACAACATCACCGGCAAGACTATCGCCATCTCAGGCTTCGGCAATGTGGCATGGGGCGCAGCCCTCAAGGCCACCGAGCTCGGCGGCAAAGTAGTCACCATCTCCGGTCCTGACGGCTACATCTACGATCCTGACGGCATCTCAGGCGAGAAGATCGACTACATGCTCTATCTCCGCGCCACCGGCGAAGACATCGTGGCACCTTATGCCGAAAAATATCCCAACGCCACATTCTATCCCGGCCGCAAGCCCTGGGAACAGAAGGTAGACATCGCCCTCCCCTGCGCAACTCAGAACGAAGTCGACGGCGAAGACGCCAAGAAGCTCGTGGCCAACGGCGTTGAACTCGTAGCCGAAGTCTCCAACATGGGCTGCACACCCGAAGCCATTGACACCTTCCTCGCCGCCAAGGTAACCTATGCCCCCGGCAAGGCTGTCAACGCAGGCGGTGTGGCCACTTCAGGTCTCGAAATGAGCCAGAACGCCGAACACCTCCAGTGGAGCGCCGAAGAAGTAGACCGCCGTCTCCATGAGATCATGAAGAACATCCACACCCAGTGTGTGAAACACGGCACCGAGGCTGACGGATATATCAACTACATGAAGGGCGCCAACATCGCTGGCTTCATGAAGGTTGCCAACGCCATGATGGGCCAGGGCATCATCTGATCTCCCCGCTGACACTACTCATAACCAGATAGATAACCGGAGGCTGTTTCGCAAGGAAACGGCCTCCGGCGTTTTTACGGGCTATTGAACGCCTCCCTTTACCCAAGACTCTGACAGGCAACTACATATTTCATACAAACCTCACCTCAGAAAGGCCCGCTACTTGTCGCCATACTCTTCGAGGTAGGCTTCGCAGGCCATTTTCAGTTCATCGTACCACTCGCGGCCGAAATGGGCCGTCAGAGGACCTTCGAGGAACTGATAGAGCCTTACACCCAGTTTGCGTCCAAGCTGTTCGGCCGAACGGCAGATCTTCCAGCGGTGATAGTTCACGGCGGTGAAAGTCGGATACTTGGTCAGACGCACCGGATAGAGCGCACATGATGACGGCTTGCGGAATCCACCGGTCTTCCCCTCGTTGAAGGCGCACTCGATGGCACACTGACACACTCCGCCAGGAGCATAGCAGGTGTAGATGCAGTTGCGGCCATCCACAATCTGAGTGACCAGGTCACCGTCGGGGTCGAGATAGCTCGTGCCCTCCTCGGCTATGCGCTCCTTGGCCGAAGGGAGCAGCTTGTCTTCGAAACGCGGCAGCAGACAGTCTATCTCATCGCGTTCCTCCTCGGTAAGCGGCGCGCCGGCATCGCCCTCGATGCAGCATTCGCCCTTGCATTTCTCGATGTCGCAGCAGAAAAAGACCTCCGCAAGGTCAAGCGACACTAATGTATCCTGTATCTGTAGCATAATTTCTTCAGTTGTTTCTTCCATAATCATATAATTCCGGCACTCAGAGGTTGTTTAAAAACAATAGTTAAAATCTGAGCGAAAGTTTTGAGGTGGATATGGCTCTGAATCGAAGGAGCATAGCGAGCTATGTGACTGAGATGAAGAGCCATAGGCGCCCAAAACTTTCGCAGGCGAGGGTATTGTCTTTTTTCCTTTCAATAATTTCATGTTTGAGTATTTTTTAAGTTACCTGAGCCTTGGTGTCTCTTTTGCTAAATTGTTGAAATTCGTCAGTCACATAGCTCGCTATGCTCCTTCCTCATTTGCAACAATTTATCTAAAAGATACACCACTCAGATTTTAACTCTTGTTTTTAAACAACCTCTTAGACTCCGGATTTTACAAGCGCCACTCCTATCAGCCGGTCGAAGCGCGAACCGCGCGGACGGTGATAGACCCTGACGGTATATTCGTTTACAGTCTCGTAATAATTGCCCTCTATGCTGTTCTCGCCTCTCGTAGCTCCAAAGGGCAGATAGAGATACTGATAGTTGTAGGCTCCCTGCTTGAGAAGCATCGACTGCTCGTAGGCTCCGGTGGCTTGATTGTAGACCATGTGCGAAGAGGTGTCGAAACGGCGCTGGGTCAGATCTCCGTCAATAAAAACATCGCCTCCGGTCATCTCAGGCATGGCAAGCGAGAAGTGGGTCATCACATAGTCGGCCTCCGTGTCGGAATTGTCTGACGACCATTCCCTGATGAAGAAACGCCCATGCTGGGTGCTGTCATAAAGATATTTGCCGTTGGCACGCGGCTCGTCGGTGTAGAGCTGCATATTGTAGACCGGAGCGTCATAGCGGACTTCGGCCACACCCATGCCGGGATAGGTAGTGGAGACGGTCTCGAAACGGCGATACTCGTTGCCGGCAGGAAATATCAGCGGCCGCATATGGGAATAGAACACCCTGCTGCCCACCACCCGCTGGGGTGTGGTCAGCACCACTTCATTGTCAGTGCGTCCGTTCTGGCTGATGACCACGGTCAGATCATTGTAAGGATCGGCCACTCCGCCCGTGCGGCTAAGGTCAAGGGCTATCTCAAGCTGCTGATGCGAACGGTTGGTGTCAATGTCGGTCTTCGAACTTACAGTAGCAACCACACCGGCTGAGAAGTCAGCCACACCAAAACGCGCCTGGAGCAAAGTCTCGTCGGGATCAGACTCATCATAGACCCTCAGCAGATAGTTGCCCGGCTGAGTGATGCGTACATCTCCGTTCGGCACCGTTATTGTATAGTGGACATAATGCACCAGCGTGGCGCGCGAGAAATCGTAGTCCTCCACAATGCCCTCGTTGAATCCGTCGAGAAACTCCGACGCCACCAACCCTTCAGGACGCCAGCGGGCATCGCAGTGGACCAGCTCATAGCGCATGAAACGCCGCTCGTCTGAAATTTCGTCAAACGAGATCTCGATGCGGCTGTCGCCGTCGCGGAGCGCCACCACCGGCGGAGCGAACTCATCTCCGGCAAGCGTCACTCTGAGCGACCTGAAAGCCGGGTGGAAAATGCCCTGCGACGTATCGGCAGACAGATCCTGCCCGGCCGACGCAAGAGCGGCAGCGAGCAGCAGCAGGAAAACCGACAGTCTACCTGCCATCGGCCTCAAGCTGTCTGTGGAGAATCTCCACGGCATCGGTTATCAGTTCAAGGCAAGGCTTGCGGCCCGGACCTTTCAGATCGCGGCAGGAGCAGGACCCCTCAAGTTGCTCGAAAGCGCCCATCGCAGCCTTCACCTTGCCGTAGATATCCTTGCGGTCCATGCCGGCATAAGCCACGCCGCAGATCATAGTGGTCCCTGAAACGGCACCACACACCTCCTGACGGCCTCCGAAACCACTCCCGAAACCCTCGGCGAGACGGCCAACGGTCTCGCCGTCAAGACCTGTGACATCATCAAAGGCCATAGCCACCGACTGGCAGCAGTTACGCCCTTCGGCGCGAAGCCGGCGAGCCAGTTCTTTACGTTGCTCAATGCTGTATTTCATAATTCTTTTGTATTCTGTCTATTGCTGTTGCTTTCACTTATCGTTCAGCGGTCCGACCATCTGACCGGCTCTATGCCATGCTCTGCAAGATAGGCATTGGCTCTTGAAAACGGGCGGCTCCCGAAAAATCCGCGCGAGGCACTCAGAGGCGACGGATGTGGCGAGGAGATCACGCAGTGGCGCGAACGGTCAATGAACTCCCCCTTGCGCTGTGCATAGGCCCCCCAAAGGATAAACACCAGATGTTCGCGCCTTTCGGCAAGACGGCGGATAGCCGCATCGGTGAATGTCTCCCATCCGTGGTTCTGGTGCGAGGCCGGAGCTCCGGCATCGACCGTGAGGGTGGAGTTGAGCAGCAAAACACCCTGACGGGCCCAGAAACTGAGGTCGCCCGACGAAGGAGGCTGACATCCGAGGTCAGCTGACAGCTCCGTGTAGATGTTGCGCAGCGAGCGCGGCAGATCCACCTCCGGATTGACCGAAAAACTGAGTCCGTTGGCCTGCCCGGCACCCGGATAAGGGTCCTGACCGAGAATCACCACCTTGACATCATCAAACGGACAGGCATCAAAAGCGGCGAAAATGCGTCCGGCAGGCGGATAGACAATCCGTTCGGCATAACGCCCGCGCACAAAGCGGGTCAGTGTTTCGAAATAATCCTTGTCCCATTCATCGGCAAGCGCCTCTTTCCAGGAAGGTTCTATCTTTACGTCCATCTTGAAGTTTTTTTCATTTAAAGCATCGCCGGCAGCCGGCAGAGGCCCCTGAAACGATCTTGTTTAACATTTTTATATGAAGAATAATTCATATCCGGTCATATAACTTTGCAAAAATACGAAAATTTCACTAATTTTGCACCTCGTAAACGCCATGTTCCCGTAGTTCAATGGATAGAATATCGGATTCCGGTTCCGACGATTAGGGTTCGACTCCCTACGGGAATACAAGTAGACACAAAAATCAGCCGCGAGCAAAACCCAGTGATGCAGCCGGCTGATTTTTTATTTTGCCCGCTCCTTTTTGCATTTAACAAAAAAAAGACATAACTTTGCAGCGCGAAAGCCATTTTCGCACCATTAAAGGTCAGCTCGAATGGTGGAATGGTAGACACGAAGGACTTAAAATCCTTTGGTCATTGCGACCGTGCGGGTTCAAGTCCCGCTTCGAGCACCGGAAGAAATCAGCCACTTAGCTCCGCGCTAACTGGCTGATCTTTTTTTATGCCGGTGTTGGCAGTTTGGCGAAGATTGACTACTTTTACATTGTCAAAATCAGACACACCCTTACCAATCTCTCAATCCATCTACAAAACCAATCAAATGTCACAGAAAAAAAGATACTTCCTCGAAGAGGACGAGATACCCCGCAACTGGTATAATATCCAGGCCGACATGCCGGTGAAACCGATGCCGCCGCTCAATCCCCAGACCCGCGAGCCGATGAAAGCCGAAGATCTCTATCCGATCTTCGCCCGCGAATGCTGCGACCAGGAGCTGAACATGACCGACCGCTGGATTCCGATCCCCGATGAGGTCCGCGAGATGTACAAATACTACCGCTCCACTCCTCTGGTGCGCGCCTATGGCCTTGAAAAAGCGCTCGGCACATCAGCCCACATATATTTCAAAAACGAGAGCGTCTCGCCGATGGGATCACACAAACTCAACTCCGCCATCCCACAGGCCTACTACTGCAAGAAAGAGGGCGTGAAAAACGTCACCACCGAGACCGGCGCAGGCCAGTGGGGCGCGTCGCTTTCATATGCCGCATCGCTCTTCGGACTTGAAGCCGCTGTCTATCAGGTAAAAATCTCCTACGAACAGAAGCCCTACCGCCGCAGCATCATGCAGACATTCGGAGCTCAGGTAACTCCGTCGCCTTCCATGTCGACCCGCGCCGGCAAAAACATTCTGACCGCCAACCCCAACTCACAGGGCTCGCTCGGCACCGCCATCTCCGAAGCCGTGGAACTCGCCCGCACCACTCCTGACTGCAAGTATGCCCTCGGATCAGTGCTCAGCCATGTCACACTCCACCAGACCGTAATCGGACTCGAAGCCGAGAAGCAGATGGAAATGGCCGGAGAGTATCCCGACATAGTGATAGCCTGCTTCGGCGGCGGCTCAAACTTCGGCGGAATCTCCTTCCCCTTCATGCGCCACAAGATAGCAGCCGAGAACGGAAAATCACACACACGCTTCGTGGCAGCAGAACCCGCCTCATGCCCCAAGCTCACCAAAGGCAAGTTCTGCTACGACTTCGGCGACGAGGCCGGCTACACACCGCTGCTGCCCATGTTCTCACTCGGCCACAAATTCCAGCCCGCCAACATCCATGCCGGAGGCCTGCGCTACCACGGAGCAGGTGTGATAGTCAGCCAGTTGCTCAAGGACGGACTGATGGAAGCCGTTGACATCGACCAGATCGAGTCATTCGAAGCCGGCTGCCTCTTTGCCCGCGCCGAAGGCATCATCCCTGCTCCTGAATCGTGCCATGCCATCGCCGCGACCATCCGCGAAGTCAGAAAACTGAAAGAGGGTGAAGAAAAAGTGATTCTCTTCAACCTTTCAGGCCACGGCCTTGTCGACATGGCCTCATATGACAAATATCTCTCCGGTGACCTGATCAACTACACTGTAACTGACGAAGAAATCGAAGCCAACCTTGCCAAGCAACAGTAAGCCCCTGTCACTCATAACCGCATCCCTGCTGGCGCTCAGCGCGCAAGCAAGCCATGCCGCCGACTATGCACCTTCATCCGTCCTGGCTTCCGGCCAGTGGGTGAAGGTACATGTCGATTCAACCTCAGTCTACCGCATCGACTACCCTACGCTCCGCAGCTGGGGATTCGACGAGCCGGAAAAAGTCCGCGTGTTCGGCTACGGCAGTGTCGAGCAGGCACATCCGCTCGACACCGCCCCTGACGACCTGCCTCCGGTTACCGTATGGCACACCGCCGATGCGATGTATTTCTATGGCGAAGGCGACGAGCGCACCGTCCCCTCCACATCATCGTCAATCATAAACTATCGCAACCACTACTCGCGCGGCTCAAATTACTTCCTGACAGCCTCACTGCCCGGCATCACAATCGGCGACACCCTGTGCACAGCGCAGACCACTCCCGTAGAAACCCACCTGTCAATTGATCTGCGCCACCCTGAAGAGGTGAATTTCCACTCTGCCGGAGTCTTTTTCTTTTCTCAGGACCTCACCACCCTGCGCAATGGCTACACCTTTACATTCTCGGCACCTGATTTCGCCGGATACGCCAATCTGGCCTACCGCTATGCCTATCTCCACAGCGAAAACACAGCCCAGAACATAGCCGTCACATTTTCCGGGCCGGTCACCCATTCGGCATTCACCCCTGCCACCCACAAGAACAATACCATAGACAACCGCCTCTACTCACTCTCCACTCTTAAGAAAATCCCCGTGACCGCGGCCTCAGAGTTGCCGTTCAGCGTAAACTTCTCGATTCCGGCAGGCAAACAGTTCGACCGTCTCGCTCTCGCGGAAGTCTACTGGATGTATCAGCGGAAAAACAACTTCCGCGGGCCGGCCATGTTCATGAACTTCCTCCCCTCCACAACCCCGCTCGGAATCAACCTCAGCGGGCTCAGCGATGATGTGGAGATCTGGGACGTCAGCGATCCGCGCGCCATCAAGCGCCTGGGCCACGATCCGCTCTCCGACGGCCGCACATTAGTCACACTCCCCGCCCGATCCACCACCGAAAAGAAACTGTGTCTCTTCACTCCGGGCAGTGACATCCCCAAACCTGCATTTGCCGGAAGCGTATCTGCCCGGAACCTCCACGCCATGCCAGCCACAGACTATCTGATAGTAACCACCACGGCCTTTCAGCCGGAAGCCGAGAGGCTCGCGGAAGCCCACCGCCTGATGCAGGGACTCGATGTCACGGTAGTGACACAGAATGATATCTTTGATGAATTTTCATCCGGATCGCCCCACCCCAACGCGGTGCGCAAGTTCGTCAGAATGCTCCGTGAACGACCCGCCAAACCGCTGCGCTACCTGCTGCTGATGGGAGCCGCCACATACGATCCGCGCCACAACGTCTCTGACGACGGCATAGACTATCTGACAGGCTACGAGGTAGAACGGCCTGACCACGCCGTCTCGATGGCCACGGACCATGCCACAGACCTCTACTTCGGCTTCATGACCGACCGCATTGCCGAAAACCTTAGCTCGACATTCATCGAAACCTCTGTCTCGATCGGACGCGCCCCCGTGCTGACTGCGGCTGAAGCCCGAATCTTCGTAGACAAGTGCATAGCCTACCTGCAGGAGCCCCGCCTTGCCGGACGCCCGGACCTTGCCGTCCTTGTAGCCTGCGAAGGTGACAAAGATGCCCATCTGAAAGGGTCGGAAAAACTGCGCGCCATACTCATGCGCAACATCCCCTCGGTCACTTGTCCGCGCATCTACAACGCGCTTTATCCATTCGACAAAAAGATCGAGCGCAAGCCCACTTTCGCACCGATGGCCTCTCAGGTGGCCCGCGGACCCTTCCTGCTTAACTACACAGGCCACTCCGGGGCATATGAAATCGGATCTGTAATGAGCATCTCGCACATCGACCGCCTGACATTCACCTCCATGCCGGTGACTTTCTTTGCAAGCTGCGAGACAACCCCCGTAGACGCACCTTTCCGCGGAATAGGCACCAAACTGTTCCTGCACCCCTCCGGTCCCATAGCGCTTGTGGGAACCGGGCGCGATGTATATCTCAACAACAACCAGACTCTCAACGAAGAATTCGCCCGGCAAATCTCCCTCCCCGACGGACCGGAGCGTCTCGGCGATGTCTGGCGCACCACCATCAACCTCTCAGGAAAAAACAGCAGTGTGCAGCGCACAAACAATTTCTGCTACAATTTTCTTGGCGACCCCGCACTGCCGGTGCGCCGCCCTGACCGCAGAGCCGCCGTCAGCTTCAGTTCTGAAACCGGTGACGCAGAGTCTACCCTTGACGCACCCTCTCTCAGCCCTCTCATGCTCAACGGACGCATCACTCTGGCCGACGGTTCGACCGACACCGCATTTGACGGCAACATCACCCTCTCGCTCTACGACGCTCCACTCACCACCATGCGCTACGCCCATGCCTCCGGAGACTCCATCAAGCCGATGACACTCGACGAGAAACTGCTGTATGAAACCTCCGCAGAAGTAAAAAACGGCCTATGGTCTGCTACGATCACTCCTCCTCTGAGCTCACGCGAAGGAAGAAACCGCCTCACTATGCTCGCCTACTCCGATGACGGCCATATAGCCTGCGGAATAGACAGCACCCTGACTGTCAGACAGCCGCTCACACCAATTCCGACCGACACCACAGGCCCGCAGATCAACCTCTATCTCGACTCGCCTGACTTCATCAACGGCAGCGAGACCGGGCCTTCGCCTGTGCTCTATGTCTCAATCCGCGACGATGAAAGCGGTATAGCCACCGGATCTGCCAACATCGGTGACTTGCCTACCGCCGTGCTCGACTCCTCGACACGCCTGGCCGACATAGGACCGGCAATGCGCTTCGGCACCGATGGCAGCGCCGAGGTGGCCTACACCCTGCGCAATCTCCCGGCAGGACGCCACACGCTTACCCTGAGCGCGCGTGACGTTGCCGGAAACACTTCACGCGAGACTCTGACATTCACTGTGGTTGACACCATGTTCTCAGCCATACTCAGCACCGACAGCACCATCTGCCGCAAGAGTGTCGAACTTGATCTTGCCGGTCACCCTACCTCCGGACTGACCTCAAGGCTCATCATCCGCAATATGGAGGGAGCCACTGTGTTCACTCTCGACAACGCCTCCTTCCCATTCGCATGGGACTTCCGTGACTCCTCCGGAGCAGCCCTCCCTGACGGCACATACAGAGCATCGGTCCTCATCACCGACGGACTGCGCTTCGGATCAAGCAACGAGGCGGGATTCACACTCATACGCCCGCACTACTGAGCCTCTGCCCCCTCTCAGAAATTTCCACATACATCCAATCTTTATAAAGAGCCCCTTACTCCATGACAAAAAATGATCTCAGAATAGTCTTCCTCGGAACCCCTGATTTTGCAGTTGAAAGCCTGCGGAGAATAGTAGACGGCGGCTACAACGTGGTAGGCGTGGTCACCATGCCTGACAAGCCGGCCGGACGCGGTCACAAACTCTACCAGTCGCCGGTCAAGGAATTCGCCCTTGCCCAAGGCCTGCATCTGATGCAGCCCGTCAGACTTAAAGATCCTGAATTCATAGAAGAACTTCGCTCGCTTGAAGCCGACCTGTTCATTGTCATAGCCTTCCGCATGCTTCCTGAAGTAGTCTGGACCATGCCGCGCCTCGGCACCTTCAATCTCCACGCCTCCCTCCTGCCCCGCTACCGCGGAGCCGCACCCATCAACTGGGCGGTGATCAACGGCGACACCGAGACCGGAGTCACAACCTTCTTCCTCAAACACGAAATCGACACCGGCGACATCATTGCCCAGGAACGCATCGAGATCCTGCCAACAGACAATGTAGGCCACGTACATGACAAACTCATGATGCTCGGCGCCGACCTCACCATCAAGACCATCGACGATATAATTGCCGGCACACTCAGCCCCATTCCCCAGGACCGGCTGACCGGAGGCACCGAACCAACCCCTGCGCCTAAGATCTTCAAAGAAACCTGCCGTATAGACTGGGGTGCCACAGCCGTGACAATCCACAACCTCGTGAGAGGTCTGTCACCCTACCCTGCCGCCTGGAGCACCCTCTATGACGGAGAAACCGAGCTCGGAGCCGTAAAAATTTTTGAGACCAAGGTAACGGATACAACTGATCAAGCTCTCCGGCCCGGCCAGATACTGATTTCAGGCACCACACTCTCCGTAGGCACAGGCGACGGAAAAGCACTTGAGATCCTCAGCCTGCAGGCTCCGGGAAAACGCCGCATGCCGGTGGCCGACTTCCTGCGAGGCTCACGCCTTTCGGCCCCGTGCTTCCGCTGAGCCAGTCAGTCCGAGAATCCTTTCGTTGGTATAATCTATGCAAAAATTCCATAATCACGAAAAAAACTGTGGCACTTTGTCACAGTTTTTTTGTAATTTTGCGCCCGAAAGAAACAAACACAACACAAAAGGCTGCCTTACAAAAACAACAAAACTATAGATCATACACACACTTTCCCCAACGAGATGCCTCGATGGCACCCGTACTCATCAATTCCAACAGAGGTACTACTTTGCATCAATTTAAAGTCCAATTCTAAAGAGTTCTATTTAAATGCCAAAATTAACTGAAAACCGCATCAGCATGCTTCACGGCATACTGCTGATAGCTCTGTTCGCCTGTGCGTCATTCTACATCGGTGAAGCCAGGCTGCTCAAAGAAATTTCGTTCAGCCCGATGATCATCGGCATCATTCTCGGCATGCTCTACGCCAACTCCCTGCGCAACAACCTCCCTGATACATGGGTGCCCGGCATCCAGTTCTGCTCAAAAAAAATACTGCGTCTCGGTATCATCCTCTATGGATTTCGCCTGACCTTCCAGGATGTGGTCAACGTTGGCGTTTCAGGCATTGTCATCGACGCCATCATTGTTGCCACCACCATTCTCGGCGGCATCTGGATCGGCCGTCTGCTCAAGATGGACCGCGACACCGCACTGCTCACCTCTGTCGGTAGCGGCATCTGCGGTGCGGCAGCTGTGCTTGGAGCCGAATCCACAATCCGCACTCAGCCCTACAAGACAGCTGTTGCCGTAGCCACAGTGGTTATCTTCGGCACTATCTCGATGTTCTTCTACCCGATAGCCTACCGTTCAGGCTGGCTCGATCTCTCGCCACAGGAAATGGGCATCTACTCAGGCGCCACACTCCATGAAGTGGCCCACGCCGTAGGTGCCGGCAACGCAATGGGCACCGAGATCTCAAACGTAGCCATCATCGTAAAGATGATCCGCGTGATGCTGCTGGTTCCCGTCCTGCTCATACTCGGTTTCTGGGTTGCCCGCCGCAACTCAGCCGAAAACACATCGGCTGAAAAAGGCAAGGTCAACATTCCCTGGTTTGCAGTAGGCTTCCTCGCTGTCATCGGCTTCAACTCTTTCGATCTTCTGCCTGCAGCATTCGTTGATGCCATCAACTACTTTGACACCTTCCTGCTGACAATGGCAATGGCCGCACTCGGAGCCGAGACCAGCATCGACAAATTCAAGAAAGCCGGAGCAAAGCCCTTCATTCTTGCCTTCTGCCTTGATCTCTGGCTCATAGGCGGCGGATATATCCTTGCTAAACATCTGGCTCCGCTCTGGCTCTAACAAAGTATAATGGGGCATCAGAGCAAACGTCGCCTGCCCAGTGGACGTGCCGACATATTTCATCTGATCACCATATAGCAAAACTGCCTCCCGCCGGCTTTCATGCCGCTGCGGGAGGCAGTTTTGCTATATCTCTTATAGATTACTGTTGCGCCTAAGCCTCATCCCATTCCGATAAGCTCCAGAGCCTTTGCATTGAACTTCTCCGACGGCAGGTCATAGGGGAGCCAGTTGATAGGGAACCCTCTTCTCTCCATGCCGCGGAACCATGTCATCTGCCGCTTGGCAAACTGATGGATGGCAATCTCAAGGCCGCTGACCATCTCCTCGCGGCTCATCTGTCCGGTCAGATGCAGAGTAAGGAATTTGTATTCCAGACCGTAGTAAATCAGATCGTCAGGAGCTATGCCGCTGTCGAGCAGCCGTCTGACCTCTTCGATCATTCCGGCTTCAAGACGCGACTGAAGACGCTCCGTGATGCGCCGTCGGCGCGACTCGCGATCAATTTCCACTCCTATAACCACCGCATCGGTCATAGGGTTCGGCACAGCTTTCACAGCCGCCTCAGGGTGCTCATGATAATAGGTCTGGATCTCGATGGCTCGGATGGCACGTTTCACCGTATCGACATCTGTCACATTGTGGAGATCTTTCATAGCCGACAGCATTACTGTCAGCTCTTCAAGCGACTTGCCTACAAGGCTCCGACGCAGTTGCGGATTCTCCGGCACTTCAGGCAACTGAAGTCCTTTCAGCACACTTTCCACATAAAGCCCGGTGCCTCCGCAGAGAATGGTCCGCTTTCCGCGACTTTCTATGTCTGCCCTCGCTGCTGCGAAATCTCGCAGAAACTCAAAAAGATTATACTTGTAGCCAGCCGGACAGATGTCTATAAGATGCACCGGCACTTCACCGTATTCCTCAAGATCCTTTCCGGTACCGAGGTCCATTCCACGGTAGATCTGACGCGAATCGGCACTGATGATCTCGGCATCGATCTCGCGGGCCAGCTCAACGGCCCGCCGGGTCTTGCCCGATGCCGTCGGTCCTGTGATCACAATCAGTGGCTTGTACGCTTCCATCACGGACTCAGGCTTTATAACCCTCCGATGTGTTCTGTCTGCGCTGGAAGAGTTTGCGGAAGCGGTAGAAGGGCTTGTCTTCATTGAGCCTTGCCACTTCAAGCCAGCGTGAATTGTTGAAATCCACGTCCCAGTCACAGATTCCGTTCAAACGGAAGTTCGGACGATAGTTCTTTATCTTGTAGAGACGGCGGCCATCGCTGTCATAGGTCTTCCAAGCCATAGTGATAGTGTAGAGACGATGGATCTCAGTGGCGAGCATCGGCGTGAGATCTCGGTTGTAGAGCAGGCGCTGAAGCTGCGAGAGTGAATACCATTTGCCTTCGTAACGTGATGAGGAGATCACTTCACGGTTTTCAAGACAGCAGATGAAATGATAGATATTGTTAAGGCCTGAAACATCAGTGCTCTTGTACATGAAGCGCATTGAGTAGTTGTCCTCGCTGATGTTGCTTATATCGCCGAACACCTCTTTGGCCCTCTCTCTGCTTATTTCCTTAGCATACGGAAGTCTCAGCACCGCCGGAGTATCGAAGCGGTTGTTGTCAGGTACATCATAGTATCCGTCACTGCGGGTCAGAAAGACATTGTCGCCGGTCAATATTATGTAGCGCACGGTCGAGCCCGGTTCGCTGCCGCGCGGATTCATCTCCAGATGGTTGTAGTAATAGCCCCAGAGGGAGAAATAGCGCAGTCCGAGATAAACAATTGAGAGCGAATAGAAAATCACAGGCACCCAGTTGTAGATAAATGCATCTGTGCCGTTGATGTTGACATTGACGTAGAACAGTGAATAGTAGCTCCATGACAGCACCGAGACCGCAACTGAAAGGATCAGCAGCAGACGCACCTGAAACTGGCTTTCCTGACGGAAGATCTGTCCAAGGAAACCACGCTCGGATGCATTGCCGTGGCGTATGATGCACATGCGGCACACTTCAGCTGTGTCGCCCTTCAGAATAGCTATTCCACACAGGACAGATGCCACCGGACCAAGTATCAGTATAGTCAGATAAGGTATGTGGAGATTGATCACATCATCCGAGTAGAAAATCGACACAAAACCTCTGACATAGGCTACGGCGATAATCAGCATGATGACCACAGAGTAGCCAAGAGTCTTCAGGCAGATCGACTGGATCAGATTGCATGACATTGCTTCGTACCTCATGCCACTGTAACGATAGATAATCAAAAGCAACATAAGGCCTAAGGTAACCATAGGCAACCAGATCTTAGGGATAAACAAACCCACAAATTCAGGTATTGCAAGCGTACCTACCGCCACAGCCCAGTTGAGCCACAGGGAGAATATCGCGCTTTCATTACTTATTCGCTGTTCTGACATTTTATTAAAACAATAATTTATTAGTAGTGACCGTGCTAATCAACAATTCAGAATGTGTTAAAGTTTCGTTACGCCATGCTTTCACCTCGTTCAGCGCATGTTACGGTCGAAGTAGTCAAGCATCCGGGAGTAGACTGACAGACGGGCCCCGCAGCCATTGATCGAATGGTTCATGTTGGGATATATGAACAGATCACACCATTTGCCGGCAGCCTGAAGAGCCGACGTGAACTGGACTGTATTCTTGAAATGCACATTGTCATCAGCAGTTCCGTGCATGATCAGCACAGGCACTTCAAGGCCACCCACGGCGTTGATCGGAGCGGAGGCCTTATAACCGTCTTCGTTTTCACGCGGTGTCAGCATATAGCGTTCGGTGTATATGCTGTCATAGAAGCGCCAGTCGGTCACAGGCGCTATAGCCACTGCCGCGGCAAAAGGAGAAGAGCCGGTAGTCACACACATCAGCGTCTCGTAGCCGCCGTAGCTCCAGCCGCAGATGCCTATCCGCTTGCCGTCGACATAGGGTTGACGCGCGGCCCAGCGGCCTACGCCCTGCATATCTATGGTCTCATAATGACCCAGACGCTTGTAGACTATGGTTTCCCACTGACGTCCGCGACCTCCGGTGCCACGTCCGTCGGCACAGATCACTATATAGCCTTTCTTGGCGGCATACTGCATCCAGTCCATGCTCCAGGAGTCGAGCACCTGCTGTGAGCCGGGGCCACTGTACTGATGGAGAATCACGGGATAGCGGCGCGAGGGGCTGAAATCGGACGGCTTGATAATATAGGCGTTGAGTTCGATTCCCTCATCGGTGCGGATGGTTGTGAATTCTTTTTTCGGAGCCGCACCGTAACGCGAAGCCACTGCGGCATTGTCTTCAATCACGCGCTGCTGCTTGCCGTCTATATTATATAAGGTGTAGACCGGCGGGTGAGTCGAGCTGCTGTAGTTGAGGGTATAGACGCTCTTGCCGGGATTGAACCAGGCCGATGCGCAGCCCTTCTCCGGGCTTATGTGCTTCATCACTCCCTTGGCATCAATCCTGGAGACTACTCTGTTGATCGGTCCGGTGGCTGTGGACTGCACATAGTGATTGCCCTTGGCGTCGGTGCCGTAGTAGGCTGTCACTTCGAAATCTCCGCTGGTGATGGTGCGGGTCAGGGCTCCGGAATAGGTGTACTGGTAGGCATGCACATACCCGCTGCGGGCCGAGAGCACTACAAAATTATCGGCGTTGAGAGTCAGATTTTCATAAGTGCAAGGCTCTATCCAGGCCTGCTCTTCCTCCACGAGGATTGATTTGGCCACATTGGAGCGCGGATTCATGCTGAACAGTTCCATTCTGGTCTGGGCGCGGTTGAGCGTGGTGACAATCAGACGGTCAGGCGCGCCGCCATAGGCAATACGGGGTATGTATTCGAAATTCGAAACGGGAATGTCGAGATTTTTTGTCTTGCGGTTGTCAACATCGTAGGAATGGACGCTGACTTTGGAGTTAGGCTCTCCGGCTACAGGATATTTATAAGTGAAGCTACCGGGATAAAATTCATACTGCGTCATCGGGTCGCAGGAGCCTTCATAGAGCGGAAATGTAAATGCCGGTACTTCGGTTTCATTGTATTTGATATAGCAGAGAGTCATGTTGTCAGGAGCCCATGCCATTGACACAGAGGTTGAGAATTCTTCCTCATAAACCCAGTCGGGCACTCCGTTGATAATCTGTCCGGGCTTTCCGTCAGTGGTGACATCGACTTCGGTCTTGAAGTCTATCTTATGGAGGTGGATATTGTTGTCATTAGCAACGAAAGCCACCATGCGGCCGTCAGGCGAGAACTGCGGGGCCTGCTGGCGCTCGAATTTCTCTGACAGCGGATGAAGCTGACGGGTACGGATATTATAGACGTAGAATTTCGACATCGACGAGCGGCGATAGATCATCTTGCGCTCGCGGCCTACTATCAGTTTTGTCCCGTCAGGGCTGAGTATGAAATTTTCAATCTCAGGGATTGTTGTCTCACGTGTGTGGGTCACGTCCATGACGGTCTCCAGTTCTTTACCGGTGCGACTGTCGAACTTCACAATGCGCTTTCTGTCTGACGACAGTTCTAGATAGCTCTGCCCGTCAGGCATGTAGGCTGGAGCGGCTACACGCGCGGGTGAGTTTTCCGGATAGACGTAGGGGGCCATCGCGGCATCATCGGAGATTCCGGCGCTGACCGGCAGAACAGCGGCAGCGGCCATGAAACATGATATTATCTTTTTCATCACTGATTTCGAATGTATTTGATCTCAATATTTTATTTTCATTCAGCCATTCGGCTGTCAGCATACGGTAAGGCACTGAAAACCTGTTGATTTTTCTTTGTCAGAAGAGCGACAGCTGGGCTTCGTTGTCATTGGCCGGTTTGCGGGGAGGTTCATGATAACCGAAATCCGGATCGTCATGCTTGCCTTCTGAAAACCATTCGGTATTGTCGAGCGAGCTGTCTATTTTCACTTTTCGCGGGCGGCCTCTTCTTCGCTGCTGGCTCTGCTTCTCCGGAGCCTTAGGCGCGTCATCGAAGCCTATTTCAAGGCCCTGGTCGGCCGGACGGGCATATTCAGGAGCTGATTCCACGGCAGTGGCGGTAGAGTCAAGTTTCGACTGAAGTTCCTTGATCTGTTTGCGCAGACGCATCTCACTGTTGGCCTGGTTGTAGAGGTTTGTCTCTATGGTGCGGCGAAGTGATGCGTTAGATTCCTGAAGTTCTGCAATCTTGGCATCTTTCCGGGCTTTGAGTTCTTCAAATCCGTCGAGTTCTTTCTGTATATGCTCCACGGCCTGAAGCTGCTCCTGCTGCATTGTCTCAAGTTCTCGACGGGCCGCGGCTGCCTGATTGCGCAGATCGTTGATCATGTTGTCGCTCATCGAAGTCTTGACTTCGAGCTGCTCGCGCAGAGTCGACTGACGGGCGGCTTCCTCACGGAGCTTGCCGCACTCGGCTGTGAGTTCGGCTATCTTCTGATCGCGCTCGGCTATCAGGCTTTCATGTTCAGCAATCCGGCGCTCATGTTCCGCTACCAGTTCCTCACGTGCGTCCGGGCTTTCCATGACCTCCGCTTCGGTCTGAATATCATCACCACCTGCGGCTTTCTTCTGTTCTTCCTTTTCAGCCACGGTAGCTTCCAGCTCCTCAATCCGCGACTTGGCCTGGGTTAGTTCCTCTTCAAGCACGCTGGGCTTACGGCGACTGTAGAACCGCTCTTTTTCTTCGGCCTGCTTTGCAAGCTGCGATTCCAAATCATTGATTCGGTCAAGCAGGGCGCGCTTCTGGCGGTCGACACTCAGCTGCAGTCTGCTATTTTCTTTGCGGAGAACAGTCATGGCATTGTCATCACCTTCAAGCTCCGAGATGCGGGCTTCGAGCCGGCTTTTCTCGTCCTTCCATTGGTTGGCAGATGTGCGCATGGCCTGTTCGGCCTGCTCTCTGAGACGGCTGTCAATGGATTCGATCAGAAATTTGCGCTGGGCTTCGGTGTCGAGACACTTTTTGATGAAATCAGGCTGTGCACTGTTGAACACCTCGATCACGGCATCGAACAGAGCGGCCGGAAGAGCGGCGTTGTCCGCAGTCTCGACAGCCGTAGCTGCAGCCACGGCAGGCATAGAAGCGTTGTCCGCACTGGCAGCCACAGCCGTTTCACGCGACGGCTGTGCCTGCCGGGAATCTCCGGCGGCATATGTGGGGACGGTGGGATCATAGTCCTCTTCTTCCTCCTCACTGTCGGGCGAAAAGCCGAATGCCCGACGCAGAAGTGTCATCATTGACATATTTGCACTGTGGTTTTACCGGTTTTAAGGTAGTTGACTTAAAGGCCGAGGTATTGATAATTGAACGGCGGAGGTGGCCTGAGGCTCTGTGAAGGCATGCCACTCCATTGCAAAGTTAACTGAAAATTTCCAAAATGCCACACAATTGCGGTGGAAATACCCTCCTGGCGCAAAAAAATGACTAAATTTGCATTGCATTCAATCTATCACGCACTGTATTCATCCAGACCATGAGAAAAATCATTCTGTCTCTGATCTCAGCATTCATACTGCCTGCCGGGATGGCCGGAGCCGATTTAAAGGCTGCCGATTCTGTTCCTGACCTGCGTTGGGGCGACCTGGCCGACGGGACATTTGCCAACCCGGTGCTCAACGCCGATTATTCCGACCCTGACATCATCCGTGTTGGCGACCGCTTCTACATGACATGCTCGGAGTTCCATTTTATGGGCATGCCTATCCTCGAATCGACCGACATGGTCAACTGGCGCATTATAGGCCGGGTATATGACCGCATCGACCTGCCTGGCTATTCCGATATGTCAAAATACGCCGAAGGCACCTGGGCTCCGGCGCTACGCTATCACGACGGAAAGTTCTATATTTTTGTCTGCACACCCTACGAGGGCCTTTTCATGACCACTGCCACTGATCCGGCCGGTCCCTGGGAACCCCTGCACCTGGTCAAGGGCATCGAGAAGTGGGAAGACCCCTGCCCTTTCTGGGATGACAACGGCGAGGCCTATCTGGTGCGCAGCCGTCACCGTGCAGGACCTATTATCATCCACCGCATGAGTCCTGACGGCCGCAGCCTGCTCGACGAGGGCACTACGGTCTACAAAGGCCCGGTGGCAGAGGGTCCGAAGATGTTCAAAAAAGACGGCTATTACTACATCAGCATTCCTGAAGGCGGTGTCAGCACTGGATGGCAGACCATTCTTCGCTCAAAGGATGTCTATGGTCCATATGAGTCACGCCGTGTCCACGAAAAAGGCTCGACTGACATCAACGGTCCTCATCAGGGCGCGCTGGTGGATACTCCTGACGGTCAAGAATGGTGGTTCTACCACTTTCAGAACGCCGGTACCCGCGGGCGCGTGATACATCTGCAACCCGTGGAGTGGCACGACGGCTTTCCGGCAATCGGCACCGACTATGACGGCAACGGTGTCGGCGAACCTATGAAGATCTGCCGCAAGCCTGCCATAGCTGCAGACTGTGTCCCCTCGGCTCCGCAATCGTCTGACGATTTCTCCACCCCCTCTGTCGGGCTGCAATGGCAGTTCAACCATAATCCCGACACGGCTTACTATTCTCTGTCAGCCCGCCCCGGATGGTTTGAGATAAAGCCTCAGCCTGCCGACATCCTCCGCAATGCTAAAAACCAGCTGACCCAGAAGCTCATGGGCTACCGCTCAGAGGCTACAGTGACCCTCGATTTCAGCGCCATGACTCCGGGTGAACGTGCTGGCCTGGAATGTATCGGCAAGCAGTTTCACGGTGCGGGTATCATGATCGGCGGCACTGCCGGAAAGCCTGCGGCATCGCTTTATGTAGAAGCCGACAGCTCAGTAGTGTTCAGCAGACCTCTTTCGGCCTCCGAACTCCTTGACGGACAGCAGCAGATCTTCCTGCGTCTGACAGCCGACACCACCTCTGATGACTTCCATTTCAGCTATTCACTTGACGGCAATAGCTACGCACCGCTGGGTGAGCCATTTGCGATGCAACCTGGGTTCTGGAAAGGTATCCGTCCAGGCATCTATGCCTACTCAGTCAGAGATGCGGCACAACCGTTATCACCGGCCCCAACCTCAGGACGGGTCTGGTTCGGCAACTTCATCTATCGCCATGACGGACCGGCCGGAGGGCTTGAATAGATGGTTCAGCCATCACCCAATGACCGGTTTCCGTCCACCACCGAAACAGAATCAGCCGACAGCCTAATTTTCAAGGCCGTCGGCTGATTTTATTGTAGCAGCTGATTAGAATGAACGCCGCAGCTACGGTTCAGACTATCATCTCCGCAACATTTGACGCAGCCATGATGGCAAGCCAGGAATAGCGGCTCATTCCGAACGTCAGACTGACAGGCGAGACTACAGCATGGCCTATCCTCTTCATAGCCTTCGAAAATTCATCGCGGACATATGTAAAAGAATATGCCTTACCCTTGCGCTGCAACATCGGGAATATGTAAGGATTCCCGGCCTCGGCATATCTGCGCACTATCGCCATAGCCTTTTCACCGAGCTTCACCTCAACGGCTTTACCCTTCAGACGCCGTCGGTATGAAAGGACATCGCCACGAAGATTTTCCACCCTGAGATTGGCCACATCGACAAGTTCCAGCCCATGAGCATAGAAACAGAACATGAACACATCACGCACAAAGGCCAGATTGCCTTCTGACGACAAGTCTGCATCTGCAATCTTTCGGATCATGGCGGCATCAAGCGACTTTATGCGGGTGCTTTTCTGACTGTGGTCCACACTGATGTCCACATTGGCCGGCCAATTGAATTCGAGATCAGTCAGCCCGGCCTCCCTGGCCTGATTGAGCACCGACCTCAGTCCGCGCATATAAAAAGACACAGTCGACGGCGCCACACGGCGGCCCTGAAGATAACGGCTATAGTCCATGATCAGATCCGGACTGACCTCACTTACATGCACCTCCGCTCCGCCAAGAAACCCTGACAGACTGAGTCTGAGGCTACGCAAAGTATTGGCAAAACCCTTTCCCTGAAGCCGATATCCGGCTATCAGCGAATCGATATATCCCAGCAGAAGACTGCGGTCAGAGTCTTCCGGCCGCGGAGCCTGAGGCTCGAAATCATCACGAAAGTCACGGCCTACGGTAGCAATATCGCTTTTAATAGGGAAATGCTCTCCACAACTCCTGATCCGGTCAAGATACGGATTATCTCCGGCAAACAATCGGCGACTCTCATCGGCCACCTCATCAAGAGTCACCTGCCCTCGGCTCTCGGACAGATGCTCGATAACACAATAGATACTCTTCAGATCGCAGACAATCTGCCGGCGGGCCGTAAGAAGCACACGTTCATCAGCCCCTCTGACCACACTTGTGACATTGCGCTCAGCCGACCCCTCCCGGATCACATAATAGACCGCCCCGGCCACACCCTCAGTCCGCGACTTTCGAAATCGAGCCGTAATCGAAAACATTCAGAGAATTATCTAATTTATAGCTGATGGGATACTCCGGACTTTTGAGTTGAGGACTTCGCCGACTTTGTAGACGTAGCGGGAAGCGTCGAGGAAGAGGTTGGAGTTGACGCCGTTTTTGCGGTAGGCCTTGAGGTGGTCTGAGAGGATGCACAGGTGGCTTTTGAGACCGGAGGTGGAGGCGCCGCCGGTGCGCATGGCCACGCAGTCAAGCGGGATGTAGCGGGTGGGGATGCGCTGGATGTAGATCAGACGAAGGAGGTGTTCAAAGTCGGCGGCGACGCGGAAGTTGATGTCGAAGCTGCCGTGGCGGTCGTAGACGCTCTTGCGGCAGTAGAAGGTGGGATGGGCGGGCTGGAAGCCGAGTTTCATCATCCAGGGGCGGAAGGTGCGGGAGGAGTAGTAGCGGACACTGCGGCTGAGATCGGAGTCGTCGACGTAGTGGACGTCGGCATAGACGGCATCGATTTCCTGATCGGCGAGTTCGGCGGCAAGGGTGGCCACGATCGAGTCGGCGGTGAAGAAGTCATCGGAGTTGAGGATGCCGATGATGTCGCCGGTGGCCATTGCGATGCCTTTGTTCATGGCGTCGTAGATGCCGCGGTCGGGTTCGCTGACGTAGCGCAGACGGCCTTGGTAGAGAGGCTCAAGCTCACGGACGATGTCCATTGTGTTGTCTGTGGAGGCGCCGTCGACTATGATGTGCTCGATCTGTGTGTAAGTCTGTCGCAACACTGACTCCATTGTGTCGCGCAGTGTCGCACCGCTGTTATAAGTGGCGGTGATGATGGAGATTTTCATTGAGGTTAAATATTGTGTGTGATCAGCAAGTATGAAGAAATGTGTATTGGCAATGAGGGAGAAGGGTGACGGGGGCGGTGGCGTTTTAGAGGCTCACGCCATATTCTTCGCGAAGCAGGCGGGTGATTTTTTCGGGGTCGTTGCCACATTTGCGCTTGATTTCATAGACTTTGGCATCGACAAGAGTGCGGTACCACCAGCCTTGTATGAAGGTGAAGATGAAACCTTCCTTTCCGTCACGCCATGCGCCTTTGGCGAAGTAGCGGTAGAGGAAGTAGGCAAACGATCGCCAGAACAGCGGCTTGCGGGCATAGCTGTGTTTCTTCCGCCGCTTGCTGCCGGCCTGAGTGTTGATCACGCGGCCTTCGTCTGACTGGGCGGCTCCGGTTAGCCCGATTTCGATATCGATCAGATCGGCGGCCTCTCTGACGGCATAGTTGACATGTTTGTGACAAAACCACGAGAGATTGTTGAGGTTGTGGTCGCAAAAGTCATTCTCAAAGCAGATGTTTTCACCTTCATCAATCTGAATGTGTTCGTCCATCAGACGCTGTTCGCATTTGCCTTTGCCGAATCTGAACAGGCGCAGAAGAGTGACGGGATAAATGCCGTGTTTCATCCACCGGTCCATGAATATGTGGCGGCGGTTGAACGAGATTCCGGATATATTTTCCGGCATGTCGGGCAGTTTTTCTTTAATTTCCTCGATGAGTTCCGGCAAGAGGTATTCATCAGCATCCAGCCGGAGCACCCATTTACCGGTAATCGGGGCGTTTTCGAGTCCCCAGTTGAACTGATAGGCGTAATTGTTGACCCATTTGTTCTGGAGGATTGTGACATTCGGGTAGCGTTTCGCTATCTCAAGCGTCCGGTCGGTTGAAAAACTGTCGATAATGAATATTTCCTTTGCAATAGCCGACACGTTTTTCAAACAACGGTCAATGTGAAGTTCCTCATCCTTTGTGAGGATTATGACTGAAAGATCAAGCATCTTTTATAACACGTTTCTTAATGAATTTCGCAGGATTCCCACCGACAACCGTCCACGGCTCGACGTCTTTGAAGACAGCAGCACCTGCTCCAACTACGGCATAATCTCCAATCTTGACTCCCGGACCGACAAAAGCCCTTACAGCAACCCACGCATGAACTCCAATCACTATAGGCCATGATATCATTTCATGTCCAGGGCTTTTTATATCATGAGTCCCAGGGCAAATAAATGACTCTTGCGAAATTGTTGCATATTCTTCAAGAGTAACCATATTGACATTGTACAAATTAACCCTGTCATCAATGCATGCGCCCTCTTTCATTGTCAAAAACCAAGGCGCCCAAATTCTTACAGAGGCATGCACATTTGCCGTTTTATGAAGTTTAGCCCCAAACAGTCTTAGTATCATATTTCGATATAAGCGAAACACCCGTGTCCCAAAAGGACGGAATAAGACAATATATGCTATTGCCCACAACAATCGTCCAACTTTATTTCCAAACGAAAGATGATTCTTATATTTTGGAATCTCCATAATAACTTTATTGATATTATGTTACTTTATTATATAAATACAAATTCTGGTTTTGGTGCTATACCAAGAATCCATTCATATAGATTTTTCATTTTAGTCCCCAATGCCTCAACAGAATAATTGCGGCGTATTAGCTCACGGCCATTTTCGCCCATTGTTTTCAACTTATTTTCCCCCAGCATGTAGGCACTAAGGATAGTCTGATTTATTGAATTTTGGTCATTTGAAATCCACCATCCGCAATTGTGCTTCGGAAGTTCCTGCCAAGGCATTCCTGTTGATGCAATAACCGGAACTCCATGAACCAATGCTTCAGTTACAATATTTCCAAAATTTTCATAATCTGATGGAACCACCAATATTGACAATGAATCAATCGCAGCATCCTTCTCTTTTCCTGTCAGAAAACCAGCAAACTTGACATTTGATAGGTTCAATCGGCAGACCTCATCATGAAGAAATTTTTCATAGGAGTTATCTCCACCTCCAATTATAAGGAGCTCAGCATCGTCAGGCAATTTTTCTCTAAGATCGGCCATAGCGTAAATCAGGCGTTCAATGCGTTTACGAGGGTGAACACGGCCCAAATATCCTATCCTGAATTGAGGCTTTTCGGGGATCGGTCTGTCGATCAGCCCTTCTGTCTCGATTGGGTTCGGAATTACAGCTACCGGATTTTTAAATCCAAGCGCTCGATAGTGTTCCATTTCTTCAATGCAGGTTGCCTGAACTGCCGCCGCATTACACAAAGTATGATCCTGATAAAGTCTACGCATTATCATTTTTAATAGCCTTTTATGGGCCAAGGCCTGAGGATAAAACATCCCCCGCAACGTCACTACGTATGGCTTCCGATGTTTCATTGCATATCGGGCAAGCTGTGTTCCATGCAACATCCAGACTCCCTGGACATGATAAAGATCTGCATCTCCGATAGATTTAACTGTCTCATCATATTTAGGCACATAAGCCAATGTGCCATATTTAGGCTGTCTGTAATAAATCGGCTTGGCGGCTTTATCAATAAGTTGGTCTCCGGGATCGATAGGTGGCATTACGATATCTGTATCAACACCTTTTTCGCGCAAGCCCTTTATTGTAAGCCATGTGCTTAAAGCCGGGCCACCAGAATGAACATTCAGATGGCCGGAATGAATTATGTGCATATTTGTCAGAAAATATGATTAATGTATTTAACCTGTTTGATCTGCTCAATGCCCCTATTCAAAATCAACGTGAGAATTAGAGCTAAAATCAACGTTATTATCTCGCAAATAAGGCTGGAATGATGTGAAATTGTAGATGTTATAGCAGAACGAGCACCACAATTTTTTAAGAATAAGATACATATCAAAATATAATCGCCCCCTTTAGCTTAATCCAAAGCGACTATGCCGGATTATGTATTAAAGTTGACTGATAATATCATGCAATCTAAATGCCTGAGCTTGACAACTGATCTTTGCTCTATATTCCAAATTTTTCTTCTTGGCTGTATCAAGAGTATCTTGAGAAATCAGAAACGGCATCAGTTTATCAGCAAGATCGCTTGGATTTCCAGCTTTAAACACATCGCCTCCTTCAGACTCCTTTATAAGGCAATGAGCACCGATTCCATCACTGACAACCACAACATTACCCCTTTGAATAGCTTCATTTATTCTTATCCCCCAAGGTTCTACTCGGCCAGGAGCAACAAGTATATCTATTTGTGAAAGCAATGTTGAATATCTTTTTGAATCAAGAACCCCTTCCAATTTTACTCTATCTTCAATTCCTAATTGGCTTATCAGATTCTTAATATAATCTTGCTTTGAACCTTTACCGGTTATATGGCATACAAAGTTTTGTACCCCTTTATCCCTGACAATTGCAAGAGCTTTAACCAATATATCCACCCCCTTATAATGCTCAATCAAACCCGGACAAAGAACATGGAGTTTCCCATCGCCAGCCTGGCTATAATGGAATTCGGACTTCTCATCTGTATAATATCCGAACGGAAATACCATACGGAATCCAAAATTCCGAAATTGGTTAAGATCTCGATCCGATGAACCCGACAGACACATTACACCCAGACTGTTTTCAGAAACCCTCCTAATTCTATACGGAAGAACAATTGACATAAAAATTGTTTTGAGCAATTTACGAAACCCTTTTTCAAGGTTAAAATATGCCTCTGACATATTTGCAAACGCAATATTATTTTCTATTGCGTAATCAATCAATTTTCGCATTCGATCAGGGTAACTGATACCATTGAACAGATGTATTCTATCTGTGTATCTATCCAAAATCTTTTTCCCGTCCTCATGCCATTCGTCATCACTAAGTATGATGTGATTTTCAAATAGTTTACCTCCATCATCCCACCCCATAGCTTTACGAAACTCGCTCAATTTGCCAGTCACGACAATAGCCTCTTTATCAACATCTTGAGCATATGATTTCAATACATTAATCATTCCAGCACAAGGAATGTTCCACCAAAATACTACTTTTTTCATTCTCTAACTCTAAGATTTAATATATCAGCTCTTGTTCTTCAATTTCCTCATTATCATCTACAGAATCATAAAAAGCATATAGCGCCAACATCAGATATACAAAACATGACACTAATGATCCGAACATCAGAGATCCTATAAATGACGATAATGCGGCAATCGAGAATGCAATTCCATAAATGCTATCAAACTTGTATGAATCTTTAAGTATTTGATATAGTATTAAAAAGATCCAACAATAAATACCTATACCTATGAAGCCAAAATCAACTAATGTTAAAACCAATCCGGACTGAACCGGTATCAGCGCACTACCGATTGTCTGGCCAGGGATATGAAAGGTATATTGGGATGGACCATAACCTATAAGTTTTGATAATATATCAGGGTCAGCAAAATAATAATCCAAAATCACCCTTTCCTGGCGGTCGCCATCCATCTCATTTTGCGCACGGCCAAAAGAACGGTCATATAGAGCTTCTATAAAATTTTGATGTTCATTATTATTTTGAATTGTATCCGATGACAACATTGAATACCCTCCAAAAACGATAAGCGCACATATTACATAAGGCGCTATCATTCTAACTAAGCCGCCCGTCGGTAAAAACAGGAAGATCAACGGAACTGCAATCGCAAAATTCATAATAACCGCTGATGAATATGTATTAATCAACACAAATATGCCGATCAATATGACCAATAGATGATATTTCTTATTGTCAAAGCGGAAATGACCTTGTCCGAACATTACAATCAGAACCAATACATATGGACAAACCAAAAAGCCTAAGTTTTTAGGTTCTCCACTTACTCCATATATTCGATATACAACTTCTCCACCTACTTCCGTTAAAGCTTCTAAATTAACCGATCCATTTTGACGAAGTATCGGCATAAATTCAATTCCTGCTTTCAGACACAAATAATGGAGCAATCCAAAACCTATCGCAACTTCCATTGCAAGACAATATGATGGATATGCTTTTCTAACAAATCCACTCGGCATCATACATCCATAAAACAGTAATGCAAACGAAGTTATATAAGTATAATTTGTATTGAACAGTCGCGAAAACTTGCTTATATGCTGGGCATATTCCCCGGAAATAGCTAAAGCCAATACATCACCTAACATCAATATAATTACGAAAAATGACATCAGAGGCCTTACGATCGAAGTTACTTCACTATCTCGCTTTTCAGATCCATACATCATAAGGCACCACATCATTCCTAATACAATAACTTTTGTCGGAAACCAGATTGTTATCGCATACTGGTAACAGAACGTAAAAGTCATTCCCCAGAAATAGAGCTTAAGCAGGTTTAACGACTGGCGTTTGCTGACAAAGTATAATGTCAGCCCTACAAAAGTATAAAATCCGATTTTTTGCAATAAGAACCAGATCATACGGCGATTTCTTTTATTATCCGCATATAGTTTTCAGCAGCACGCCTATAGCTGAACTGTCGTGCATAATCAATTAATACCTGAGATTTTGATTCATGCCGAGAAAGACGAATGATAGCATCTGCCATTTCATCAATCGAAGCAGGATCAAATAGTATTGCATGTCCACCAGCGACTTCCGGTAAAGATGTTATGTTCGAACAAGCGACATTTACTCCCTGTGAAAAAGCTTCTATGACCGGCAATCCAAAACCTTCATACCATGACGGAAAAATCAGACCTCTACTGTTTTTAACAAGAGATTTCAAAACAGCATCATTCTGAAATGGTATGTTAACGATATCATCATCCAATTCTTTTTTTATTTCCGACATATGATCTGCAATAGCTCCAACTAACAACAACTTTGGTAAGTCCGGATTACTTTTACGCGCCTTTTTATATGCCGCTATGAGATTAGATATATTCTTACGCCTCGAAACAAATCCCCACCAGATAAAATATGAGCGAGGAACTCCAAGCCTTTCCAACTGGCCATCTGAAGCTTCACATGATTCATCAAACCATATGGTTGAAATGCCATTATGGATCGTTATAAGTTTATTCTTTACTTTAGGGAAAAATTCGATAACATCTCGCTTTGTATAATCCGAAATTGTGACAATTTTTGAAAATGTCGGCAATATGTATTCCCAAGTCACTCGCCCCCAATATTTAAAAAACAGCGCATGCCGATTTGTACTTATTCCTTTTATAGTCGATAAGTCAGCCAGAGAACAGATTGTCGGGCCATGAAATCCTCTAATGTATTCCGGATTCCCAGGATTTAAGAAACACGCAACATCATTATCAAACTCAACATATTTTAATCCCAAAAGCCGTTTCAACGCTATCACTTTACGAGAATCCTTAAAATATCGGACCTCAACATTGGGTTGGGAATTAATCTCATCATAAAAATCAGCCAAATTTTCCGGCCATGGCCTTAAAGTATAATATAGCTGAAATTGAATTTCAGGGTTTAGCTTTATAAGTTCAAGCATCATTCCCCGGACTGGGAAACCACTCGTAAAAGAAGCAAAACAATCAGCTGAGACTGCTATTTTCATTATATCAAGGAGTTAATACTTTATCTAATGGTGTGGTATAAGTCAGAATCTTGCCAACAACAATCGATATGATTACAACCATAATAGCAATTGTAAGCACTAAGGCTAAATTAACAATAAACCAATCACTCATACGCGGAATGTAGGGGACAAAATAAAAATGCAATATATACACATTCAATGAGTATCTACCTACATACCCTATCCATCTATTACAAGGCAAATTATGTTCAAATCCTTTTATCACAAAGAATGCTATGACAGCACCACAAAGATATCCGCATACATGAAATATAAACGATATGTTAGTTGACTCCATACTATATGCCAATCCGACTAATGCAATACATAGGAAACTACAACTCACCCATTTATTGATATTTTCCATATTATATAATCGTAATACCGATCCAGCTATAAAGCATGGAAAATACCTTGAAAGATATGGAATTACCAAAATATCATTAATACTGTCCGGTGCATATTTTGTAATTGCCAGTAAGGCGATCTCAACGATAATAGCCCCTCCAATCAGCGACCACGTAGTACGGTATATGCCCCAAAATATTATAAACATTAGAAATAGAGCTTCCAAAAACCAATATCCATGTTTACCTGAACTAATAAAAATCTCAATACAATTTTCTTTATAGAACATTGAGGCAGCCAGACAAGCTAAAATAAAGGGTACCAGCAGCCTGGTAAATGCTTTTTTCAAACTATCAATAAGATTGATGTTCTGCTTATATGCCAACCATCCGCTACACAAAAAGAAAATCGGGACATCAAGTTTGCACAAGAATTGAAGTCCGATATCTTGTGGCGCTCCAATATGCTGCATAACCACCAGAATCATCGCAATTCCTTTAGCGACATCTATGAACGTTTTTCTTTCCATTGCAATATTGGTTTCATCAAATACTCGCCATACAAGGATATGAATATCGGTATAACCCGATAAACCCGATGGTTTGGAGTATAATAATTTTTAAAGAGCGACTTGTAACGGCGCATGGCTATACCAACCGAGCAGATGTTTTCTGCTGTTGCATTTTTCAATGCCAGCATCAATTGATTCAAGCCTAAAAAGGTATAAAGTCTGGCAAGATATCTTTTATCAACGATCTTCCAACGGTTATTACCCTGTTCAATGGCAGTCAACAACTTCTCGGAAGCATTGATAAGTTTATCTGCAGGATGTCGACGCTTACTCAGAGAAGAGACTCCATTCCGATGTTCATAGTGGTAGTCCGGACTATCACTTAGCCTGACTGACTTAACATATCGCAAATAATTCAATACAAACAAATGATCCTCATGATAAGAAAGAGTCTCGTCAAATCGAAGTTTATATTGTTCGATTATCTCCCTCGAAAATAGCTTTGCTATCGGAAAACCGTTTTCCGGCAACCGATATTTGACTATAAGGTCAACATCATTATCCAGATTGATATTTTGACCGTCTTCATAAGAAAATGAAACAACAGAGTTTCGTTGGTCCGAATAGTCATTTATCACATTACCATAAACCACAGTGTCATCAGCAGAACTCCTTTCTATCAGGTTCTGCAGATAAGACGGATCTACCCAATCATCACTGTCAACAAACACTACATAACGACCTTTGGCATTATCCAAGCCAATATTCCGGGCATGGCTGACACCGTTGTTTTCACTATGTATCACTTTGATACGTTGATCCTTTTCGGCATATTTATCACAAATAGCTCCCGATTGATCCGGAGAACCATCGTCAATCAATATCAACTCCCAAGACTTAAAACTCTGATCAATGATGCTCTTAATACATTTGTCTATGTATTTTTCGACACCATATACAGGGACTATTACTGAAACTTCAGGCATAGTGATTTTATCTTGTTAAAATTAAATGTCCAGTCCAGTCCACACCTGGAAAGAATTTTAGCCAAGCAGAAGGAAATAGCAATAACAATAATAGATAATGATATATATATCAGCCATATATAATCGCCATAATTATCCGGCGAAATCTCAAGATAATGAGATAACAGCACCTCCAGAATCAAAGATTGGAGGATATAAATCTCAAGCGTAAAGCGCCCCAATGCAGAAAGACGCTTAATAATTTTGATTTCTGCCGACTCAAAAAGGATCTTAAATAGCCCCAAAATGGAAATTCCACCGGAAATACCAATAATTAACTTATATAACTGTATATAATATTGGTCAATCCAATTATCTGATAACATCAGGAACATGTTAGGATAGAGAATGTCTTTATCAAAAGAATGCAGTAAAAATAAAAAAACAATAAACGATACAATTGTGATTATAACAGTCTGTTTCTTTGATTTTACAAATATATCTTTGACAAACATACCAGCCATTAAACTTGGAAGCATTACATTGAGCTGAAGAAACCAAAGATGAGGAATGAAAACCGTGATCTGGCTTAAAATTAGTGAAATAGTCAACGAAATATACTTATGCCTAAAAATTTGTTGCGGAACAACCAAAAGAATTGTACAGACAAACAGGCTTTTCAAAAACCATAAGCCAAACCATAATGCCCTTGATAATGACAACTGCGAAATATCAAGGGCACCCTTTATCACATATGCAATTGTGAGCCAAAATATTGAAGGAAATATTAACTGATATAACCGTTTAGCCAGTACACCTTTCCAATTTAGAAGTTTATTATAGTCCAACATATAACCGGAAAGCATCATGAACATCGGCATATGGAAAGAATATATGGCCACGAACAATGATGATTCAAGATAGTTCCCATCAAACTGTTGAATACAATGACCGTAGACAACTAACACGATGGCAAACAGCTTGACTATATCAAGCCAGATTATACGCCCTTTCGAATTTATTGGCGATTTATCAGTTTTTGAGAGAGCCATGAGCTAAGAAACAGGTCAACAAATAGGTAGACTCTTAAATATGAATATAGTCTGGTAAAAGCTTTGGAGTAAAGTCGCCTCATATCCCGGCGGATATTTTTATCCATATAATATTCATTTTCCGGATGAAACATAAAGGTGGACCATAACAACAATTTTCTGAAAGCCTTGCTTCCGGAAAGCCGGCTGCTGATATCAGGATTCCGAAGCGCATATTTATCCAGATAATCTATCGCATCCTTGACGGCATCAAACTTAGCCGGATTAACCGAACGTGTAACAGACTCTGGATTGCACCGATAGGCGTATAATTCGGCCGAAACTGTTCTTATCCGCAGTGGCTTTTTAGTGGCAAGTTCAAGATTAAACATTGTATCCTCTCCAATTCTAAGTCTGTTACAGAATATATCTTTACAGTCTGAAATAATCGAATGCCGATACGCTCCACCCCATACACATGAAAGTATTTTACCACTCAATATCATGTCAAGTTGTATAATCCTGTCACCCGAAATATTTTCGCAGACATAATCATCATTAACATCCATGACTTGGTTGGAATTGGCAACTGATTGCATTTTAAAAACAAGGATGTCAATGCTGTTATCAAAACAATCATTTACAATGTCCAATGCGCCGGGCGCGAGCATATCGTCTGCGTCGAGAAACATGATCAGATCACCATCTGCCTTTGATAGCCCTTGCCAGCGTGTTTCAGTGACACCCGAATTAGACTTGTAAATATATTTCAATCGTGGATCTGAAAGATAATTGTTTATCAACTCAGCTGAATTATCTGTCGAGCCATCATCGACAAGAATCAACTGCCAGTCTCTGAATGTTTGAGAAAGTACGCTTCTTATACAATCTTCAATATACCGAGAAGCATTATAAACCGGTACGATTATAGATATCATTTCAATCCAATTAAATGAAGCATTCTCCAAACAATCACTCTAAAAGTAAGTTTTTTAGGATCTGTCATTGATTTTGGATTAATCTCTTTGTCGCGCCATGCTCCTGCGACACGATGAATTGCATATACTTTTTTCATCGATGTGTAAAGTGGACGGCAAAAACAATATGAAGGATAAATTTTGACTCCATTCGTCAATATCTGAGCTTTGTCTTTTGATTTCTCTCGTCTGTCAAGTCCATATTTCAGAGCTATTTCAGATTGCATCTGAGAAATCATAGTCTGATCCATGATAGGTTTGCCATCAGAATTTGTCCCAACAATAAAATGACGATCATTATAATAGTCAAGGCTCTCTTTTATAAATTGATGCCCCTTAACCGCACCCATAAAATGAGACGTCAGATATACAAATCCATCATTGTTAACCCAACTTTCCTTTCCGATAAAACAATCGCAATCAAGCAGATCATCAATATTCTTAAATAATTCAACATCCGTATCAAACCAGATGCCTCCATATTTATTGATCGCAAACAAGCGAGTATAATCGGCAGCAAAAGCCCATTTACGCTGAGAAATTGCTTCTTTGACAAAATCAGAGTCAATCTCTTTTTCCAATCGAGCCATATCCCAAAGCACAAATTCATATCCAGGTAGCAATTCTTTCCACCGGCAGATATAACGTTCAATATCCTCAGGATATTTGTCTCCGCTAAACCAACTGTAATGTATTATTTTAGGTATCATTTCTTCTTTATTTCTTTTCTACCAACAGGACTTACTTTTATGCAATTTAGTTCATTATTTTCAAACTCTTTTCCCCTCCAAAAAACTTCAAAAGTGTCATTATCACCTTATTCCGGATACTAGAACATTTTAGAATACTCCCAAAGTCATGTGCATAAGAGTCAACACGTCTAAATATATTTTTATCAAATTGCAATCCATTCAGTTTGGAAAGACAATGGATCTCATAAAATATCTTGCACAGATAATCTGAGCATATCTGACGGTTTATTCCGTTGATCAATTCAACAGCTTGCTCAAATACATGCAGGTTTGAATTAATTGCGTCCGTTGCCTTAGACAACGTAAGTTTCTCACCCATAATAGAATTCGGATTTTCCACATAGGCATAACCAATATTTGGAATAAGTTTTATCCCACCTCTAAGGCTCATAAGAACGTCCATGGTAAAGATCGCATCCTCAAATTTTACTCCCGGCCGGAATAAAATATCACCGATTGCTCTTTTTCGATATAACTTATTCCAAACTGGGTCTTGTATTGAAAAAGCACAAGATCCTGATACATTTTCCAGTTTTTCAAAGAAAATATTTCGCCCGAAATATTCTGTTGCTTCGCACGTATGAGTATTTAAAATATTTCCATCAATTCCAACCCTGTGATACGAAAATTGAATACACTCCAATCGTTGATCTGAATATAATATCTTTATACAATCTTCATAAATAGTATCAGACAGTAAATAATCATCAGAATCAACAAATGTAATATATTCTCCTTTTGCAATTTTCAATCCATTATTTCGAGCTACTGATAAACCGCCGTTAGATGTATGCAACACTCTAATTCTTGAATCGACCTCGGCATACCTATCACAAATCATCCCGGACGAGTCTGTCGCGCCATCATCTACAAGGATAATTTCCAAATCTCTATAACTTTGATTAATAACGCTCCGGATACATTTTTCTAAATATAATTCAACGTTATAAACCGGAATTATTACAGATAATTTTGCAGACATTATATTCTATACTAAGGATAAGTAACTCTTGAAAATTAATTTATACTTTATGTTAGATTTATTTCGAAGAAAAATCGAAGAGTGAAGATGGTGCTTATAGATCCAAACGACCGATGAACAATTTGATTTTTACCGGAATAAATCCGCTGGAAGTATAAAAATATTTACCGCGGTTAATTGGGAAAAACATGTTACGCTTATTTTTTTAAGATTTACTTAAATAATTTTATATTACACCAGATTAGAAATCATGCAAATCTGCACTTTTGCCTTTAAGTCTGTCATATAAAATCTTCAGCAAAACAAGATTCTTTGTCCCTATTATCTTTATAAACATTCCACTCTTGCCCATTATAGCCATACCTTTCATTTTAATCATATTATCAATCTGGTTGCATACAGAAGTGATATCAACCTCATTTCCCCAATGATGTTTCCCTTGTACCAAATAGTATATCAGATCCGGAATACAATTGTTACCTGTCAGATTAAACAGAGCCTCATTATAATGCAGTAGAACATTGATTCTATAAAAAAAACGCTCTTTTGAGACAGCTTGTCTTAGTGAGGAGGATGGATTGTAGTTATAATAATAACAACCTTTATTTGTAAATGCGACAGTTTTAAGTAGTGGTATTATATCACATAACACATAGGCATCCTCAAAAATCATACCTTCGGGAAAGCGTATTTCTTCCCAAAGCTCTTTCCTGAATATTTTTGCCCATGGTGTAGAAACAATATAACATGGCTGAATAGTTTTTATCAGATCTAAATGAGAAATGAAATATGCCTTATCTGAAATTAATACAGGAGATTGTTCCTCTTTAAAAACATCCTGTGAATCCAATATCTCATTACCGTCACTATCTACGCAAATATGAGGAAAGGTGACCATATCAACATGAGGATTTTCCTCAAAAACATTCATGGCATATTCCAATGTTTGTTTATCCAAAATATAGTCATCTGCATCAACAAAGGTTATGAATCGGCCATGAGCCAAATCAAGAGCAAGATTCCTGGCTCGTGACTGCCCTCCGTTAGAAGTGTGTAACACACGTATGCGTCTGTCTTCACCGGCATATCTATCGCATATTTTACCACATTGATCCGGCGAGCCGTCATCTACAAGGATCAATTCCCAATCACTAAATGTCTGCTGTAACACACTCTTAATACAACGATCAAGATAATCTTCTACTTTATAAACTGGAATTATGATTGTAAGCTCAGGATGTAGCATTTTTATTTCTAAAAACAGATTTCGTTTAAGGCAAAAAATTCAGTCTTATATCAACTATTGTTATCAGTATCGACTTATGTTCGACTTCCTTTAATACTTTCTAGGCCTATCTCAAATTCAATCTTTCAAATTGTCTGATAAAAATTTACGGCCCCCATGTTTTAAATTGCTCTTTATTTTATTAATTCTCTGCCAATCCAGATGGCTATAATTTATATCTTGGTATCGGTCATTAATGTCCATCATTCGATCTTCTAAACCAAAAGTATTTAATAGTGACCGAATACGAGCCATCCCACGCTCTTTATTTCCAAGTACGATAAAGTCTTTGTTAAATATGATTGAAAAAACACATCCGTGAAAAGAATCTGTAATAATAAAATCACTATTTGCAATTGCTAAAAGCCAGTGTTCCAACGGAGGGTGTATTCTTTCTATCAATGGAGCCTTCAAATCATCAATTTTGGAATGCACAGTGAATGGTTTTTGGCCCATTGCTCCCGAAATCTTGTCCACGATTTCACGGGTATTGTCATTAGGATCAAGAATATAGGCAAACAATTTTGTAAAATAATCCGGACATTCACATTTTTTATAAATTTGTCGATAGTCATCAATGTCCAAAAGCAAAGTCGGATCAGGCATTAACTCCGCATTTGCAAATCCTAACATATTTGAACATAGTGTTAGACCACTTTTTTCACGAACTGAAACAGCATCAAAATTCTTTAACAGAGCCGAAGCCATTGATTTTTCATCAGAATCATATTCAGGATAATCGACTCCGAATGAAGCGGCATAACCAATACGCTTCAATTTCTTTCCCTCAGTAAATTTCAAAAAGAAATCATCCAGATGACCATCCGCATATATCGGGCGCCATACTTGGTCGCTGCCGACGATTATAGCATCAAGATCGTCAATAACCTTTTTATATGAATCATTCGTAGTGACTATCCGGAAGTTTCTATTAATAAACCGAGTTGTATTTTTTATGGTAACATTCTTCTCACATCTGAAAATCTCAACTCCAGCCTTTTTCTTAATCCACTTCGCATAAAGACGTCTCAAAAACAAATTGAAATTTTCAGAGAGAGAGACTTTGTGTTTTCTATGTAATAAGACAACATCATAGCCTAACGTTTTCAAAGTCTGCTGTAAAGCCCATGCCTGAAGAATGCCTCCGTAATTATGCCCCAGAGGCAGTGTCAATATACCGACTTTCATGATTCCAATTGATGTTTTTTTTGTCCCAATTTTGACATTATCATTCGGACAACCTGCATACGCATATTCTTGGTCAAACCACAATAAAACACTACCATGCAACACCATATAAAAATTATGCACGACTTTAAAATAAGATTGATCCACGGAGACCCAAAATCCCAGTGAACCACATATCCAAGTATCAATGGTAGTGACAATGAAATGCCTAAAACTTTAAAACAGCATATTACAATTTCATATATCTCTTTATATTGATAATTCACTTGATTTACCAAAAGATAGGGTTTCAAAAATGTCCCCATTATAAAATATGTAATCAGAGCCACCCACGACTGTGCAATTGGGGATGCCCCATATCTGAATAGTAAATAAATTATCGGGAATTGCAAAAATGAAAGTCCGGCACTCATAATCGCATTTCTTTTCAAATTGCCATTGGCATTAATAGCCTGATAAAATGATGTGTTAAACACATTGAATAATGTCTGAAACAAGACTATCTTTAGAAAAATAGTGGTATAGTCAGGGACAGTTTTCAACCATACTTTTAAAAAATCATCACAACAAAAGAATATAGGTATTGTCACTATCATCATCAGATAAAAAGACAATTGTGTTGATTCAAGCAACAGATGCTTTGAGCCAATAAAATCTCCAGCTGCATATCGTTTGATTATCTGAGGGTTGACGGCTGTTCTGAATCCATTGACAAAAAAATCTGACATCTGATTTATCTGCAACGAAATCGCTCTTGCTGCAACAATAGCTGGCGAAAAAAACATACCTAAAAGCATCACCACCCCTTGGCCATTCAACATCAATGTACAACTTGTCAGTATAGACCACGATGAATATGAGAATATCGGTCTTAAAATATCCTTATCCAAGCCTAATGAAACTCTTGATTCTTTAAATTTCCGGACACAATAAATTCTGTTTCCAACCATCTCTGTCAGGCTGATAAGCATCAATAATGTCGCATAAACCTCCAACTTGTCAAATGGCATAATAGCCAACAGATAAAGTATTCCTAGTTTAGCAAAGGTATTGAACAATGCCCAGTATGCCACAACAGACATTCGTTCGTGAGCAATAAGCAGAGACGTATATGGAACTTGAGTCAGTGTGAAAATGGTCGTGAACAAAGATAGGCATAGTACATAATATGCCGCATCCAACCGATTCGCAGGAATATCAAGTTTATGTCCGATAAGCCACCACCCAACAAAACCCATTATAACGATGACTACTAATGCCAATAAAAGGTGAGCGGTAAGCATCGACGAAAATGTCCGCTTCAAACGGTCAAACTCATTTCTACCCAACTCAAAAGTGATAAAACGGCCAGTACCATTAGCTAAAACACCGTTCATAAATCCAAGTAATCCGACAATTCCGCCAACTTCAATATAAATACCGTAGTCCTCAACCCCAAGCTTTTCAAGGATTATTCGAGAGGTAAATAATGATACTATTACAGCCAAAAATGTACGAATATACATATAGGCTGTATTTATGGCTATTTTCTTTTTACCTGAATCCATTACTTTCAATTTTTCTGCGGCAGCAGACCTCCAAGAATACGTTTCCCTTTCATTATTATACGTTGTGATATTGTATAATGCTGACGATTCATACTCTTATAGTAGTTACTCAAAACTTTTGTATCCACAGGTATGTTGGAGAAAGCCTCAACTAAAACCGGATGATCTGATTCTGCTGTTAATAGCTCAATACCATGCGATATTTCAGATTCGTTTCTAATTGCAAAATATTTAAATCCGAATGCTTTGGCAATCTCATGAGCTTTATGTGTATGGAACGCACATACATGCTCGGACACACTTTTACGCAATTCTTCGCTCAAAGGAGAATACATTACACCTCCACCACCATTGTTGATCAACAATATTCTAAGATTGGGAGTTATGTGACGTATTGATAATGAGTTCAAGTCATAATAAAAAGATAGGTCACCGGTTATATAAAATGTCTTCCGACTATTAATAGCCGAAAATCCTATTGCAGTGGACATACTTCCGTCTATTCCGTTAACCCCTCTATTACAATTTACCGTGACACTATCTGGAACTGGAAACAGGTGAGCCATACGTACACTATAACTATTAGCTAATTGCAAATCGCTATCAGCCGGAAGTGCTTTTATCAATGCCCCGATAACCATCGCTTCACTATATTCTGATATCGTCTTATAAGCGATATTTGAAACACTCATCCACGAATGAGCAAAATTCCCGCTTACTTTGAAATCAGCGATATTGTTTATCATGTTGAAAAACATTAATTCGCTCATTTCAAATATCTTTGTCAGAGATCGGAAAGGATCAGAGATTTTGTCATATTTGCCAATTTGCCAATTTTCAATGTCCCCTAAAAATCCTTTAATTTCTCCGTTAAAAAGGATATTTGCACCTATACTGAATACAATATCTGGTTTAAAATCTCTTTTTTCTTCATTAGTCAGAGAATACAAAGTCGCACCAGTATTTGCTATGGTGTGTTTGCAATGACAGTTTGATAATAAATCAGTAAGAATAATAGCATCAAAATTTTCAACAAACTTGTCTACGGCTTCTTTCAGCCCTGCTGTAATACAGACCGATTGTCCCCACACTATACAAATCTTTTTTCCTTTTAACAAATTTGCGATTTTAGCCCATGTTTCAGAACTTGATTCGGCAGAATATAACTCTACTTTTCGCGCTACCGGAATATGTGTATTAGTAAACGTATCTGTATGGTGTGATAAAAACGGGATATTCAAATGGACAGGCCCATTTGAATGATGCGTTAATTCAATTAAACCTTCGTTTATTATTCGATTATTATACCAAAAATCCAAATCTGATGAAATAGGAGTCAATCTTCCGACATATTTTGTACATGAAGTGAACGTAGAGGCCTGATCATACATTTGATCTTCCATCTGATTTAAAAATTGAGGTAACCTGTCACTTGAAATCACCAATAATGGCAATCTTTGATAATAGGCTTCGACAATGGCACTCCCATAATTCATACATGCTGTGCCTGAAGAACAGCAAACAGCTGCCGGGCGACCGGTTCGCTGAATAAGCCCAATGGCAAAAAAAGCAGCACTTCGTTCATCAACAACTGAATACAGTTCAAAGTCTTCACATTGTTCCAACGAATGTACTAATGAAAAATGTCTACTGCCGGGAGATACTACAATCTGATTAATTCCAAATTGCCTCAACAACGATAACAGTTGAAGTACTAATTTATCATTCGAATACATGTCACACTATCTTTTTAGTATCCCGGACATCCCCAGGACTCTAACATAAATTTATAATCTTCATTTAAAGAAGATATTCGTGTAAGATCTTCTTCTTTAATAGTTATCTCAAATGCTTTAAAAATCTCATCTATTCGTTTTGGATTTGACGTCTTGGTTACAGGTATTATGTTTCGACTTTTATTCCATGCATATATTATTTGTGGTATAGATGCCTCATATTTTTTTGCCAACGTAACTAATGTCGAGTTTTCTGAAACTTTCGGAAGCATTTTTAACAATGGCGTGTAAGCTTGAACCTGGATCTCTTGTTCATTACACCATTTAACAATATCTGAACAAGTATTAAATGGGTGTATTTCAATCTGATTTATCATTGGTTTTACCGAAATTCCGTCATTCAAAAGCATCTCAAAATGCCGCAATTTAAAATTACATACACCTATTTCTCTGGCAATTCCAACCTTATATGAATGCTCCATTTCCTTATATGCCTTGATAAAAATATCTGGAAATGGCCAATGGAGAAGAAGGCTGTCAATATAATCAATCTTAAGCCTTTTTAAGGAATTTTTTATAGCTGTTTGGGTGCCGACTTTAATAATATCCTGCCAATCTATTTTCGTTTGAATAAATATATCTTCTCTCTTGAAACCTTCATTTATAAGCCGTTGGATCTTATTCCCTATTGCAATTTCTGCTGACACATAATTAGGAGCTGTATCTATTGCAATCTGATTAGATTCATTCAATCTATCAATAATATTTTCAATAGAGTATGCAGAGAGTCCACTTGTTCCAAATATAACAATTGGTGGTGGGTTCATAATTATAATTCAATTTGGTAATTAACATCAGGGACAATAAGTTTGAACTTCAAATCCCTGCTATTACAAAATTCTTGTATTTCCTTTATAATATCTTCTGTCTCTGATGGGATTATTATTTCTTCATTTGATGCTTTTGATTTTCTATTATTAAAGCATCGTATATTCAAAATTTGAACAGCCCATCCAATATTTAAAATCGGATAATACAGATATTTCCCATGCTTATTTGTTGGCAATAAAGCAGGCTGCAAAATTCTATAATGAAATGGAAGATAGACATTCTTCGGCCGTTCTTGGATCTCAAATCTTGATAATATCAGATTGACCTCCCCGTTTGTTTTGATTATTGAATAAAAATGTTTCAGTATTTCAAATTGGGCTGATATATTATCTTTAGGTAGACACCAATGCCTATCGGCTTCAAATGTCTTTCTATGCCGATAGGCATAAGAACTTCCAATGATGACTTTTGATAAATTACGGTCTAAATTTTTATTGAAATTTTGCCATGTTGGATATTGTTCAATTAAGATTCGCTCAGCTTGTAGCACTTTTCGATTTACAATTTTCAAACATGCAAACATAACAAATCCTATAATCAGGATTGTCGATATCATAACAGCAATATCCATTTATCTAGTCAGTCAATATCGCTTTTTACTTTAATTTTTTTCTAAAATTCAATCCCTTTTAAAAATATCCCTCGTATAAACCTTTCCTTGAGCATCATCCAGACATACATCATAGCGGTTTGCTATGATGGCGTTGCTGAGACGCTTGAATTCGGTAAGATCGTTGACGACGCGAGAACCGAAGAATGTTGAACCGTCTTCAAGAGAAGGCTCATAGATGATGACCTCGGCGCCTTTGGCCTTGATACGCTTCATCACTCCCTGAATAGATGACTGGCGGAAATTATCGGAATTCGATTTCATCGTCAGACGATAGACACCGATTGTCACAGGG
>NZ_PUEC01000013.1 GCF_003024805.1 Duncaniella muris
CTTCAGAAGGCTGTGCAGGAATTACGAGGAAACGACAGAATCAGCCAACGAAATGCTCATGGTCGCAGCTGTTGTTATTTCTCTCCGAAAACTCACTTCTGTTAACAATCGTTTTTAAACAAGCTCTTAGATAAATTGTTGCAAGGGAGGAAGAAGCATAGCGAGCTATGCGACTGACGAACTTCAACAATTTAGCAAAAGAGACACCAAGGCTCAGGTAACTTAAAAATTTTCACAAATGGAATATACTATTTACAAAAAAACAATACAATCGCCTCCGAAAGCTTTGAGTGGCTATGGCTCTTCATTTCAGTCACATAGCTCGCTATGCTCCTTCAATTCAGAGCCATATCCATCTCAAATCTTTCGCTCAGATTTTAACTATTGTTATGAAACACCCTCTAAATAAGAGCTGCTTATGAAAAAGACTTATCTTTTCCTCGCTGACGGCTTTGAGGAAGTCGAAGCCCTTGCCACTGTCGATCTTCTGCGCCGTGCCGGAGTGGAAGTCGAAACCGTGTCGATCAACAAGACTCTTGCAGTAAGAGGCGCCCACGGCATAGAAGTGGCTGCCGATACGATGCTTGCCGATTGTGAGCCGGAAGCGCGGATGCTTATCTGCCCCGGCGGTATGCCAGGAGCGTCAAATCTGGCTGCCAATGCGCGAGTGTGTGAACTGCTTTCAGCCCAGCATGAACGCGGAGGCAAGATTGCTGCTATCTGCGCCGCTCCGGCTGTGGTGCTCGCGCCGCTCGGAATCATAGACGGCTATGATGCCACCTGCTATCCCGGATTCGAGGAAGGTCTGGCAGCCGGAGGTGCCCGCCACAAGAACCAGCGTGTGGTTGTGGACCGCGATGTCATCACCGCCAACGGGCCGTCATCAGCAATTCCTTTCGCGCTTTCAATCATCGAGGCTCTTGACTCGCAGGCCAAGGCCGACGAAGTAGCTGCCGGACTGCTGCTTTAGAGGTTGTTTTTTGATAGCCTCTTGGCTCCAGCTTTCCGGAATGCCGTCTTACAGCCCGATCCGTCACACCAGACAGATCGGGTTTCTTTTTTTAATTGATTGTAACACAGAATGATGGTTGCGATTGCAGATTTAGTGAAGTAAGATTGTGGTTTCGTTTCGAAATTAAAATTATAAAATTTGAAATTTTATTTTGGTGGATTGGTTTCTTTTTGTAAATTTGCGGCCGGGTGATAACACCTTCGGGTTTCGTCATCCGGGATTAACGGCTACAGAAAAGAAGATAGATAAGAGCAATATTAAGATGATAGATATGATGGTATAGAGAAAGGTAAAGAAAATTGATGAACAATACACAATTGGTATGAATCTGTAGAATCGCCTTAAATCCTGACCATGTGTAGCTCTCAGGCAGAGCACACAATTGAACCCATCGGGCCGGCTCCATGTGAATGAAGCCGGCCCCAAAATTTTTCAGAGGTCGTTTAGAAACAATAGTTAAAATCTGAGCGAAAGTTTTGAAGTGGATATGGCTCCTTCCTCATTTGCAATAATTTATCTAAAAGATACACCACTCAGATTTTAACTATTGTTTTTAAACGGTCTCTCAGTGCGATTACCTGCTGCTGCCATGCAATATAAGTGTAGGGTAAAGCGTTTTAATATCAGTTAACACTGATCAGATGCCATAGTTTGCTTTTTAAGCCTTTTCTCCTCAGGACTTTTGCTCGGATTTTAACTATTGTTTTTAAGCAACCTCTTAATCGAGAGTATCTTTAGGAATGAAATTCAAAATGCCGGATGTATTGGTGCTTGCCACCTCGCGCCATAGTCACGGAGGGATCTCCTCTGTGGTGATGGCCCATGAGCGTACACGCCAATGGCGGGAACACCGTTGCCGCTGGATTCCTACTCACCGCAGCGGTTCGATGCTGACCAAGCTTGCTTATCTTGCAGCAGGCATGACGCATTATCTCTGCTTTCTCCCTTGGTGTCGGATAGTCCATATCCACACCAGCGAGCCCCCGTCGGCAAGACGCAAATGGCTGTTTGCCCGATTGGCGCTTATTGCCCGTAAAAAGGTGGTGGTGCATTTTCACGCCTTTGATATGCAGTCGACCATCGAAAGTTCATACAAGGAAGTCTACAGGAAACTCTTCGGAAAATCTGATCGGCTGTTGTTGCTGTCACCCACATGGGAACGGCTTGTGGGTTCCGTCTTTGATCTCCGGGGCAAAATGACTGTCCTTTATAATCCCTGCCCGCAAATCGACAAGGACGGCATTGCGGATGCATCAGTCGAATACCGAAGAATACTTTACGCCGGAGTGCTAAACAGACGTAAAGGCTATGCGGAACTGATAAGGGCCTTCGCTCGCATAGCACCGCGTTTCCCTGACTGGAAACTGGTGTTTGCCGGAAGCGGTGAGATTTACCATGCGAATGCTTTGGCCAGAGAATTAGGCATTGCATCTCAGGTCGAGTTCACAGGATGGGTGGCAGGCGAGACCAAGGACCGTCTTTTTCGCAAAGCTTCGGTGTTCTGCCTTCCAAGCTATGCCGAGGGATTCCCTATGGCGGTGCTGGAGGCATGGGCCTACGGGTTGCCGGTTGTGGCCACTCCTGTCGGAGGTCTGCCCGACATCGTGACTGACGGCCGCGAGGCTCTGCTCTTTGAGCCGGGCGACTGCGAGGCTCTTGCCGGGCAACTTGAGCAACTGATGTCAGACAGTGGTCTGCGCGAGCGGATGAAGGCGGAGTCACTACGCCTTGCAAATGAAGATTTTAATATTGAAACTATAGGCCGCCGGCTTGGAGAGATCTATGACTCTCTGCTGCGGCAGGAATAAAACAGATGTATGAGTAAGATACTTGTTACCGGCGGCTGCGGTATGATAGGCAGCAATCTCGTGAAGCGACTCGTTGCCGAAGGTCACGATGTGACAGTCATTGACAATCTCTGGAGAGGGAAACTTGAATATCTTGACGGGCCCGACGGTAAGCCGGTGATTGACACGTCCTCACGTTTCCACTGCATAGACCTCTCGAAAGAAAGCCCGGAGGTCGACTCGATTGTCAGCGCCAATGAATACGTGATCCATCTGGCCGACATTGTGGCCGGCATTGACTACGTGTTCGGCAATCAGGGCGACCTTTTCCGTCAGAACAATCTGATCAACACCAATCTTTTTCACTCTGTGCGCAAGGCCGGAAAGGACCGGATAAAGGGCCTCATCTACGTCGGCACGGCATGCAGCTATCCGCTGACGCGCCAGAACTCGCTTGACGTAGTGCCTCTGCGCGAAGACGAACTTTTCCCGGCCCTTCCGGAATCGGCCTATGGCTGGAGCAAACTCGTAGGGCAGCTTGAGATAGGTTATATAGAAAAAGAAACCGGAATTCCGTGCTGCACACTGCAGTTCCACAATGTCTACGGCTCGCCCTGCGATTTCGGAGCGCGCAGCCAGGTGATTCCGGCCCTCATACGCAAGGCCATCAACTATCCGGAGGAGGAGTTCAACGTCTGGGGCAGCGGCAAGCAGGGCCGCGCGTTCATCCATGTCGACGATGTGGTCAGCGCCCTGATGCTCGCGCTTGAAAAAGGCTGGGGCCACGGCTGGATTCAGGTAGGTCCCTCGGTGTGCACCTCTATAGCCGAGATTGCCGAGACTGTGGTCAGAATCAGCGGTAAAGAGATCACTCCGTTTTACGACACCTCAAAGCCGGAGGGCGACAAGGCCCGCAGCGCCGACTATTCGAAAGCCCGCGAGATACTCGGCTGGGAACCGAAAGTCAGCCTTGAGGACGGACTGCGCCAGCAGTATGAATGGATCAGACAGCGCCTCGGCAAGTGATGGACGGCGCAAAGACTGTTTACCGCCGTCTGTCTGAGATCGAGGCTGCTCCGACGGCCCATGCGGTCGGACTGAAGAAAGTGCTCCTCTCGGCCGGAGAGACCCGGAGCGCGGTCACCCAGATAGCCGTCACCACCTTCCGGACCGGAGAGAAAGCCGGAAGCCACCGTCATCCGACTATGGACGAGCACTATCTCTTCATAGAGGGAGAAGGGCTGATGACCGTCGATGGCCAAAGCTATGAATGCCGTCCGGGCGATTATCTCCTTGTGGGCGCCGGATCGCTTCACGAACTGCAGGCGCTGGCTGAAATGAAATTTATGACTATAGGGATTGCTTATGACAAGTGAGAAAAAATATTTCAACGTAAGGATCGAGTTTGACCGCGATGCCCTTGACCGGAAGATCTTCAAGGCCATAGAGACCGGCGAGACCGGCTACAGCTGCTCGGTCGAGGCTAACAATCTGACCGTGGCCAACCGCAATCCGGAATTCCTTGAAGTGCTCAACGGCGCGCTCGTCAACAACTGTGACGGAAGTGTGCTGGCCAAGATACTTGCATGGATTCACAAGGAACCGATCGACAGCTACATCGGGGCCGACATCTTTATCAAATATATAAAGATGAAGCGTTTCCGCCAGTTCTTCCTCGGCAATACCCGCGAGGTGCTTGACGGACTCAGGAAGAATCTCTCGGAGATTGACCCTGCCATTGCCGGTATGCGCTTCGAAACCCTGCCGTTTCGCAGCGTCGATGATTTTGACTATGAAGGGATCGCCGCCATGATCAATGCCGACAATCCTGACATCATATGGGTGAGCCTCGGAGCTCCCAAGCAGGAGATGTTCATGGCCCGTCTGAAACCCCATCTCAAAAGAGGCGTGATGTTCGGCTATGGCGCCATTTTCAACTTCAATGCCGGAGTGGGAGAGGTGCGCCGCGCTCCGAAACTGATGCTCCGGATGAGGCTGGAGTGGCTCTACAGGGCATTTGAACAGCCTAAAAAGAACATTCCCAGATACTGGGGATTCATCCGCATCCTTCCCAGACTCATAAGGGAAGAGCGCCGTAAGGTCAGAAGCCTGAGATAGGGTTCGGATCTGATTTGTCTTCACATTTGTAATTAAACATCTCTAAATCTAAGAATTACTTATTTATGAAATTATTTCCTTTAGTGGCGGCTTTGGCTCTTGCTTTCAGTGCCGATGCCGCCGGAAAGAAACTTTATGACTTCGTGGTTCCGCGCGACGGTTCTTTCCGCGAGGCTATTGAAGCCGCCAATAACCGCGCTGACACCACAGCGCGGTTCCGCATATTCCTGATGGACGGTGACTACGTGATCCCGACAGCAGGAAAAACCACCGGCGGTGACGGCAAGGAATATGGCGACCCGCGTTCATGGCTGAAAACCCCTAATGTCTCCATTATCGGCGAGAGCCGTGAAGGGACAGTGCTTGTCAACACCACTCCTCCTGCCACGTGGGACAACGGCTTCGGTCCCTCTTGCCCGCTTGAGGGAATAGGCAAGGGCGATGTGCTGATCATCGAATATCCCGCCCATGACACCTATCTTCAGGATCTGACCATGAAAAGCGGCATGGCCGACCACACAGGCCGCAACATCGTGCTCCATGACCGCTCAGACAAGACCATAGCCCGTAATATCTGCATCTGGGGCTATCAGGATACCTACGTCTCCAACAACAGAGACGGCCGCTTCTACTTTGACGGCGGCGTGATCCGCGGCCGTACAGACTATATCTGCGGCAAGGGAGATGTCTATTATGGCGGGGTGACATTCCAGCAGTGCGGCCAGGGAGGCTATCTGGCCGTGCCCTCTGTGCCGCGCAAGTATGGCTATGTGATGGACAGCTGCTACATAAAGAGCGAGACTCCTGATGTCACATATTATCTCGGACGTCCCTGGGGCAAAGGCACCCCGACCGCTATCTGGATCAATACCACGGTCGATGTCTCGCCCATCACCAAAGACAAGCGCGGCTATAACGGCTGGGCCGACATGAGCGGCGGCTGGCCGGCACGTTTCGCCGAATACAACACCTGCCTCACCTCAGGCAAGGCTCTCGATCTTTCCGGACGCCGCTCTCTCTATGTTGACCGCGAGGGAAAGGAGCACTCAAATAGCCCGGTGCTGACAGATGCCGAAGCACGCTCATATACCAAAGCCGCTGTGCTCGACGGCTGGAATCCGGATGCCGCTGTAGCTGCCGCGCCACTGCCAAAGAATGTGCATGTTAAAAACAATCAGCTCAGATGGACCGGTAGTGGCGAAGCTCTGCTTTATGCCGTGTGTCGTCACGGCAAAGTCGTGGCTTTCACCACAGACACAGTCTACAATGTCGGTCCGGACTCTTCGGCTGACTGCTGGTCAGTGAGGGCCGCGAACTTCATGGGCGGTCTCGGAGAGGCTGTCGCCGCCACTGACGGTGGCGCAAAGGAGACAGGCAAGGGTTCGCGCTATGCCAAACGCATCTTGCGCACCACAGATCAGGATTTTCTCCGTTCAGACGAGGCCCGGCGCATCGGTGATCAGGTGCTGCTCTGGCAACGTGTGACCGGCGGATGGCCCAAGAACATCGACATGGTCACTCCGATGACTCAGGAGGAAAAAGCCGCCGTGCTTGCCAACAAGGAGCGCCGCTACGATTCGACCACCGACAATGACGCGACCACAACCCAAATGATCTATCTCGCCCGTCTCTATCAGGCCACTGGCGATGTGAGATACCGCGCCGGCTTCCGCGCCGGAGTGGATTATCTTCTTTCCGGACAGTATAAAAACGGGGGTTGGCCTCAGTTCTGGCCCGTGCAGCGTGACTATCAGCCTCATATCACCTACAATGATGATGCGATGGTCAACACTATGGTGCTGCTGCGCGACATCCGCCTCGGCATTGAGCCTTTCGGCGGCGATCTTTGCGATCGGACGAGAAAAAACAAAATGAAGAAGGCCTTTGACAAGGGAGTGGAATGTATTCTCGCAACCCAGATCGTCACTGACGGAGTGGCGACAGTGTGGTGTCAGCAACACGACCGCGAGACTCTTAAGCCTGCGCCTGCCCGCGCATATGAACTGCCGTCATACTGCTCTCAGGAGAGCGCATGGATTGTCAGGATGCTCATGGAAATCCCTGATCCTGACAAAAAGGTTAAAGCAGCAGTGCATGCCGCTATGGCCTGGTTTGACAAGTATAAACTGACAGGCCTGCGCTACCGCAGGGTTATGGAGAACGGCAAGTGGAATGCTGTACTCACCCCTGATTCGCTTGCCGGGCCGATATGGGCGCGTTACTACGATCTTGACCACTGTGTGCCTTTCGTCTGTGACCGTGACGGAATTCCCCGCCGCAGCCTTGAGGATATAGGCAGCGAGCGCCGCAACGGCTATGCCTGGTTCGGCAACCGTCCGGCCGAACTCTACGATCTCTATGACAAGTGGGCCGACCGCTATGATCCGCAGAACAAGGTCAGCATAAGCTTCCGGACCAAGGGTGCCAACGAGAACGGAACTTTCACCCTCGGAGTGCAGCCTAAAGTCAGGGAGTCGCATTTCGATGCGATAGTCAGCCGTGGCGAGAGCATTCAGGCAGCCATTGACAAAGCGCCTGAAAACGGCTCGGAGCCTTACAGGATTCTTGTGCGCAAGGGCCTCTACAATCAGAAGGTGATCATTGACCGCCCGAACATAGTTCTTGTAGGCGAACAGCGTGACAGCTGCATCATAGTCGGTGCCGAAGGCCAGGGTTCGGTGATGGTCAGTGAATTCCGTGGCGAGAAAGCTCCGCGCGGCATCATCAGTCTTACTGAAAAGGCCGATGACTGCCTGATAAGCGGCCTCACGGTCATCAATAATTACGGCACGACGGTCTCCAACACAACCTCTCACCAGTTTGCCGTATTCGGCAAAGCCACACGCACCATAATCATAAACAGCAACATTATTTCCGACGGCAATGACGCGCTTTCGCTCTGGGGCAAGGGAGAAGACGGCCGAGGTGGTCTCTATTACCACTCAGATCTCTATCTGCGCTGTCCCGGAGTGGATTTCATCTGTCCGCGTGGCACCTGCTATGCCACCCGCTGCCGTTTTATCGGCGACACACGCGCCATTCTCTGGCATGACGGACGCGGAGATATAAACAACAAATTCGTTGTGACCAACTCCGAATTCGACGCCCTGGAGCCTACGCCTCTCGGTCGCTATCACCACGATTCGCAGTTCCTGATCCTCAATTGCCGTATGTCGCGCAACATTATTGACGCCGATATCGACCATGCCTACAAGCGGCAGCCGGAACTTGCCGAGGGCAAGAATCTCGATCTCTGCCCCTGGGGACACCGTGTCTACTACTACGGCTGTGTGCGCGAAGGCGGTCACAGCGGCTGGTTGGCCGACAATATCTCGTCTGCCGAAGGTTCTCCGGAGTTTCATGCTGTCACTGCCCGGTGGACTTTTGATGGAAAGTGGGATCCAGAAAAGCGCATCCGCGACCTCTGGCAGGTGGTGGCCTATTGATGCGGTCTCCTGACCACCCGGTAATATCTACAGAAAAAAACAATCACTCTCTGTATGCGCGGATCAACTGCTGCAGGGAGTGATTGCTTTTTTGGGGGTGATGTCTGTTGAACAGTCACCCGGTGATATCTTTTGACTCTTTAGAGCCGGTCCGGTGCTTTCTATGCCTTTGCGGAAAGCACTTTCAGAGCTGCTTCATAGTCAGGTTCATGAGTGATTTCCTCCACCAGGTCGCGGAAGATCACGCGGCGGTTTTCATCGAGGATGAGGACGGCGCGGGTGAGCAGTCCGGCCAATGGGCCGTCAACGAGCTGCACACCGTATTTCTGTCCGAAAAGAGGCGAGCGGAAAGCAGAGCCGAACATCACGTTCTTAATATTCTCGATGGTACAGAAGCGGCCCATTGCGAAAGGCAGGTCCATAGAGACGCAGATGACCACCACATCGTCAAGTCTGGCTGCTTCTTCGTTGAAGCGGCGCACACTCATGGCGCACACTTCGGTGTCAAGGCTTGGAAAGATGTTGAGCACAACGCGCTTTCCGGCAAAATCAGTGCAGATCATCTGTGAAAGATCCGGACCTGAGAGGTGGAAGCAGGGTGCGGTTTCGCCTACTGACGGAACGGTGCCGCAGGTATGGCAGGGTTGTCCTTTGAAAAATACGGTTTCCATATCTTTGTATTGTTTTTTTTAGTTTTGCGTTTGTTTATTGTAGGCGGAAAGCCGTGACTCTGTCAGTCGGCAAGGGCCATCGTCTGTAAAACAACATTCCGCAGCTCTCGGTTGAGTCCGAGGTTGACATTTTTGACAGTGCCGTTGCTGTCGGTCATGATTATCACCGGCAGAGAGGTGACGCCGCAGTCGCGGGTCAGCGATTTGCCGTTCATCAGCAGATGTTCTCCGGGGCGGATGGATGGTATCACGGCTTCGATGGCATCAATGTTTGTCGAGTTGAAGACCCAGATGATGTCTAAGGCCTTCGGGAGTGAGTCGGCGGCTCCGCGGACAGCCTCTACTATCTCGGAGTTGAAGCCTGAGGTCGGGTCGAGGAGGACTATTACTGTGGGTGCCGCGAATTTCTCGCCCCGGTGGTGGGTGTAGCGCTCGCCTGTAGTGGTGGGGAGTGTGAAAGTGGGCATCGGAGCACCTGCGAGATTCTCGATGTGGAAGTTGTTTTCGCGATATTTTTCGAAGATCTCAGGGTAGCGGGCTGTCATGGAGCTGTCTGACAGTTCCGGGCAGTGCATCTCAGCCGGATAATTGTAGCTGACGAGTATGGTCTGCTCGGTGATCTGTCCGGGGTTGCTTTCGGTGTCGATGCGCAGCGGGAGCATGGTCTCTGCATCGAATATGAAGTCTTTTTCGCTTGCCACAACATCACTGACGGTAAGAGTGGTGGATACCTTTATGGCCTTGCGTCCGTTGAAGACTGCCGGAGCGGCTACCGAGATGCTGTAGCGCGGGTCTGCTTCCATGTTCCGGAGTTCGCGGGCTATGAAGGCCGGGTAGAGATCGGCGAACTGGGCGCTTCCCTGCACTCCGGCCGAGCGTGCTGACGGCATGAAGGGAATCGAGTCCCACTCCATGTGGTATTCCTGCAGGCGTTCGTTGTGATAGCGGTAGTGATGGCCGTTGAAGTAGGCGGAGAAGCCGTTGACTGTGCCTGTCGGGGTCTCAAGGCTCCAGTCAGTCAGATAGTCGCACGGAGCAAGCGGGTCAGCCGGAGCCGGCGCAGAGGCGAGACTGATGGTGTAGACCACATCGTTTTCGCTCTGGGGGAGTGTGACGCTGAAGCGTGCCTGTGACTCGTAGCAACCTGTTGATTCAAGTTTTGAGACAATATCAGCTATCCCCTGGGCGGATATGCCCAAGGGATATGACGCTGTTAACACCATTAACAATCTTGCGATCCCTTTCATAAAAAACAATAGTTGACGTTCATTATAAAAACGTCGCGCCGGGCAGTAGTGTTCACCCGGCGCTATGATAAAATGTGTTATTTCTGAAACAAATTGTTGACAGCGATCCTGAAATCGTTGAACATGGCTGAGACCGGTGTGAGAATCGGTCTGAAAGGATGTACGACTGTAGGAGTGAAAACCTTCAGTCCGTTGTGGTGGCAGCGGATCGAGAGTCTGCGGTCCATTTCCATTGGTTCGCCATCGACGTGCGAGGCTCCTTTGCGCTCGCGTTCGATGATTATGTTGTCGGTGCGGAAGGTGTGGATGAGCATATTGCGCTCTATGAATCCGGTGAGCATGTCTACTCCGACAAGGGCGGTTGACAGGGTATTGCCTGCGTGGATGATGGTGACATCAAGCAGACCGTCGTTGATCGAGGCGCTTGGAGCGATGTAGGCGTTGTTGCCATACTGGGAAGCGTTGCAGACAGCCACGAGAAAGGCTTTTTCAGTCAGAGTCTTTCCGTTGGCCATGATGGTGTAGTGTTCAGGCTCATAGCTGGCATATGTCTGGAAGGTGCTCTGTATGTAGGTCAGTTTGCCGCGTGTTTTCTTTTTTGCGAAAGCCGCGCTCACTGCCGCATCGAAGCCGACTCCGCAGGTGCAGAAAAATTTGCAGTCGTTGACGGTTGCGTAATCTATTTCCATCGCATGGTTTTCGATGATGACTTTCAGCCCTTCCTTAAGGTCGACAGGTATGCCGAGATGTCTGGCCAGGCCGTTGCCCGATCCGCAGGGCAATATGCCGAGAATAACCCCCGTGCCACACAGAGCCGCGGCAGTTTCGTTGATGGTTCCGTCGCCACCGGCGGCGATGACCGTGTCACAACCTTTTTCAATGGCTGAGAGGGCGAGGCGTGTGGCATCGCCGTGGCCTTTGGTATATGCTACCTCTACCTCCCAGCCCAGCTGGCTGAGAACGTCAAGGACCATGCGGTCAAGTCCGGCTTTGTTTCTGGTTCCGGAAATTGGGTTGATAATTAGTCGGGCTTTGGGCATCAGATAGTTACACGTCGGGTGGAGCTTCCGATTTTAATAATGTAGATTCCTTTTGCGCTCATGGGGAGTCTGTGGATTCCGGCCGGGAGTGTGGTCTGCGAGATAAGCTGACCGAGAATGGTGAACACTTTGACGGTGACGGGGCGCGGTGCGGCGATGTAGATGAAGTTGTCGCGGACGGCCATCTCCGCCTGGGCCTCAGGGTCGGAGCGCATTTCAGTAAACATGCGGTCAGGCGCATCGACCGTCTCCCAGCGCGCGGCGGCTTCGGAGAGGAGCGATGTCAGTCCAAGAATCAGTATGACAAGCAGTTTTCGCATGTTTTCCGGTTGAAATTATCCTATATGGATTACAAAAGTAATAAAAAAAATCCACCACACAAAAAATTCCCCTCATCCGGAGCTTATGCGAATGAGGGGTTAATAACAGTAAGTGTGTGTTTTTTATAGTTGATAGAGTAGTGTCTCTGTGTTGATCAATACATCGGGGTGAAGGGTTTGGACTTGAACATCTTGTGAGTTACATCGCCGATGTAGTCCTTGCTCTTTGAGACGTCAAGCTTCATTACCGGGGCTCCGGGACGGAGGTCGCATTTCTTGAGGTCGATGTAGAAGAGGCCGGGATTGGTGACCACGTCGAAGTAGTAGAGGCGGTCACGGATGTTGGAGAAACTGCGCCACTGGGTGGAGCTGATGTTGCCATCTCCCTGGATGGTATAGGTGTAAGGCACCGATACGTTGAACAGTATGGAGCGTGTGATGGCTACTCCGAGATCTGCGTCACCGGTCTTTTCTACATTCCGGTCAAAGAAGTCGGCGCGGACGTAGCGGTCGGGGCTCGAAACGGTGCCCGGCAGAGTGTGTGAGCCGCCTTTTTTGACCCAATAGTCATTGATGGCGTTCATTTCAGGATAATTCGGGTCGTTGGTCAGCACGCGCATGTCCTGGCCCTGATAGATCTTGATTGTGCCGTGGTCAAACTCCACCACTGCCGATTTGCCGGAGGGGTCTGTGATGCCCCAGTGGAGTGTCGAGGAGGTGCCTTCGTCAAATGTGGCTCCGGAAATGTTGAAGTTCTGGCGCGCGAGCATCGCCACGGCTTCGTCTGTGGTCCCGCAGAGATCGAGAATCCAGGCGGGGAACATGGCAAGCGACATCGGCGGGCGGTTTCGGGTCGAGTCGTTGACATAGACGGTGCCTTTGCAGAACAGACCGTTGACCACAAGTCCTTTTTCATTCATGCCTTCGGTGATGCCGCCTTCATAGCTTACGGCGTAGACAGAGCCGTATTTCGAAGTCCATTCCACAGATCCGGGCAGAGAGTTGCCGGCTTTTTTTATGCCGCGCGGATAGACATATATGTTTGTGGGGATAGGTGTTTTCCAGTCAAGTGAACGGCCTACGATGCGCAGACTGTCGGAGCCGACGTAGAGCACTCGTGAGCAGCCTTCGGCATGCTGTGCGCCAAGCAGGGTGGTCAGCGCCAGTGCCATAGCGAATAATTTAGCCTTCATAACAGTTGAAATTGGTGGGTGCATGTTGGAGATATACACGAATAACAACCGTTGCGGCAGGATTGTTTACAGAAAGACTCCCGCCTGGCGCTCCGGACCTTTGAATTGGCAAGCTGTGAGAAAGGTCTTTGTGGGGGAGACGCCCGGCGGGAGTCAAATGACTGGAGGGGGGAAATGCTTTGGGTGGACCCGTGGCGCTGGAATCCAGGGTTCTTTTGGAGACAAGGATTGCCTTGGGCTTCGGGTGGGAATCAGCGTTTGCGGTTACGGACCGATCTGACGGCTGATGACGATGATGAGGATTTCGGTGCTTTGGCTTTTTTGACTTTAGCCGGTTTGCTTTTCTTGCTTGCCTCGGAAGATCCGCGTTTCGAACGGCTCGACCGGACGCTTGATTTTTTTTTCGGAGCTTCGCTTGCTGCTGCATCAGTTGCTGCGGAGTTTTGGCCGGCTGCTGCGAGTTCGGCTTTCTCGGCGGCTTCTCGGCGTGCTGCGAGTTCTTCAAGCGAAGGCACCCAGAGTTTGTCTTCGAATGTTTCGAGTCGACGCTGTATGCTGTCCTGCGCATGAGCCAGAGCGTCTGGGTCGGGGTAGAGCTGCATGAGCGACTTGTTTTTCAGATTCCGGGTCTTGTAGATCTCGCCTTTGTAGAGGCCGAGCTGGAAGTAGTCGTCATAGGTGCAGGTGGCAAGATTGTTGTCATCGTTAGTGAAGATGTTCTGGGTGGAGAGATAGGGGCGGAGATCAGCGTAGCGCACCCAGAACATGGGGTAGCGGATGGCTTCGGCTCCGAAATCGCCGTCGCGGTGAAGCACGGGGCAGAGAGCTTCGATGCGTGTGCGCATGCGGTTTGAGCGCTTGTCAAACTCCCAGCGCTCAATGATGTAGTAACTCAGGACTTCCGAGGCGGGCACATCGGCGTCTTCGATAGTGAAGCGCGGATTCTTTTCGGTTGAACCCTTGGCCTGGGTGTGGAGTATGTGGAAGCGGTCAAGAACATCTGCCATCTTGACCTTGTAGTTGTCAGAGAAGACTTCGCGGCCGTCAAGGTATTCATAGCCGGTGAGGTTGCCTGAGGCCATGTGGCGCATGATGATGCGGAAGAGGTTTTCCTGATCTTCAACCGGCTCGTCGGGATAGTAGAGGGCGGCGTTTTCATCTTTTTTAAGGTCGAGCTGACGGTACATGACGCGCATCCACTGCATCTCGGAGTCGGAGGTGGCCCGGTCTTCGTAGTGGGCCTGCATCCGCTGGGTCACACCGGTGGCCGATTTGGCTGAATTGCGGTCATCGGCACCACGCCTGCGCACTACACTGCTGCTGCTTGACTGCTGAGCGAAAGCGGCGGCGGAGATCAACATTACTATGGCGGTGAGAAGATATTTCTTCATGGATTGTATATGCAAGAGGGGTGATTAGTTTACTATGACTTCGACGGGATTGAGTGTGCGCTCGATGCCGTCAGGACCTTTGGCGCGAATGCGGGAGATGTAGAAGCGCTTTCCGCGTGAAAGACGGCGGAACTGGTCTTTCTGGCGCTGTGAGAACGAGGCTCCCTGCGAGACTTCTGGGATGGCGTTGCCCATCTGGTCGAAGAACACGGTTTCGAAGCCGAGAACGGTGAAGCCGATGTTAAGCATGTCATCGTCAATGGCGGCTTCGATGCCCGGAGCGGAGGTCAGGAGTGTCTTTGAGAAGCCAGATCCGCCTTTGTAGCGCTCCTTGGTGCCGTTTGGCGCGGTGTAGGAGATGAATGCTGTCGGATCAGGGAGTTTGCGCACACGGAATGAAGTCGATGAGACCGTCTGCTGCCGGCCGTCGATTGTGGCGGTGACTGTCACGGTGGAGTTTTCGCCGATCTTCGAGGGGCGGGCCACCCAGGCGTCGCCCTTGCGGGTGAGGGTGCCGTTGGTCATTGTGGCGCTTACGGCATTCATGGGCACTCCGGGCACTGAGATGCTGACCGGATTGTCGATTCCGGCATAGAGCACGTTCATCATGGTCGCCGAGACGGTTGCCGTCGGTTCCATGACGGTGTAGCTTGAAGAGAATGGATGACGGGTAGAGGTGCCGTCGCCGTGGCTGACTTCAAGGTAGCCGCTGTAGTCAAAGGTGCCGGTGGAGGAGGTCACGAATTCGTAGAGGCCGTGTTCGTCGGCGAGTTTTTTGCCTCCGATGAAGATTTCGGGGCGCGCTGTGGTGTCGACAGCGGCGAGGACTATATTGGCTGAGTATTTGCCTCCGCGCATTACCATGCGTGACTGCGGGATGACGAATGCGTTGATCTCGTTGACTCGGACATCGCCTGCGTCGACAGCCGCGAGGAGGTTAGCGAGGGCTTCGCCTTCGGCATATCTCACGTCATTCTGGAGTTTTGTCAGAAGAGTGATGGCGGCTACCACCGGCTGGTTCTCGAATTTGGCTTCTTCCCACTTCTGCGGGCTGACGGTGCCCGGACGGCGGAAGGGATCGGTGGACAGGGCTTCGTTGATGCTTGCCCGTTTGACCGAGTCGCTGACGAGCGATGTCACATGGCTGCGGTAGGCGTCAATTGCCTCGCGCAGGCGGCGGCCTCCGTTTGCCGAGGGGCTGAGCATGACCACTGCGGCGGCTTCAAGATCGTCGCGACGGTTTATTTCCTGTAGGTTTCCGTCAGCGCCGTCGGCCTCGCGGACAATTGCGAGCTTGAGGGAGTCGATCGTAGCGTAGAGGCAGGCCGAGTGCCGGCGTATCTGTGAGGCCTTTTCGAGCCAGGGTGTTCCTTTTTCGGGATTCTGGGCTGTGAACGATTCGAGCGAGGAGTAGACGGCGTCGTTGCGTCGGCCCACGGTGGAGTTGGTGCGAGCGAGGCCGTCCTCGACCTGCACGAAGCCGTCAAGGACATCGCTGGAGACGTTGAGGGCGAGCATGGCTGTGAGGACGATATACATGAGGTTTATCATCTTCTGCCTTGGTGAGAGCCTGACTACTGATTCTGCCATTTATGGTGTTTGATGGGGGTTGGACTGTGGTGGAGTGTGGTGGAACGGCTGGGCGGATGGTGTGACGTGCGGGTGACGTGGATCAGACGGTGCCTGATGACTGTGCGCCGGGGATGTCATTCATCATCGGGCGATACATGTTGACGGTCATGGCGTGGAGCATCTTTTCATAGACCGAGTTGAGCTGCTGCATGTTGCGGGCCATTTTTTCGGTTTCCTCGCAGTAGCGGGCGCTCTGGGCGGCGCTTTTTTCATACATGTCGCGGATGTCCTTGATGCCGCGGTTGACGCGGTCAATCGATTCGAGCTGGGTGGAGACGCTTTTCAGCTGGATCTCGTAGATGGTGTTCAGTCCGCCGAGATTGCGGTTGAGATCGGCCATGCGCTCGATGTAGCTGCGTGAGTTTTCGGTCACGGAGGCTGAGTTTTCGGTGATTGCGCGGTAGCTGTCAAGCAGGACGGCTGACACCGAGTTGAGGGCTTCGGTTGTGGAACGCAGGAGCTCCATCTGCTCGGAAATGGCGTTCATCTGAGCGAGATAGTTCTGTGTGGCTGCCGTGAGTTCCGAGAGGTCGGCGCTTTCGGCCACCGGAGCTGCTACGGGAGCGGGACGGGAGGTCTCGGTAGCGGCGATCTCTTCTGTGGCGGCCTGGCGTTCGGCGGCGGGAGCGCGCAGCGGAAGCTCGCGGCTTTCGCCGCCATCGAGTTCGGGGAACACGTCTTCCCAGTGATATTCTTTCGGCGGGCGGTCAAAGGCTGTCAGGATGAACATGATGACTTCCGTGCCCATGCCGATGCACAGGAGGGTGTTGCCGCCGGGGAGGTGCAGGATCTTGAAGAGCGCACCCCAGATCACGATGGCGGCGCCTATGCTGTAAGCGAAGTTGAAAAGGCGCTGTCCGCCTTCCCACCGCATGATGGTTTCTATCTTTGTCTGTAACTTTTCTTTTGTCACGGCTGATGGATGTTTTAAGGTTGAGGGTTGAGCTTTTTTATTTCTTGGCTTTTGTGCCTTTGGCAAAGCCTATCTGGGTGCGGACGCAGCGGAAGCCTATGTAGGAGCGCTGTTCGTTCTGGTATTCCCACATGCGCAGGTCGGAGCGGACGTTGTGGGCCACATCTTTCCATGAACCGCCGCGTACAATCTTGCGCTTCATTTTGTAGGGGTCCTCAAGAGCTGCATTATAGCGGTATTCGGGGTTGAGGTCGCTTGTGAGCTTGTCGATGCTCTCGGTGTAGGCCGTCGAGGTCCATTCGCTGACGTTGCCGGCCATGTCATAGAGGCCGAAGTCATTAGGCGAGTAGGTGCCTACGCGCGAGGTGATCAGGTGTCCGTCCTGCACGAAGTTGCCTTCCTGAGGCTTGAAGTTGGCGTAGAAGCAACCCTGGTCTTCTGTCATGGGCAGGTCGCCGTCCCAGGGATACATGTTCTCGCTCTTTCCTGCGCGGGCGGCATATTCCCATTCAGCTTCAGTCGGTAGGCGGTAGGGCTCGATGTAGACGCCTTCGCGTCCGAGCGAGCGGCGGAGGAAGTCTGTGCGCCAGTTGGCGAAGGCTGTGGCCTGTTCCCAGCTGACACCTACCACGGGATATTCGTTGTAGCCGCCGTGGGAGAAGTAGAGGCGGACGTAGGGTTCGTTGTAGGCGTTGTCGAAGTCGTTGATCCAGGCTGTTGTATCGGGGTACACATTTACTATATATGTGTTGACAAAGTCAAAGTCGCCGGTCAGTCCGCGTGAGATGGTCTGACGGATGATCTCGCCTTCGTCGCTGATCCAGGCGGTGTCTTTCGAGATGAGAGGAGTGGCTGTGGGGACGGGGCGATCGGTGTTGTATTCGCGGCGCGCGGGGTTGAGACGGTGTTTGCGGCGGGCGGCTTCGGTGTGGTTGTAGATCTCATAGCGGTAGTTGAGCTGTTCGGGGTCGAGTTCGCGTGCACCGGTGATCGGGTTGGTTCGGTAGAGGCTTTCGATGGCCCGCTGCTCGTCTTCGTTGGCATTGCGCCAGGGGATCGGTTTTGACCAGTTGAGATGTGGGGTGACGGGGTTGCCTTCGCGGTCTTCCTCGATCTTGAATTCTTCATTGCCGCCGAAGGCCGGATCGGCAAGGCGCTCGCGGATTATGGAGTCGCGCACCCAGAAGACAAACTGTTTGTATTTCGAGTTTGTGATCTCGGTCTCGTCCATCCAGAAGGCGTCAACAGACACTCCTCGCGAGTTAGCGCGGATGTTCCACAGGGAGTCGTCTTTGGCGGGGCCCATCTTGACTGATCCACGGGAGACGAGGACCATGCCGTAGGGTATGGGTTCGGCCCATGACGATCCGCCTACGCCGGTGACTTCACCGCCGGTGGCGCTACGGCTTCCGGTGGCACACGATGCGGCGCCCGAAAGCAGTGTGATGACTATGATGAGGTGGATTATTTTTTTCATAGGTTACATTATGCGGATGCTCTTGTGTTTGTTGCGGTTTTTCTCGGAGAAATCGAGTTTAAGGTTGTAGCCTGCCACTATCTCGTGGCTTCCGGAGGAGGCTCTGGAGATATCGGAGGTGTGATAGTCATAGCTGTAGCCGATGAAGATGCCTTTGATTTCGGCTCCAAGCATTACGGAGACGGCATCTTTGTGACGGTAACCGATGCCTGCGGTGAAGAGTTTGTTGTAACGCAGGCGTCCGGTGACTTCGAAGTCTGTGATGCTGAAGTCGCTTCGGACTAAAAGCGATGGTATCACTTCAAATAACGTGTTTTTCACCGGAATATTGCTGCCGGCCATGAAATAAGCTGTACGCTTTGCGGTGAATTGATATTTTTTAGCAAGTCCGTCGCCTGAAGGGGCCGATGTGGAGCCTGATGCCGACTGGCCGTCGGAGGTGAAGGTGACGGTTGGGTTGTTGGCGTGGAGGAGCGATACTCCGGCCCAGAAGCGGCGGTGGGTGTAGAAGAGGCCCACGCCAAGGTCGAGGGCGTTGCCTGCCACGTCGCGGTTGGGGATGGCGTCGTCGTCTGGCTGGTGGTAGTCGTCGTCAGAGGGTATGTAGACTTCCGATCCTCTGAACTGTTCGTTGAGGAAGCCTATCTGGAGTGATCCTGTCAGCTCGCCTTTGAGGATCTTTACCTTGTAGCCTATCTGGGCGTTGACGGTGAGGTTTCTGAAAAGGCCCATTGATTCCTGCTGGGCCACGAGTCCGGCTCCGAAGCGCTTGTCAAAGAGTTTGAATGGCATGTCGGCGGCCAGGACGAAGGTTTTGGGAGCATTGTCGATGCCGACCCACTGGAGACGGCCGCCGCCGCGCAGGCGCAGGTTGTCGGTGTCGCCGGCGGCTCCCGGATTATAATAGGTGGGGAGTGCCCAGTATTGCGTGAGCATGGCATCGCCTTGTGCTCTTGCGGCCGGGATGCCGGCGGCGAGGGCGAGGATTATGGCAAAGGTGATTTTTGAAAGTATGCGGAGCGGCTGTGTCATTCGAAGTAGAAGGTTAGGACGACCATGCGTGAGACGGCCTTTTTGAGCGATTGTGTGATTTTGAACTTCTCAGGCTCTTCGGCTATGTCGGTGCGTTTGTGGTCAAGGACGTCTGACAGGCCGAAACAGAATTTGATTTCCGGATTGAGCTTGAAGTAGGGCAGATAGAAGTCACAGCCGAAGCCGCAGGTAAGATAGAAGTCGGCGCTGTTGGTGCGCAGATAGTCGCCGGATTTGCGCACGAGGTTGACTGTGGGCATTACGCCTGCCGTTACATAGGGGCGTGAGTTGCGGTAGCGCTGTCCGGCAAATTTAAGGTCGAAGGGGAATACGAGGAAGGCTGACTTGATGTTCTGGCGCAGCTGTGTGCCGCTGTTGTATTCGCGCATGGTGACGTCGCGGTTGCCGAAATACATTCCGGGCGTGAAGCGGAGGCTGAAGTAGGTTCCGAGCCTGAAGTCTATCAGGCCGTTGACGCAGAAACCGGGCTGGAAACCGGGCTGGTCTACAAACCACGATTCGCCGTTTTCGGTGACGAATCCGTTGTGGGTGAAAGTCAGGTCCTGAGTGTGGAGGCCTACTGAGAAGCCCAGATGCCATCTTCGCAGGTCGGCATAGGGGCGGTTCATCAGCTTGTCGTTGAGGTTCTGGGCTGATGCTGTGGTCTGCCATCCGGCTATTGAGGCAAGCAGGATGACGAGCAGACGCAGGGATATGAAAAAGCGATGATTCATCATTTGTTATAACGAATCATCGCTCTTAAATATTGTGTCGGCAGGCTTAAGCGCCAGAGGCGTTCAGCCGCATGGACTGAGGCTTATTACTTGCCTGCGAATTTCTGCTTGAGTTCAGCGAGAGCTTCGAGGTCACCGAGGGTGGTCTTTTCAAGCGGAGTGGTCAGCGCGGGAGCTGCTTCTTCGCGACGGCCAGCGCCACGACGTGCGGCAGCGGGCTTCTTGGGGGCTTCAGCGCGTTCGCCCTTCTGCTCATCTTCGAAGATGCGGCTGTGAGAAAGGATGATGCGCTTGCTGTCCTTGTTGAATTCGATCACCTTGAAGTTGAGCTTTTCGTCAACCTGGGCCTTCGAGCCGTCTTCCTTGACGAGGTGCTTGGGAGTAGCGAAGCCTTCAACGCCGTAGGGGAGGGCGATGACAGCGCCTTTTTCAACCATTTCGATGATGGTTCCTTCGTGGATAGAACCAACGGTGAATACGGTTTCAAATACATCCCAGGGGTTTTCTTCGAGCTGCTTGTGGCCGAGAGAAAGACGACGGTTGTCTTTGTCGATTTCGAGAACCTGCACTTCGATGTCGGCACCGATCTGAGTGAATTCGCTGGGGTGCTTGACTTTCTTGGTCCAGGAGAGGTCGCTGATGTGGATGAGACCGTCAACGCCTTCTTCGATTTCAACGAATACGCCGAAGTTAGTGAAGTTGCGCACTTTTGCAGTGTGTTTGCTTCCGACGGGGTATTTGGTTTCGATGTTTTCCCAGGGATCGTTCTTGAGCTGCTTGAGGCCGAGTGACATCTTGCGGTCTTCGCGGTCGAGGGTGAGGATGACAGCTTCAACTTCGTCACCAACCTTGAGGAAGTCCTGAGCTGAGCGGAGGTGCTGGCTCCAAGACATTTCGCTTACGTGGATGAGGCCTTCTACGCCGGGTGCGATTTCAACGAATGCACCATAGTCAGCCATGACAACTACGCGGCCCTTGACTTTGTCGCCAACCTTGAGGTTTGCGTCGAGGGCGTCCCAGGGATGGGGCTGGAGCTGCTTGAGACCGAGGGCGATACGCTTCTTCTCATCGTCGAAGTCGAGAATAACGACATTGAGCTTCTGGTCGAGCTGAACCACTTCTTCGGGGTGGCTTACGCGGCCCCAGGAGAGGTCAGTGATGTGGATGAGGCCGTCTACGCCGCCAAGGTCGATGAATACACCGTAAGAAGTGATGTTCTTGACAGAACCTTCGAGCACCTGACCCTTTTCGAGCTTGGCGATGATTTCGCGCTTCTGCTGTTCGAGTTCGGCTTCGATGAGTGCCTTGTGGCTGACAACGACGTTCTTGAATTCTTGGTTGATCTTCACGACCTTGAACTCCATAGTTTTGCCTACGAAGATGTCGTAGTCGCGGATGGGTTTCACGTCGATCTGTGATCCGGGGAGGAAGGCCTCGATGCCGAATACGTCGACGATCATGCCGCCTTTGGTACGGCATTTGATGTAGCCCTTGATGACTTCGTCTTTCTCCAGAGCCTCGTTGATGCGGTCCCATGAGCGGGCTGCGCGGGCTTTGCGGTGAGAAAGGATGAGCTGGCCTTTTTTGTCTTCCTGGTTTTCGATGAAGACTTCAACGGTGTCGCCCACCTTGATGTCGGGGTTGTAGCGGAATTCGCTCATGGGGATGATGCCATCGCTCTTGTAGCCGATGTTAACCACTGCTTCGCGCTTGTTGAGCGAGATGATGGTACCTTCGATTACGTCCTTGTCACGCACGGTGTTGAGCGATTCATCATAGGTTTTGGTGAGTTCTTCACGGGTCTTGTCACCCTTGGTCTCACCGTTGGCATAGGCTTCCCAATCGAAATCTTCGATAGGGGAGTTTTTTAATTCGTTAGACATTAAACTAATTGGGTTAATAAATATGGTTAATTACTCTGCCCGGACCCACTGGAGGTCAAGGCGCTGCAAAGGTAGTAATAAAATTCCAATCCACAATGATTTACAATGAAATTTTGAAATTTTCACTGATCGGTTAGATTTGTATGAAGGGATATAGTAGGAGGGATATACTATTGGTAAATTTACGACAATGACTCCTGAATCGCAAGGAAATTGCAGGAAAATTGCGTAATTTTGCATTCAATTTAGGTCTCAAACAGGTTATGTGGATAAGAGTAAGGCATATATTGCTGGCGGTCATGACACTTGCAGCGCCCTTGGGAATGTCGGCGTTGGAAATGCCGGCTGATTCCGTATCCGGCAGCAAGAGCCAGACGCGCTGGATCGGACAGCTGATCGATAACCGTTTCCAGATACATGACTCCACTATATATTATCCTGCTTTCCCGCGTGTGATCCTTGATATCTACAACTGGGGTGACCGCACTTTCAATTCCTATGACGAGAGATATGTGGTCGGTACGGGCACGAACTGGAAGCTCCAGGGCAAGGCCTACGGCTGGGCCGAGACGCAGACCATGCTGTTTCCGAAAAACTCGCTGCTGTCCATGCACTCGAACCTCTATTCCGATGCGGGTGCCTATATCAGTTTCATGGCTGTCAGCGTGGGCTATATGTGGAACATGGACAAGCTTTTCGATCATGACACCAAGCGCCACACGTTTAATTTCGACTTCACCTGCTCGCGTTTCTCGATCAACTACAGTTCAGTCTCGTCAGAAGGCGGCATGATCCTGACCAGTCTCGGAGACTATAACGACGGGAAGGATTTCAGATATGATTTTGACGGCGTGAGCATCAAGAACACGAATATCGACGCTTATTATTTCTTCAACCACAGCCGGTATTCACATGCCGCGGCCTACAGTTTTTCGAAATATCAGCTGCGCACGGCCGGCACGGCTATCGTTGGTCTGAATCTCGCCGAGATGGATTCAAATCTTGATTTTTCAGGGCTGCCTGAGGATATGCGTGATGCTTTGCCGCTTGAGCAGCCATATTTCAAGTTTCATCACCGCGACATAGCGGTGCTTGGCGGCTATGCCCGCAACTGGGTGCTCAAGCCGAGGCGATGGCTTCTGAACATGACTCTGATGGGCGCGCTGGGCTACAAGCGTACATATGAGGACGCTACTGACGCAAGCCGCAACCTGCTGGCCAATAACTACAAGGCTTGTCTGAGCTGTGTCTACAACCACCGCAAGCTTTTCGCTTCGGCTCAGCTGCGGTCAACGGGCTCACTGTATTACAACTCAAATTTCACTCACTTCAGCACATTCTCTTCCCTGACGCTGACAGTCGGCATGCGCTTTTGAGGTGAAGTGGCGTAGCACCACGGCGCTTATGAAGTAGAGTCCGGTCAGAGCCCACAGTCCCATGTAATAGTGGCTGACATCGGCGAGAGTCGATCCGTTGCTGTTGATGCGGATGAATCCTTCCATGCCCCATGTGGCCGGCACGAGATCAGAGATCATTTTCCAGAAGGGGCTGAAAGCGTAGCGTGGCCATGTCAGACCTGAGAGGAAGAGGAATACCACAGATGTGAACACTATGACAAGCAGTGATGACTCGCGCTCGCGGACAAAGACCTGGAGTGTCTGGCCGAGGAAGCTGGTGGCCAGAAGCATCACGAAGATCAGAGGCATGAAGTCCATGAAACGGCCTATGTGGGGCAGGGAGAACATCCAGGGAATGAGTTCGAGTATGTAGTAGCTCAGTGGAAGATAGATCATGAGATAGCACAGCGACTTGCCAAGGACGGTGGCGAGTGTCCCGGTCTCATAGTCGAGCGGGTCATAGCCTTTGTTTTTGCGGCGGCGGTCAGCTGCGGTGCCGGCTATCATGGTGATGCCTAACAGAAGGCTCTGCTGGAGAATGAGAACTACAATTCCCGGCATGACAAACGATGCGAAGCCCTGAGAGACGTCGCCGAGGAAGTTGGCCTGGGTGTTGACCGGGAGTCCGCCAACGGTGCTCGTCAGAAGGCCGCCGTCGGCAAGCCTCCGGGCGGTGATGGCGGTGACTTCATGCATCTGCAGGTCGGTCAGCGAAAACAGATACTGGCGGTAGCGCAGAAGCAGTGACATGTCGGAATAGAAGGAGCAGACGGCCTGCTCGCCGCGGCCTATCTTGCGGGAGAAGTCGGCCGGAATCTCCACCACTCCGTAGGATTTCTTTTCCATCCATGCGCGTCTGGCCTCCTGCATGTCTGACGCATAGCCTATGATGTTGAACCCCTGGGTTGCTCCGAGATTGCGCACGAACTCGCGGCTGTCGGCTGTGCGGCAGTTGTCAACCACAACGGTGTCGATCTTCTTGACAACCTCAGGATTGTAGATGAGGGTGTAGACGATCGGGTAGGCTAGTGGCAGTGCGAAGAAAAAGAGCAGGACGCCGATGTCGGTGAAGACCAGGCGGATCTCGCGGCGCCATACGCGGAATAAGCTTTTAAACCAGTTCATAGTCTCGGAAGTGAATATACCAGTCAGGGAGGTAGGAGGGGGTGGATTGAGTGCTTTAGGAATCAGTAGTGAGGCCCGGAGCGGAGGTCAGGGTATATAGACCGGATGCTCGCATTGGCGGCGGAGCCGTCTGAGCCCTATCAGAGGCAGGAGGGTGAACAGCAGCAGGGCCACATAGTAGAATCGCGAATAGTAGATGGGGATTCCGTTGAGGGCCTGGTCGATGTAGATCAGGAAGTAGTAGCGGATCGGGACGATATAGGAGAATATTGCTATTCCGCCATACATCTTTTCTACCGGAAACGAGAAGCCGGCCACGGAAAAGCACAGAATTCCGGTCAGTGATACGATCGAGAGCGCGATGCGGAAGTTTGGCAGCATCTCGGTAATGAACACGGCGAATCCCTGGGTGGCTGTCACCAGAAGCAGCATAGCCAGCACCATGTGGACCGGATGGTTGTTGAGCGGGAATCCGAGGAAGCCGAACATCACCGCCTGGATGGCGATCCCGACGGAGGTGAAGATCACCGTCTGCGGAAGGAGTTTGCCCAGCAGCGCTATGCCCATATGGCCGCGAGCCTCTTCAAGCCATTCAACCGAAGTGCCGGTCTTGTGCTCTTGGCAGATGCTGAACACTGTCACGAGCAGTATTATCAGCGCCAGCAGGCAGGGTATGAACGACTGGCAGAGGTAGATCGAATAGTTGGTCCAGGGGTTGTTGAGCGGATGGGTGCGGATGACAAGAGGCTGAATCAGGGAGCCTGCCAGATTTTCGTCGGCTCCGGCGCTGACAAGAGTAGTCTTGACAATGCCGCCGGCTGTGGTGACGGCGATTGTCTTGAATCCTTTGAAACTGAGCGATCCGGGCACGAAGATTGTCATGTTGGAGAAAAACGAGAGTGTGGGCTTCTCTCCAGCTATCGTTTTCTGCTGAAAGTCAGAGGGGATGAGGAAAAAACCGTATATTTCCCCGCTTTTCACCCCGTTGATCGCCTCATGATAGCTTTCGAAATCGGAGTTGATGTCCACAAGGGGCGAGGCATCGAGCGAACGGCCTATCTGACGCGAAAGTGAGGAGTGGTCGAGATCTACCATCCCTACGGGCACTTTCAGCGGCAGACCTTCGTGCATGAGGTTCAGAAAGAAGAACGAGCATGCAAGAGGTACCACCAGCATCATGACCACATAGATTTTGCGTGAGGTCAGGCGCCGGAGTTCGCGTTTGATTATGTCGAGAAGCACCATCGTTTAACAGATTGAAAAGGGAGGATTATTTCTTGAAGTAGACCACACTCATGCCTGGGCGCAGCTGGGCTATGGTGTCGAGCGGATGGGCCTTGACTTCGAAAGTCTTGCTGTCCCACTGCCCGGTGGCCTTTGTGGCCTGCCAGGTGGCATAGCTGCCGAGATCGCGGACATAGTAGATTCTGGCCTTCACGGTCTTCTTGTCGAGGGCCGGGATCATGACCTCGATTTCGCCGCCGAGAGGCATGTCGTTAAGGAGTTCTTCACGCACATTGAATGTGACCCATTTGTCGCTGAGTTTCAGAAGACTCATGATCGGTGCTCCGAGCGACACGAGCTCGCTTTCTGCCGGGTAGATCTGGTCGATCTGTCCGTCGCACGGTGCCAGCAGATACTGGTCTTCCAGCAGACTTTCCACTTCGGCTACTCCGCCTTTGGCCACGTTGACCATCGCGGCCGCGCTCTCTTTGTCTTCTTTCTGAGCGCCTGTCACGGCGAGATCCACCTGGCTCTGTGCGGCACGGTGTGCGGCCACGGCTGCGTCATAGGCGGCTTTGGCCTCGTCGCGCTTCTGTTCTGAAACCACACCTTCACGGAAGAGATTTTCCATGCGGTTGTAGGTTTTATGGGTGATGGTGACAGCAGCCTCGGCCTGTGCGGCAAGATCACGGGCCGACTGAATGATCTGCTTGCGTGTGCCGGCATCTACTTTCTGATTCTGGGTGCGGGCCACGGTTTCCATGCCTTCCGCCTGCATGAGTTTGGCATCGGCAAGTGAGGAGTGGATGTGGACGAGTGTGTCGCCGGCATGGACAATGTCTCCTTCATGGACGTAGAGTCTGACCACACGTCCTGGAAGTTTGCCGGAGATGCGGATCGAAGAGGCGTCGGCCTGACCCTCTATTATCTCCGATGGTTTGTTAAGAAAACAGAATCCTATGATGGCAAGGACGATACAGATTACTACCATGACGGCCAGAGCCGTCATGAGGATACGGTTCTCGCTGCGCTGGGCATTGGCGGCGGATGTGTTCTGCTTGTCTGACATGACTGTAGGTGGTTTTGTTATGATGTTGATTTTGAATTCTTGAGTTCCGGATGGCTTTATTCAGAGGTTTCAGCCACTTATTGTGCGGCCTGAACGTCAAGCCGTCCGAGCACTTTGTTGAGGTAGACATCGCAGAGATATACGTCGATGCGGGCGTCGATATTCTCGGAGTGTGCCTTGAGCCATGCGGTCTGGGCTTCCATGACATTGTCAACGGTCATCACTCCGTCGCGGAATCCGAGTTGAGCGCAACGCAGGTTCTCATCGGCTTTGGCGAGATTGGATTCAGTCATGCTGAAAGTCTTGAATGCCTCATCGGCTTTGAACGAGGCCTGGTTGACCTGCAGGTCTACCATCTCGCGGGCGTTGTCGAGCTGAAGGTTGGCGGCCACTGTCTGAGCCTTGGCTGCACGGAGCTTGTTGTAGTTGCTTCCCCAGTGCCAGATAGGAATGGTCAGCATGGCTCCGACAGAGAACATGCCGTTGAATTTTTTCTGAAAGCCGTCAAACATGTTGGGGTTCGAGAACGAGTAGGCTCCTACCAGTGCAAGATTTGGCATCATTGAGGCGCGGGCCACGGTTTCTTTTTCCTTGTAGATTTTCACTCCGAGTTCAAGGGCGCGGAGGTCGTCGCGCGAGGCGTAGACCTGCTGCATGTCGTAGCTCTTGGCTACAGGCGCGGTTGTGCTGATGGTTTCGGCATCTTCGTCAGCGAGAGTGAAAACAGTGTGTACAGGCAGACCGCACACCTGGGCCAGGGCCATGCGCGACAGCACCAGTCCGTTGTCAACCTTCGTCAGGTCGATCTGGGCGGAGTTGAGTTTGACATCTACTGTGAGCTGGTCGCGTTTGGTGGCCACGCCCTCTTTGACCATCAGACTGACGTTGTGGCTGAGAGTGTCAAGCAGATTGACATAGCTCACAGCGAGTTTCTGCTTTGCTTTCAGCGAGACCACCTGCCAGTAGGCGGCATCGACGGCATAGATGACATCCTGCGCAGAATTGTCGTGCATGGCGGTGGCAAGCTGTTCGGCATAGCCGGTTATCTTGTTCATCGCCACGATCTTTCCGCCCATGAAAATAGGCTGGGTGAGGGTGACGGCTCCGAAAAACACGTTGTGGAGGTCGTAGCTCAAAGCTTCTTTAGGCAGATAGGCAACCTGTGAGGGGATGGGTTTGCCGTCGACCATCACCGGCTTTCCGTCAATGGGGTTTTTGACGAAATCGAATTCATAGCCCTTGGTCTCCGGGTTGAATGACTTGATGGGCAGAAGCTGGTCTGATTCTAATACGGAAATGCCTTTCTGATTGTACATATAGCCGCCGGCGAAGTCAAGTGACGGCAGATAGGCGGCGAATGCCTGGTCTTTCTCGTAACCGGCCACCTTTATCTGCTGGGCCGAGCGACGGAGATCCTTGTTGTTGGCCAATGCCAGCTGCCGGCACTGTTCAAGGTTCATGACGCTTCCTTCCGAAGGAATGTCAGAGGGAGAGACAGCGGCGGCGCCGAGCGCCAGAGGTGCCAGCAAGGCGATTAAAAGTCTGCGTTTTGCCATGATTGGGAGCTTAGTTGAAAAACGTGAGATCCTGGCCCGTAAAATGTGTGTCTGAAACGGGTCTGCAAATATAACCTCTTTTGGAGATTAAATGTTTAATTTTTTCTTACGATAATTATCCCAAATTGGCGAAAAACTATTCTGTTTTGCCGCAGGCCTTGATTGGCTTTATTTTCGGCCGAAATCGGCGGGGATTTCTCCCCAGACGGGAGTGTCCCAGGTGAGTATCGGATTGGTGATCTCATGAGTCTGAAGCCACAGAGTGGCGCGTCTGATCATCTCGAACAGAGGTGCGTTGGCGGCGGTTGGTTTCAGATTGGTTTTAGGCTGTCGGTTGCGCACCCATGAGCGGGCTGTGCGCGAGTCTGTATAGATGGGCACATTGTGTCGTCCCTGCTGCGTGAGAAGCGCAAGCCCGTGGACCAGCGCGAGATACTCGCCGATGTTGTTGGTGCCTCCTTCAAACGGTCCGGCATGGAAGATGCGCTCGCCGGTGCGAACCCACACGCCCTGATATTCCACCGGACCTGGATTGCGCGAGCAGGCGGCATCGACTGCCAGAGCATCCAGGCGGATTTCCGGAAAGGCTTCATAGTTGACATGCTCATGGGAGGGGCCTTTGGCTATTGCGCTGAGAAGTTCGAGCTGTTCGGCCGGATCTCCGCGGTAGGCTGCTACAGCCGCTTCCTGCGAGTCGAAGCTCTTGAAGCGCGCGTCGGGATAACCTTTGACCTGTAACTGACATTCTTCCCAGGAGTCGAAGACTCCGGTGGCAAAGCCGTTCCAGACTACATAGAATTTTTTGCGTGGGGCCATATTATATAGGTGGAGGAGGAAGCTTATGAAAGGGTTAGATAAATGCTGATGTCTACACTGCGCATCCCGGCAGCCTTGGCCACCTGTGGGTTGACAATGCGCCCGAAGAATGTATAGGTGGCTTTCTGCATGCCCGGCAGCAGTTTAAGGGCATTGCTCACTCCCTCGCAGCTGACAATTGAGCTCATCAGGGTGATCAGCGTGTTGCTGAGAGCCATTGCGGCTGTGCGGGCAACGGCGCAGCCTGCATGTACGAAGCAGATACGTTCACGCAGAGAGGCCGATTCTCTTACTGCCAATGCGTCGGCGAGATCAACGGGTGTCATAGCCGGGAACGCCTTGCCGCTGTCAGAGGAAAGGTCAAAGGCAAGCACGCCGCGTTTCATCACCGAGGTAAGCTCTGATCCAGCGCTGAAAGGCTCTGTGGTGGGAGTGGCCACCACCACATCGGCCGCACGAAGCGCGTTTTCAAGTGTGTGGGGATGCAGCGTGGAGGTTATCACCCACGGGCCGAGCTGCTGCGATGCGCGGCGCAGGGAGTAGACGTCGTTGTCATACATTCTGACGGTTGCGCCGAGCCCTACTGCCGACCGTGCTGCCGCACAGGCCGCGATGCCAGACCCGATGACAAGCACTTCGCAGGGTATGATTCCGGCCACGCCACCGAGCAGTATCCCTTTTCCGCGTGTGGCGTCGGCAAGCAGCGATGATGCCATAGCCACCGAGGCCCGGCCGTCGATTTCGGCAAGGATATCGGCAAACGGAGTGCAGCCGCCTGAGTCTTCAATGAGGTCGAGGGCTATGGCGATTATATGGCGCTTCAGAAGTTCCTTTATGGCATCGGTATGCTGGTTCTGCGGCTTGAGCAGGGTAAGGAGCATGGTTCCGCGACGCATTTTCCGCACATCGGCAGCTTCAAGCGGGGCAAGGTGTATGACGATGTCGCAGCCTAAGGCCTCACTGCGGGTGCCTACGCTGACACCGGCACGCATATACTGGTTGTCGGTGTAGTTGATCGCCGCCGTTGCTCCGGCTTCCATCTTTATGCGGAAACCGCGTTCTGTCAGCTCGGCGGCGGCCTCAGGTGTCAGCGGGAAGCGCCGTTCCGAGGAGCTTTGGCAGGCGGGCAGGCCTATGGTGAGGCTCCGGCGGTCAATCAGAGTCTCCTGAGGTTGTTCCTGGGGTGTGTGGGTGAACTGTGGCATATGCTTGTACTTTGTTCAGTCCTGAGATCCGTTTTCTTTCAGCCGCAGACCGAAACGGCTGATGAAGGCCCGGCATTTTTCTTCTATCTGGTCTTCGTCTTCGAGGCAGGTGCTGTCGAAGATCTCGGCCGCACGGCTGTAGAAAGGCATGCGGGCGGCCAGCTGCTTTCTGACAAAGTGCTCCAGTTCGCTGTCACTGAGAGCCGCTATCAGCGGACGTTTGTGGCGTCCGCGTTTGAGCCTTTCAAACAGCCGTTCCTCGGAGGCTGCGAGCAGCACTGTCAGACCCTTTGACTGCATCAGTTCCATGTTGCCGGCAAAGCAGGGAGTGCCGCCTCCGCAGGCCACCACAACATCACGCTTGCCGTCGGCACTGACTTCGCGCAGCATCCGGCGTTCCATGTCGCGGAAAGCTTCCTCGCCTTCCTCGGCGAAAATTTCGCGGATCTTCTTGCCGGCGCGGGCCTCGATGTAATCGTCGAGGTCTATGAAATCAAGTTCGCAGCGTCGGGCGAGCGCCTTTCCGAGGGTCGATTTGCCGCAGCCCATGTAGCCGATGAGAAAAATGGTCTTCATTTTGTCAGATAATATTTCTATATAATGTGTCAGGAGGGGAGATCAGATGTTCGGGGTGGTCCAGGTGTAGCTCTCGGTGCAGCTCACAGTGGCGCTGAGCGGGCCAACGCTCAGAGTGAAGTCACCGGCTTCGAGAGCCCACTGGCCCTGGGCGTTGACAAACGCGAGGTCGGAGGCTGGAATCGTGAAGCGTACCGCACGGGTTTCGCCTGGCATGAGGGCGAGTTTGTCGAAGGCGCGCAGGCGCTTGTTGTCAGGCACTACGGATGCCACGTGGTCAGAAGAGTAGAGCAACACGGCTTCCTTGCCGTCGACTGATCCGGTATTGGTTATGTCGACTGTGACGGTGAGCATGTCAGAGGGGCCGAACTGATGCTTGTCTACGTGGAGGTTTGAGTAAGAGAAGGTGGTGTAGCTTTTTCCATAGCCGAAAGGCCACTGCACGTTGACGCGGGCGTCATAGTCATAGACACCTTCCATCTTTCCTACCTCCTCGCTGACCTTGTAGTCATAGGTGACGAGCGAGTTGATTTCACGCGGATAGGTGAAGGGGAGCTTGGCCGAGAAGTTGCGCTTGCCGCTCAGGAGCAGGGCGAGGGCATCGCCGCCGAAGTTGCCGGGGATTATCACGTCGACCACAGCCTGGGCCAGTGGTTCGATGTCGGCCAGTATGCGCGGACGGCCTTCGTTGATGACGAGCAGTATCGGTTTGCCGGTCTTGGCGAGGGCCTTGACCATTTCGCGCTGGTTGGCAGAGAGATGCAGGTCGGTCAGATTGCCGGGAGTCTCGCAGTAGGAGTTTTCGCCGATGCATGCCACGATCACGTCGGCCTTTTCGGCAGCCTTGAGCGCCGGTGCGAAATCGCTGACAGTTTCGTCTTCATAATGCCCCTCGTTGTTGAAGCTTACAGTCGGGACATAGCTTACATTTGCCGCTCCGAAGGTGGCACTGAGGGCTTCGAGGATTGTGTTGTAATCTTTGGCATAGCTGTCGGTAAGATGGCCCTGCCAGGTGTATGACCAGCCTCCGTTGAGCGAGCGCATTGAGTTGGCTGTAGGTCCTGTCACCAATAGGCGTGTGCCCTGACTCAGCGGCAGGAGACTGTTTTCGTTCTTGAGCAGGACCATAGTCTCGACAGCGCTTTCAAGAGCTTCTTTGCGGAATTTTTTCGAAGCGTGGTCGGGATGCTCCTTGAGAGTGGTGTTGGGATGGTCGAAGAGCCCCAGACGGTATTTGAGTCTCAGCGCGCGGGCGGCAGCATCGTCGATGCGCTCCATGCTGACGCTGCCTTCCTCCACAAGTTCGCGGAGAATGGTGCAGTAGTCAACCTTATAGGGTTCCATCGCCATGTCGATGCCTGCGTTGATGGCTATGCGGATGGCATCTTTCTTGTCGCGGGCCACTTTCTCGCGTGTGTAGAGATTGTTGATGTCGGCCCAGTCGGTGACAATCAGGCCGTCCCACTGCAGGTCGTTTTTGAGCCACTTGGTCAGCAGAGTCCAGTCGGCGTGGACCGGAGTGCCGTTGATTGACGAAGAGTTTACCATCACGGTCAGCGCTCCGTTCTTGATGGCTTCAAGGTAGGGGGCGAAATGCTTTTCACGTAGGTCTGACGGTGAGATATGGGCCGGTGTGCGGTCTTTGCCGGAGAATGGCACTCCGTAGCCCATGAAATGCTTGACTGATACCGCTATGTGATTGCCGTCGATGTGGTTCGGGTCATCGCCCTGGAAACCTCTGACAGCAGCGGCGCCCATCAGGGCGTTGACCAGCGGATCTTCACCGTAGTTTTCCCAGAAGCGCGGCCAGCGGGGGTCGCGGGCCAGGTCGAGAGTGGGCGAGAAGGTCCAGGGACAGTCGCTCGCGCGGGTCTCGTAGGCTGTGATTTCCGCAGCTCTGCGGGCAATCTCGGTGTTGAACGAGGCAGCCACGTTGAGGTTCTGAGGGAAGAGTGTGCCACCGTTGGTATATGTGGTTCCGTGGTTCTGGTCGAGCCCGTAGATGCAGGGGATGCCCATGTATTTCATGGAGGCTTCCTGAATCTGAGGTATGATCACGTTCCATGTCTCCGCGTCAAGGCAGTAGGAATATGGAGCGTTGAGGATGGAGCCGACTTTGTAGACCCCGAAGATGGTGTCGAGTTTGGCCGGGACGAGGCGGAAACCGTCAGGACCGTTTTCGCCGAGTATGTCGAGCTGTATCTGGGTCATCTGGCCAATCTTCTCGTCGAGAGTCATTCGGGAGAGGGTCTCGCTGACTTTTTTCTCGATTGCCGGATCAGAGGGGATGACCGGAAGTGTTATCGGTTCGTAGGCGAAAGCCGGAAGGGCCAGGGCCAGGAGGGGAAGGAGTGATTTGCGTAGCATGAGAGTCTATTAACTTGTAGGTTGATTTGTATTCTTAGATGCCGTTTTTTTACAACTTCTTATTGTCAGCCTCTGCCGAAGATGCCTTTTTGAGTTCCGGATAGGATATGCGCGAGTGATACATGGTGCGCAGGCGCTGTGCGAAGACCTCTTTGATTGTGCTGACGTCGCGGAACGATATCGGCGATTCGTTGTGGAGACCTTCGGCAATCTGGCTGTCGATGATTTTGTTGATGAGCGCTGAAATTGCTTCCGGCGAGTGTTCGGGCATAGACCTTGAGGCTGCCTCGACAGCGTCGGCCATCATCAGCAGTGAAGTCTCTTTTGACTGAGGATTCGGGCCAGGATAGCTGAACGGGGCCGGATCTACATTTTCGTCGGGATGGGCGTTGCAGTATGTGGTATAGAAATAGCGCGCCATGCCGGCTCCGTGGTGCTCGGAAATGAAACGGCGTATCATCTGGGGCAGTTTGGCTTTTTCGGCAAGGGCGAGGCCTTCTCTGACGTGGCCGGTGACTATGCGGGCGCTCTGGATCTGGTCAAGGGCATCGTGCGGATTGACTCCGTGCTGGTTTTCGGTGTAGAATGCCGGGTTTTTGATTTTGCCGATGTCATGGTAAAGGGCTCCGGTTCGCACCAGCTGCACGTTGGCTCCGATGCGGCCGGCGGCCGCAGAAGCGAGATTGCTGACAGCCATAGAGTGGTTGAATGTGCCCGGACATTCTTCTGAAAGTTCGCGCAGCAGCGGGTTGTTGATGTCACTGAGCTCCACCAGTGTCACGCGGGAGGTGAATCCGAACACTCTTTCAACGAGAAACATCAGGACATAGCTGAACGATATGAGGATGGCGTTGATGGCGAAGCAGCCGAAAATGCGGCCCTCTGTTTTTGAGAGCGAGCCTGACTGCATGATCTCGACGGCCGCATAGCAGGCAGCGTAGGCAATGAAGATCAGGGCGGCGGTGCGTATGAGCTGACTGCGCCGCGAGAGGTCTTTGAGTGAGTCGATGGCCACCACTCCGGCTATGAACTGGATGAACACGAATTCCAGCGCGAATGATGTGATGATAGCGCAGATCAACACCTGGATAAGATGGCAGAAATATGCCGTACGCGAGTCCAGGAAGACCAGTATCAGAATCGGCACGATGGTAAACGGCGTGATGTAGAGCCCGGTTCTGAACGCCGCCTGCATGGCGAAGGCAAATAGGGTGAAGAGCCCCATGATTGTCATTATGAACAGCACCGTGCGGTCATCGTCGAAATAGTCGCGGCGGAAGATGCAGAGATAGCCGTAGAGAGCGCCGAAGAGGATCACCATATAGAGAATCTGTCCGGCCAGTGGATAGTAGTGCTGGCTTATGGTGCCTTTGCCTCTTTCATCGGCAATCTCCTCATATGTTTTCAGAACGGTGGCGAGCCGGGTGGTCACAATGTCGCCCTTGTCGATGATTCGTTCTCCCTGCTGGATTATGCCTACCGGGGCCATAGCTTTCTGCAGTGCTTCTTCAAGAAGACGCCGGGTTGTGACGGTGTCTATCAGTATGTTGGGCTGAAGAATTTCAGAGAGATGTGTGGCAGACAGGGCCTGGTGCATCCCCTTGTCGCGGAAGATGCTGTCGAGATGTTCGTAGGCACGGAATGCCGAGAGGTAGGCTGAAGTGGGCATGCTGATGGCCACGTTGTCATGAATGAAGCGCACTGACGGCAGCCGGCCTGATGCGATTTTGCTATAGGTGTCGCGGTCCACGATGCCGTTTTCATAGATGTTGCGGATCTCGCGTATGATCTGGTTGCGCTGTGAGGGGGTGATGTCAAGACCGGTGGTGGAATTTAGCCTGGTGGTGTAGTCCGATACGATGGTCTTCTCGGCCGTGATGTCGCGGGTGAACACAGGCTCGAAATGAGTCTGCAGGCTGTCTCTGATTCTGGCTGCGCTCAGAGAGTCGAGGTGGATGGGGATGTCAAACGGAGCAGTGAGAAGGGCATAGCTCCAGGGGCGTCCTTCCTCGAAGACATAATGATTTTCGCTGGTGCGTGGAAGGAAGTAGACGGAGACAGATACCACGATGACGAATAGCAAAGCCCGGAATGTAAGCTGTCGGGATGGCAGTTTGTTCATATCTCTAAAATGTTTCGGACTACGGTCCAGATAATGATGGTCGAGAGGAGGAGCAGGATGAACGCCCGCGCGCTGAGAAATTTGCGGAGCCGTGGGGCTCGGTTGCCGGCAAGGCGCGAGACTATCAGCAGCACTATCAGCGGGATCTCGATGGCAAGGATAGCGTTGAAGCGGAGGGCTGCGGCCGGATCTCCGTTGAGCAATGCGTGGAGCGCTCTCTGGGAGCCGCATCCCGGACATGAGAGCCCGGTGAGCATCCTGAAGCTGCAGCGCGGATAAAGATTGGTCGAAGGGTCTACTGACGCATAGAGGATAAGCGCACCTGTGGCGGCAATGAGGATGACGGCTGTCAGTATCATGCGGCGAGTGACGCGCGCTTTGGCTGTGGGCTGAGGGCCGGCAGGCGGTTCGGGCGGTATGTAGACCGGCGGTTTTGTCATAAGAGGCCGAGCAACATCGAGAACGGAGCCCAGATCAGACCGGCCACAAAAGCCACGATGATCCACATCTGTGCTTTCGACGAGGCGTCAAGCGCTCCGTTATAGTCACCGCGCATGTAGGCGGGTGAGACTTTCGAGGCATAGATGATGGCGGGGATTCCGGCGGGAATGCAGCAGCAGATGGTGGCTATGATGGCCCAGACAAGATAGTTGTCAGGCATGGGGGGCATACGCTCAGGATCGAAGGGTTCCAGGCTGTATTGGGGCTGTCCGTATGCCGGCTGTCTGTATGCTCCGCCATATGGCTGTGAATACTGATTGCCGTAAGGGGTGCCGTAGGGCTGCTGAGGTGCGGCGCCGTAGTTTTGGCCGTATGGCTGCTGATTGCTGAATCCGTTCTGACGCGAGGCTATGACAGCGGCTATTTCGGGGATGGCTGCCGCTGTGGTCCAGTCGGCAAGGCCTTCATGCCATACCGGGGTCGACATGCTGAGACCCGGTATGGCATAAAGTTCCTCGACTGACAGCGGGCCTTTCTGCACGCTGTCTATGATTATCCAGTATTTCATCCGATCAGAAGAATTTGATCTCTTTGCCGAGAATGTCGGAGAGGATGGAGTTGGCCAGACGCGATGCGCCCAGACGGAAATACTCAGCGGTTTCCACCCATTTTTCGCCAAGAACTGTCTTGACAATGGTGTAGTATTTCAGAGCGTCTTCGGTGGTCGAGATGCCTCCGGCTGCCTTGAAGCCTACCATGCGGCCGGTTTTCTCGTAGTATTCCTTGATACATTCACACATAATGTAGGTGGCTTCGAGCGATGCGCCGGGATATTCCTTACCGGTTGAGGTCTTGAGGAAGTCGGCTTCGGAATAGAGAGCCAGGATCGAGGCGTTGCGGATGTTTTCCGCAGTCTTGAGGGCTCCGGTTTCGAGGATGACTTTCATCAGAGAGTCGCGGCATGAGTGCTTCATCTCGATCATCTGGTCGCAGGCTTCCTCATAGTCCTTGTCAAGGAAGTCGCCGAGGCCGAGCACAATGTCGATTTCATCAGCTCCGGCTTCTACTGCGAGACCGATTTCAGCCACTTTCACTTCGATGAAGCTCTGGGCGCTGGGGAAACAGCCGGCCACAGCCGCGATGTCGACGTCACTGCATTCGAGAACTGTGCGCACTACGGGCACAAAGTTGGGATAGACGCAGATGGCGGCCACGTTGGGCAGATCGGCATATTCGTGGGCAAAGGCATTGACTCTTTCAGTGAAATTGGCCACTGACTGCTGTGAGTCGGTGGATTTCAGTGTGGTCAGGTCAATGGCGCTGAAAAGTTTCTTAAGGACTTCAGGAGTGCGGTTCTCGTCAAGATGCTTGTCAAGAATCTCCTGTACTTTTGCTGCGACTTCCGCGTCAGATGTGGTCACGCGGCTGTCAGCTATGACTTGCTGATACTTATCCATGATGATTATATTTTTCAGGGTCTTATGGTTAATATTTTAAGTTGATTCATTTTGGCTGGTGGCTGCGGTGTCTCGGTCAGTCATCGCGCAGCTTCGGGTTGGAGGCGTGGCGGGTGGCGTCGCGGACGCTTTTCTTCTCAATGTTGCGGCGGAAGGCCTCGGTCAGGTCTATGCCGGTCTGGTTGGCAATGGCGGTCAGCACCCAGAGCACATCCGCGAGCTCATCGGCAAGGGCATCGGCGTTTTCGCCGGGCTTGAATGACTGGTCGCCGAATCTGCGGGCCATGATGCGGGCCACTTCTCCGGTCTCTTCAGCCAGGATGGCCATGTTGGTCAGCGGGGAGAAATATCTCACCCCGGTGGTGGTGATCCACTCGTCGACAACTGCCTGCAGCGAGCGCAGAGAGATCGAATCATCTGGTGTAGAATTGATTTTCATGGCTTCTGTCCGCGTAGTTTCTATTCACGTAGTTTTGAGTCTATAACAATCGTGACGGGGCCATCGTTCACCAGCGCCACCTGCATGTCGGCGCCGAACACACCCTTTCTGACCTCGCGTCCGAGCAGACTCTGGCATTCAGAGCAGAAAAGCTCATAGAGAGGAATGGCCAGATCATGGCCGGCGGCATGGATGTAGCTCGGCCGATTGCCCTTGCGGGTCGATGCACACAGAGTGAACTGGCTGACGGCAAGAATGTCGCCTCCGGCATCAATGACCGAGAGGTTCATCACACCCTCGCAGTCGGCGAAGATGCGCATGGCGGTGCATTTGGCTGCGAGCCAGCGGGCATCATCGGCACTGTCGCCGTCGGCCACACCGACAAGCACCATCAGTCCGGGGCCGATAGCGCTATGAAGCGAGCCTCCGATGCTTACCGAAGCCTCTTTTACACGTTGTATAACTAATCTCATAAGTGCAAAAATACAAAAAAAATGAATTCCCGCATCATCTTTGCCCATTTTTCAGCTGTGGCATCTTCACAGATGCTGCGGATCGGGGATGTCTGTTTATGTCAGGGGGCTGATGATGATGTTGCAGATCAGTAGTCGCTGAACAGACGCGGCTTGATCACGAGGCCTACGCGCACCGTGGAGTGGAATTCCTTGTAGGCAAGGAGCCCTTCGCCGTAGCCGTTGTAGTATTGCAGAAACAGAAACTGGTTGTCGCGCTTGAAAATGCGGTAGTTGAGTTCGACCGTGGTGTTATAGTTCAGTTTCCAGCCTTTGCGCTTGACCAGGTTCACGGCGAGGCCGAAGCGCCCGTTCTGCGATGTGAAGCTCGTGCCGACCTGATAGATGCCGCAATAGTCGAGGATGTCTTTGTTCTCTACGCCGTCGATGATCGGAATCCAGGCTTTGCCGTGGACCACCACCTGCGGGTCGATCATGATGCTTCCGCCGAGGCTGATGCGGTTCCAGGAGCGTGATGCGGTTCCGTCGCGGCCGTTTGACTCATGTTCGGCTATAAGGTTTATCTTGCCTACAAAGCGGTCTTTGACGAAAAGCGGTTTGGTCAGACCGATGCCCGGATTGAAATTCAGATCGGTCATCGGCAATGAGTTCTCAAGCACATTCCAGAAACACTTCTGAGAATAGAACAGGAAGAGATATGTGCCCCCCGGAAGAGTGCTTCGGGTCAGGCGCTGGGCAATGGAGATCTGAAACTTGATGTTGGTGTTCTCGCGGGTGACACGCTGGCCCACGGGGCAGCCGAATATGAAGTAGTTGTCCTTGTAGAGTCCGAAATACGGGCCGTCGTCAAAGGCGCGTCTGACGCTGTCGGAGTCGATCTCGTCATTGTTGATATTGACTATCTGGGCGCTTGTCCGCAGCGGGACAGCGACGGAAATCAGAGTCAGTACGGTGACGGTCAGGGCAAAGCGCAGGAGTTTATTCATCTGATTGGTTTGGTGGGCTATGGCTGTTACTGCGGGCCGGAGGGGCTAAAGAGTTGTCTGCCCGATGCAAAATTAAGAATAATTTCGTATTTTTGCCTCAAAAATCTGACACTATGCGTTATTCCTACATATTTCCGCGCCTTTTCGTCCAACTCATGCTGCTGCCGTTGGTGCTGCTCGGCCTGCTGACCGGATGCGGCAACGATGAAGAGTTTCTTATCAAATGTGACATCAAGGGGCTCGGCAACAAGGGGGTCGAGATCTTTTATGCCGACCGCGGGCTGCACCGTGCATCTTTCCATCCTGCCGATGACAAGGTTACATTGCGCGGAAGTTCGCAGGAGCCGGTGTTTGTGGATGTCTTTACGGTCGACGGTGAGTGGCTGTTCGGCTGTGTGGCCCGTAACGGCGACGATCTTGAAGTGAAGATGTCACTTGCCGATCCTTCAAAGATAGAGATCAAGGGAAACGATGACTCCCGGCGCTATGCCGCTTTCCTGTCGGCCAACGACTCGATACTGCGCAGCGGCGATGCGGCGGCTGTCAATGCTCTGATAGCCCGCGAGGTGCGTACGAATCCGTCATATATATCTTCAGCTATGCTGCTTGCCACCAGGTTCAATGCCCGCGGTTATGAACTGCTTGCCGATTCGCTCATCAACACTCTGACTCCCGAAGCGCGTCCAGAGGGTGTCATAGGCGGTTTTGCCGGGCTGGTAGGCGAACAGCTCACGCCCGCAGTGCGCGGCGATGTGCGCACCATGACTTTCCGTGCCGCGCCTGACACGGTGGTCCGCTATGTCCCGGCCATGCAGAGCTACAGTCTGCTGGTCTTCGTTGGCAGGTCTAAGCATGACAGCATACGCTCGGTGCTCCGTGAAATGCAGTCCACGCTTCCCAAGAAACGCTTCACGGAGATTGAGATGACCGTGATGTCTGACAGCGCCACGTGGGCGGCCTCGATTCGCCGCGACAGCGCCAAGTGGGTCCAGGCATGGCTTCCCGGCGGCGTGGCTCACAACGCCGTGAGAGCTGTCCAGGTGCCTTATGTGCCCTTCTTTATCGTAACTGACAGTCTTGGCCATCAGGTCTACCGCGGAGGCTCGGTCTGCGCGGCCTCTGACACTCTGCGTTCGCGTCTGGCGCCATATTTCAGAGACGAGACTCCGGCTGATTCCATAGCCGACTGACACGCAGGCTGTAAGACAGACAATAAAAAGGGGCTGCAGAGCGTTATGTGTAGGCATGATTACCATAACATGACATCTGAATTTAGAAAATGAAAACACTCCTCGGCATAGTCCTCATGTCAGCCCTCGCTCTCATCCTCGGCGGATGTATAGAGGACGGCATCGACACATCTCCCTCCTCGCAGCCCGATTTTTCAGTGGACACCCTCTATATGGGTACCGTATTTACCGGTCAGCCTACTCCGACCAGCCGCTTCAAGGTCTACAACAGGCATGACCGGATTATAAGCATCAGTGACATCTCCATCCGTGGCGGGAGCCGGGTTTTCCGCCTGAACGTCGACGGCTTTGCCGGAGAGAACTTCCACAATGTGGAGATCCGCCCCAAGGATTCGATCTTCGTGTTTGTCGAGGCTACACTCGCGCCTAACGGACGCCCTGAACTTACGGAAATCAATCAGACAATCGACTTTACCACTAACGGCGTGACGCGCAGCGTGGTGATCAACGCCGAGGGGCAAGACGTCAGACAGCTGAACGGTGAGATCATTGACACCGACACCCGCTTCGATGCCGTCTACCCCTACCAGATTTTCGATTCGCTCGTGGTCAGCCCCGGAGCCACTCTGACTCTCGCTCCAGGCACCACTCTGCATTTCCATGACAAAGCCTATTGCCGCGTGGAGGGTACTCTCGTCAGCGAAGGCACTCCGGAACTCCCGGTGAATTTCTGCGGTGACCGCACCGGCAATGTAGTAGGGCAGATCTCCTTTGACCTCATGGCCTCACAGTGGCGCGGACTGGAGTTTGCTCCTGAAAGCCGCGGCAACAGGCTCAGCCACACCATTGTCCGCAACACCGTGAGCGGAGTCCTGGCCGATTCGCTTTCGCAGGTCACCTTGGTCAACTGCCGTCTGCGCAACAGCGCCGGCTACACACTGCGCTCCAGATATGCCGATCTGCGGATCGTGGGCTGCGAGCTTGCAGAGGCTGCTGACGGTGTCCTCTCGCTCACAGGCGGAAAAGCAGTGGTCAATCACACAACCATAGCCAATTACTATCTCTTCGCCGCCCTGCGCGGGCCCTCTGTGCAGTTTGACCACTACGATGCTGAAAGTGACAACGGTTCGTCCATGCCTTATCTGACAGCAGATTTTACCAACTGCATCATCTATGGCAACGGAACTGACCTGTCAGTTGGCGACTTCTCAGGCTCTCTGGTCACTCTGCGCCGCTGCCTGCTGAAGAGCAACGGAGAAGACGTTGACAATTTCATCGCTTGCATCTGGGACACCGATCCGCTTTATTACACCGTGCGCAGCGACTACTATTTCGACTATCGCCTGAAGCCGGACTCTCCGGCGCTCGGAGCAGCCGACCCGGCACTGATTCTGCCGGAGGCTTCGGCTGATTTCTATGGAGTCAGCCGTCTACAGGAGGCCCCCAACCTCGGAGCCTATCAGGCTGCAGGCGATCAGGATTGACGCTGACTATGCAGCCTGGCTCTCTGAGGAGCAAGTCGAATGACTAAGAGGGTGTTTCATTGCATTTCCGATATGAAAAATAACGAAGGGCATCATCACGATGTCCTCCGTCGGTAGTAACAATTTGTCTGTAAAAAAATTATAAAATTATAGTCTTAGATCCATTCCGATTGTAGATTTCAGGCCTCAAGTAGCCCATGAGGATCAAGACACACGTAAAATCAGTGGTTATATGAGTTATAGTGGAACCACAAAATCATTTTGAGGTTAATTGGATCAAAAGATTTTGTGGAAATGCGGTGATAGAATTTAGAGATCTTTTGAAAATTGTGGTTGAACTATATGAATGTAGAATCGAATTAAATTCTAATTTTATGATAAGTAACTCTTCAAAATTAAACGATATAATGTACATTAGTATCTCCTATGGAGGATCTTTTATACTCTCTACGGTTTTATTCCGGTCAGAATCAAGTTCTTCATCGGTCGTTTATGTCTATAAACTCCCTCTTCATTCCTCGATTCTGCCTCTGAATAAATTCCGCATATAGTATAAATTAATTTTTTTCAGAGTTACTTAGCAAAAATAATTAAAAAAATTACCCCCCCCGAAATATTTAACATAATTTAACTAAGCTCTATAAATATCTTTCTATAACACAACACTCCTTCAGCTCATTGGTCTGAAGGAGTATTGTGTTATCGGGGGCGGCGGGTGTTGCTGCTTTGCGGCAGCTCTCGCCGACACGTGTGTCTGTTGCGCGGCTTCCGGCTTATTCAGAGAGGATGGAGGGCGCGGTGTAGGTGCGGCTTCCAAGTTCCTGGTCGAGCATATAGAGTCCCATGCCGTCATTGCCGATGAGCGAATACTTGTCGATAAGAGTGCGGCAGTTGTCTTCTTCCTCTACCTGTTCGCTTATGAACCAGTTGAGACGATCGCGGGTTGCATAGTCTTTTTCAGCTTCGGCCAGTGCGTAAAGGTCGTTGATGAGGGCTGTGACTTTCTTTTCGTGTTCGAGAGTAGATTTGAATGCCTCAAGCGGAGATGCCCAGCTGGTGGGAACGGCTTCGATGGCTTTCAGTTCCACACGGCCTCCGCGCTGGTTAACGTAGTTCATGAAGATGGTGGCATGGGCCTGTTCTTCCTGAAATTGGATCTTGAACCAGTTTGCCACTCCTGGCATTCCTTCAGCCTGGAAGTGAAGCGACATTGACAGATAGAGATATGCGCTCCAGAATTCGGCGTTGATCTGGGCGTTGATTGCGTCCTGAACTTTGTTGTTTAACATTGTTGTGCTTGATTTGGGTTTATAAATTTCAGAAAGCAAAAGTAAGAACTTTTTGTAAAAAAAGCCTTGCAGAACCGAATATTTTTTACGATTCCTTACAAGAGGCCTGACAACCGAAACGGTCGTAAAGTTTCTGGAATTTCAGTGCTATTTCGGGGTTGCAGAGGTTGTTGATTGATCCGGCGTGGGTGTGGCTGACGGCGCGGACCGGACGGTAGGTGCCGTCCTGCACTTCAAGCCCTACTTTCTTGTAAGCTTCGCGGAACGGCATTCCGCCGAGCACAAGGCGGTTGACCTCCTCAACGGTGAAGAGATAGTCGTAGCGCGGGTCATCGATGATGTCGCGGCGTATGCGTATGTGCTGAAGCATGAAGTCAGCCATGTCAAGGCAATCGGTCATCTCGGTCGTGGCCGGGAATATGATGTCTTTGAGCAACTGCAGGTCGCGGTTGTAGCCCAGGGGGAGATTGGCAGTGAGCAGTGCGATCTCGTTCTGGATGCTCTGCAGCCGGTTGCATTTTCCGCGCATGATCTCGAATACATCCGGATTTTTCTTGTGGGGCATGATAGAAGATCCGGTGGTAAGCTCGTCAGGGAAGGAGACGAAGCCGAAATTCTGACACATCCACATGCAGACGTCCATAGCCAGATGGCCGAGTGTCGAGGCGATGGCCCCGATGGCCATCGAGGCGGCGCGTTCGGTCTTTCCGCGCGACATCTGTGCGGCCACCACATTATAATGAAGGGTTTCGAATCCGAGCAGACTGGTGGTCATCTCGCGGTCGAGGGGAAATGATGATCCGTAGCCAGCGGCTGAGCCAAGCGGATTCTGGTTGGCTATGTTGTAGGCTGCCACAAGCATCTGCATGTCATCGGCAAGAGATTCGGCATAGGCTCCGAACCAGAGGCCAAATGACGACGGCATGGCTACCTGCAGATGGGTGTAGCCAGGCATCAGCACATCCTTGTATTCCTCGCTCAGAGACTGCAGGCGCTTGAAGAGACGACTGACAGCGTCGGCTATGCGGCGCAGCTCGTCGCGCATGAAGAGTTTGAGGTCTACGAGCACCTGGTCGTTTCGGGAGCGGCCTGAGTGGATCTTCTTTCCTACATCGCCGAGCTTTGCGGTCAGCATGAATTCCACCTGCGAGTGGACATCCTCCACTCCCGGCTCGATTGTGAATTCGCCGCGCTCGATAACTTCGGCGATCTCTCCGAGGGCTTTCAGCAACACTTCGAGTTCATCGGCTTTCAGAAGACCAATGCTTTCGAGCATTCTGATGTGGGCCATCGAGCCTTCAACGTCATATCGGGCCAGACGCAGGTCAAGTTCGCGGTCGCGGCCTACGGTGAATTCTTCTATCATTTTGTCGGGCTCGAAGCCCTTGCTCCAGAGTTTCATATCTTGATGTGTGGATTGCGGGGTTTTGTTGTGTGAGATTGTGTGTGGGGGGATTTATCAGAGCCGCAGACCGGTGATGAGGGTGTGGTAGACCGGAATGGCCTCCTCGATTTCGCTGAGGCGGATGAATTCGTCGGCCGAATGGCTGCGCGATGACTCTCCGGGCCCGATTTTCAGCGAGGGGAAGTCATACATCAGCGACATGTCGCTGGTGGTCGGCGAGACGAATGGAGCCAGGCCGAGGCCTATAGCTCCACTGACCAGCGGATGGTCACTGCTGATGACCGAGGCGCGCACACGGGTGGAACGCGGAGTGAGACTGCTGTGGGGGCTGACGGCAGTGCGCAGAAGGCTGACGGTCTCTTCGTTGGTATATGCGTCGGTGGTGCGGATATCGACCACCCATTTGCATTCGTCGGGAATGGCGTTGTGCTGCCATCCGGCGTTGATCTGGGTGATGTTCAGCCCGACCGGTCCGAGTATCTGCGATTCATCCGGGAAGCGGAACGAGCGGAGAGCTTCTATGTCGGCCATAGCGCGGTAGATCGCGTTGATCCCCTCCGAGCGGGCGGCATGGCCGGTGACTCCCGTGGTTATGCAGTCGAGCACCACGAGGCCGCGTTCGGCTATGGCCGGCTGCATGCCTGTCGGTTCGCCCACTATGGCACAACTTATCTCGATGCCTTCCTCTTTCAGATGTGGGAGGAAAGCTCTCATGCCGTTCTCGCCGCCTACTTCCTCCTCGGCCGTGACGGCCAGGAGCAGGTTGAAGGGCAGAGAGGCAGTGCGCAGCCTGAGAAATGTGTTGGTCAGTGCGGCCACTGAGGCTCCGGCATCGTTACTGCCGAGTCCGTATAGGCAACCCTCGCGCATGTCAGGGCTGAATGGATCGAGACTGTAGCTCGCAGCCGGCCGCACGGTGTCGTGATGGGAGTTGAGCAGCAGGGTTGGCCGGCCGGGGGCAAAACCCTCCGAAAGTGCGTAGACATTGTTGAGATAGCGTCTCGGTGCGGCTCCATTTTCGGCGAGATGGTCGAAAATGAGCTGTGCGGTGGCAGCCTCGTCGCGTGAGAACGACGGGGTGGCGATCATGCGTCTGAGCAGATCAATCTCTGATGACAGTGCCTGAGGTCCGGTTGAGGGCATCGGAATGTTTTATGGTTACAGATCTGACGCCGGCAGCTATTGCGGCGAATGCGTTGTCGATTTTCGGGATCATGCCTTTGCTGACCACACCCTCGGCGCGCAGGCGCTTGTAGATATCAGGCGTGATGAGCGGTATCACGGAGTCGGGGCGTTCGATGTCTTCCATCACGCCTGGCTGTTCGAAGCAATAGATCAGCTCGACCGGTGAGAGACTCGCTGTTCCGGTAGCCACAGCTGAGGCTATGGTGTCGGCGTTGCAGTTCAGAAGCGATCCATTGCCGTCATGGGTGATTGCGCAGAACACCGGGGTGACGCCCGCATCGAGCAGAGAGCCTATGAGTGAGGCATTGACACCTTCCGGAGCGATGTCGCCCACGAAGCCGTAGTCGATCGGCTCCGGTTTGCGGCGGGTGGCGCGGATGGCGTTGCCGTCGGCTCCGGTCAGTCCGAGCGCATTGCACCCGGCAGCCTGGAGCATGGAGACCACTCGTTTGTTGACAAGTCCGGCATAGACCATCGTCACCACGTCAAGGGTCTCGCGGGTGGTGACCCGTCGGCCTTCTATCATAGTGGTGGGTATTTCGAGGCGCGAGCTCATGCGTGTGGCTTCCTTGCCGCCGCCGTGGACCAGAATTTTTCTGCCGGGCAGCTTCACGAAGTCATCGATGAAGCGTGCGAGGGCTTCGGGGTTGTCAACCACATTGCCCCCGATTTTGATCACTTTGATTGTCTCTTCCATCATTTCAGACCTTCAAGGAGACGTTTGATGACCACTTGGGCGGATATTTCGCGGTTGGCGGCTTCCGGAATGACTATGCTGCGGTCTGACTCGATGACATCGTCGGTCACGATCATGTTGCGGCGCACCGGGAGGCAGTGCATGAAGAAGGCGTTGTCTGTCAGGGCCATCTTTTCGCTGTCGACAGTCCATGCGCGGTCGGTCGAAAGTATCTTGCCGTAGTTCGGATCGGCGTAGGCCGACCAGTTTTTGGCATAGACGAAGTCTGCGCCTTCAAGGGCTTTTCGCTGGTCATATTCCACGCGGGCTTTGCCCACGAATTCAGGGGCAAGCTCATAGCCTTCAGGATGCGTGATTACAAATTCATAGTCAGTGGCGTTCATCCATTCTGCGAAGGAGTTGGGGACGGCCTGCGGAAGCGCGCGCGGATGCGGCGCCCAGGTCATTACCACCTTGGGGCGCTCCTTGGTCTTGAACTCTTCTATGGTGATGAGGTCGGCGAAGCTCTGGAGCGGGTGGCGGGTGGCTGCCTCCATGCTGAATACGGGGCGGCCGGAGTAGCGGATGAACTGGTTGATCACTCTCTCCTCATAGTCTTCGGCCTTGTCTTTGAGACCGGCGAACGAACGGACCCCGATGATGTCGCAGTAGGAGCCCATCACGGGGATGGCTTCGAGAAGATGCTCGGCCTTGTCTCCGTCCATGATTACTCCGCGTTCGGTTTCGAGTTTCCATGCTCCCTGGTTGACGTCGAGGACTATGACGTTCATGCCCAGATTCATGGCGGCTTTCTGGGTGCTCAGGCGGGTGCGCAGACTGGAGTTGAAGAAGATCATCATCAGGGTCTTGTCGCGTCCGAGTTCTTTGAATCCGAAACGGTTGGCTTTGATTTCGAGTGCCTCTTTGACTGCGAGGTCAAGAGGGCCTATGTCTGTGACGTTAGTGAAGTGGTGCATTTTTCAGGAAGGTTTTTTAGTTGTGAGTACTTGGCGGAATGCATCGATGAAGCGGCGCGAGTGGGAGCGCGGCAGGCAGAGGGCTGGGAGCAGACGCACGGTGTGTTCGCCGGCTCCTCCGGTGAAGATACGGTGTTCGAAGAGCAGGCGCTTGCGGATTTCCGATGCCGAGCCTTTGATCTCGATGCCGATCATGAGTCCGCGGCCGCGGATTTCGGTGATTTCGTCACACTCGGTGGCCAGGCGGCGCAGCTCTTCCATCAGATATTCGCCTTCGGCGGCGGCGTTGGCTATCATGGCCTCGCCTTCAAGAGCATCGATCACGGCAATGGCGGCTACGCAGGCAAGGTGGTTGCCTCCGAAGGTGGTGCCGAGCATTCCTTTGACCGCAGGGATCGATGGAGAGATGAGCACCGCGCCCATCGGGAAGCCGTTGGCTATGCCTTTGGCGCAGGTGATGATGTCAGGGCGGATGCCGGTGTACTGGTGGGCGAAGAAGCGTCCGGTGCGGCCGTAGCCCGACTGGATTTCATCAAGTATGAGCAGAGTGCCGGTGGCTGTGCAGAGTTCGCGCAGGCGGCGCATGAAGTCGTCATCGACCATGCGGATACCTGCCACTCCCTGGATGCCTTCAATGATCACTCCGGCAAATTCGCCGGTGGCGAGAAGACGCTCCGTGGCCTTGATGTCGTTGAGCGGGGCGAAGACCACATTCTCAGTCGAATTGAAGGGTGCCTGAATCTTGGGATTGTCAGTTGCGGCTACGGCTCCGGATGTGCGGCCGTGGAATGCGCGGTCAAAGGCGAGGATCTTGCGGCGTCCGGTGTGGAACGAGGCGAGTTTCATCGCGTTTTCGTTAGCCTCGGCTCCGGAGTTGCAGAGAAAGAGGGCATAGTCATCGTAGCCGGAGATGCGTCCCAGTCGGTCGGCGAATTTCTGCTGGAGGGAGTTCTGCACGGAGTTAGAGTAGAAACCCAGACGGCTTACCTGGTCGGAAATGGCCGACACATAGAGCGGATGGGCGTGGCCCACAGAGATCACGGCGTGGCCTCCGTAGAGGTCGAGATATTCCGTGCCGTCGGCTGTATAGACATGGCAGCCGAGTCCTTTGACCGGTTCGATGTCATATAGTGAATATACGTCGAAGAGATTCATCTTTTTTCAGAGAAATGATTTTTTGAACGGGAGAGTGTGGTAGCAAAAAAGGTCGAGTGTCAGAGAGCAGCCAAAGCGGTGAACGCATCAGAATGCCGAGGGCTTCAGCCGCAGGCCGCAGTCTTCGGGCAGACCGCAGATGAGATTGAAATTCTGCACGGCCTGGCCGGAGGCTCCTTTCAGAAGATTGTCAATGGCGGAGATTATCAGCAGCTTCGAGCCGTGTTTTTCAAGCGAGATCAGCGCCTTGTTGGTGTTGACCACCTGCTTGAGGTCGACCGGACGGTCTGACACATGGGTGAATGCGGCTCCGGCATAGAAATCCTTGTAGATGCGGGTGGCTTCTTCGATTGAAAGATCGGTGTCGATATAGGTCATGGCGAAGATGCCTCTTGCGAAGTCACCGCGCACGGGTATGAAGCTGATCTCTGCGTCGAAGCCGGGCTGGAGCTGACGGAGTGTCTGGCGTATTTCGGCCAGATGCTGGTGTTCGAATGCCTTGTAGACCGAAAGGTTGTCGGTGCGCCAGCTGAAGTGGGTGGTGGCTCCCGGTTTCACGCCTGCGCCTGTCGATCCGGTGATGCCGGTGACGTGGATCTCGCCGCCGAGCCGTCCGGCTGCGGCGAGGGGGAGCAGGGCGGTCTGGATCGCTGTGGCGAAGCAGCCGGGATTGGCTATGAGCGATGCCTCGCGGATGGCTTCGCGCTTGGCTTCGGGGAGTCCGTAGGTGTAGCCTTCGCTCTCGTCGCGGTAGTCCTGGGCGAGGTCCACCACTTTCAGGCCTTCGGGGCGTTCGTTTTCCTCCCAGAACTTGCGGCTGAAGCCGTGGCCCTGGCAGAGGAAGAGCACGTCGACCGCGTTGAGATCATAGCTGTCAGAGAAGTGCAGGTCGCAATCGCCGGTCAGACCTTCGTGGATCTCGCAGACCGGGCGGCCGGCATTGCTGGTGGAATGTATGAATACAATCTGAGCCTCCGGATGATTGATCAGGAGGCGGAGGAGTTCGCCGGCTGTGTAGCCGGCTCCTCCTATGATTCCTATTTTTTTCATCGGCTTACTCCTCGGCTCCGTTGCGTTTCTGCACGTTGTGATAGATCTTCATCTGGTTGCCGAGGATCTTGGTGAATCCTTTGACATCATCGGCGCTCCAGGCCTTGTTGACCTCGCCGTATTCGCCGAAGTCGGTCTTCATGAGGTCGAAGGGTGAGTCTACGCCTACAAGGGTGTAGCTGTAGGGGCGGAGGATGATCTCTACAGTGCCGCTGACGTTGCGCTGAGAGTTTTCAAGGAAGGCCTCCATGTCGCGCATGACGGGTTCGAGATACTGCGACTCGTGGAGGAACATGCCGTACCATGTGCCGATCTGGTCTTTCCAGTACTGCTGCCACTTGGTCAGGGTGTGTTTTTCGAGCATCTTGTGGGCTGCGATGATTAGGATCGGGCCTGCGGCCTCGAAGCCTACGCGGCCTTTGATGCCTATGATGGTGTCGCCGATGTGCATGTCGCGGCCTATGCCGTAGCGGGCGCCGAGGCGTTCCACTTCGCGGATGGCGTCGATCTTGTCGGCGTAAGTCTTGCCGTTGACAGCCGAGATCTCACCCTTTTCAAAGGTGATGGTCATGTGTTCCTCGCCTTTTTCGGTGATCTGGCTGGGATATGCGCTTTCGGGGAGAGTCTGCTCTGAGTGGAGAGTCTCTTTGCCGCCTATGCTGGTGCCCCAGAGGCCCTTGTTGATGGAATATTCCATCTTCTTGAAATCGGCCTCGATGCCGTGTTTCTTCAGATAGTCGATCTCATACTCGCGGGTGAGAGTCATGTCGCGGGTCGGGGTGATGATCTCGATTTCGGGGGCGAGGATCTGGAATGTGAGGTCGAAACGCACCTGGTCGTTTCCGGCGCCTGTCGAGCCGTGGGCCACGGCATCGGCTCCGATCTTCTTGGCGTATTCGATGATGGCGATAGCCTGGAAGATGCGTTCTGACGACACGCTGATGGGATAGGTGCCGTTGCGCAGTACGTTGCCTGCTATCATATATCTGATGCTCTTGTCATAGTAGTCGCCGGTGACGTCAAGAGATGCATGAGATGCGGCGCCCAGGCGCAGAGCTTTTTCTTCGATGGTCTTCAGTTCCTCGTCAGAGAATCCGCCGGTGTTGGCGATTGCGGTGTGCACTTCATAACCGAGGTCTTCTGAAAGATATTTTGCAGCGAATGACGTGTCGAGACCGCCACTGAAGGCTAAAACCACTTTTTTCTTCTTTTCCATAATATTGAATCTATTGGATTAGGGGGGATGATGTTGTTAAATTTGAGTATTGTCGGCGGGAGAGCGCCGGAGAGGGGAGATGGGGCCCTGCAGGCTCTCGCGCGGAGGAGATTATTTCAGGTGGAGCAACTTTTTGACGCGGTTGTGCAGCCACATTACGTAGGGGGCTCGCTTGGAAGGCCGTTCGAGCTTGGCTTTGGGGTCATAGAGCATGCCTGTGCAGAGACACATGCGGCGGTTGTTGCGCTGGAGTATGTCATAGTTGACACAGCCCTTGCATCCGGCCCAGAATTCCTCGTCGTCAGTAAGTTCCGAGAAGGTGACGGGCTTGTAGCCCATCTGTGAATTTAACTTCATCACCGGCAGAGAAGTGGTGATACTGAACAGTTTGGCGAACGGGAAGCGGAGGCGGGCAAGTTCGAATGTCTTGGCCTTGATTCGTGCTGCGAGCCCCAATCGTCGGAATTCCGGATCGACGATAAGGCCTGAAGTGGCCACATAATCACCATGTTCCCAGCTCTCAATGTAACTGAAGCCGATGAGACGGTCATCACAGAGAGCAACGACAGCCTTCCCCGAACGTATCTTCTGTGCGATATATTCAGGTGTGCGGCGGGCTATGCCGGTGCCGCGCTGAAGGGCTGATTCATAGATTAGGGTGACAATCTGCTCGGCATATTTTGTATGCTCTTCTTCGGCAAAGATCACCTTTATCTGATCATTGTTCATCTAACTGCTATAAATAAATACTTTTTTGAAAAATAATAAAATGTCTGCAAAAGTACGAAATTAATGTCAAATTATTTGCAATATCAGATGAGAAATGTGGAAATATAAATGAATTTTGTCTGAAATTCAGGAAAATTAAAAATCCCATCCGGCATTACCACCGGATGGGACGTGTATAGATTCCGTCTGTCAGACTGCCTGAGGGGGCAGTCGCTTACTGCTGGGGAGAGTCTTTGGTCCAGTTTTCAGGCTCGATGTTGTAGTTGATCAGCTTGTTGTAGTCGGTCTCCTTGTTGGGGATGCAGATACACCAGTTGTTCTTTCCGGTGCGGCTGTATGATCCGCCGGTCGATCCGGAGCCGGCGAGGGTCGGATGCCAGTTGCCTCCCTCGCTCCAGCTTTTTCTTACCATGTCGACGTTCCAGCGCTTCTGGTCGAAGAAGTGGCGTCCTTCGCCCCAGATCAGATGAATGCGAATTTTGCGCCTCTTACTTCTTGTCTTTGATGAATTTTACATTTTTGGTAGTCACCGATGCTGTCGCGCTGTCGATTTCAGTTGCGTTGGCTGTATATATAAAGGTGGAGTTTTCTACCGTGATGTCATGAACGCAGTTGAGGCCGGCGATTCCGCTTGCGGCTATGGCGGTGGCGGTGCCACGGCAGATCACGTCTGAAATATGGATGTCAGTGAATTCGGGGACCTTCACCATTTCCTGTGGTCTGACTGTGTCGCTGTCTTTCGATCCGGCGGGGCGGTCGGCGTAGTTGCATTCAAAGATTATGGCTTCGGCCTGGATGTCGGCCATCATGATGCCGCTTATGTAGATGTCTTCGGTCTTGCCGCCACGGCCCACAGCGCTTTTGAAACGCAGACCGGTGTCGGTTCCGGAGAAAGTCGAGTTGCGTACCACTATGCGTTTCATGCCGCAGATATCTTCGCTGCCGATCACGAAGCCGCCGTGGGCGTGGTAGACGGTGTTGTCCTGCAGGAGTATGTCTTCACAGCCATTGACGAGTGCTTTGGGCTTGTATTCGCCGCTTTTCATGCAGAGGCCGTCATCGCCGGCATCGACCGTGCAGTTGACCACGAGAGCCTGGTGACAGTCGCTAAGGTCTATTGCATCGCCGTTCTGGGCGTTCCAGGGACAGCGGACTGTGATGCCGTCAATGATTATGTTGCGGCTGTTGAAGGGGTGGACGTGGAATTTCGGGGCATTCTGGAAAGTGACTCCGGAGAGCAGCACGTTCTCGCAGTTGTTTATGCGGAAGAGGTCGTTGCGCTTTTTCTCCTGTTTCTCAGGGGTGTCTGCTACGTCGGGATAGCCTGATTTCAGTTCCCAGGGATACCAGAGCGAGCCGTTCTGGCGTTCAACGCCGCCCATTTTGCGGAAGCGTTTCCACTCCACGTCGCTGACCTTGGAGCGTTTCACCGGGCGCCACTGCGCGCCGTTGCCGTCAAGGGTGCCGAGTCCGGTGATGCTGATGTTGCGGCAGCGGTTGGCGCTGATGCAGGCGCGTACGCGCGATGCTTTGGGGTTGGAGTCGACGTAAAGTGCCTTGTCAGGCGAGAAATAAAGTATGGCGTTGCGCTCCAGATGGAGGTCCACACCGCTCTTGAGTTCGATCGGGCCGGTGAGCCATACACCCTGGGGGATTACGAGATGACCGCCGCCGGCCTGTGAGAGCTCATCGATGGCTTTCTGTATTATGTCGGTGTTGAGTGTGGTTCCGTCACCGGTGGCTCCGCGTTCGGCAAGGTTCACGCTGCGGTCGGCTATGGCGAACGGTTCTACCTGACGGACTTCCACAGGCATATCTTTATAATAGGTGCTGTACTGAGCTTGGACTCCTGATGTGGCGCAAGCGAGAAGCGCCAGCAGTGTCATTGCGAATTTTTTCATGGAGATTTGATATTTGTTTAGAATTGTGTGGTCAGAATTTGAGTGATGCGCCAATCATGAAGCGGATGCCCTGCGAGTAGCGGTCGCCTATGCGGTAGTAGCGGCGGTTGAGCAGATTTTCTCCGCCGGCGAAGATGGAGAGGGCGTCGGTGGCGGCATAGGAGGCTCCGAGCGAAAGGTCTGACACGCAGCCAAGCGACCGGGCCTGAGGCGAGTAGACCTGAAGATCTCCGGTAGCGCCGGAGAGATTGTGGGCCATGCCGTAGCAGCGGCGTCCGGCGCGGAACTGCCAGCCGAGAGTGATCTGCAGGGGTGTCAGTGGGCGGAGCTTGAGTTCGGCGTTGACCACGTGGCGGGCACGGTCGCGCCATTCATAGAAGCTGTTGTCATAGTCATTGGGCGCTGTCTCGTAGCTGATGCGGGCCGAGAGCTGCTTGCGGTAGTCGTAGCCGACGGCGGCACCGCCATGCCAGGCCGAAAGATCGATGCGGTCAAAGACTGCGCCTCCGAGATAGCTGTCGGCTACCACGGGCATGAGCCAGTCATTTGCCTTGGCATATCCTCCGAAGAATTCGAGGTAGGCACCGAAGAAGGGGCCCACGGTCACGCGCCCGTCAAGAGCATAGGGTATGTGTGATTGCGAATAGGCCATCGAGGAGTTGAGGTAAGGGGTCACGTCATAGAGCGACGAGAGCTGATTGAGGTCGGAGCCTCCGTGAGCCTTGATTTCGAAGCCCACTATCTGCGAGGGTGTCCAGGCCAGGGAGGCTTCGGGGGCTATGTGGAAGACGCGGCCGTTGTTGATGCTGACATCCACCTGCGCGCCGATGCGGGCTTTGACCGTGGCCGACGAGTAGTCGAGATGGGGGGTCAGGGCTATCAGGCCGACTGTCGAGCCGTCTTTGGCTGAGTAGTCGCCGTAGGAAAGATAAGGGTAGCGGGGACTCAGATGGCTGCCGGTGTGCAGGAAGTCTGCGTCAGCGTCAAGTCCGAGCGATGTGTTGTCGCCGAACGAGAGCTTGCCGGTGAGCGATGCGCCGAAGAGGTTCTGGCGTACGGGTGATTCGCCGGGCACGGCGTAGACCTCGGTCTGGCCGGGTGCAGGCGAGTCTGCCGCGCCGGTCTGGCCTGGAGTGAAGATGTGGATGGGGAAGTCTGTCTCAGGTACAGATGAGATGAAGTGTAGCCTCTGCGGTGCATTTGAGTTGTAGAAGCCGAAATGACGGTAGCGGAGGGCTGCGGTCCAGTCGAGGCCTTGTGCCCGCGAAGTGTAAAGGGCCGAAAGGTTGAAACGGCTGATGCTTTGCGAGAATGAGTCCCAGGCAGAGGGGATGGTGTGATAGCCGTAGGTGTAGTCCACGCCGGCATTGAGAAACGATTTGCTTCCGATGGCCTGATGGAGGTCTACGCCGAGTGATGCGCTGTGGTCACGCCAGTATTCCTTACGCTCGTCTGTTTTCTGTGTGTAGATGTCACCGTCATACTGCCCCCAGGCGCTCAGGCGGGTGCGGTCGGTGTCGAGAATGCGGTAACCGGCCGAGAAGGCTCCGTTGAAGAGCGGAGCGCCGAGGCCGAGGGCCACATAGCCGCGGTAGGGCGACGAGAAGAGGTTTTCGCCATAGGCCACAGGCTCAAGAGTCGAGATGGCGTTGGGCACACGGGTGGTGACCACGCGATTGCTGAATGCCAGTTGCGGTTTGCTGACGGCTGGCAGCTGAAGGGTGGGGAGTATTGTGATGCGGGCCGCGTCGCGCTTGACCGGGACTATCTCCTGCTCTACGTTGATTTCCTTGTGGAGCCCCTGGCCGAAGAGCGGGGTGCCGAGTGCGAGGCAGAGTGAAAATATGGTTGATCGTGTATTCATTGTTGCTTTGAGTCTGAAATGAATGGGTGGTGAAGGGTGGTGATGGTTCGTGGCAGCTTCCTGCTGTCAGGTTCAGAGGCGGGAGTCGATCATCTGGAAGATGTCGGCTTCGGTGCCGGGATAGTTGTTTTTGAGTGATTTCAGATATTCGTCTGCCTCGAATTTTTTGCCTTCTTTGCGCAGAATGTCGCTGTAGAGGATGAATCCGCGTGCAAGCCAGTACTGGTGCGGGGTGTCGGAGTCGATGAGCTTTTCGGCTGTCGATTTAGCGCCTTTGACAAGGCCACGATCGAGCTGTGAGTTGCCCATGTAGTAGGCGCTCTTGGCTCCGAAGATGTCAGCGGGGTTCTCGGCGAGTTCCGACCAGTCTTCATAGGCCTTGTCGTAGTTGCCCAGGCTGTTGTTGGCCATACCGCGCATGAATCTAATTTCGTTGAGGTCGGCCGGCGAGTTGGCGGCTGTCGATGCGAGAAGCTTGTCGGCGGTGTTGACCACTTCGGCATATTTGCCAAGGTCGGCAGCGGTGCGCATCAGTCCGATGCGGGCCTCGCGCAGCATGTTGGAGCCTGAGGCCCGGCTTTCGAGCTGCTGATAGGTGGAGTAGGCTATCTCTGTCTTGCCGAGCGAGCTTTCGGCTGCGGCTTTGATGAGCATCGCGTCTTCGGCCACTTCGGAGTCGGGATGGGTCTGGATTACCTGCATGGCATAGCCCTGGGCTTCGGCCGGCTTGCCTTCGTTCCAGGCGGCATCGGCGAGATAGTAGAGGGCCTGGGCGCGGTCGGCTCCCTGGGGATAGTCGGCTATATAGGCCGAGAGTTTGGAGGTGGCGCCGGAGTTCACATAGTCGTTCTCGGCGGCCTGGAATGCGAGTTTTTCAAGCTCGGAGGCTTCGTAGCGCGGTGCGTTGGGCACGGAGTTGATGAATGCCACGAAGTCCTGCAGACGGCCGTCAGCGGCATAGAGCTGTTTGAGGTCGTCGGCAGCGATGCGGGCCTCCTCGCTTGAGGGGAAGGTGTAGATGACTTTCTTGTATGTCTCGATGCCCTGGCTGCGCTCGCCGCGGTTGATATAGGTGATGGCGAGTTGCAGATAGCCGTTGCGACCGGGGGCGGTATTGGGATATTGCTGCACAAGGTGGCGGTAGGTGGCTATCGCCTGGTCGGTCTGGCCGAGCGCTGACTGGCTTTCGGCTTTTTCGAGCAGGGCGTTGGGTATGAGCCCTGATGAGGGGAAGCGTTCGGCCAGAGCGTCGATGCTTTCGATCTTGCCGGCGTGGTCTTTGCGGAGACCCTTCATGATAGCGAGCTGATAGAGTGCGTAGTCACCTGACGAGGGGTTGAGGTCATAGGCCTTGTTGTAGGCCTCGGCGGCAGAGGTGAAATCTGTCTGATAGTAGTGGCAGTCGGCTATGCGGTTGTAGCAGTCGGCAAGGAGCGAGCGCGAGAGGTCGGCAGGCGCTGACTGCATCACTGTGACGGCATCGCGGAAGTCGGTCAGCGCGTCGGAGTAGCGCTCCTGGCAGAAGCGGGTGTAGCCGAGGTCGTAGTAGGCTATGGCGCGGTTGCGGGTGTCGGATTTCGGTGCCGATGCTATGAAAGAGCGGTAGCTTGAAGCGGCTTCATCGTAGTTGCCGCGAGTGTAATAGCAGTCACCCAGCCAGAGGTCGCACTGGCGCCGGATTGATGGATTGTCAGAGGCGAGGCGGCGCGCCTGGGTGAGATGGCTTATGGCCTGGGAGATTTTTCCGGAGGTGTATTCCCGCGATCCGAGTACAAGCAGCACTCTCTGTTTTGCCTGGATGAGTTCGGCCGAGGGATTCGGAATTTTGTCGAGTGCGGCAAGGGCGCTTTCGTAGTCGTTGTCTGACATGTAGCCGTTGACGATGTAGCGCTGCACGTCGGCGCTGTAGGTCGAGTTTGGATATTCCTGGAGGAAGTTTTCAAGCAGGGCCACGGAGTTGCCGAAGGGCACACGTCCGCCGTCCATGCGGGCCACTGCGTAGTTGTAGAAGGCGGTTTCGCGCACTTCGCGGTCGTAGTCCACGCGGTAGGCGTTTTCAAAAGCCATCAGGGCCGAGTTGTTGTCGCCGCGTTTGAGATAGGCTTGTCCGAGGAAGAGGTAGGCGCTCTGCTCCATTGCCGAGTGGGTCCCGATGGACTGCTGGAGCAGTTTGATGGCGGCATCGTAGTCGCCGCGCCGGTATTCGCTCACACCGAGTATGTAGAATGCCGAAGGCTGCGGGTCAGATGCTTCGGCGCAATATTTCCAGAGATAGGGGAGAGCTTCGCTCTCATCGCCCAGGTTGTAGAGCGATTCGCCGGCAAGACGGTTGCATTCGGCAGTGAATGCCGGCACGGAGCCTGAAGCCAGAAGGCGGCGCGAGATGTCGAGCGACCGGTTGAAGTCGCCCTGCGCGAATGCGATCTGCGCTTCGTAATAGGGCGCCGCGTTGCCAGGCTCGCGCGAGGTGTCGACGTTGCGGAAATATTGCAGCGCCAGAGTGTAGTCTTTGTTGACGTAGGCTATGTAGCCGAGATAGAAGCGGGCCACATTGCCGTATTCCTCCGAGCTCTGGAGGGTGCGGAACTGGCTGGCCGCCGTGGCATATTCGCCGAGCATCATGTAGGAATAGGCGGTGCGGTAACTCATGTCATCGCAGCGGTTTCCGGTGAGTGCGAGAGGGTTGACCTGGGCATATTCCTGCAGCGCTTCGGCATAGTTGCCGCGGTTGAACCAGTAGTCGCCCACTGACATCATCACGTCGGCTCTGAGCGGCGAGACTGGGTAGTCGGCAAGAAATTTGCGGAACAATGCGAGAGCTTCGTCATCTCCGAGCCCCTGGGAAGCCAGTCCGAGATAATAAAGGGCACGTTCGGCCTGCTCCGGGGTGGGGCTGAGGCTATGGATTCTGGCGAGCTGGTCTATGCAGCCTTCATAATTGCGGTCGTCAAACATGAGGATGCCTCTTTCGAGATAACCTCCGGCATCAGGGCTGTTGACCTGGGCTACGGTGGCGCCTGCGGCGGCGCAGCACAATGCGGCGAGTATGAGTTGTCGTTTCATGTAATGATTATATTCTAAAGGCAAAATTACGCCATTTTGAGGAAAATCGCTAATTTTGCTACATATTTATAAAATAAGAGACTTGACACCAGATTTACCATGAAACTTTCCCGACTTACCACCTTAATTATATTAGGAGCCTCTCTTACCGCCGGAGTCAGTGCTGAAAACTACCCTTCGCGCAGCGATATGCTGTGGGTCACAAATCCAGATCATCCCGACTGGCTTTATGAGACCGGTGACAGCGCCCGGATCTCGATCGAACTTTACCGCTACGGTGTGCCTGCCTCGGAAATGACAGTAGACTATGCCATAGGGCCAGACATGCTTCAGGCTGACACCAACGGCAGTCTTGTGCTTGACAGCAATGGCAGGGGAGTGCTCAATATCGGAACTATGGACAAGCCGGGGTTCCGGGATCTGAGACTTGAAACCGTAGTTGGCGGACATAAATTCTCCCACCATGTCAAAGTGGGCTTCTCGCCCGAAAAACTTCAGCCCTTTGTCAAGGAGCCGACTGATTTTGCCGCATTCTGGAAAAAAGCCGTGGACGAAGACAAGAAATATCCTCTGAAATATACTTCCGAGCCGGTAGAAAAATACTCAACTGACAAAATGACCTGTCAGCTGGTGCGTCTGCAGCTCAATGACCGGGGCCGGGCCATGTATGGCTATCTCTTCATCCCGAAAGGGGGAGGCAAATATCCTGCCGTGCTGACCCCTCCGGGAGCCGGAGTGAAGACAATCAAAGACCCGATGGCCCACCGCTACTACGGAGAAGGTGGGATGATCAGACTGGAAATCGAAATCCACGGTCTGCATCCTGAACTGAGCGAGGCTGAGTTTGCCGCCGAGCGCAAGGTCAAGGGCGATTATCTTAAATTCGGCCTCGATGACCCGGATGAATATTATATGAAGGACGTCTATCTCGGATGCCGACGATTCCTCGATCTGCTGACATCGCTTCCTGAATGGGACGGAAAAAATCTCTTTACGCAGGGAGGCTCGCAGGGCGGAGCGCTGGCCATCACAACCGCGATGCTCGACGAAAGAGTCAACGGATGTGTGGCGAATCATCCGGCGCTCTCCGATATGACAGGCTATCTCGGCGACAAGACCGGCGGATACCCGCATCATTTCCGCAAAGATCCGCAGACTGCCACTCCTGAGAAGATCCGCACACTGGAATATTACGACGTGGTGAACTTCGCGCGCCATCTGACATGTCCGGTCAGAATGACCTGGGGATTCAATGACAACACCTGTCCGCCGACCACGAGCTACGAAGTGTTCAACGCCGTCTCCACCCCCAAGGAAGCGCATCTTACACCGATCAATGAGCACTGGACCACTCCGCAGACCGAAAAAGCGCACTATGAGTGGATAAAGAATCACTGCCGTTAATCAGTTGCTAATTAGCGAGATGTGTGTGATTGTGCGCTTTTTGCTGCGAAAAAGTTGTAATTTTCTTGTGAAAAAGATGTGAAAAAATTTGCACGGTAAAAATATTTGCGCTAATTTTGCATCGCTTTTGAAAGGGAACGCTCCTCCAAAAGCAAGCGCACAATAACTTGTTGCCTCTTTAGCTCAGTTGGCCAGAGCACGTGATTTGTAATCTCGGGGTCGTTGGTTCGAATCCGACAAGAGGCTCAACTAAACTAACAACGTAACGAATCGCTCGGCGGTTCACTTACGAAAGGGCGAATACCAGAGTGGCCAAATGGGGCAGACTGTAAATCTGCTGGTTTATACCTTCGGTGGTTCGAATCCATCTTCGCCCACAAAACAATCCTAATGCGGAAGTAGCTCAGTTGATAGAGCATCAGCCTTCCAAGCTGAGGGTCGCGAGTTTGAGCCTCGTCTTCCGCTCTAACACATACCGCCAATGTAGCTCAGGGGTAGAGCACTTCCTTGGTAAGGAAGAGGTCGCGGGTTCAAATCCCGCCATCGGCTCAAACCAATCTATAAAATGACAGCCCCGATAGTGCGCTTACGCTATCGTGGCGTCTTGTTAGAAAAGTCAATCATTTAATCAAGAAAATAATAGCAAAGTTATGGCTAAAGAGAAATTCGAAAGAACCAAACCGCATGTTAACATCGGTACTATCGGTCACGTTGACCACGGTAAGACCACTCTGACTGCTGCTATCACTACAGTGCTCGCTAAGGCTGGTCTCTCTGAAGTTAAGTCGTTCGACCAGATCGACAACGCTCCTGAGGAAAAAGAACGTGGTATCACAATCAACACCGCTCACGTAGAGTATGAGACTGCAAACCGTCACTACGCTCACGTTGACTGCCCCGGACACGCTGACTACGTGAAGAACATGGTTACCGGTGCTGCTCAGATGGACGGTGCTATCATCGTGGTTGCTGCAACTGACGGTCCTATGCCCCAGACCCGCGAACACATCCTTCTCGCTCGCCAGGTGAACGTTCCCCGTCTTGTTGTGTTCCTTAACAAGTGCGACATGGTTGACGACGAAGAAATGTTCGACCTCGTTGAAATGGAAATGCGCGACCTTCTTTCGACTTACGAATATGACGGTGATGAAACTCCTATCATCCGCGGTTCTGCACTCGGCGCCCTCAATGGCGAACCCGAATGGGAAGCTAAGGTTATGGAGCTCATGGATGCCGTTGACAACTGGATTCCCCTGCCTCCCCGCGACATCGACAAGCCCTTCCTTATGCCTGTTGAAGACGTGTTCTCAATCACTGGTCGTGGTACCGTTGCTACCGGTCGTATTGAAACTGGTATCGTAAAGGTTGGTGACGAAGTTCAGATCATGGGTCTCGGCGCAGACATGAAGTCAGTTGTAACTGGCGTTGAAATGTTCCGCAAGCTTCTCGATCAGGGTGAAGCCGGTGACAACGTAGGTCTTCTCCTCCGCGGTATCGACAAGAAAGATATCAAGCGTGGTATGGTAATCTGCCACCCCGGAGTTGTTAAGCCCCACAGCAAGTTCAAAGCTTCTGTCTACATCCTGAAGAAAGAAGAAGGAGGCCGTCACACTCCGTTCCACAACCACTATCGTCCTCAGTTCTACATCCGTACTCTTGACGTAACCGGTGAGATCACTCTCCCCGAAGGTGTAGAAATGGTAATGCCCGGTGACCACGTTGAGATCAACGTTGAGCTCATCAACCCGGTTGCTTGCGACGCAGGTCTTCGCTTCGCTATCCGTGAAGGCGGTCGCACCGTGGGTTCAGGCCAGATCACTGAGATCCTTGAGTAATACCACTCATAAAGTCATTCACGAATCGGTCTTTAAGATCGGTCTCTGAATAAAACCAAAACCGACCCTTGTCTCACTGACGGGTCACACTCGAAGCGGATCGAGGGTCGGTTTTCCTATACGGGACTAGCTCAGTTGGTAGAGCACCGGTCTCCAAAACCGGGTGTCGGGAGTTCGAGCCTCTCGTCCCGTGCTAAAAAACACGACAAATGAGTAAACTTAAACTACTTACGGATATAGAGGAGTCTTATACCGAACTTCGATATAAGACTTCTTGGCCTACAAGGGGCCAGCTGGTCAAGAGCGCAGTCATCGTGCTGATAGCTTCCATCATTATAGCGGCGATTGTCTTCGCTATGGATCAGGTGGTCAATACCATTATGCACTTCATTTACAGCCTCGGTCAGTAATCTTTAAAAGGAAGAAAATCAATGGCGGAAGAATTGAAAAAAGCCTGGTATGTGCTTCGCGCTATCTCAGGCAAGGAAGCTAAGGTCAAAGAAGTTCTGGATGGAGCCATCCGCAACACCGGCCTCGGCAATTATGTTTTTCAGGTCTTGATTCCTACCGAAAAGGTTATGTCCGTCCGCAACGGCAAGAAGGTAGTGAAGGAGAAAAACCTTTACTCCGGCTATGTCTTTGTGGAGTGTATCCTCACCGGTGAGGTCCTGTATGAACTCCGTAACACCACTAATGTGATTGATTTCCTGCGTGGACGTGGCAAGAACGCCGCCCCCGAAGCCCTTCGTGAAAGCGAAGTGCTCAGAATGATGGGAACGGCCGATGAAATGATTGACCCGACCGACGAAGGAAACGACTACATGGTGGGCGAGACTGTGAAAGTGACATTCGGTCCTTTCAGCGGTTTCTCCGGAACCATCGAGGAAGTCAACCGCGAGAGAAAGAAACTCAAGGTTATGGTCAAGATCTTCGGACGTAAAACTCCGTTGGAACTCGAAAATTCGCAGGTAGAGCGTGAATAAACATCGCGCGGCGCTGTCAATCGCTGCAAAGCCGTTGGCCGCGCCACGGGAGATGACGCAGTTTCCGAGCCTGAATTCAATGATGGCTCTCCGGCACTTGGTTACGAAAGACGCCGGAGAGATATCTTGGTGAAAGAACAGACGTCATCGTTTTAACCGAATCATTAACAAAATTTAGATTTATCATGGCTAAAGAAATTGCTGGACAGATCAAATTGCAAATCAAAGGAGGAGCCGCAAATCCTTCACCTCCAGTTGGTCCTGCTCTTGGTTCCAAGGGTATCAACATCATGGAGTTTTGCAAGCAGTTTAATGCCCGCACCCAGGACAAGGCCGGTAAGGTACTTCCTGTAGTAATCACCTATTACTCCGACAAGAGCTTCGACTTCGTTGTCAAGACTCCTCCGGTAGCTATCCAGCTCCTTGAGGCTACAAAGCTCAAAAGCGGTTCCGCTCAGCCTAACCGTAAGAAAGTCGCAGAAATCACCTGGGAACAGGTTAAGGCGATTGCCGAGGACAAAATGCCCGATTTGAACTGTTTCAACGTAGCTTCGGCAATGCGTATGGTTGCCGGAACAGCCAGAAGCATGGGTATCACCGTGAAAGGAACATTCCCCGAAAACCTCTAAACTTCAATTGACATGAGTAAACTGACGAAAAATCAAAAGATTGCCCAGGAAAAGGTTGAAGCCGGAAAGGTTTACACACTTGCTGAAGCAGTGAGCCTCGTGAAAGAAATCACTTTCACCAAATTTGACGCTTCTCTTGACGTGGATGTTCGCCTTGGTGTCGATCCCCGTAAGGCTAACCAGATGGTACGTGGCGTTGTGACACTTCCCCACGGAACCGGAAAGCAGGTGCGCGTTCTCGTGCTCTGCAACTCAGACGCTGAAGCTGCCGCCAAGGCTGCCGGCGCAGACTATGTAGGTCTTGACGAATACATTGATAAAATCAAAGGTGGCTGGACCGATGTCGACGTGATCATCACTCAGCCCGCTATCATGGGTAAGATCGGTGCCCTCGGCCGTGTTCTCGGTCCCCGTGGCCTCATGCCGAACCCCAAGAGCGGTACTGTGACCAACGATGTCGCTAAGGCTGTTGAAGAAGTGAAGAAGGGTAAGATCGACTTCAAGGTTGACAAGAACGGTATCGTTCACTCGTCAGTCGGCAAAGTCTCTTTCGAAGCTGCCGCCGCTGCTGACAACGTGCGTGAATTCATCAACACCTTGATCAAACTCAAGCCTGCTGCTGCAAAGGGTACCTACATCAAGAGCATTTATCTTTCGAGCACAATGAGTCCGGGTATCAAGATTGACCCCAAGTCGATCGACGAATAACTTCTTAAGCTGACTGTACAAAATGAAAAAGGAAGATAAAATCATTGCTATTGAGAACATAGCTAAAACTATCCAGGAGTATAGCTGCTTCTACCTCACTGAAACCGCCGGCCTCGACGCCGAAAAGACCACAGCCCTACGCCGCGAATGCAACAAGGCCGACGTGAAGCTCATGGTTGTGAAGAACACCCTTCTTCATAAGGCGCTCGAATCACTTGAAGGCGATTACTCTGAACTCTACGGAGCACTCCACGGATCAACTTCGCTGATGCTTGCCAACGTAGGGAACGCTCCCGCAAAGCTGATCAAGGATATCCGCAAGGCCGACAAGGACGCCGTCCTTCCCCGCCTCAAGGCTGCTTACGTTGAAGAGACTATCTACATGGGCGAGGATCAGCTCGACGCTCTCTGCGCAATCAAGAGCAAAAACGAGCTCATCGCCGACGTTGTCGCTCTTCTCCAGTCTCCCGCCAAGAACGTTATCTCTGCCCTTACTTCTGGTGGCAGCAAACTTCACGGCATCCTCGAAACTCTTTCGAAGAAGGAGGCCTAAGCGCCAAGCTCCATTCTCCAAGCCTCTCTGCTCAACCTCAATTCTATTAAATTAAAAAAACAACAAATAAAACTATAAAATCATGGCAGATCTTAATGCTTTTGCAGAACAACTTGTTAACCTCACCGTTAAGGAAGTAAACGAACTTGCTCAGATCCTCAAGGAAACTTATGGCATCGAACCCGCAGCTGCTGCTGTTGCTGTTGCTGCCGGCCCCGCTGCTGGTGCTGCTGCTGAAGAAGAAAAGTCTTCTTTCGACGTAGTTCTCAAATCAGCCGGTGCTTCTAAGCTCGCTGTCGTTAAGCTCGTGAAGGAACTCACCGGTCTTGGCCTCAAGGAAGCCAAGGAAATGGTTGACGGTGCTCCCTCAGTAGTTAAGGAAGGCATGGCTAAGGCTGATGCTGAAGGCCTCAAGAAGCAGCTCGAAGAAGCAGGTGCTGAAGTTGAGCTCAAATAAGCATACTCCTTTTAAGCTATAATGGGTTAAGATTCTCCCGTCAGGGAGTTTCTTAACCTATTTGCGTTACAATAGACGGGTTTAGATAAAAAATCATAATTATTTATATTTAAAAATAAAAATTTGCCCTGCCGAGCATGGCAAATTGCCCTATTTTTAGTCTTTTAGGCTACAAACCCTTCTGATTCTCTTCTTCACATCGAATTTTTGGAGTTAAAAAATCTTAATTCATTATCCTTCTTTTTAGATGTCAGATATCACTTTAGCAAAACCCCGCGTAAATTTCGCGTCGGTTAAAAATCCTCTCCCTTATCCCGACTTTCTGGAGGTGCAGCTGAAGTCGTTCCAGGACTTCCTTCAGCTCGACACTCCCCCGGAAAAAAGAAAAAACGAGGGACTCTTCAAGGTGTTTGCCGAAAACTTCCCCATCGCAGACACCCGCAACAACTTTGTGCTTGAGTTCCTTGACTATTACATCGATCCTCCGCGTTACACAATCGACGAATGTCTTGAACGCGGTCTGACCTACAGCGTTCCCCTCAAGGCCAAGCTCAAACTCTACTGTACTGACCCTGACCACGAGGACTTCGCTACTGTGATTCAGGACGTCTACCTCGGCCCCATCCCCTACATGACTGATAAGGGCACCTTTGTCATCAACGGAGCCGAGCGCGTTGTCGTGTCGCAGCTTCACCGTTCGCCCGGCGTGTTCTTCGGACAGAGCACCCACGCCAACGGAACCAAGCTCTACAGCGCCCGTATCATCCCCTTCCGCGGAAGCTGGATCGAGTTTGCCACTGACATCAACAACGTCATGTATGCCTACATCGACCGCAAGAAGAAACTCCCCGTGACCACTCTTCTGCGTGCCATAGGCCTTGAAAGTGACAAGGACATCATTGAAATCTTCGGACTTGCCGAGGAAATCAAGGTCAACAAGACAAACCTAAAGAAAGCCGTAGGCCGCAAACTCGCCGCTCGTGTGCTCAAGACCTGGGTTGAAGACTTCGTTGACGAAGATACCGGTGAAGTTGTGTCGATCGAGCGTAACGACGTCATCCTCGACCGCGAGACTGTCCTTGAAGAAGAGAACATCCAGGAAATCCTCGATTCGGGCGTGCAGACCGTACTCCTCCACAAGGAAGACGCCAACACCTCCGACTACTCCATCATATTCAACACACTCCAGAAAGATACATCCAACTCCGAGAAAGAAGCTATCCAGTACATCTACCGACAGCTCCGCAACGCCGAGCCGCCGGACGATGCAAGCGCGCGCGAAGTCATCACCAACCTTTTCTTCTCTGAAAAGCGCTATGACCTCGGCGAAGTAGGCCGCTACCGTATCAACAAGAAACTCGGCCTCACAACCTCGATGGATGTCAAGGTGCTCACAAAGGAAGACATCATCGCCATCATCAAATATCTGATCGAGCTCATCAACTCGAAGACCGATGTCGATGATATCGACCACCTGAGCAACCGCCGTGTGCGCACCGTAGGCGAACAGCTTTACAACCAGTTCAACGTAGGCCTCGCCCGCATGTCGCGCACCATCCGCGAACGCATGAATGTGCGTGACAACGAAGTCTTCACCCCGATTGACCTCATCAACGCCAAGACCATTTCGAGCGTCATCAACACATTCTTCGGCACCAACGCCCTCTCGCAGTTCATGGACCAGACCAACCCGCTGGCCGAAATCACCCACAAGCGCCGTATGTCGGCCCTCGGCCCCGGCGGTCTCTCGCGCGAGCGCGCAGGCTTCGAGGTCCGAGACGTACACTATACCCACTACGGACGTCTCTGCCCGATCGAAACCCCTGAAGGCCCGAACATCGGTCTTATCTCCTCGCTCTGTGTCTACGCCAAGATCAACGACCTCGGCTTCATCGAGACCCCCTACCGCGAAGTGAAAGACGGTGTGGTCAACCTCAAGAACGACGAAGTTGTCTATCTCACAGCCGAAATCGAAGAAGGCAAAATCATAGCCCAGGGCAATGCGCCGGTCAACGACAACGGCGGCTTCATCAACGATCGAGTCAAAGCCCGTATGGACGCCGACTTCCCTATCGTCGCTCCTGACCAGGTAGAGCTTATGGACGTATCGCCAACGCAGATCGCCTCGATCGCCGCATCGCTCATCCCCTTCCTTGAACACGACGACGCAAACCGTGCCCTCATGGGATCGAACATGATGCGCCAGGCCGTGCCCCTGCTCCGCAGCGAGTCTCCGATTGTCGGCACCGGCATCGAAGGCCAGCTCATCCGCGACAGCCGCACCCAGATCATGGCCGAACGCGAAGGCACAATCGAATTTGTCGACGCAACCGTCATCCGCATCCGCTATGACCGCACCGAAGACGAAGAATTCGTATCATTCGAAGACAGCGTCAAGGAATACCACCTCCCCAAATTCCGCAAGACCAACCAGAGCACAACCATCGACCTCCGTCCCATCTGCAACAAGGGCCAGCGCGTCAAGAAAGGCGACATCCTCACCGAAGGCTACTCGACCGAAAAAGGCGAACTCGCACTCGGACGCAACCTCAAGGTAGCCTTCATGCCCTGGAAGGGCTACAACTATGAGGACGCTATCGTGCTCAACGAACGAGTGGTGCGCGAAGACATCCTCACCTCTGTCCACGTCGACGAATACACCCTCGAAGTCCGCGAGACCAAGCGCGGTATGGAAGAGCTCACCTCTGACATCCCCAACGTCTCTGAAGACGCCACCAAAGACCTCGACGAGCGCGGCATCATCCGCGTGGGCGCCCACATCGTCCCCGGCGACATCATGATCGGTAAGATCACACCCAAGGGCGAAAGCGATCCCACTCCGGAAGAAAAACTCCTCCGCGCCATTTTCGGCGACAAAGCCGGCGACGTCAAAGACGCATCGCTCAAGGCATCGCCATCGCTCAAAGGCGTGGTCATCGGAACCCACCTCTTCCAGAAAGCCGAAAAGAAGAAAACCAAGAAGAGCGCAAGCGCAGTGCTGCCCAAGCTCGACGAAGAATATGAAGACCGTCTCAACGCCCTCAAGGACCTCCTTGTTGAAAAGCTGATGACCCTTACCAACGGCAAGACATCGCAGGGCGTGAAAGATTTCCTCGGCACAGACATCATCCCCAAGGGAGCCAAATTCTCAGCCGGAACACTCCGTGAGATCGACTACGACACCATCAATCTCTCAAAGTGGACAGCCGACGCTCACAAGAACGACATGATCCGCGCCACAATCGTCAACTACCTGCGCAAATCAAAGGAGATCGACGCCGAACTCCGCCGCAAGAAGTTCGACATCTCCATTGGCGACGAACTTCCCTCAGGCATCATGAAACTTGCCAAGGTCTACATCGCCAAGAAGCGTAAGATCAGCGTCGGTGACAAGATGGCAGGCCGTCACGGCAACAAGGGTATCGTTTCGCGCATCGTGCGTCAGGAAGACATGCCCTTCCTCGCCGACGGTACTCCGGTCGACATCGTCCTCAACCCGCTGGGTGTGCCCTCGCGTATGAACCTCGGCCAGATCTTCGAGACAGTGCTCGGATGGGCAGGCCGCGAACTCGGCGAGAAATTCGCAACCCCCATCTTCGACGGCGCAACCCTCGAAGACCTCAACGAGTGGACCGACAAAGCCGGCATACCACGCTACGGCAAGACCTACCTCTACGACGGCGGTACAGGCGAACGCTTCGACCAGCCCGCAACCGTAGGCGTGATCTACATGCTTAAGCTCGGCCACATGGTTGAAGACAAGATGCACGCACGCTCCATCGGCCCGTACTCACTCATCACCCAGCAGCCTCTCGGCGGTAAAGCCCAGTTCGGTGGTCAGCGTTTCGGTGAGATGGAAGTCTGGGCGCTCGAAGCATTCGGCGCCGCCCACATCCTCCAGGAGATCATCACTGTCAAGTCTGACGACGTCACAGGCCGCTCGAAGACCTACGAGGCCATCGTCAAGGGCGAGGCAATGCCGCCGGCCGGAATTCCCGAATCACTCAACGTGCTTCTCCACGAACTCCGCGGTCTCGGTCTCAGCATCAACCTTGAGCAGTAATGTCAGCCACGGCGACATCCTTAATTTTAACATTGTTCTCATATTATATATATGGCTTTTAGAAAAGACAATAAGCAAAAAAACAGTTTCTCAAAAATCTCCATCGGGCTCGCATCGCCTGAGGAGATTCTTGAGAAGTCGAGCGGCGAGGTGTTAAAACCTGAAACAATCAACTACCGCACCTACAAGCCTGAGCGCGACGGCCTCTTCTGCGAGCGCATTTTCGGTCCCGTCAAGGACTTCGAATGCCATTGCGGCAAGTACAAGCGCATCCGCTACAAAGGCATTGTCTGCGACCGATGTGGTGTTGAAGTGACCGAAAAGAAAGTACGTCGCGAGCGCATGGGCCACATCAAACTTGTGGTTCCCGTGGCCCACATCTGGTATTTCCGCTCACTCCCCAATAAGATCGGCTACCTCCTGGGTCTTCCCTCGAAGAAACTCGATGCAGTCATCTACTACGAACGCTACGTGGTCATAAACCCCGGCGTTGCAGCCGAAGGAGAGAAACCCATACAGCGTCTCGACCTCCTCTCCGAGGAAGAATACTTTGAGATCATCGACCGTCTCCCCCGCGAAAACCAGCTCCTTGACGACACCGACCCCAACAAGTTCGTTGCCAAAATGGGCGCCGAGGCAATCTACGATCTTCTCAAAGACATCAACCTCGACGACCTCTCCTACGCCCTGCGCGACCAGGCCAACTCCGAAGGATCGCAGCAGCGCAAGACCGAAGCCCTCAAGCGCCTCCAGGTGGTTGAATCGTTCCGCGCATCGCGTGAACGCAACCGTCCCGAATGGATGATCCTCCAGGCAGTCCCCGTTATCCCGCCTGAACTCCGTCCGCTCGTGCCTCTGGACGGCGGCCGCTTCGCCACTTCAGACCTCAACGACCTCTATCGTCGCGTCATCATCCGCAACAACCGTCTGAAACGCCTCATAGAGATCAAAGCCCCTGACGTCATCCTCCGCAACGAAAAGCGTATGCTCCAGGAAGCCGTCGACTCACTGCTTGACAACTCACGCAAATCCTCAGCCGTAAAGACCGAAGCCAACCGTCCCCTCAAATCGCTCTCCGACTCGCTCAAGGGCAAGCAGGGCCGCTTCCGTCAGAACCTCCTCGGTAAGCGTGTCGACTACTCGGCCCGTTCGGTTATCGTCGTAGGTCCCGAACTGAAGATGCACGAGTGCGGTATCCCCAAAAACATGGCTGCCGAACTCTACAAGCCCTTCGTCATCCGCAAGCTCATCGAGCGCGGCATCGTCAAGACCGTCAAGTCTGCCAAGAAGATCGTCGACCGCAAGGAACCAGTCGTCTGGGACATCCTTGAATACGTAATGAAGGGCCACCCCGTGCTCCTCAACCGAGCCCCGACCCTCCACCGTCTCGGCATCCAGGCCTTCCAGCCCAAAATGATCGAAGGCAAGGCAATCCAGCTCCACCCCCTCGCATGTACGGCATTCAACGCCGACTTCGACGGTGACCAGATGGCAGTCCACCTTCCTTTGGGCAACGAAGCCATCCTCGAAGCCCAGCTCCTCATGCTCGGATCTCACAACATCCTCAACCCCGCCAACGGCGCACCTATCACCGTGCCCTCGCAGGACATGGTGCTCGGTCTCTACTACATCACCAAGCTCCGCAAAGGCGACAAGGGCGAAGGCCTCAAATTCTACGGCCCCGAAGAAGCTGAAATCGCCTACAACGAAGGCCGCGTGACACTCCACGCACCCGTGTCGGTTGTAGTCGAAGACATCGACGAATTCGGCAACCCCATCAAGCACCTCGTCGAGAATACCTCCGTAGGCCGTGTGCTCGTCAACCGCTACGTGCCCAAAGAAATCGGCTACGTCAATGAGATCCTCTCCAAGAAATCACTGCGTACCATCATCTCGCGCGTAATCAAACACTGCGGTATTCCCCGCTCGGCACAGTTCCTTGACGACATCAAGAACCTCGGTTACTACATGGCATTCAAGGGCGGTCTGTCATTCAATCTCGGCGACGTACTCATCCCTGCCGAAAAAGAAGAATATGTGCGCGAGGGCTACGAACAGGTGCAGGAAGTCCTCAACAACTACTCGATGGGCTTCATAACCAACAACGAACGCTACAACCAGATCATCGACATCTGGACACACGTCAACTCACGTCTGGCCGACACCCTCATGAAACAGATCTCGGCCGACAAGCAGGGCTTCAACCCTGTCTACATGATGCTCGACTCCGGCGCCCGTGGTTCTAAAGACCAGATCCGTCAGCTCTCCGGCATGCGTGGCCTTATGGCCAAGCCCCAGAAGAGCGGTGCCGAAGGAGGCCAGATCATCGAAAACCCGATTCTTGCAAACTTCAAGGAAGGCCTTTCGGTGCTCGAATACTTCATCTCGACCCACGGTGCCCGTAAGGGTCTTGCCGACACCGCGCTCAAGACAGCCGACGCCGGTTATCTTACCCGCCGTCTGGTCGACGTGGCCCATGACGTCATCATCAACGAAGAAGACTGCGGAACCCTCCGCGGACTCGTCTGCACCGAGATCAAGAACAACGACGAAGTCGTCGCTTCACTCGGCGAACGCATCCTCGGACGCGTCTCTGTCCATGACATTATCGACCCCACCAACGGCGAACTCATCGTCGCCGCAGGAGAAGAGATCAACGACCTTGCAGCCGACCGCATCAACGAATCACCCATCGAATCAGTCGAGATCCGCTCGGTGCTCACCTGCGAATCAAAGAAGGGTGTCTGCGCCAAGTGCTACGGCCGCAACCTCGCCACACACCGCATGGTCCAGATGGGCGAAGCTGTCGGCGTGATCGCCGCACAGTCAATCGGCGAGCCCGGTACACAGCTCACCCTCCGTACATTCCACGTCGGTGGTGTCGCTTCGAACATCGCCGCTGTCAACTCGCTCACCTCGCGCTACGAAGGCATCCTTGAAATCGACGAACTCCGCACAGTGCAGACCGAAGAGGTCGATGCCAGCGGACGCAAGGTCGATGTGGTTATCGGCCGACTCGCAGAAATGCGCATCATCGACCCCACCACAAAGATGATGCTCACCAACGCAAACATCCCCTACGGCGCGAAACTCTTCTTCGATAACGGCGCACGTGTCAAGAAAGGCGATGTGATCTGCGAATGGGACCCCTTCAACGCCGTCATTGTCAGCGAAGCAGGTGGTAAGGTACAATACGTCAACCTCACCGAAAACGTCACCTATCGCGTCGACTCCGACGAGCAGACCGGTCTCCGCGAAAAAATCATCATCGAGTCCAAGGAACGCGGCAAAGTGCCTGAAGCCAACATCGTTGACGCAAACGGCCAGATCCTCCGCACCTATGCACTCCCCGTGGGCGCCCACCTCATGGTCGACGAAAACGCCGAACTCAAACCCGGCGAAATCTTCGTCAAGATCCCGCGCGCCGCAGGCTCTGCAGGTGACATCACCGGTGGTCTCCCCCGCGTGACCGAACTCTTCGAAGCCCGTAACCCCTCCAACCCCGCCATCGTATCTGAAATCGACGGCGAAGTCAAATTCGGAAAAGTCAAGCGAGGCAACCGCGAGATTTCCGTCACCTCCAAACTCGGAGAGACCAAAAAATATCTCGTGCCCCTGTCAAAACAGATCCTCGTTCAGGAAAACGACTATGTGCGCGCAGGCACACCGCTCTCAGACGGCGCCACCACACCGGCCGACATCCTCAACATCATGGGTCCGACAGCCGTTCAGGAATACATCGTCAATGAAGTCCAGGACGTCTACCGTATGCAGGGTGTGAAGATCAACGACAAGCACTTCGAAGTCATCGTACGCCAGATGATGCGCAAAGTCAACATCCTCGATCCCGGCGACACCAACTTCCTCGAACAGCAGGTGGTCGACAAGCGCGACTTCATGGACGAAAACGACCGCATCTGGGGCAAAAAAGTTGTCACCGACGCCGGCGACAGCGAAAACGTCAAGCCCGGCCAGATCATCACCGCACGCAAGCTCCGCGACGAAAACTCATCGCTCAAGCGCCGTGACCTCCGTCCAATCCAGGTACGCGATGCACAGCCCGCCACCTCCGAACAGATCCTCCAAGGTATCACCCGTGCCGCCCTGCAGACATCATCGTTCATGTCGGCCGCATCATTCCAGGAAACCACCAAGGTGCTCAACGAAGCCGCTATCAACGGCAAGGTCGACTACCTCGTGGGCATGAAGGAAAACGTCATCTGCGGTCACCTCATCCCCGCAGGTACCGGTCTCCGCTCCTACGAACGCATCGTGGTAGGTGGCAAGGATGACATCGAAGACGCCTTTGATATCCCCGTAGTCACCCGCGACGAAGCCCCCGAAGCAGTCGACGTAGCCCACACCGAACTCTGATCCTGACGGCTCCAAAAAGCCGGTCATCCATAAAAACACCGAACCCCGCCTGCCCGAATCCGGACAAGCGGGGTTCACTGTATCCTCACCCCAGGGCCGATGGATCTGTGTCCACGCACATGGATCTCAGGCATCGCTCGGCCTCCGCTGCCGCCTCGGCACTCGCAGACCCAAGGGTTTCGTAAACATAGGCTCTCCGAGCCATCACCGGTCTGTCCCGTCTTAGAGGGTGTTTCATAACAAGAGTTAAAATCTGAGTGGTGTATCTTTTAGATAAATTGTTGCAAAGGAGGAAGAAGCATAGCGAGCTATGCGACTGACGAGTTTCAACAATTTAGCAAAAGAGACACCAAGGCTCAGGTAACTTAAAAATTTTCACAAATGGAATATACTATTTACAAAAAAAGCAATACAATCGCCTCCGAAAGCTTTGAGTGGCTATGGCTCTTCATTTCAGTCACATAGCTCGCTATGCTCCTTCAATTCAGAGCCATATCCATCTCAAATCTTTCGCTCAGATTTTAACTATTGTTATGAAACACCCTCTTAACAATAGCTTGGCAATAAATGATTGCTTAATCCGCGAAAAATTCGTAAATTTGTGCTTACTTATCATAACCGATACGTGCCATGACCGAGAATGACGAATTAATCCACGATGACATCGAGACTCCGGAATCAGCCGGGGCCACTCCAGCCCCTATCCCTGACTATGATGAAGACGACATCAAGACCCTTGACTGGAAAGAGCACATCCGCCGGCGTCCCGGCATGTATATCGGCAAACTCGGCGACGGATCGAACTTTGACGACGGCATCTACGTGCTGATCAAAGAAGTGCTCGACAACGCCATTGACGAATACATGATGGGCTTCGGAAAGCAGATCATAGTCGATGTAGCTGACGGAACCGTCACCGTGCGCGACTACGGACGCGGTGTGCCCCTCGGAAAACTGGTCGACGTATCATCCAAGATGAACACCGGCGGCAAATATGACTCCAAGGCCTTCAAGAAATCCGTAGGCCTCAACGGCGTCGGCATCAAGGCCGTCAACGCCCTCTCCACCGAATTCTTCATCTGCAGCGTGCGCGACGGCCAGATGAAAAGCGTGCTCTACCGCTGCGGCGACAAGGTGGAGGAGAGCGACATCGAGCCTACCACCGAAGCCAACGGCACACTCGTGCGCTTTACTCCTGACGCAAGCATATTCCGCGACTATGCCTACCGCGATGAGTTCATAGTGCCGCTGATCAAGAACTACACATACCTCAACACCGGCCTTGCCATGATGTTCAACGGCAAGCGCTACATCTCGCGTCACGGTCTGCTCGACCTCCTGCGCGACGCAATGACCACCGATCCGCTCTACGCGCCCATCCATCTCAAGGGCGACGACATCGAAGTGGCCATAACCCACGCCAACCAGCGCGGCGAGGAATACTACTCGTTTGTCAACGGCCAGCACACCACTCACGGCGGAACCCATCTCGCAGCCTTCAAGGAATCGGTGTCACGCACACTCAAAGAATACTTCAAGCGCGACTTCGACTACTCCGACATACGCAACGGCATGATAGCCGCCATCTCCATCAAAGTAGAGGAACCGCTGTTCGAATCGCAGACAAAGACCAAACTCGGCAGCCGCGACATGGGCCCCGACGGGCCTACCGTGGCAAAATTCATCGGCGACTTCATCAAGACCGAACTTGACAACTATCTCCACCGCAACACCGACGTTGCCGACATAATCCTGAAAAAAGTCCAGGAGAGCGAACGCGCCCGCAAGGCTATGGCCGGCATAACCAAACTGGCCCGCGAAAAGCAGAAGAAAGCTAATCTCAACAACAAGAAGCTGCTCGACTGCCGGGTGCATCTCAACGACAGCCGCGGAAACGAGGAAAAGAAACTCGCATCATCCATCTTCATCACCGAGGGTGACTCGGCCGCCGGGTCAATCACCAAGATCCGCAACGTCGAGACCCAGGCCGTGTTCTCGCTGCGCGGAAAACCCAAGAACTCCTACGGCGTTCCCGCAAAGATCCTCTATGAGAACGACGAGTTCAACCTCCTCCAGGCCGCACTCAACATCGAAGAGGGCATTGACGGTCTGCGCTACAACAATGTGATCATCGCGACCGATGCCGACGTCGACGGCATGCACATACGCCTGCTGCTGATGACCTTCTTCCTCCAGTTCTTCCCTGACATGATCAAGAAAGGCCATCTCTACGTGCTCCAGACCCCTCTCTTCCGTGTGCGCAACCACAAGACCACCAAGCGCGGCGCCCGCGGAGGCTCAGCCGCCGGCGACGACACCTACTACTGCTACACCGACGAGGAGCGCATAGCCGCCATCGAGAAACTCGGCGACAATGCCGAGATCACCCGATTCAAAGGTCTCGGCGAAATCTCGCCGGAGGAATTCCGCGGCTTCATCGGGCCCGACATCCGTCTTGACCGCGTCAGCCTCCGCAAGGAAGATGCCGTGGCCGAGCTGCTGGAATTCTACATGGGCAAAAACACTATGGAACGACAGAACTTTATCATTGACAATCTTGTTGTTGAGGATGACTCCCAGATCGGATAGCACCTCAGACCGTCGGTCAATGTAACCAACTCAGAAGATGAATACAATCCTGTTTCCCGGTTCGTTCAACCCGTTCACCGTAGGCCACCGGTCGCTCGTCGAGCGCGTGTTGCCGCTTTTCGACCGCGTAGTGATAGCCATCGGAGTCAATTCACAGAAAGCCTGCGAGGCCCGGACTCATGAGCGTCTCGATGCCATCCGCGCCCTTTATGCCGCAGAGCCTAAAGTCTCCGTCATAGCCTACAGCGGTCTCACCGTCGATGCCTGCGAGGCCGAGGGAGCACGCTGGATGCTGCGCGGAGTCCGCTCGGTTGCCGATTTCGAATATGAGCGCAACCTCGCCGACATCAACCGGCGCATCTCAGGCATAGAGACCTTGCTGCTGTTCACACTTCCGGAATACGCGGCCGTATCCTCCTCGGTGGTCCGCGAACTGCAGGCCTATGGCCGTGACGTCAGCGAATTCCTGCCCGAAGGGCCCGGAAAGCCATGACCGGACCAGCACACACGCGCGCGATATCTCAATACAGAACAAACATCACATATATACTGATTTTACCGACTGATGAAAAAACTGTTTTTTTCCTCCATACTCCTCCTTGCCGTCTGCCTGACCTCAGTAGGGCAGATTGAGTTTACCCCTGAGCGCAAGTTGCGCTATGCCGAGCAGATCATCGAGTCATACTATGTAGACCGCATCGACACCGCCAAGGTGGTCACAGAAGCGATCGTGGCCATGCTCAAGACCCTTGACCCGCACTCCACCTACTCCTCGCCCGAAGAGACCCGCGAGCTGACCGAACCGCTTGACGGCAACTTCTCCGGAATCGGAATCCGCTTCCAGATGAACAACGATACTCTCTATGTCATCGAGTCAGTGGCCGGCGGACCCTCGGAAAAGGTAGGCATACTTCCCGGCGACCGCATCATCTCATGCAACGACACCGTTATTTCGGGAGTCAAGATGAAGAACAACGGCATCATGAAAGTGCTCCGCGGACCCAAGGGCACAATAGCCGCCCTCAAGGTGCTCCGCAAGGGCAACCCGCAGCTGCTTGAATTCCGTGTGGAGCGTGACAACATACCCATCTACAGCGTCGAGGCCACCTATATGATCAACGACTCCGTGGGCTACATCAGCGTCAGCCGTTTCGCTGAAGCCACAGCCGAAGAAGTGGCCGAAGCTATGGGCAAGCTCAAGAAAAAAGGCATGCGCCATCTGATACTCGATCTCACTGACAACGGCGGCGGCTACATGCGTCCGGCCACTGATATCTCAGACATGTTTCTCCGCAGAGGCGATCTGGTGGTCTACACCGAGTCACCCAAAAACGGCACAGCCGAATATATCACCCAGAAAAACGGCTCCTTCCTTGCCGGGCGCGTGGTAGTGATGGTCAACCAGTATTCCGCCTCGGCCAGCGAGATCCTTTCAGGAGCGCTCCAGGACAATGACAGAGCCGTGATAGTGGGCCGCCGCACCTTCGGCAAAGGCCTCGTGCAGCGTCCCTTCCCCTTCCCTGACGGCTCGATGATGCGACTGACCGTATCGCGCTACCACACCCCATCAGGCCGCTGCATTCAGAAACCCTACGTTGACGGCGATGACGAAAGCTATCAGCTCGACATGATCAACCGCTATAACTCCGGAGAGTTCACCAATGCTGACAGCATCCATCATTTCGCCGATTCGCTGCTCTTCCATACCCGCCGGCTCAAACGCCCCGTCTATGGTGGAGGAGGCATCATGCCTGACCGCTTTGTGCCTATTGACACCACCATGTATTCCACCTACTACCGTGACCTTATAGCCAAAGGAGCGGTCAATAATTTTACTGTCGATTATGTAGATGCCAACCGCTCTAAAATCAAGAGCGCCTATCCGACAGAAGAGAGCTATATTGCCGGATTCACCGTCACTCCTGAAATCATGCAGGGCCTCATAGACCGCGGTACGGCTGACGGTGTGACCTATGACGAAGCGCAGTTCCGCCGTTCCGAACCGATGCTCCGCGCCATAGTCAAAGGCCTCGTAGGCCGTGACCTCTATGACCAGTCAGTCTACTCACGTGTGGTCAGTCCGCTCGACCCCACGTTTGCCGCCGCGGTAGAGATCATCAACAGTCCCGCTCTCTACAACTCCTATCTGACCCCGAAAGAGTGAGCGGGGCCTGACATACGTAAATGATAAAAACAGCGAACGCTGTGCCTTTTAGACGGGCACAGCGTTCGCTGCTATAGAGCGGAGCCTCTGACAGCCCCCGTGGAGGTTTATGGATTGGGATCAGGCCTTGGAGTAGAGCGAGAACTCGCAGCCGTATTCATCCACAAGCTTATTGTCAAGATCGTCGGCTTTCTCGGCAAGACCTACAATGTTGTTGAGAATGCGTTCACGCGACTCTTCGGTGAGGTCGGCGAGGTGGATGCGGTAGCACAGATAGATCTGGCGTCCGTCAACTCCCATCTTGTAGGGATAGAAGTCAGTGTCGAGCATGAAGTCGAGCACTTTCTCTACATTCTTCTTTGGCAGAAGATTGATCGGCGACACGGCAAAGAGATAGTTGCGGTCATAGACAAAAAGCCGGATTTCGGAACTGCCTCGGTGGAACACCCACACGTTGTGGCCGCTGCGGGCAAGCACCGGATTGATGCCCATGCGGGCAATGGCGCTTTCGCAGAACTCTCCAAGGGGCGACATTTCGTGGGTGGCAAACACCCTTTCGTCAAGATGTGCGCCGCATGAGGGGCAGTATTCTTCGTCACCGCTGATCAGTTCATCGCAGCTGTCGCACTGCACGTGAAACTCGCTGCGGTCAAGATCCTCGATGGCGTCAAGCAGCTGAGCCAAGGCCTCGATGCGTACGCCGAAACCCATGTTGTCAGCCGATGAAGTCGCGAATTTGCTGACGGTCACACCGATCACTTCGCCCTTGTCATTGACAATCGGGCCTCCTGAGTTGCCGGGATTGACCGGGGCATCGACCTGGATGTAATATTTTCCGTCCATCAGCTGGCGGGGTGAAGAGAGAGAGCCTTCGGTGATGGTGAAAGGCATGCCGAAAGGATAGCCTGCAACGTGGACTTTCGATCCGATGGCCGGATCATTGTCTCCTGCGAGAGGGAAATCGGGAAGATGGCTGAAATCGGCGTCGACGGCCAGCAGAGCAAGGTCGAGTTCGGGATTGACGGCCACTACTCGCGCTTCGTATGGGTTGCGGTCATTGTCATGGATGGCCACTGTGCGGTAGCCGGCCACTACATGGTAGTTGGTGACGAAAATGTCGTGCTTCCGGAGGTAGAAGCAGCTGCCTGACCCATCGGCATGGGTCACTTTATATATCAGTTTGTTTATTTCAGGATTCATAAGGCGTAGAGAATGATTGGTTAAGAGGTCGTTTAAGAACAAGCTCTAAAAAATTGGTTGAAGCATGGCGTTTCAGCCTACATTTCATGAGCCGAGAGAGCTGAGCATACGCATCTGGAGCTCGGTGGCGAGACGCATGTATTCGGTCATGTTGCCGGCTTTCAGAGCTTCATCCATCTGACGCTGGATCGCCACGATTTCTTCGCCGCTCATGGCTTCGGCCAGTTTCTGATGTGCGGCCATGATGTTGGCGTGAGCCTCGGAGAGATCTTCTTCTTCATCTTCTTCATCGTCGTCATCGTCGTCATCTTCTTCGTCCTCGTCATCATAATCGTCATCTTCGTCCTCGTCATCATCGTCGTCATCATCCGGTTCGATGTCGCCGTCCATGATCTTGTCAAGGGCTTTGAGCAGGATTTCAGCCGCCTCCTTAAGCGGCAGGCCTGCGCTCTCGCGCAGGGCGGTGATGATGAGATATTCGAGCAGCAGAGAGATATTGCTTTCGGCGAGCAGCTGATAGAATGAGAAGTAGATGCGCACGGCCACCTGGTCATAGTCTCTCTTCTGCATGGCTTCAGTGACACCTTCGTGGAGACTCTCGAAATCATCCTGCACACTCTGGAGTGGTGCGTTAGGCTTTATTGACACCATCATCTCGACCGTGTAGAGGTCTTCGGCCAGTTTTTCCTTGGGCATCGACAAGAGTTTCTTGAGAAACGATGTGCCGCGGGAGACAAGTTCTTCGATCGGCCGCTCGTCATTCATTGACTCGATGGCCTTTTCGATTTCGTTGATCAGCTGACCCTGCGGGTTGGCAATGAATGTGAACTGGTGGATGGCACCGCTTAAGATTGTCCAGGCATAGACGTAGCGCCGCTGCGAACTGTAGTCGGCGGCTGCATTGAGAGCAAGCTGTCCGATGGTATGGAGCGCGTCATAGACAGTGTCGACTTCATCCGGAGTGAAAGGTGTCACTTTGGGAGTGTAGCAGCGCTCGGCATTGAAGCGGGTGCAGAGTTCATCGTCATATTTGTCGCCGATGAGGCAGATGTTGTGGATGATGGCGTGGATCTTGTGGGGATGAGTGTCAGTCAGCGGGCAAGAGTATTCCATCTTCAGATAGTCGCCGCTCTTGACGAAACGGGCGAGCATGAGATTGTTGATGTTCATTTCCGCGATCTGGCGCAGCATGGCCACGCGCCCCTTTTCGGGCAGACGCAGGAAATCGGCCGAGATATGGAGTGTTTCTGGCGTTATGTTGATGCGGACCACTATCGAGCCGTGGGGAATTCTGAACGAAGTGCCTTCCGGATTGCCGTAGCGTTCGCGGAAATCGCAGTCGAGAGCATCGATCAGCAGTTGCAGTGACTTGAGGTAGTCGTGGTTTTCAAAAGCCTCGACAGCCTCGTCCATTGTCTCTCCGTCTGTGTAGACCTGTTGTGAGTCAGTGGCAGGCGGAATGTATGGGAATGACTGTTTCATGTTGCAAGTGTTTTCTGATATAGAGAATGTAGTTGTGATTCTGAAAGGGGAGTGTGGTCTGTTCTCCGTTATCTTGCCAGATGGGCCGGGCGGAGAATGAAGGGCAGGGGAGAGCGGAGCACTATCGACTTGTCGGTCTTCACCTTTTCAAGAGCCGTGGCGGCTTCCTGAGGGGTCTGGCAGGTGGCCGTGCAGACGTAGTAGAGCGGTTCGCGGGTGTGGATTATGAATGCGTCGGGATAGCCGTTGGCTTGCAGGCGCGCACGCATTTCGCGGGCGTTGAACTTTTGTTTGAACTGCCCGACAACCACGTTGTAGCGCTTGAGCATCTCGCGTGAGGCACCTCCGTTTTCCGTATAGCCTACATATTCTGTGCGCATGGGCAGAGTGTCTGATCCGGCTATCAGATCAGAGGTCTGCGCGCTGTTGCGTATGCGGGCATAGATTGTCGAATCCACCCCTGAAGCCTCACGGTTTTTGGCAACCGCCGTCTCATAGGCCTGACGGTAGTTGCTTTCACTGGTCTTGCAGCTGACGGTCAGAAGAGTGGCTGTCAGTGCAGCGGCAACGGGCAGAAGCCGCATGAAATTGAAGCGTCGATACATAATGGCAGTGAGTGTGTTGTACGGATGAGCTTATATATTATATATGTATAAGGTGGATTCGGAACCGATTGTTCAGACCACGTGGTAGCCTGCGGTGGAGAGGGCTTTGCGCAGGATCTCGATGTGTTCGTTGTTGCGGGTCTCGACTTCGACGCGGATCAGACAGCCGTTGATGGATGTCATGTGAGAGTTGCGTTCGTGGGTGACGGAGATGATGTTGGCTCCGTTTTCGCCGAGCACACGGCAGACTCCTGAAAGCTGTCCGGGCTGGTCGGTGAGGTCGAGAGTCAGGGTGCAGTTGCGTCCGCTCTTGACAAGGCCGCGGGTGATGACGCGGTTGAGGATGGTCACGTCGATATTGCCGCCGGAAACCACGCAGACGGTCTTCTTGCCTTGAATGGGGACTTTGTTGAACATGGCTGCGGCCACCGATACGGCTCCTGCTCCTTCCGAAACGAGCTTCTGCTGCTCGATCAGGGCAAGGATGGCGGCTGCGATCTCGTCTTCGCTGACGGTCACGATCTCGTCGACATATTTGCTGCAGAAGTCAAAGGTGTTGACTCCGGGTTCCTTGACGGCGATACCGTCGGCTATGGTCGCCACCTTGTCAAGACGCTCGCGTTCGCCGGCCTTGACCGAGCGGTACATCGAGGGAGCGCCTTCGGCCTGGACTCCGTAGACTTTCACGTCGGGTTTGAGCTGCTTGAGCGCGAAAGCTATGCCGGCTATCAGACCGCCGCCGCCGATGGGCACGATGACGGCTTCCACGTCAGGCATCTCTTCAAGAATTTCGAGGCCGATGGTGCCTTGTCCTGCTATGACCTTGAGGTCGTCGAAGGGATGTATGAGTGTGTAGTTGTGTTCTTTCTGAAGTTCGAGCGCTTTCTGATAGGCGTCGTCATAAACTCCGGGCACAAGGCAGACTTCGGCGCCGAGACGCTTTGTGGCTTCGATCTTTGAGATCGGCGCTCCGGCGGGGAGGCAGATGATTGACTTGATGCCGTTGCGGGTGGCCGCGAGTGCCACTCCCTGCGCATGGTTGCCGGCCGAGCAGGCTATCACGCCGTGGGCTTTTTCCTCAGGGGTCAGCTGGGAGATCTTGTAGTAGGCTCCGCGGAGTTTGAAGGCTCCGGTGTGCTGGAGGTTTTCAGGCTTGAGGTAGACTTCTGCCTCAGGATTGATATTCGGCACCCCGATCAGGCGCGGATGACGTGCTACGTCGCGCAACACCTGGGCCGCGCGGTAGATTTCGGAAATTTCAAGTGTTTCAGCCATGATGAATGTTTTTAAACTATATAAGCACAAATTTATGAAATCCCGAACTATCTTCCAAAATAAAATTTCTGTGCGGGTCTGTCCATGAAAAAATCCCTCCGTCATGGCCTGTGGGGTGCATGGCGGAGGGACGAGAGATTTTACGGAAGCTTAAAATTGTTTTCTTTGGCAGCCGCTTGAGGAGGTGTGAAGGCCGGGGCTATTTGCCCGGTTCTTCCTGGATGCGGAGTTTGTCTTCGAGTATTTCAAGCTGCTGAAGACCTGATGCGCGCCACTGTGGCTCTCCGTTTTTGAAGATGATGAGTGTAGGCACACTTCTGATCTGGTATTTGGCTGCGAGGTCGGGATTGCGGTCAACGTCGATCTTTACGATATTGGCGGCGTCGCCTACCTTGTTTTTAAGCTGTTCGAGGATGGGACCCTGCATTTTGCACGGGCCGCACCATGTGGCGAAGAAGTCGACGAGTGTTGGCTTGCTGCTGCCGATTATTTCATTGAAATCGTTCATAGTTAAGGCGTATTATAAAAGGTGTTGAGTGAAAAATTCAGTTCGATGCCTTTATAACGCGCCCGGTCGTGAGTTGGTTTGCTTGCAGGTGGCGGGGGAGTTCCCAATAAAAGTTAACAAATATTGGGCGGCACCGCGCTTACGGCATTGGCTGAAGGCAGGCTGCCACTTCCTTGAATGCGAAGCTGCGGGTCTGCCCGGCGTCACCGTCAGCTTCAGGCCGCAGGGCGAGGGTGATTATGCCGTCAGGAGCCACCGAGGCTATCCGCGCCATGATCTGCTCGCCGCGCAGGCAGTCGGTGTAGGGCCAGTAGCCCTCACGGCGCCAGAGCAGGCTGAAATAGCGCTTCTGCAGGTCATCGGAGGCTGATGAGATGCGTGTCGTCTCGCCGATGATCCGGGTGATGATCTCCTCGGTCAGTGGGCGCAGCGGATAGGTGAGGCCTGTCAGCATGGAGAGCGACACGGGGTTCGGGGCGTCGGAGCGGAATTCGGTCTGGTTGACGTTGATCCCCATGCCTACTATGCAGTGGTTGATGCCGTTGGCTGTGATCGAGTTTTCAATGAGGATGCCACAGATCTTTCTGTCGGCCACATAGATGTCATTGGGCCATTTGATTCTGACTTCCATGTCGGGCAGATGGCGCGCGAGCACGTCGGCTATGGCTACCGAGACGGCCTGAGAGACCAGAAACTGGCGCGCGGGGTGAAGACCGGCGGGTCTGAGCAGCAGCGACATGGTGATGTTCTTTCCCGGCTCGGCTTCCCAGCTGTTGCCGCGCTGGCCGCGCCCGGCAGTCTGGCGGTGGCAGACCACCGTCAGTCCGTCGGGGCTTTCGCGGGCTATGGCTGCGAGATAACTGTTGGTCGAGGCTGTCTCTTCAAGCTCTATTATCTCCATGATGAGGCTTTGGGTTCTGTGTCAGGCTTCGGCGGGATTGTCGATGGTCAGGCAGCGGCCTCCGTCAGGGAGAACGTCGATTTTGACTCTGACGGTGTCGTCGGGCAGTATGTCGTCGATGCGGTCGGGCCATTCGATGAGGCAGAGTGCGCCTGAGTCGAGATAGTCTTCCACGCCGATGTCGAAAGCCTGTTCGAGCGACTCGATGCGGTAGAGGTCGAAGTGGTAGATCAGCTCGGCTGTTGTGTCGGAGCGATATTCGTTGATGATCGAGAATGTAGGCGATCCTGTCGGGTCTTCCTCCACACCGAGCGCGCGGCAGAGGGCGTTGATGAAAGTTGTTTTTCCGGCGCCCATCTCACCCTCGAAGGTGTAGACCGTGGCGTCGTCCATAAGGCTTAGAAACTCCTGAGCGGCCTGCGGGAGGGCTTCAACGGAGGGAATCATTATCTTTTTCATGCGGTAAGTGACTTTTATTGTAAGTGACTTTTGTTTGATTCTATTTGGCTGTCAGAGTGATGATCGGGATGAGCATTTCTTCGGGCGAGATGCCGCCGTGCTGGAAGGTCCCGTCATAGTACTGCACATAGTAGTTGTAGTTGTTGGGATAGGCGAAGAAGTCGCGTCCGGTGGCGAAGATGTAGGTCGACGAGACGTTTGGCGCGGGCAGCCCCAGACGGCCCGGTTGCTTGACCTCATAGACCTGGCGGGCGTTGTAGGCGAGGTTTTTGCCTATCTTGTAGCGGAGGTTGGTGTTGGTGTTCTTGTCGCCGACAACCTTGACGGGGTTGTCCACGCGCACGGTGCCGTGGTCGGTGGTGAGGACTATCTTGTAGCCCTTGGCGGCTATGCGTCGGAATATCTCGATGGCCGGCGAGTGGCGGAACCATGATTCGGAGAGCGACCGGTAGGCGGCGTTGTTGGCGGCAAGCTCGCGGATCATGCGCGACTCGGTGCGGGCGTGGGAGAGCATGTCGATGAAGTTGAACACTATGACGTTCAGATCGTTGTCAAGCAGATTGGAGAACTCGCGGAGGAGTTTCTCGCCTGCGGCCGAGTCGTTGATCTTGGTGTAGGAGAATCTGCACTGGCGGCGATAGCGTTCGAACTGGGTGGCTATCATGGGCGATTCGTTGAGGTTTTTTCCTTCCGGGGAGTCTTCGTCGACCCACAGGTCGGGAAACATCCGCTCGATGTCGACCGGCATCAGCCCGGAGAAAATGGCGTTGCGGGCATACTGTGTGGCGGTCGGGAGTATGGAGCAGTAGAGTTCCTCGCTGAAGTTGAAGGTGTCGGCAAGCAGGGGCTTGACTGCGGCCCACTGGTCGAGGCGGAAGTTGTCGATCAGTATGAAAAACACCTTTTCGCCGGCGTCGAGCAGGGGGAACACCCGGTTTTTGAAGATGTCGGGCGACATCATGGGGCGGCCGGGCGTGTTCTTGTCGGCGATCCATGAGGCGTAGTTGTTTTTGATGAATTTGGCGAAGGCTGTGCCTGCGTCTTTCCGCTGCATGTCAAGCAGTTCGTCCATCTGTGTGTCGGCGGCCGAGAGCTGCATCTCCCAGTGGACCAGAAGGCGGTAGAGGTTCATCCAGTCGGTGATCGATGATGCCGAGTCGATCATCGACGAGATCCGCGAGAATTCCTGGCGGTAGTCGCTGCCGGTCTGGGTGGAGACGAGGCGGTCTGAGTGGAGGTTTTTCTTGATCGAGAGCAGTATCTGGTTGGGGTTGACCGGCTTGATGAGGTAGTCGGCTATCTTGTTGCCTACGGCCTGGTCCATGATGTTTTCTTCCTCGCTTTTGGTGATCATTATCACCGGTATGTGGGGCGAGGTGAGTTTTATGCGCTGGAGGGTTTCGAGTCCGGTCAGGCCGGGCATGTTCTCGTCAAGGATGATGAGGTCGAAGTTCTGTTGTCCGGCAAGCTCAAGGGCGTCGGCGCCGCTGCATGCGGTGACCACGTCATAGCCTTTGCCTTTGAGGAACATTATGTGGGGTTTGAGGAGGTCGATCTCGTCGTCGGCCCAGAGTATGGTTGATGGCATTCTGCTGTCGGTTGGGGTTGGTTATGGGGTTTTGGTGGAGGGTCAGTCTTCATCGCCTTCGCTGCCGAGGGGATAGTCAGGGTAGACCGGAGGCGAGGTTGGCTTTTTGGGCGGGGTGGGAGTTTTGGGAGAACTGGGAGAACTGGGAGAACTGGGAGAATTGGGAGAACTGGGAGTTTTGGGAGTGCTGGGGGATTGGGGCTTTTGGGGCGCTTTTGGCTCTGCGGGGCTTGTTTGTGTAGGCTCTGCTGTAGTAGGCTTTGCTGTAGCAGACTCTGCGGGGGCCTCAGGGGTCTCCGTGTTTGGTTCGGGGGTGTACATTTCAGATGCTGCCGGATATTCTTCGGGTGGCAGGACTGATTCATGGGTCTCGCGGACGGTTTCTTCGCCGATGAAGCGGAAGTAGTCGTCAAACGATCCGCCTCCCTGGAGCAGTTTCTCGAAGTTGCTCTTGCTTATCTGCACGGGGCGCACTCCTTCGGGTATGATGACTCCGCGGTCCTGGCTGAGCAGCGAGCGGTAGTGGTTGAGCTCGGCTTCATTGCTGAATCCCTTGATGAGGAGAAGGCCGAGCTGCCCGAAGTTCATGACTTCGAGGTCGAAGTCGCGCACCATGTAGGTGGTGAAGTTGTGGCGGGCCACATCGAAGAGCAGCTGGTTGGGCGAGATCTGCGAGGTGGAGAAGAGCAACACCAGATAGTGGGGCTCTTCCGGTGCGAGCGTGAAGTCAAGATCGGCGGCTTCGCCGTCAAGCAGGGTCGAGTCGTTGGTCAGGCGGATATCCCAGATCATGCTGCGCATGTTGGAGGTGCCGCTGTGGAGTTTTCGGCCCTGGGCAAGGCCTTTGAGATATGACGAGGCCATCGGGGTCATGTCGGTTTCCGGATAGCGTTCGAGCAGTTCCCTGAGGGTGGTGCCGAATTCTTCGGGCTTGTTCTCGGTGACGTAGGCCAGGGCGTGGAGAAACATGAACTTCGGCATGAGCGGCGAGAGCGGATAGTCGCGCGCCATTGTCTCGTAGGCCTGATGGACCTGCGGGTTGCGGTCGGCGAGATAGTCGCTGTAGGCTTTCTCATAGAGCTCTTCCTGGCGGGCGAGCATGGAGCGCAGCTTGTCGATATAGTTCGGGTCGGCCATCGCCTTGCCATATTTTGAGTCGGGAAATTCGCTGAGTATCAACTGGCGGTAGCGCTCGGCCTCTGCCGGGCGGTCGCGGCGCACGTTCATCAGATACCGGTTGTAGTAGATGTCGAGTCGGTAGACGTTGTCGGGGTAGCTGTCCATCAGCCGGCGCCATTCCTCATCGGCCGCATCGAAGTCTTCGAGTTTGTCTTTGAGTATGAGTCCGGAATTGTAGAGCCCTTCCTGGATCACCTCGCCGGCAGTGGTTTTCTCCACATCGGTCTTGGGAATCTGGCGCAGGTAATACTCGCGGTGGTGCGGGTCGTTGGCCTTTGCTTCCTGCTCTTTGTCGGCCTTGTCGGCTGAGGAGTCGTCGGCTTCGTCGGCTCCGCTGTCGGGGTCTGCGTCTGACTCGTCGCCGTCACCGCTGAAATCGTCCATGCTGAATGACGATTTGTTGCGCCGGCGCCAGTCGTTTTCGAGCTTACGCGAGCCCCAGCGGCGCTGGAAGTCGGTGCGTCCGGCATTGCGGGTGGCCGTGTTGTAGAAGTACCACGACTTGTCGGTGTTGAGCGTAAACGTGGTCGGAGCCGAAGCCGAACTGTTGTTGAGGTTCGAGCCGAGGGCTTCCTGCTGAGCGAGATACTCCTCGCGCTTGGCCGCCTCGGCTTCTTCTTTTTCTTTCTTTTTGAGGTCGGATATGATTTTGTCGATCACGGCTAACTGCTGCTCTTCCGGCATGGCTGCCAGACGCAGCAGTGAGTCGTTGAGGGTCACGTTCTGAGAGTAGACAGCAAGTTCGTCGAGCACGTCTGACCGGCGTTGCAGACGGGCCAGATCGGGGTAATTGTCGGGCAACTGCGGGACGGCTTCGGCATAGCATGGCTGTGCGAGGTCATAGCGGTGGCGGTCGAAGTAGAGACCGCCGAGCGTCACCTGCGAGATGGCCTTCTCGATGCCTCCGCGGGTCGACTTTTCGGCTGCAAGCACATAGTTGGCAATGGCATTGGCCGTGTCGCGCCGCGAGAGATAGAGATTGCCTATGGCATAATAGATCTGGTCGAGATACTCCTTGTTGCGGTCATAGCGGGTCATGCGCTGCAGGGCCTTGACCTCAGGGCTTATGTCGGCCCCCTGAAACACCTCGCTCTGCTTGATGCGGGCGTTGAACTTGGTGCGGTATGAGGCTCCGGCCGATTTTCCGGCCTTGCGGTAGGCCTCGTAGGCCGCCGATGCATCGCCCTCGGCGCTGTAGAGCTGCCCAAGGAGGAATCTGAGGCGTGTTTTCTGCGGACCCTTGGCATATCCGATAGCCTCGCGCAGCATGGGGATGGCCTTGGCGTTGTCATGGGAGCGCACGTAGAAATCGGCATATGTGAAACTGTAAAGCTCTTTCAGCCTGCCGCTTGTCAGCTGATCGGACTTGATGCGCACCAGTATGGTCTCGGCTTCGAAGAGCCAGTCAAGAGCGCAGTAGCTCCGGGCCTGCCAGAGCTTGGCTTCGGTCACGGTCTGCGGGAGCCAGCTGAAGTGCTTGGCTATATAATAGAAGGTGGAAGCCGCGCCGAGGAAGTCACCGTTGAAATACTGGCTGCGGCCCATCATCATCCAGGCGTTGTGGAGGAAGGGGTTATACTCGTCGCGTTTGAGCCATTTTTTGTATTCCGGATCGTTGCCGCGGCCCGGTTTGCGGCGCGGGCGCTTCTTGATGCTGTGGAGTTGTATGGCTTTCTGCGCTTTTTCGATCGAGCGTGTGAAAGAGCCTGAGGGCTGCGGGGCCTTGGGGTTGGAATAGGCCTCGACCGGGTGCATCAGCACCTGGGCCGAATAGTCGTCCTCATAGGCGCGCTCCATCTCCTTGAGCGTCTCCTTGAAATGCTCGTCGCCGTTGAAGTAGACATTGTAGCGGGTGATGAAAGCCTGATAGTTGCGGGTGGCCGCGGTGTTTTTCTTAGGCGAACAAGCCGAAAAGGCCGCGACAAGCGCCACGACCGCCACGAGAAGCCCGGCCCTGAGCAGCCCGCGCATCCTCCACACTGTTGCCTCTGAAAATATCATTATATATATTATAGTAACGCGCCCGCGCGCGAAATATTGCTCACCGTAACAGTCTGTCTGCCCCGAAAGAGCAGGGGGGTGTATAAAAAAAATTGTCCGCTGCCCCTTTCTATCAAGGAGCAACAGGACTAAAGCCAAAAGGCGTCATTGAATCGAAATAGATTCCTTTCGGTGATGAAAGGAAACTATCCCTTTCCAATAATGTAGAGATTATATCATACTTACACTTACACCAAGTTGGTCACTTGCCGTTGCGTCGTCGCGACGAGACCGCTCAGTGCAGTTGCCTTTGTCCTTAGTCTCAAAAAGTGAATTTAATGCGTAAAATTTTTTATCAGTCCAAGGATTGCAACCGATTTGGTGTTTCTTTTCAAGTGCAAAGGTAAAAAGTTTTTCGGAGCAGGAATAATGAAAAAACATCTGTTAAGATTTTTTAACCGTCCGGGGCCGGCCAAATATTTATGCCGGTTTGTCTGATAAGCAACTAATCTCTATCTTTGCAATGCAAAACCTGCTTTTGGGCGGGTCAGGAGATTACATCACCTCGGCAATTCGGCCGGTTGCGCCTCCGGAGGGAGGGCGATGGCTGAAAGTGATGGGACGGCTCTTCTCCGTTGAATGACAATTGTTTTGAACTACAAATTCTGTATCCCGTCTGTCAGAATCCAGATATGCGATTGAGTTTCGGTTGCACCGGCTCTGACGTATGCGGATTCTTGTCATCGGGAACAAAATAACGCCACTCTACCCTCAGAAGAATCAGCAAGAGACCGTAAGCACAGGCTTTAATCGCATAAAAACAGAACGACATGCAATTTAAACCTGACTTACTATATATAATAGCCCGGTCTCTTCCATTATAGAATTAAAGAACTTCAGGAGACAATCGCCCTGACTGACTGCCAAGCTGTCTGTCAGGGTTGCTTTTTATGGCTGAGAGGGGGAGACGGCCTGACAGCAGCTTCCGCTACCGGTCCGGATGGGCGTCCGGAGAACGCAGATTTACTCGTAGCCCGTGACACCGCATTATCGCACTCTTTCGGCGGCCGGGAGTTATATCTTTGCAGAAGTTCCGATGATCCTGCCCCGTCTGCAGCCGCAAAAGATTGTTAGCCGATTGTGGCATTTGTTTGAGAAATTTAGTATTTTTGCAGAAAGTAACAGATCAATAAGAATACAATCTTAAAACAAGAATACAATCCGGATATGAAAAATATAATACTCTTCGACCCGGTCGAAGCACGTGCGGGGCTGCTTCCCCTCACCCTTACCCGCCCTGTGGCACTGCTGCGCCACGGCATCACCACTCTGTCGGAAAAATGGCAGAAAGCCATCCCCGGCACCTATTCCTACAGCACCCAGGACTATCTTTCCATAAAATATCCAATGATTGAGGCCGCTGACGGCGACAACCTCTTCATAGCCGGCAATCTCCATCCTGACCGGGAACTTGTGGATGCCATTCTCTCGCTCGAACCCGGCGAAGCCCTGACTCAGGGCGCCGCCATCATAGCCCGCCGCGGCAACGGCGAACCGCAGAAAACCAAGGCCTATGAAGGCAATCCGCTTGCCCTCAACCACGTCTGGGACATCTTCATGCTCAACGACGAAGCCCTGCGCCGCGATTTCGCCAGCCTGACTGCCGGACGCGAGTCGCAGCCTCTGAGCGACACCTGCCGCCTGATCGGCGACCCCTCGCAGCTTTTCATCGAAGAGGGAGCCACGGTAGAGGGTGCGATCATCAACGTGACCAAAGGCCCGGTCTATGTGGGCCGCGACGCCGAAATCATGGAAGGCGCATGTCTGCGCGGCCCGATAGCCCTCTGCGAACATGCCGTGGTCAACATGGGCGGCAAGATCTACGGCGCCACAACCCTCGGCCCATACTGCAAAGTGGGCGGCGAACTCAACAACGTGGTAATGACCGGATACTCAAACAAAGCACATGACGGATTCCTCGGCAACGCCGTGATAGGCGAATGGTGTAACCTCGGAGCAGGCTGCACCGCCTCGAATCTCAAGAATACCTATGCCCCTGTCAGAGTCTGGAGCATGGCTGAAAGTTCTTTCATCAAGACCGACCTGCAGTTCTGCGGCCTGATAATGGGCGACCACTCGAAGGCCGGCATCAACACGATGTTCAACACCGCCACGGTTGTCGGCGTAGGCGTGAACTTCTACGGAGCCGGTTTCCCGCGCACGTTCATACCCTCGTTCACCGAGGGGTCTACTCTCGGCATGAAGCCTGTGATCATGGACCGCTTCTTTGACACCGCCACCCGCATGATGGCGCGCCGACACAAGGAGCTGACCCCTGTCGACAAGGAAATTTTTATCACCATCAACGAAAACATTCTCTGAAGCCTATGCCAAAAGTTTCCGAACGCGGCACTCTGATGCCTGCATCGCCGATCAGACGTCTTGCCCCTCTGGCAAATGATGCCAAAGCACGTGGAATCAAGGTCTATCATCTCAACATAGGCCAGCCCGATGTACCGACTCCTCCTGAGGGTCTTGAAGCTCTGAAAAATATTGACCGCAAGGTGCTTGAATACAGTCCCTCGGCCGGACTCATGTCGCTCCGCGAAAAACTTCGTGAATACTACCACCGCTTCAGCATTGACGTGGATGTCGATGACATCATAGTCACCACCGGTGGTTCCGAAGCTGTGCTTTTCGCCTTCATGGCCTGTCTTGATCCGGGCGACGAGATCATTGTCCCCGAACCTGCCTATGCCAACTACATGGCCTTCGCCATTTCGGCCGGCGCAAAGATTGTCACCGTTCCATCGAACATCGACCAGGGTTTCGCCCTTCCCGCTGTGGAAAAATTCGAGGAACTGATCACCCCGCGCACCAAAGGCATACTCATCTGCAATCCAAACAACCCGACCGGCTATCTCTACACCATGAAAGAGATGCTCCAGATCCGCGATCTGGTCAAGAAATATGACCTCTTCCTCTTCTCTGACGAAGTTTACCGCGAATTCTGCTACACCGGTGCCCCTTACATCTCGGCCTTCCATCTGCCGGGAATAGAGGAGCAGGTGGTGCTGGTCGACTCCGTCTCAAAGCGCTACAACGAATGCGGCATCCGCGTCGGCGCGCTCATCACCAAGCATCCTGAACTCAAGACCAATGTCATGAAATTCTGCCAGGCGCGTCTCAGCCCGCCTCTGCTTGGCCAGATCGTGGCCGAAGCCTCGATCGACACCACGCCTGACTACATGCTCGCCACATATAATGAATATGTGGAGCGCCGCAAGTTCCTCATCGATGAGATCAATAAGATACCCGGCTGCTACACCCCGATACCGATGGGCGCATTCTACACCGTGGTCAAACTTCCGGTCGACAATGCCGATGACTTCTGCCAGTGGTGTCTGAGAGACTTCGATCTCAACGGCGAGACCATCTTCATGGCCCCAGCCTCAGGCTTCTACACCACTCCCGGCATGGGCCACGATGAAGTCCGCATGGCCTACGTGCTCAACAAGGCTGACCTGGCCCGCGCCATGAAGATCCTTTCCGAAGCTCTCAAGGCCTATCCCGGCCGCACCATCTGATCCGGTCCGCACTTATAGTTAAGATAATCAAGGCTCTCAGACTGCCGTTCAAGGCTTGTCGGAGAGCCTTTGCTGTGCCAGGGCAACCGCATCAAAATTTTGCTTTAAGTAGCATATCGGTCAGATAGTCGTTGGAAAGGCTCGCTTTGAAGCGTCTTTTCTTCAGACTACTTTTGTCGACATGCTCTTTAATAATCTGCATTGCC
>NZ_PUEC01000014.1 GCF_003024805.1 Duncaniella muris
TTTGAGCCTACATTTGTGCCGACATTGTTTGAAAATTGACTACCGACGGGGCGTAAGTAATCCGCTGATAATCTGCTATATAAGCAAAAAACCCGACCGAAGTCGAGTTTTTTCGTGGTGCCACCAGCAATATAAATGTTAAACTATTATCAATCGGATTAAATTCAAATATATACTAATATACTGATATTAAGCCGAATTAAACAATTCTCAATTTAGGTAGATAGCGGCTATTTTAGAAATTATAGTGACTATTGTAGTGACTATTCGGGAAAAGTCACTAACTTTGCAGTGTCCGATTCATAAGGGAATCGAACCTTGGATTCTATGGCAAAATCTCTTTCCCGGTTCTTCATCCGCAAGCAGGACGAGAAGAACGAAATCGCAACTCTTTTCTTTAGGGTGCAGAACAAGAAACACAAAGTCGATACGCTCTTTTCCTCTCAGATACGTGTGAATGTTGCAGAGTGGAAAGAGGCTTTGTCGTGTCCTGAAAAATGGATGCGACATCAAAGGGCGAACTTCAATCTACACGACTCGCTCAATAGGATTGAACTGGTAGTAAAGTCGGAAGTCGAGGGCATGTCTTTCGATAAGTCACATGTTGAGGCCGAGATCCTCTCTATCGCCAATCCGAAGAAAGCAGAAGCCATAATGAAAGCTAAGCGTGAAGAGGAGGAACGGCAACGCGAGGAAGAACGCATAAAGGAAGAGCAGGAGCGCCTGATAAAGGAGGGCATCGATGCTGAACGCGCCAAAATATGGAATTTCATAGACCGATTTTGCAATGAAATCAAGAGCGGTGCCAGGCTTAATGGTCATGACAGATACGCGCCAGGCACTGTGAAGGCATGGAATAGCTTTCGGAAACTATATGACCTGTTTGACAGAAAGCATCGCTACACATGGCATGATGTAGACCGTGCATTCGTCACCAAATTCCTAAACTTTATGGAGAAGAAAGATTATATGGTGACTGCGCAGAATAAATACCTGGTCGATCTACGAGCAATCATCAGCTATGCCTATGCCGACGGAATACACAACAATGACCGCGCCCTGCAATATTTCGCAAAAAAGAAAATTGAAGAGAAAGACAAGGCTATTGAAATATACCTTACCGAAGCAGAGCTTCAGGCATTGTATGAAATGCCACTATCAGGCAAGCAGGAAGAGGTGCGCGATATATTTCTTGTCGGGTGCTACACCTGTCAACGCGTGAGCGATTACAACGACATTGACAAGGATTGTTTCACCACTACTGCCAAAGGAACACCGGTAATACGCCTCATTCAGAAGAAAACCCGCAACGAGGTAAAGATTCCTATAATGAATCCCAACCTAAAGGCTATATGCGAAAAATACAACTACAATCTCCCTTATGTTGTTGACGTGATACTCAACCGCTACATAAAGGAGATTCTGAAGGAGTTGTCCGATAAAGTGCCCGACTTAGCCAAGATGGTAGTAACCAAACTTACTCAAAAGCAGAAGAAACTGGTGGAGGACGGCAAGCTCGTTGTCGAGCACAACGAAAAGGGAGAGGTGACAATGCCTCGCTACAAGTGCGTGACAACCCACACAGCCCGCCGTAGCGGAATCACCAACATGTACCTAACCCACAAATACTCCATCGTACAGATGATGCACGTCAGCGGACATAAGACCCAAAAGACATTTATGGACTATATCAAGCTCTCCTCGGACGAAATCGCCGACGAGATAGACGCAATCGTCAACGGAGCAAAATCCGAAGTATTTTGACTATTATTACTCGGAAACAGCTACAAATCAAAATATAAATTGTAATTTTGAATATGGAAACAAATAATTCACAGCTCGTAATCTATCAGGCGCCGGACGGAAATATGTCGATTGATGTGACAGTTCAGAATGATACCGTATGGTTGAGCCAAGGGCAGATGGCCGAACTCTTTGACAAAGATCAGTCAGTTATTGCCCGCCACATCTCTAATGTTTTCAAGGAAGGCGAGCTGGAGAAAGAGAGTAATATGCAAATTTTGCATAATACTCTGTCGAAGTACAAACCGACTCAGGTTTACAGCCTTGATGTTATTATCTCTGTTGGCTATCGCGTTAAATCCAAACGTGGTACTCAATTCCGCATCTGGGCAAATAAGATCTTGAAGCAGTATCTTCTTCAAGGCTATGCCATAAACGAGCGGATAGCTGCACAGAAATATGACGAGCTTAGTCAGTTGATAAAAGTGCTCGGCCGCACAATCCAAAATCAGGAAAGGCTTACGGAGGACAGCCGTTCATTGCTCGATGTTGTTGTCGATTACACATACGCCCTCGACACTCTTGACCGCTACGACTATCAGGAACTGAAGATCGAGGACACCACCGGTAAAGAGTCGTTTCATGCCACTTACGAAAACGCCATGGAAGTCATCCGCGAGTTACATGAGAAATTCGGTGGCAGCACATTGTTCGGCAACGAAAAGGACGATTCCTTCAAAAGCTCCATCGGTCAGATTTACCAGACCTTCGGTGGCGTTGACCTATATCCCTCAGTGGAGGAAAAAGCTGCCATGCTCCTGTACCTTGTTACCAAAAACCACTCATTCAGCGACGGCAACAAACGCATTGCCGCAACTCTATTCCTGTGGTTTCTCAACGGCAACGGCATTCTCTACAACGGAGACGGCACCAAACGCATCGCCGACAACACACTCGTTGCCCTCACCCTGATGATAGCCGAAAGCCGCACTGAGGAAAAGGACACAATGGTAAAAGTCATCGTCAACCTAATCAACAAGAACAACTGAGGATAAGACGAAACAACCCCCGAAATATGCACGGCTTAACGACTTCATGCCGAGGATTGACCTGTCGGTGCTGAATGATTATGTAACGGCTAATCTCCGCGCTGATTTTCATACCCTGATGGGACATTTGTCACACCGAATGTCGATTATTAGTTGTAACTTTGCTTAATTACAGATAATAGACTCAAATGAAACTGCTAAGAGCCTTATTTTACCAATATTATTGGTGGCAGAAGCGCAAAGAAAATGATGAATCCTTTGTGCCTGTTTTGGCTGTGCTGTGTCTCTTGGTTCCTCTATTTGGTATAGTAGGTTTTATAGCAATTTTTGCTGACGTGATAGGGCTTGTCATTTTGCAGAAGTATGATATAAAAATGACCATTTTCGCTATGTTCATTCTCGGATTGGCGGTCTCATGGTGGCTGTTTTTGAGAAGAAAACAATATAAAACAATAGCCCAAGAGCATGATATTTATGATAAGACCATGTATCAAACGCTCGCGATTTTATATCCAGTCCTTTCAGCAATACTTTTCTTTATTGGATTATATATCGGTTATTTACATAATACAGCAATGGTAAGGCAATAACTTTTAGCACATGAATCGCAACGGTAATAGGATTCAACGTCAAGGATTCATCATCCTTATGGTATGCTCGGCGATAATGCTTTGCATAGGAATCTTCATGTTTGTAACCGGCGTTGATTCAACCAGCATCGTGACCGGTCGATACAGCAGTCCTACCGAGTGGACTATTACATGGCACACTCCATTCTTCGGGGCTGTTGTTTTACTGGCATTAGGCATCATGATTCGATTTGATAAACCATCATTGCCTAAAATGGATATTCAAGAGAAGCGCAAATTTATATTTGATAAGATTGCAGATTTCCTAAAGGAGGATGATTTCAAGAAGCGCGGCAACCATTTCTTCAAGAGCAACGGCTCGATAGGCTATTGCATGAACATTCAGAATGACAAATGGAATAATGCCCGCCAAATACGATTCACACTCAACCTCGGCATATACACAGAGCGATTTTGGCTTGAACATGAGGATTTCAAGCACACCGGAGTCGGACCCGCTTTCCCAAAAGAATATGAGTGCGCCGTCAGGGAGAGAATCGGGGATTTATTGCCGACAAACGAAGACCGATGGTATAGTATCACTTCAGATACCGATGTGATGAATCTATGGGATGATATAGAGCACGACCTTACGGATTATGTAATGCCATTCTTCACCGGATACAATACCGAATCAGACGTAGTACCAAATCAATGTATTTATAGGAAAGGAGGCAAGCGATGAAGAAAGGTATTAAAATATCGTTATGGATATTGGGTGGATTGGCATGCATCTTGATTGCTTTAATTTGCCTCGTTGGAATATTCTCGTATTTCACTCAAGATTATAAAAATAGTCAGGATAACTATTTTGCAAGAGTTGAATATTACATTGAAGGGAATGTAATTAACCTGCAGGAAGTCGGAGGCCCTTATTGCCTTATAGAGATAGTGCCAACAAGATTTGAGATATTGAGGAACGAAATTCGTTCATCGGATGATTATGTTGGCGTTTATGCCACAGATACATCCAAAGTTTTTATAATTGCTCCTTTACCTGAGAATTTTTCGTCCGCATTAGAAAGAATCGAGTTAAACTCTCGCGACAGACAATTCGTATTTAACTACACATCTGTGTCCGTATTAAGAACCGCAGCCCTTTACAAATATAAATTGCCACTTAGCAATAACTATACTCCATTCTAAATTTATATGGAAGAAGTCTTAAGATACATATTAATAGCCATTATCATCTATGTCATCGGCACGGAGATATATAAGGCTGTTCGCACTCGGACGATAGATTATACCCTTTGGGCAATAATAGGATTATTCGGGATAGCGATATGGTTGTCGAGAGGCTTCCTTATTACTTGTCAGATGTATGATTGGACTACTTGGGCCGTTTGTTTATTGACAATCGGCAGTTTCGTAGTGCCAAAACAATCAAAGTCAAGCCGATGGGTCAAGGGTGGAACATTATCGAGCCTTTCATTGGCAGTTATCAGTTTTGCTACTCTTAATATTATTGCAAAACAGAAAGACAGCTTTGCTATTGAAACACCCTTAAACGGTTACTCAATATCTCGTATTGGTGAAATTTATTTCAGATATAATGGCAAATCATTCAGTCGGACTTTCAATCTTAGTGAATACTCTGGTGTTGAGGATTTACGAAAAGATTATAACGTGAAACTGACTTTAATCCCTATTGCCGCAGACATAGCAAAGATAGAGTTTTTAGACCTTGTGTCAAAACAAGATATGATAGATGGAAACGGAGGTAATTAATTATAATACTTGCATATGAAATATAAAACAAGCACATACATTATTGTTACGTTAGCATTTTCTATAATGGGTATGCTATTGTGGGCCTCTGGCTGTCACAGGCAAATCTCAAATAATAATGACATACGGAGGATTTTTGAAATCTATCATGCAAATTCTGAATATTATCTTTCCGGTCAGGTCGTTTCAATAGACTTACTTTACGATTATGGCACTATGTATCGTGATGTTTATGTTCTGGAAATAGATGTTGATTCTTTTGAAATCTATAAAAATGATTTAAGGATTGGTATGCCATTTCTCGGAGTATATGACAGTATCTGTAACAAAGCATACATCCAATCACCCATATATAATGAACAGACTAATAACGAGTATAAGAATGGAGATTCGTTGCCTACTGTTAAAATAAACTCTACTGATGGATTAATACATTTTTCCGATAAGCTTCAATTAGGGATGCTCGTTGTGGAAAAGTCAGATGTTTTGTCGGCCAAGGAGAATAGAAATACTATTCGTTTTTAAGTTAAAACACTAAGTGAAAAGCAAGCAGATTCAGAAAATTGCAGCTGATGTGAGGCGCAGCGTGAGCCGCAAATATGGCTTTCGACAAAGTTCCTATATCAACTTTAAGGTTGATAGTGGCTACTTCTTCTGCCTATCTTTTCTGACAGATGAAGCCCGTCTCACTGTCAAACCCTTGTATGCCGATGACTTATGGTGGGATATATGGGACGCATCTGAAAACAAGAAAGAGCCTATGAGCCTGCGCGGAACAGGAGTATACTCTCTTTCAGGGCAAGTGCTGGCTACTTATGATATTAAAGGAACGACCGACAAGAGCAAGCTTGAAAATCAATTTGAACAGGTATTTAATGATGCAACTGCTGCAATAACAATGTTTATAGCGGATAACCCTGATGCCGACCTCTTTTATCCCGATGAATCAAAGATGGATCATGACCCCGACCGACTTCTTTATCTTATGGCTCTGATCCATAATGATAAAAAAGATGATGCTCTGGCGATAATCAGAGAAGCGCGCAAGAATAAAAACCGCTGTATGTTTCAAAGCGGAATATTCAGTGACAGCTATACTTCTATCAGTCGTTGGTGCAAACGTGAACAGGCAATCATTCAGATAAGAAATGTATTTGTATCCATTTTCAACAACATTGTCAAGATACGTGCATACGCATTGATGGCTCTCGGTAGAAATAACAAGAAAGATACCATGCCCGGCAGTTATGATGTCAGGCTTTTGGATGGTGGGATTGTGACGGCATTATGCCTTTCAATAATATTCCTATGGCATAATTTCACATTGGTGTGGATTATACTTGCTGTTTATTTCATATTCGTCTGGTTCACGGACTTTGGGAAATGGAGTGAACGATATTATATCCGTTTTGGGAAATTACCAGATAAAACAAGACTGAGATGGAAAATCGGTATGTGGATTTTAGTAGTTGCACTCTATATCTTTTCATTCGCAATTATATTTTTTGAACGATGAAACTGACCGATAAACGATTTTGGAGTGGAGATAAAACGGATTACTATTCGTTTTTCAAGTATGCACTATCAGACAGCGTGTTATTCTCTATCTCATGGACTTTAGCCATTAGCCTGATATTATGTTTAATCTTGCTGATTATTGGTTTGCATAATGAGGAAAGCATCTCTTGGCACACAATTTCGGTTGGTTTAATCTTTCTTTTCATAGTATTCATTATTTCAAACGGAATGTTCCTATATGAGAATTGGATGAGGCAATATATCATTATAGGCAAGGTAAAGAAACTATTACCGGAAGGATGCGCCATGAAAAGCATCAACTTTGATGGTGTAAGAAAGGAGTACAAGATAATGTTGAAATATAAGGGTAAGATGTTCAGAGCAACAATCGAATATCCATTCTTTTATCTAAGTGAGAGTGGAACACGCGCACTCGGAGCGTTGAACATTGGAGCTCGTAAGTGTTTTGCAGAGAACAAGTCGTTAATAATGGATTATATGTCTTGATTCAGTATTATATGCAAGAAAACAACAAACAATTTTGGATTGCGCGGGGAGCGTTGCTCGTTCTCATGGTCGGGTGTTGCTTGTCCGAGGGTTGGATTGAAGATACTGCACTGCTTGTCGGAACTTATGTGTTGTCGCTGTTATCGTTCAAAGTACTATTATCTTTTTTTGACCTTTGCGCGTTATTACTTTATGAATTAGAAATTTCACTATGAAAAATCAGCAAGATAACTTAGGCAATCAGGATGGAAAGATTGATTTGAAGGCGTGGATGGAGGAGCATCCGCAGGAATATGGCGAGTTTGCTGCGGCGATGGGCGAAGCGGACTCGCTGGAGGTGTTTTTGTTGGGTGCAGCAGCATTTCTTTCGTCGCCGGAGTTTCAGAAGCGATTGGAGAATATGATTAACCTTGACAATCTGGACTTGGATGAGCTTTTGAAGATTCTTCAAGAGTCGGATTTTGCTGAGAAGATATTTGGCGAACAGGCAGAAGGGAGCGAATGGGCTAAATACCGGTTGCCCTTTGCCGCATGGCTCAAATATGGACGCTCTTCTGAAATGATGATAGATAATATTGAGGAAGCGGCAGAGTCGATTGACAACAAACAGTACCAGTGGCAGCTTGCAAAGTTCATGAAGACATTTCTTGCGAGGGAGGTAGAGGATAAACGACGCTCGCGCAAGGATTTGAAGGAGCATCTTGATTATCGCATGAGTGTAGATAACGGCAATTTGGCTGATTGGGCGTTGGAGGGCATCGACGAGTCTAAACCGACTGCTAAAATTATAGAGAACGCGGGATTTCCTCATGACCTTCTTTCCCTTTTGGCATCTCACGGCAGTGAGATTGTTAAGCGCATTGGCAAATGGATAGAAACACATATCCGTGGCGTTGACATAGCGCACTTATATGTCGCACTTGTCGAGTCTGGCGAGCTGGATCCGTCAACACCTGTCAAACGATTTGTCGAGATATTATCCGCCACATTCCCTGAATGCAAAATCGTCGGCGAGCGTCAGGTGCAGAAGAGCGTAAACACGCTACAAGACTTATCTCCCAATCGTAAGCGATTTATCAAAGACGAGCCAGAACATCGCTTCGCTATTGACTCTATAAAGACCGATGTTTTACGAATTGACCCAGATGGAGTAGACTGAAATAGCCTCTTTTCGATTCGTTTGATTCGTTTTATAGTTCGCGAACTTAACGAACCATCAATTCTTTTTAATCCAAGAAATTACGCTATACTTTTGCGCCATCGTTCCATTTCGGAGCGGTGGCGTTTCTGTCTTATGCCGCCAGTAGAAGCGTCGAACAATGTCGGCAATCAAAACAAAAATGCGAGATTTATTAGATATGCTCAATGAGGGTCGGGCCCATGTCAAGGTAGAGATGAACGCCGAAGACCTCAAAGCATTTTCGGAGGACTTGATCCGCCGCGCAAAGGATGAACTCGGCTCGATGGTTGAGGCAGCCAAGAAAGAACGTATGCTCACCAAAGCCGAGGTAAAGGAACTCTTTGGCGTATGCGATGCCACACTCTGGCACTGGGCAAATAAAGGTATCCTCAAACCTGTCAAGACCGGCAACAAGATTATGTACCCGGAATATGAGGTACGCAAAGCCCTCGGACAACGTAACATCAATATCTGAGCATCATGAAAGCGAATGGCTATTATAACCATCCACGTTTTCCGATGGAAGCCGGATGTGGATTGATCGAGGAGGATAGCATTGCCTTTACCAGCGATTCCGGTAAAACTACCGAAACTCCTTCTTTCCCTTTGGAGATATTTCCGAAAGCAATCCGCGACATAATAGAGGCTCTTGAGGAGTATGAGAACTATAATGTCGATTTCACTTCGGCTTCATTCCTTACAGTATTCGCGGCTGCTATGGGCAACACTTGGTCAGTCCGCTTCATGACAGGATGGGTAAGCCGACCGATAATCTACATGGTGCTTGTAGGCTCGCCGAGCTGCGGCAAGACTCCGCCATTGCAACAGGCGGTCGCACCTCTTCTCAAACTCGACGGAGAGTATGACATGATCTACTGCAAGGAGATGGAAACCTACCGCCGATGGGAACGCATGTCGGCAAAGCAGCGTGAGAGACATTCTCTTCCTGAAGAAATGAAGATGCCTAAGCGAAAATGCCATGTAGTGGTTGATTCCACCGTAGAGGCTCTTATCGGAGCTTTGCGCGACAATCCGCGCGGAGTGCTGATTTACAAGGATGAGATAGACAGCCTTCTTTCCAATTTCAACCGCTACAACGGTTCGGACGAGGGCTACTTTCTCAGTCTGTTCAGCGGTACGCCTTTCAAGTACAGCCGAAAGTCAAACAACGAGCATATCTTCCTCGCCAATCCCTATTGTTCTATTATTGGCACTACACAGCCCGGTCGTCTGGGCGAACAGTTCGGCGGCAAGCGAATGATGAATGGCTTTTCATCTCGATTCCTGAAAGTCTATCCCGAAATTGACAAGATGCCGTCGTGGAACGACACCGCCATGCCTGACAGCGTTCTTGAAGAATGGGAGCGAATTATCCGAAAGGTGGTAGCCGCTACTCCTTCAACAGACCAAGAGGGAAAAGCAACCTCAATAGAGCTACTGTTTTCCCAAGAGTCGAAGCTCCGCATAATTCAGTGGAAAGACGAGGTCAATAACAAGGTCTATGCTGAAACGGATTCGGATGCTGTCAGGGCGTTGTGCGGCAAACTGGAAACTTATCTCGTCCGCTTCTGCCTGGTCATACAGATTATGCACTGTATCTGTGGAGAATCGGGCATGGATAAAATTGAACCGGGAACTGCCGAACTCGCCATCAGGCTCACCGAATATTTCAGAAACATGGAGAGCCGGATTGCACCGGAGATTGAAACCGGTATCCTTGACAACCGGTTCACCGAGTTACTCGGAAACCTCAGGGATTCGTTCACCACAGCCGAGGCAGTCAGGGAAGCCCTGCAACTCGGAATCTCGGAATCTTCGGTCAAGAGATTCCTAAGAGACGGAGGCCGAGGATTCGTGAAGAAAAAGTCACACGGTTGCTATCGCAAAATATGACCCATGCGCTGACACTATGAACTTTTGACATTATGACATTTTCGACCGATGTCGAACTGACTGAGATACCCCGGTTGCTCACGCCAGATTTGGAGTATCGAACTTGCTCTGCAAGATATGCCGCTTGTGTCCACAACGGCTATCCCGCCTCCCCCGAGGTGAGGGTCAATCCCGCTCGAAACTCGCAGTCTTTTATCTAATGATACATTGTCCGTGAACGATGATAGACTGAAAAATGAATGATGAAAAACTGAAAATCTGCGGTTGATATATTATCAAGCAACACATTTATCATGAACCGTGATACTTCGGTTAATCGGTCATCGTCACATTGGATAATCGATACATTGGATAATATGATAATGAGCCATTGGACAATAAGTCATCGGGTAATGGAGCATTGGATAATCAGACAATCGAGACAACCAGATATTATATCATCAAGGTATCAGTTCATCAAATCATCAAGCAATCATTATACCAAGTCATATAGTCTTCATTGTATCAGATATTCAATCAACCAATCTATCAAACCATAATATCTTAAAAAGTTAATCTCTATGCCGGATAAAAAATCCATCACTATAAAAATACGTGTCGATTCGCAGACCCACGCAGAAATGCAGTCAAGAGCCGACCGATACACCGACGGTAATCTGAGTGCGTTTGTACGTTGTGCCACACTCAAATATGAAGAGCAGCCGATGGCTGACCGAGACAATCCCCGTATGATTGCTTTGATCAAGTCCGCTATCAAGCTCATCGAAAGGACCGGCACCAACACCAATCAGGTTGCAAAGCACATCAACGAGCAGCAGAAAATGAATCCTTACTCGTTGCGGGCGGCAGATCTTCTTCCCTTCGGTCTGTTTTGCGAGGGTACAGATAAAATCCAACAGATGCTGACATACCTCTATAACATGATAATATCAGGAAAATGATAGTCAAGAAACTCAACGATGTGTCCGGCGGCGGTTTCCCCGGCGCTCGATATAACGAGAAGAAGATTGCTGATGGTGTGGCAACCCTTATGGCGATGGAGAATGTCAGCGAGGCGTTGCGCCACAATGTCGAGACGCTGCACCGCTTCGGCCTTGATGCCTCGGCTGAAGTCGAGAGGTATATGAAAGAAAACTCTAAGACCTACGGCAATACAAAGACAACACGTTTCCAGTTCCACGTGTCGGCCTCCGTGAAAGGACGCGCCATGTCGCCGGAAGAACTTACCGACTTTGCGCGTGAACTTATGGAGGGTATGGGCTATGCCCGTCAGCCGTATTTTGTTTACGCCCACCATGATACCGGCAACAACCATGTGCATATTCTCTCGACGAGAATAAAGCCTAACGGTTATGCCATTTCTGACCATCAGGACAGGCGCAGGCTTAACGAGTGCGCAAATCGCATACTCTCTCCTGACATCAAGAAAGATATCGACCGAATTCTCGGCTACGACTACGAAACGGAGGGGCAGTTTGCCAATATCGTCAAGACTCATGGTTACAAGATAGAGAAATCGCTCGATGGCTACCGACTGTTCAAGTGTGGCGGCAATGCCGGAAATATCGCCATCGGCGACATTCTCAATCGAATCACCAAAAACAGCCCGAAGCGCAAAGACCGCGCTACGCAGCTTCGCGCTATAATCCGGAAATACAAGGGCGAGATAGCCGAGGGAAAATGTCAAAATGTCGATAATGTCAAAGTGTCAAAAGGTAAGAAGCGAAAGCCAGTAAAAGCAAAACTGAATACCGACATCCGCAAAATACTTGACAACCACGGCAAACCGTTGAGCGAGGAGAACTGCCAGCGCATACAGACTCTTATCGATGTTCTCAAGACAAAGTTTGGTATAGACATCAGTTTTCAGAAGGACAAGGACGGCAGGGTGAGAGGCTACAGTATAATCGACCATGCCGAAAAGATTGCCTTCGACGGCAGCAAGGTGATGAAACTGTCGGAGCTTATTGATTTCGCCATCAAACCACAAAGGAAACCATCGCCGCTTGACGTGTACCGCGACCTGTTCACTGTCGAGGTGGGCAAAGACAGCAGAGGGAACTATATGCTCATCAATGTCAAAGACGGCTCGACGTACCGCAAACCAATCTCACCGAGGCAGTACGCATGGTATAACGGCGTGAAAGACGACGAGCGCGAAGATGTAGGCCTGACAATAGCGGCCACGATGTTCTCCGAGGAGATACTGACCGAATATCTCATACGCTATCCTATACACAACCATCAAGAGAGGATAAAGGGCATGGCAGTTGTCAAACATAGAAACGGCAACTATTGCCTCCGCGCTGCCTTGACTGACGGCTATATACCTTTGATCGAATTAACTTCGGAGGAGGAAGCCAAGTTCCGCTCTCTACATGCCGATGAACAAGCAAGACAAGACTTCCTGATGTCAATAGCCATGCTGCATCTTACTCGAAGGGATGCCGAGGCGGTTAAAGACAGGATAAAACAGAATACCCAATCCAAAGCCGGAGTCCGTATTTTCCCTTCCCGTCCACAGGACTACTCCCCGGAAATCTCGCAAGTGTTCACATTCAATCTTGCCAACGCACTATCTTCCCTCAATGTCAGTTCCGGCTCATCCGGCTACAAGCGCGAGCACGAAGTCGGCAACCGTTCCCGCTACGATGACATCGACGACCGTCAGTCCGGCACCCGACTTACAATGTAAGAATGAAGTAGTGACTATCTCAGCGCACCACGCCGATAGTCACTATTATTTTGCAGAGAATTTAATGTAGAATTTAATTGGGTTTAGAATTAAACGCTACTTTTTAATACAGTTTAATCAAGCCGATTTATCGTGGTTTATAGCGATTTAGATAGTGACTATTATAGTGACTACGCCCTGTAGTGACTAAAAGAAAAATCGCCAACTCTGTGAGAATTAGCGATTTAATCTTTGCTTGGGTGGTGCCACCAGGAATCGAACCGGGGACACAAGGATTTTCAGTCCTTTGCTCTACCAACTGAGCTATGGCACCGTTTTTGTTTTGCGTTGCAAAGGTAGGGAGTTTTTTTTATTCCTGCAAATTTTTAATGAGCTTTTTTGCATTTTTTTAGGCAAATGGGGCGAAATGGGCATTCAAATGGGATAAAATGGGCTTGAAATGGGTAAAAATGGCTGAAAATTTGAGCTGAGAGGGTGTCGGATTATGAATTTTAGGTATGGAAGGTATGGTGATTGGCCTCGAGGTGGATGGATATTGGCTGGTATAGATAATAGTTGTATCGGGGATGGATATGGACCGGGTATAGAATAGATAGACCGGGTATAGATGGTAGGTACAAGTATAGATAGGGGCATAGATAATGGATGTATATGTATTAAGGGGGATATGAAAGGGTGTGAGATGGTGTGTGGAGATGGGCGCGGAGGTCGGGGTTGGGCTGATGTGGTAGGTGGGGTGGGATGTTGTGGCTGATGGGTGTGAACGTGGGGAAGGGAAGGTGGGCTGTGGGCGGTGGATTTTATCGGGAATATGGGTTGTGAATTCCGTTTTTAGGGTATGGGGAGTGTGGCGGGGCGGTTGTAATTTTGCAGTGTGGCCGGCGGCGATGTGTGTTGACGAGTGGTGACCGGTCTGTGTTTTCTGACTTTTTAGTAATTTTGCAATGTAAATAAGATGAATAAAGAGATTATGAATGTTATCCGTGATGAGGAATTCGGCGGTGAACGTCCGCTTTTTGCTTCGAAGGGTCTGCGGCTGGAGGGTGTGACTGTCCATGCCGGGGAGTCGGCTTTGAAGTGTTGTTCTGATGTCGTGGCCGAGGGCTGCCGTTTTGAGGGGAAGTATCCTTTCTGGCATGTGGACGGTTTTGAGATCAGTTTGTGTCTGTTCACTCCGGGGGCGCGTGCGGCGTTGTGGTATTCGAGGAATCTTGTGATGACCGATACGCTGGTCGAGGCTCCGAAGATGTTTCGCGAGATGGAGAATCTTTCGCTGACACGTGTGAAGATTCCGGATGCGCAGGAGACTCTGTGGCATTGCCGCGGGGTGAAGCTGCGTGATGTGGAGGTGGGGAATGCCGATTATCTGTTCATGCATTCCGAGGATATTGATATTGACGGTTATCTGCAGAGGGGGAATTATTCGTTTCAGTATTGCCGGAATGTGGTGATCCGCAATGCGAGGATTGAGTCGAAGGATGCGTTCTGGAATACTGATAATGTGACGGTCTATGATTCGGAGCTTTCCGGTGAGTATCTTGGCTGGCATTCGCGCAATCTGCGTCTGGTGCGTTGCCGGATTTCCGGCACTCAGCCTTTGTGTTATTGCGAGGGGCTTGTGATGGAAGACTGCGAGATGGCGGATGATGCTGATCTGGCGTTTGAGGATTCATCGCTTGAGGCGACGGTGAATTCGTGCATCACGAGTGTGAAGAATCCGCGCACCGGTTCGATAAGGGCTGCGGGGATAGGAGAGACCATTATTGACGGTAATGTGCTTGCTCCTGCCGACTGCCGGATTGTTACTGAGGCCGGTTGCTGATCGGTATGTAAATGGAACTTAGGCGGTGGTGTTTTGTTATTCAGATTATAATATGTATATGATTTGCCGATATGAGTATGGATTTCGATTTTGATAAGGTGGTACATCGCCGTGGCAGCGGGTGCATGAAATGGGATGAGCGTGACGATGTGTTGCCGCTCTGGGTTGCTGACATGGATTTCCGGACGGCTCCGTGTGTGGTTGAGGCGCTTCGCAGGCGTGTGGACCACGGGGTGTTCGGCTACACTCTGGTCGATGATGATTACTATGGTGCTCTTATCGATTGGTTCAGTTCGCGTCATCTTTATCCGTTCAGGCGTGAGGATGTGATCTATGTGCCGGGTGTGGTTCCTGCCATATCGGCTATCATCAAGGCTCTTGCGCCTGCGGGGTCGGGTGTGATAGTCCAGACTCCGGTCTACAATTGTTTTTTTTCTTCGATCCGCAACAATGGCTGCCGGATTGTGGAGAGTCCTCTGCGTCGGGTCGATCTGCCGGGCGGGGAGTTTACTTATGAGATGGATTTCGAGGGGCTGGAGAGGCTGGCGGCTGATCCCTCAAACGTGCTTATGCTGCTGTGCAATCCCCACAATCCCGCCGGGCGTGTCTGGCGTAGGGAGGAGCTTGAGCGAGTGGCGGAGATCTGCCGGAGAAACGGTGTGAGAGTGGTCAGCGATGAGATTCACTGTGAGCTGACCATGCCGGGTTACCGTTATGTGCCTTATGGGACGGTTGATCCGTCGGCCGTCGTGTGTCTGTCACCGTCAAAAGCTTTCAATACTGCCGGGCTTCAGATTGCCAACATCATCGTGGCTGATCCAGGAGAGCGTAAGCTGATTGACCGTGCGGTAAATATCAACGAGGTCTGCGATGTCAATCCCTTCGGAGTCGAAGCGCTGAAGGCTGCCTATTCGCCTGAAGGGAGTGAATGGCTCGATGCTCTGAGGGCATATATTTATGAAAATTACTGTCTGTTGCGCGAATATCTCGGACGTCGGCTTCCGCAGTGTGCGGTGGCTCGGCTGGAGGGCACTTATCTGCCGTGGGTCGATATCTCGAAGTTCGGATCTGATGCCGATGAACTTGCCGGCGGCTTGCTTGACAAGGCCGGTGTGTGGGTGAATTCCGGGTCGATGTATGGCGACGGAGCTTATCTGCGCATCAATATTGCCTGTCCTCGCCAGATTCTTGAAGAAGGGCTCGAACGGATATGCGGGTATCTTGAGGGGGCCTGCATGAACAATATAAACTGACCGGCGGCGTGGCAGACATTTCATTGATCAGATCAGGAGCGCCGCTGAGTTTCGGCAGTCAGCTCAGGCTGACACTCCAGTTGTCGTGGCCGGCAATGATGGCTCAGCTGTCGAGCATAATGATGCAGTATATCGACGCGGCGATGGTGGGGCGCCTTGGGGCTGACGATTCAGCGGCCGTGGGGCTTGTCTCCACGAGTCTGTGGCTCTTCTGGGGCATCTGTTCGGCGGTGACTGTTGGTTTTTCCGTGCAGGTGGCCCACCGTATAGGCGCGTCAGACCATGATGGGGCGCGGCGGATACTGCGTCAGTCTATAGTGGCCTGTCTGCTGTTCAGCCTTGCTGTTGTGGCTGTCGGAGCGGCCATAGCGTGGCCTCTGCCCGTCTGGCTTGGAGGGACAGAGGCCGTATGCGGCAAGGCTTCGCTCTATTTTCTTGTTTTTGTACTTGCTCTTCCGCTTCTCACCATGAATTATCTCGGAGGGGCTATGCTCAGGTGTGTCGGGAATATGAAGGTGCCCGGCGGGCTTAACGTGATGATGTGTGTGCTTGACATCATCTTCAACTTTTTCCTGATTTTCCCTACACGTGAAATCGGTCTTGGCTCTGTCAGTCTGACTGTGCCCGGAGCCGGTCTCGGAGTGCTTGGCGCGGCACTTGGCACTGTGTCGGCGGAGATTGTCACAGCGGGGCTGATGATGTGGTTTCTCTGCACACGCGAGAAGACCATCAGGCTCAAGGGGCATCCGGGAAGTTTCAGGCTTACGCGCCAGGTCATCGGCAAGGCACTGCGCATATCGGCTCCGATGACGCTTGAACATGCCGTTATCTGCGGAGCGCAGATAGCGGTGACTGTCATAGTGGCTCCGCTTGGCATAATGGCTATAGCGGCCAATGCGTTTGCCGTTACGGCAGAGAGTATATGCTATATGCCCGGCTACGGGATAGGCGATGCCGCCACAACGCTGGTGGGGCAGAGCTATGGCGCGCAGCGCATGGACGTAGCGCGCCGTTTCGGCTATATCACCGTTGGGCTGGGTATGGTGATGATGACGGTGATGGGGGTTATCATGTATGTCTGCGCGCCGTGGGTCATGGAGCTGATGACGCCCGTCGGAGCGATCCAGACGCTTGGCGTAGAGTCGTTGCGCATAGAGGCATTTGCCGAGCCTATGTTTGCGGCGGCGATAGTGAGCTATGGTGTTATGGTCGGGGTTGGTGACTCTATAGTGCCGGCCTGCATGAACTTCGGCAGCATCTGGCTTGTGCGTCTGCCATTGGCTGCGCTTTTGGCTCCGACAATGGGGCTTGCGGGGGTATGGACGGCCATGTGCATCGAACTGTGTTTCCGCGGGGCGATCTTTCTCTGGCGTCTGCTTTCAGGCGCGTGGCTTAAGAAGGGGATATGACAGATACGGTTACAGGAGACAGCCTGTCTCAATGATCCGTGGCGGCGACTGCGGTCTGAGGCTGATCGCGGCCGACAGAAAAGCCCCGGTCTGGCGGAAGGCGCGCAGACCGGGGCGATACGATATGGTGACTGATGCGGATGATCAGACGTTTTCGGGACGGAGTGTGCGCACGGTAGCACCGGCACGCCACATTTCGCTTTCGCGGAGAGCCTTGAGTTCTTCTTCAAGTTTCTCGCGGTAGTCGGCCTGGGTGTTGGAGTCGATGGAGCGCTGTGCCTCGCGTCCGGTCTTCACGCTCTCGTAGAGATCGTAGACCACGGGCTTGATGGCATCGTGGAACGGACCCATCCAGTCAAGAGCGCCGCGCTGTGCGGTGGTAGAGCAGTTGGCATACATCCAGTCCATACCCTTTGCTGCGAAGAGGGGCATGAGTGACTGGGTGAGTTCTTCGACGGTTTCGTTGAAGGCTTCAGAGGGAGTGTGGCCGTTTTCACGGAGCACTTCATACTGGGCGAGGAGGAGGCCCTGGATGGCGCCCATGAGCGAGCCGCGTTCGCCGGTGAGGTCGCTGACAGCTTCGCGCTGGAATGTGGTTTCGAAGAGGTAGCCTGAACCGATGCCGATGCCGAGGGCGAGTGTGCGGTCAAGCGCACGGCCAGTGGCGTCCTGGTAGACGGCGAAGCTTGAGTTGGTGCCTTTGCCTTCCTTGAAGAGGATGCGGAGCATTGTGCCTGATCCCTTGGGGGCTACCATGATGACGTCGACGTCAGCGGGAGGAACCACGCCGGTGCGGTCGCTCCAGTTGATGGCGAAGCCGTGGCTGAAATAGAGGGCTTTGCCGGGTGTGAGGTGCTCCTTTATGACAGGCCACTGTGAGATTACGGCTGCGTCGCTGAGAAGGCACATGATGATGGTGCCGCGCTTGCAGGCTTCTTCGATCGAGAAGAGTGTTTCGCCGGGAACCCAGCCGTCGGCCACTGCCTTGTCATAGGTCTTGCCTTCGCGCTGGCCTACTATCACGTTGAAGCCGTTGTCGCGGAGGTCGAGACCCTGGCCGGGGCCCTGGACTCCGTAGCCGATCACGGCGATTGTTTCGTCCTTGAGTACTTCGCGTGCTTTTTCGAGGGGGAATTCTTCGCGGGTGATGACTGTTTCTTCAACGCCGCCGAAATTTAATTTTGCCATAATTGAATAGGTGAATTAGTATATTTTTATGAATTTGTTCCTGAATGAATCTGTGAGGGGAGAGATGAAGGGGCTGTCAGCGCTCGCTGAAATGCAGGCGCGCTATGCAGCAGGGAGTATCGGCCACGGCGATCTGAGCTGTGGCTGTCTCCGGTGACTCCGCATGGGCCATGCGGCTGGCTGTGGCTGTCTCTCCATAGCGGGCTTCATGTTTGAACGCCACTTCGAAGCGGCTTATGCGCATGGAGTCATAGGTCTCAAGCGGCCACAGATCGGTGATAAGGTCGATGTAGCGCCGGGTGGTGACGTGGCGGTTTACATCGATGTCGGAGACGGCAAAACGATAGCTCATCTCAAAGTCTGAGCCAGAGAGCGGCAGGAGTTTTCCGCCGTTGTCAATGCCTGACGGTGCGCCGTCCACCATGTCGAAGCCTTTCCAGATGGGTGTGAGGTCTCCTGGGCGGCGGGTTGACATGTTGACGGCCATCCATGTGGAGTGGGCGCGGATCACGATGCGTCCGGTCTCGGCATCGGTCATTTCGAAATTTCTGTCGGAGAAGAGTCGGTTGACGTTTTCAATCCATGTGGTCATGCGGTATGTGCGGTTGACCGACGGGCTTTCGGCAATGTCGATAGTCAGCCGGCTCAGCACCCAGGATATCCCTTCGCTGATCATACGGTCGAAACCTATGCCGAGCTTGTTGGCATGGGCCGTGGCGGTGTCGATGATCGTGGTGACCAGACGTGACAGCGGCATCTCGCGCTGAGAGTTGACTTCCGCTGCCGTTAAGAAAAATTCTGTGGTATATCTTTTGTCTGCCATATGACTGTTTATGGAGAGAACTTTGGGTGTGTGGTAGGGAGGGGTGACGGAGAGTGCGGCTTTAGAGGTTTAGAGGTTGTCTAAAAACAATCTCTTATTCCTCGGAGGTGTCACACAGGGCCTTGCCTCGCGCTTCCTGCTCTTCGAGATAGCGGGTAAAGTGTTCGGTGGGCGACTTGGTGATGCAGATGCGGCCCGAACGGATGAACTGTAGGATGCCGTATTTGGCAAGCAGCTCGTAGAGGGCCTGGGTCTCGCTCTCGTGGCCGGTTTTTTCGAGTATGGTGTACTCGCGGGTGAGTTCGAGAATGCGGGCGTTGTGCACGCGGATGATGCGCTCGAAATCTTTCTCATCGAGAAGTTTCTGGGTGGGCACCTTGTAGAGGGCCACTTCCTGATAGACGATCTCGTCATCGGTATAGAGGAATGCGCGGAGCACGTCAATGCAGCGTTCAATCTGGCTGATGACTTTCTCCATTGTCTCACGGTCGCTGTTGCAGGTGAAGTTCATTTTGTGTATGCCGTGGACCGAGCTTGCGCTTGACGAAACACTTTCGAGGTTGAGGCCGCGGCGGGTGAAGATGATGGAGATGCGGTTGAGCAGACCCACCTGGTTTTCGGTGAATACGGATATGGTGAACAGTTGTTTCTTTTCCATCCTGTTATAGTGGCTTGCGGTTGAAAGTTGGGCCGACGCGGGTGGTCAGGCCTCGTATTTGTCTGTGGCGTTGATAAGAATGTTGTCAATGGCCGAGCCGGGGGTGACCATCGGGAAGACCATGTCAGTCGGGTCGATATTGACGTTGAGCAGATAGGCTCCGTCGTGGGCGGCCATGCGGGCTATGGCGCTGTCAAGCTCGGCACGGCAGCTGACATTTTCAGCCGGAATGCCGTAGGCGGCGGCGATCGCCACGAAGTCGGGGTTGACCATCGGGGTGGCTGAGAAGCGGTTGTTGTAGAACATGGCCTGCCACTGGCGCACGTTGCCGAGATAGTTGTTATTGAGAAGTACCATTTTTACCCCTATGCGGTATTCAAGGATGGTTCCGAGTTCCTGCATGGTCATCTGGAAGCCGCCGTCGCCCATGAAGGCGAGCACTTCGCGGGAGGGTTCGGCGAGTTTGGCGCCGATTGCAGCGGGAAGGCAGAAGCCCATCGTGCCGAGGCCGCCGGAGGTGATCATGCTCTTGGGCATGGTGTAGGACGAATAGCGGGCGCTCATCATCTGGTTCTGGCCCACGTCAGTGACCACGATGGCTTTGTTGCCGGTGGCCTCAGACAGTTTTCTGACCACTTCGCCCATGCGCATCGGAGATTCCGGGCCAAGGTCTTTCGGATCGGTCTCGCGTTCGATCACTTCGGCCTGTTCCACATTCTCCGGGCGTTCGAAGGTTGTGAGCCATTCCTTGCGGTCGGCTTTATTGATCTGGGGGAGGAGTGCGCGCAGGGCGGTCTTGGCATCGGCGTGGATGGCTATGTGGGCTTTGACGTTTTTATTGAATTCGGCGCTGTCGATGTCGATGTGTATGATCTTGGCCTGTGGTGCATATGATTTGATCACTCCGGTGACGCGGTCGTCGAAGCGCATTCCGACGGCAAGGATCACATCGGCATTGTTGGTAGCGATGTTGGGCCCGATGTTGCCGTGCATTCCGACCATGCCTTTGTTGAGCGGATGTTCTGAAGGTATGGTCGAGAGTCCGAGCAGCGTGGTGGCCACGGGGATGTCGGCTTTCTCGGCGAGAGCAAGCAGATCGGCTTCGGCTTCAGAGAGCATTACGCCGTGACCGGAGAGTATCAGCGGTCTTTCCGAGCGGTTGATGAGTGCTGCGGCCGAGATTATTTCGCCGGGCTGCAGTTCAGGTGCCGGATTGTAGCTGCGGATATAGTTTGTCTTCTTGTAGCTCCAGTCGAGAGTTCCTACCTGGGCGTCGCGTGTGATGTCAAGCACCACGGCTCCAGGGCGGCCGGTGGTGGCTATGTAGAATGCGCGGGCCATCGCCCAGGGAATTTCTTCGGGGCGGCGGATCTGGTAGGCCCATTTGGTTATAGGCTGAGTGATGCCGATGACGTCGGTTTCCTGAAAGGCATCGGTGCCGAGCGAGGCTACTCCTACCTGGCCGGTAATGACCACTATGGGGGTGCAGTCAATGTTGGCGTCGCCGAGTCCGGTGATGACGTTTGTGGCTGCCGGGCCGGAGGTTACTGTGACGACTCCCACACGGCCTGATGCGCGGGCATAGCCCTGGGCGGCATGGACAGCGCCCTGTTCGTGGCGTGTCAGGATGTGGCGGAGCGAGTCTGTGAAATCATAAAGTTTGTCGTAGAAGGGCATAATCTGGCCGCCCGGATAGCCGAAGATAGTGTCTACTCCTTCGGCAAGCAATGCGCGGCATATTGCCTCGGCTCCTGTGATGCGTTCACTCATACTTATATGGGTCTGAAATTGATAGCGTGTGTTGTGTATGTGGCAGAGAAGAGTGTTATGAGGGGGCTGTGCGGATCAGTCTTCGATGTGGCGCACACCGCCTTTGTCGGCTGATGTCACCATAGAGGCATAGGCGCGGAGCGCAAGCGAGATTTTTCGGTCGCGGTCACGGGCGGTGAATGCTTTGTTGCCGTGGGCTTCCTCTTCCTTGCGGCGGTCAGCGAGCTCGCTGTCGGAGAGGCGTACATTGATGCTGCGGGCCGGGATGTCGATCTCGATTATGTCTCCGTCACGGACGAGTCCGATGTTGCCGCCGTTGGCAGCTTCCGGCGAGATGTGGCCGATCGAGAGGCCGGATGTGCCGCCTGAGAATCGTCCGTCAGTGATGAGCGCGCACTCTTTTCCGAGATGCTTGCTCTTGATATACGAGGTGGGATAGAGCATTTCCTGCATTCCGGGTCCTCCTTTGGGGCCTTCGAAGGTGATGACTACCACATCGCCGCTCTTGACCTGGTCGCGGAGTATGCCGTCGACTGCGGCTTCCTGCGAGGTAAACACTTTGGCGGGGCCGCTGAAACGGAAGATGCTTGGGTCTACGCCGGCGGTCTTTACCACGCAGCCGTCCTGGGCGATGTTGCCTTTGAGCACTGCGAGGCCTCCGTCTTTTACATAGGCATGATCCATGTCGCGGATGCAGCCGTTGGTCCGGTCTGTGTCGAGTTCGCTGTAGTAGCTCATCTGTTTGCCGAGTTCGGTGGTGCGCTTCATGCCGGGGGCGCTTTTCCAGAGTTCATCGGCCTGAGCATCGAAGTTTTTGCCTCCGATAGCGTAGCGGTCCATTGCTTCAGCAAGGGTCATGCCGTCGACACGTTTCACTTCGGGGTCTACGAGTCCGGCATCGGCGAGAATCTTCATGATCGAGAGGATGCCTCCGGCGCGGTTCACGTCCTGGATGTGGTAGTGGGAGTTGGGTGCCACTTTGCAGAGCACCGGGGTCTTGCGCGAGAGCGCGTCGATGTCATCCATCGTGAAGTCGGCGCCTGCTTCATGGGCCACGGCGAGCAGATGGAGCACTGTGTTTGTCGAGCCGCCCATCGCTATGTCGAGGGTCATGGCGTTGAGCATGGCCTGGCGTATGGCTATATTGCGTGGGAGCACACCGGTGTCGCCGTCGCGGTAGTAGGCATATGTGTTGCGCACTATCATCTCGGCCGCTTTCTTGAACAGTTGCAGGCGGTTGATGTGAGTGGCCACTACGGTTCCGTTGCCGGGGAGGGCGAGGCCGATTGCTTCGTTGAGAGAGTTCATGGAGTTGGCGGTGAACATTCCGGAGCATGATCCGCATGTTGGACAGCCTTTGCGCTCAAGTTCGGTCACGGCCTCGTCGCCTACGGTAGAGTCGGCGGCATCGATCATGATGTCGATGAGGTCCACTGCACGACCGTTGACATCGCCTGCTTCCATCGGACCGCCTGACACGAAGATGGCGGGGATGTTGAGGCGCATGGCTGCCATGAGCATTCCGGGGGTCACCTTGTCGCAGTTCGATATGCAGACCATTGCATCGGCCTTGTGGGCGTTGACCATGTATTCGATGGAGTCGGCGATCATGTCGCGCGAGGGGAGGGAATAGAGCATCCCGTCGTGGCCCATAGCGATTCCGTCGTCAATGGCGATGGTGTTGAACTCTGCCGCGAAGCATCCGAGCTTTTCGATTTCCGCTTTGACTGTCTGGCCGATATCGTGGAGATGTGTGTGGCCGGGCACGAACTGTGTGAACGAATTGACTATGGCTATGATCGGTTTGCCGAACTGCTCTTCCTTCATGCCGTTGGCGCGCCAGAGTGCGCGGGCTCCAGCCATTCGGCGTCCTTCTGTGCTTGTCGCGCTATTTAATGGGAAACTCATCGAACCTTGTTGATAATTTATTGAACTTAGCCACAAAAATACGATAATATGTTGTAAAACACAAAAAATGAGTGCTTATTTTCTGTTTAATGTGGCTATTTCCCGACAAAATGCCATTAAAACGGCTCTAAAGGGTATAAAAAAGTAAGATCATCAACGTCTATGTCGATGATCTTACTGAGATCAAGTAGCCCATAGGAGAATCGAACTCCTCTTTCAAGAATGAAAATCTTGCGTCCTAACCGATAGACGAATGGGCCCTTTCTTAACCAAGATAGCTTGTCAGAATGGTCAAGCCTGCTGTCACCTCTTAGCCGAGCTTGGCGATGTGGTGAGCGAGCTTGCTCTTGAGGTTGGCAGCTTTGTTCTTAGAGATAGACTGCTTTGAAGCAAGGCGGTCGAGCATGGCGCCTACTTTGCGGAATGCTGATTCTGCTTCTGCTTTGTCGGTCAGTTTGCGAAGGCTGCGGACGGCGTTGCGGGCAGTCTTGGCATAGTAACGGTTGCGAAGTCTACGTGATTCGGTCTGACGAATTCTCTTGATTGACGATTTATGATTTGCCATCGGTTAATTTTATTTTCCTGATTAAGTTTAGTAGCCCATAGGAGAATCGAACTCCTCTTTCAAGAATGAAAATCTTGCGTCCTAGCCGATAGACGAATGGGCCTTCCCAAAAGCGATTGCAAAGTTAAGAAGCATTTTCGGAACTTGCAAATATTTTAAGAAATTTTTAGTATTTATTCGCGTTTTTCCTTAATTTTGCATTGAAAATGGCCCGGAACGGACTTTTTGAGGCCATCCGGAGTGAGCCGGCTGGCTTTTACCACCTTATTAATATATAATATAGAACCGAGGAAGTGAATCTACATTTCATAGCTCTGAAAGCGACAAAACACAGCGACTCCCAGATAATTCTCACGGCTTACAGCCGCGAGCTTGGGCGTGTGGCCTTTGCGTTGCCGGCCGGGACGGGCAAGAGTGCGGCGCGCATGCGGGCGCTGACAATGCCGCTCTCGCTGGTGGAATGTGCGAGTGATCCGCGACCGGGGCGAGAGATTCTTCCGATGCGGCAGGTGGTACAGTCGATTCCCTTGGTCGAACTGCATTCCGATCCTTTCAAGCAGATGATAGCCATGTTTGTGGCCGAGGTGCTTGCCGCTGTTCTCCAGAGCGGCGGAGCGGATGAAGGGATGTATGAATTCCTTGAGGCTGCGGTCAGGATTCTCGATGGCGCCGACTCGCGCCAGACCGCCAACTTCCATATCTGTTTTCTTTATAATCTCGGTAGGCGGCTCGGCATTGAACCTGATGTCTCGACCTACACGCAGGGCAGTCTGTTTGACATGGAAGACGGCACATGGCGCATGACGGCCCCGCTCCATCGCCGCTATCTCGGAGAGGAAGCTTCGCTCCTGGCCTGGCGTCTTTCGCGGATGACCTTCGCCAATATGCACCGCTTCCGTTTCAACCGCATGGAGCGAAACGCTATTCTTGACGGTATTCTTGAATATTTTTCAATACACTATGTGTCGATGCGCCGTCTGCATTCACTCGATATTCTGCGCTCACTGCTTTGAGTCTCCACTCTTCAAGGGCCTTGCGGTGGGTACGGTGGGTGAGGTAGCGGTTGAGGAGCATCCCGGTGGTTGAAACGAGTACCACGAGTATCATTATCCCAATCCATAAAATGAGTGAGCGGTCGTCGATCGGAGCCATAGTCGGAGGTGTGTTTTAAAGGTTTCAGACATGTTTGTTTTCTTACAACACACTTACCCCTCCGAGTGTTTGACCGTCCCAGGATTCTCATGGCTTTCCGTGGCGCCAGGCGCGTATCACCCGACGCCATCCTGCGGCAGAGCTGTGGATCTCGGCGCCCAGACGTATGACATTGTCAAAGATCATATCGTCTGCGCCGATGAAACCTGAATCTGTGATGGTGTTGGCTGAGGTCATGTCTGAGAGACTCGTGCAGTGGTTTGCAGGCTGTTATTAGCCTTTGACGGTATGCAAAATTAGCGAAAAAAATCCGAAGGGGCACAAAAATATGCAGTCCGTTGAAAATTTTTTTGGTGGATATTTGGAAAATGCTTACCTTTGTGGTCGCAAAAAGATGCCACGTTACACGCATTTTTAATTGTTCGGGGTGTAGCACAGTTGGCAGCGCGCCACGTTCGGGACGTGGAGGTCGGAAGTTCGAGTCTTCTCACCCCGACAAAATTGCTTCATACAAGGTTGCCGCCCTGCAGAGCAGCAACCTTGTATGGCGTAAAACAACCGCCTGTTGCAGGGAAATGCAAGGTTTTGGAAGTCATTGTTTTGATTTCTGAAACTTTTTGCCTACCTTTGCACAGTTTTTTCAATCAATACAGTCGTGGGAAAATTTTCAGAATTCCGCCTTCCGTTGAAAACCATACCTGAGGGAGTTCAAGAGTTTGAATATCACTTGGGCAAGCAGTTTTTTGTCAACATGGAAAGCGCTGACATACACGATGCCGACCTGCAGGTAAAGCTGACAGTCACCCACAAGCATGACATCTATGATCTTGCTTTCAAAGTGACAGGCACCGTCACCCTGATCTGCGACCGCTGTCTTGACGACCTGATCCAGCCCATCGAGGCCGACTATGAGATAGCCGTCAAGTATGGCGACGACTATTCGGAGACCGATGAACTCCTCATCATCCCCGAAAGCGACAACTGGCTCAACGTGTCGTATATGATCTTCGACACAGCCTCGCTCGCCATCCCGGTCAAGCACGTGCACCCGCTCGGCAAATGCAACCGCGCCATGAGCGCGCTGCTGCGCAAACACCGGGCAACGAAGATCGACGATGAAGACGCCGAACTCACAGACCAGCTCATGGACGAGATGGACTCGATGGATTCAGCTCCCGATTCGCCTGCCGACGAGCCGCAGCAAACCGACTCACGCTGGGACGCCCTCAAAAAACTGAGCACCGACAGCGCGGAAGACTAAAACAGCAACATAAACAGAAAAACGAGATATTTTCACATTTCATCAGCAAAACAAAAAATAATAAATAAATCATGGCACATCCTAAACGCAAGCAATCAAAGACCCGCACAGCTAAACGCCGTACTCACGACAAGGCTGTAGTTCCCACCCTGGCCCTCTGCCCCAACTGCGGCTCATGGCACCTCTATCATACCGTATGCGGTGAGTGTGGCTACTACCGCGGACGCATCGCCATCGAAAAGACCGCCGCTGTCTAAACGGAAAGGTAACAGAAATCTCGCACGGGATCGCTGACGCGGCCCGTGCGCAGACTTTTGTATCCCTACAGATTCAGACTCCCCAGCCTCGCTCCTCATCCTCAATTCCTATTAAAAAGAAATTTTGTTATGCTTAACGCTCGCATCGCCGGACTCGCGTCCTATGCCCCTGAAGATATCCTCGACAACGAAATGTTGTCGAAGATGGTCGACACCAACGATGAGTGGATCACTACCCGTGTCGGCATAAAGGAACGTCGAATCCTCCGTGAGCCCGGAAAAGGCTCCTCATATCTCGGCATCAAAGCTGTTGAGAAACTCCTCGAATCAACCGGTACAAAGCCTGAAGAAGTAGACCTTCTCATCTGTGCCACCTCAAACCCTGACTATCGTTTCCCCTCCACAGGTTCTATCATAGCTCATCAGCTCGGAATGAAAAACGCATATTCCTATGACCTCCAGGCAGCCTGCGCAGGCTTCCTCGTGGCATTGGAAGACGGCTCTGCCTACATCCGTTCCGGTCTGCGCAAAAAAGTGGTTGTAGTAGCCGCTGAAAAAATGTCGTCAATGACAAACTATCAGGACCGCGCCACCTGCCCCCTCTTCGGCGACGGTGCAGGCGCCATGCTCCTCGAACCCACTGAAGAAAACGTAGGCATTATCGACGGCGTGTTCCACGTCGACGGTGAAGGCCTCGAACACCTCTGGATGCCCGCCGGAGGCTCTGTGCTCCCCGCTTCTCACGAAACAGTCGACGCACAGCAGCACTTCGTCATCCAGGATGGCCGCAACGTCTACAAGAACGCTGTCACCGATATGCTCGACTCTTCTCTTGAAGTGATGGGCCGCAACGATCTGACTGTCGACAACATCGACTGGTTTGTCTCTCACCAGGCCAACCTCCGCATCATCGAGGCCGTAGGCTCGCGTCTCGGCATCGACAATGACAAGGTGCTTGTCAACATCGAGAAATACGGCAACACATCGGCTGCTTCAATCCCCCTCTGCCTTGACGAGCACAAGGCCAAGCTCAAGAAAGGCGACCGCCTGATTCTCACCGCCTTCGGCGCAGGCTTCACTTGGGGCGCAATGTATATCATCTGGGATCTCTGATCAGGCATCAGCCCGACAGATGAAACTTTTTAATAAAATAGCATCTTTTAAGGTGCTATTTTTGTTTATATTTGCAGCAGGTGATATTGCCTTATACAAACTAAACAACAGAGAAATATATGGAACATAAAGCCGGATTTGTCAATATAGTCGGCAACCCGAATGTAGGAAAGTCAACCCTGATGAACGACCTCGTCGGCGAGCGCATCAGTATCATAACCTCAAAGGCACAGACCACCCGTCACCGCATCATGGGTATCGTCAACACACCTGACTACCAGATAGTATTTTCCGACACCCCCGGAGTGCTTCAGCCGAAATACAAACTGCAGGAAAGCATGCTCAACTTCAGCGAAGGCGCTCTGGTTGACGCTGACGTGCTTGTCTACGTGACCGACGTGGTCGAGGACCCGTCTAAAAATGCCGACTTCCTCGCCAAGGTGGCCAAAGAAAAGATACCTGTGCTTCTGGTCATCAACAAGATCGACCTTGTGAAAGCCCAGACCGAACTTGAGGAACTCACCCAGCGCTGGCAGCAGATTCTTCCGCAGGCTGAAATCTTCCCCGTCTCGGCGAAGGAACACTTCAACGTCGACAATCTTCTGAAGCGCATCGTAGAACTGCTCCCCGTCTCCGCTCCTTACTTCGGAAAAGACGCGCTCACTGACAAACCGGCCCGATTCTTTGTCACCGAGATCATCCGCGAGAAAATCCTCACACTTTATGACAAGGAGATCCCTTACTCGGTGGAAGTCATCGTGGAGAAATTCGAGGAAAAGGAAAACTCAATCCACATCATGGCTGTGATCTACGTAGAACGTGACAGCCAGAAGGGCATCATCATCGGCCATCAGGGGAGCAAGATCAAAAAAGTTGGGATGGAAGCCCGCAAGGACATAGAAAAGTTCTTTGACAAGAGCGTGTTCCTTGAACTCTTTGTGAAAGTCGAACCCAACTGGCGTAACCGCGAGAACAAGCTCCGTTCGTTCGGCTATATGGAATAATCCGCAGCTCCACGTTGGGAGAGTCTATGGCATCTGCCGTACATCCTTTCAGTGGCTGCTTCAGCATTGATTCCAATGGCGCGAAGTCTGATTTAGGCTTCGCGCCATTGGCGTATAAGGCCCCGCAGGGCGTAAAATTGGATGTAAATTTACAGATAAGGAAAATATTATGCGCCTGATTGCTTGTAGATGCAGCCCAAATACAGTAACTTTGCTCCTGTTGAACGCAACATTTCGAGGCTGATTGGAATCCTGTTTTATTCCAGGCCGCATTAACCCATTAAATTCTGCTACCTAATTCAAGAAAAACAGTGTATGGTAAACAAGTCTGAAAGAGAGAAAATCATAGCTCTCATCAATCGCGAAGTCGTGCCGGCCATCGGGTGTACCGAGCCGGTAGCAGTGGCTTTGTGTGTGGCCAAGGCCACTGAGATCCTCGGCGCAGTCCCCGCGAAGATCGAAGTGGCCCTGAGTGGCAACATGCTTAAAAATGCAATGGGAGTCGGCATCCCCGGAACAGGAATGATAGGTCTGCCGATAGCTATGGCACTTGGTGCCTTGGTCGGCAAATCATCCTATGGGCTTGAAGTGCTCCGTGATGTCAATGACGAGGCCGTGAAGCGTGGCTGCAAGTTCATTGACGAAGGCCGCATTTCCATCAGCCATGCTGCAGACGCGCCATCGAATCTTCACATAGATGTGGTGGTGCGGGCTGAAAACGGTGACAGCGCACGTGCAGTGATCTCATGCGAGCACACTCACTTTATTCTGCTTCAGCGAAACGGCGAGACAAGCTTTGAAGAAAGCGCTGCCGGCACTGCCGCTGAAACTGCAGAGGATATCGCGCTTGACCTTGCCACAGTCTATGAATTTGCCACAGAGACTCCGCTTGACGAAATCTCCTTCATTCTTGAAGCCAAAAAACTGAACCTGGCAGCCGCGCAGACCGCACTTTCGGGTGACTACGGTCATTCGCTGGGTGCCACAATAAAAAAATCAGGACTGAAATATTACGGCGACACCCCCGTCGCACACATGATATCCTACACCTCTGCGGCTTGCGATGCCCGCATGGGAGGTGCCCCCGTGGCTGTTATGTCGAACTCCGGAAGCGGCAATCAGGGCATCACGGCTACAATGCCCGTGGTGAGCTTCGCCGCTGACATGGAAGCAAGCGAGGAGCAGACCATCCGCGCACTCGTGCTCAGCCATCTCACCAGCATCTACATCAAGCAGAGCCTTGGCCGCCTCTCGGCCCTCTGCGGTTGTGTCGTGGCTTCGACCGGAGCCTCGGCTGCTATAGTCTATCTGATGGGCGGAGGCTTTGCCGAAGTCTGTGCCGCAGTCAAGAACATGGTGGCCAACCTCACAGGCATGATCTGCGACGGCGCCAAACCATCATGCGCACTGAAAATCTCATCGGGAGTCTCTACCGCCATGATGTCGGCTATGCTTGCCATGAACGGCAAGTGTGTGACATCCACCGAAGGCATTATCAGCGACGATGTTGATGCCACGATTCATAATCTGACATCAATCGGACGCGAGGCCATGACAGAGACCGACCGTCTGGTGTTGCAGATCATGACTTCTAAGTAAGACGCTATATCTATTCTCATACTTATCTAAATGGTCCCTGCTTCAGCGTGGTGTTGAGGCAGGGACACCTTTTTACGGCAAAATCAGCGCCTTTGCGGCAAGTCAGCGCCCGGCGCTGCGTTATAGACATAAAGCAAGACATCCGGCCTCCATGACGGAAGCCGGATGTCTTTCAGATATGAGATGCGGAATCGTCTGATCAGATCCAGCGCACGAATGCGAAGTCCTGACGGTGGGGCAGGAGGGCGTTCGAGGGATACAGACGGTATGAGTAGCGGAACACGCCCGGATCGCGGAGCTTGTCTTCAAGCTGGAAAGTAACGGTGTTTCCTTCCTTGGCCACGACCTTGAAGGGGATAGTGTCAACGCGGTGTTCCTGATTGTCATGCACCTTGTCCACTACAAGTTCAAGGCCGAGATCGTCGGCGAGACCGTTGGCTTCGATCTTGACAGTGGTGACAAACTTCTGACCGCTGTGGTTGTTGTGGTTGAGATCTTCGTTTGTGCTGACTTCAAGAACCTGGATTCCATCCCATGCGGCAGCTACTTTTTCCTTCCATGCGGCAAGCTCTTTGGCAAGTTTGTCGCCGTCGGCTGAAAGTTTTTCGAAGCGCTTCGATTCAGGGAGATAGAAGCGGTCGATGTAGTCTTCGATCATGCGCTGCATGGTGTACTGCGGAGCGATGTGACCGATCGAACGCTTGATATACTGAATCCATTCGGGAGAGTAGCCCTTGGAGTTCTTGGCGAAATAGAGAGGTATGATCTCGTTTTCGAGCATCGAGTAGATGGTTGCGGCATCAAGCTTGTCCTGCTGTCCCTGGTCAGTGTAGGTGCGCTTGTCAGTGAGAGCCCAGCCGGCCTTTTCGTCAAGACGGTAGCCTTCATACCACCAGCCGTCGAGCACTGAGAAGTTGAGCACACCGTTCATTTCGGCCTTTTCGCCTGATGTGCCCGATGCTTCGAGCGGACGGGTCGGAGTGTTGAGCCAGATGTCGACACCGGTGACAAGACGCTTCGCAACTACCATGTTGTAGTCTTCAAGGAAGATGATCTTGCCCTGGAACTGCGGCATGCGTGAGATCTCGATGATGCGCTTGATCAGGCCCTGGCCTGCTCCGTCGGCGGGGTGAGCCTTGCCTGAGAAGATGAACTGCACGGGGAACTGCTCGTTGTTGACGATGCGGGCCAGACGGTCGAGGTCAGTGAAGAGAAGGTGAGCGCGCTTGTAGGTGGCAAAGCGGCGGGCGAAGCCGATGATGAGCGCGTTGGGGTTGATCTTTTCAAGGATCTTGATGACAGCCGAGGGATCTCCCTGGTTGGCGAGCCATTTGGCCTTGAAGTCACGCTTCACGAAGTTGATGAACTTGTTTTTCATCGTGGTGCGCATTTCCCAGATCTCTTCGTCTTTGGCCTTGAAGATGCCTTCCCATGCTTTGGGATCGCTCTGGTGATCGAATACCTGCTCGCCGAGCTTTTCGGTGTAGAAAGCCTTCCATTCGCTTGCGGCCCAGGTGGGCATGTGCACACCGTTGGTGACGTAGCCAACATGGCTTTCTTCCCATGAATAGCCTTTCCATACGCCGGCAAACATTTTCTTTGACACCTCGCCGTGGAGCCAGCTTACGCCGTTGGCTTCCTGGCAGGTGTTGAGAGCGAAGACGCTCATTGAGAAGCGGTCCTGGCTGTCGGGGTTCTCGCGGCCCATGTTCATGAGGTCCTGCCAGCTGATGCCCAGACGTGCGGGGAATTCGTTGAGATATTTGTGGGCGAGGCCTTCGTCGAAATAGTCGTGGCCGGCGGGCACCGGAGTGTGTACGGTATAGAGGCTTGACGAGCGGACAAGCTCAAGAGAGGTGTTGAAGTCAAGACCGCTTTCCACGTAGTCAACGAGACGCTGGAGGTTGAGCAGAGCTGCGTGGCCTTCGTTTGCGTGGTAGATAGTGTTGCTGATGCCGAGTTTCTTGAGCGCGAGCACACCGCCGATACCGAGGAGATATTCCTGCTTGATGCGGTTTTCCCAGTCACCGCCATAGAGCTGGTGGGTGATTGAGCGATCATATTCGCTGTTCATGTCGAAGTCGGTGTCAAGCAGATAGAGCTTCATGCGGCCCACGTTCACGCGCCAGATGTGGCTGTAGATGATGCGGCCGGGATAGGGGACCTCGAGGATGAGCGGATGGCCGTTTTCATCGGTCACCTGTTCGATTGGGAGCTGGTTGAAGTTCTGGGGCTCATAGTTGGCTATCTGCTGGCCGTCTACGCTCAGTGACTGGGTGAAATAGCCGTAGCGGTAGAGGAAACCGATTGCGGTCATGTCTACGCAGCTGTCAGAAGCTTCCTTGATATAGTCGCCGGCAAGTACGCCAAGACCGCCGGAGTAGATTTTGAGGCAGTTGCAGAGGCCGTATTCCATAGAGAAGTAGGAAACGGAGGGAATGTCCTTGCGCATCGGTTTGGCCATATAGCTGTTGAACATGGCGAACACGTTCTTGATGCGGTCCATCATGTCAGCATCGTTCATGACTTCTTCCAGACGCTCGGAAGAGAGCTGCTGAAGGAGCATGACGGGATTTTCACCGGTTGCGCGCCACAGGTCGGGATCAAGATCGCGGAAGAGATTCTTGGCCGCGCTGTTCCAGACCCACCAGAGGTTGCGGGAGAGTGTTTCAAGGGGTTTCAATGCCTCAGGAAGTACGGACTTCACAGTGATGTCTCGCCATACGGGGGCATTAGTTTTGCTTACAGGCAGTTTCATATTTTTAGAAAATTGGTTTTTTGTTTTTGCCAGGTCTGTCAGTCGGCATCTGAAAGCTTACGACGTGAAGCTTTTTCGATGGCCTGCTGATAGGCTGTGTCGTAATAGCGTATAAATTTCGACCAGGCCGCTTCAGATGCAGTGTTCATTGCGGCCTTGTGGATTTTCTTAGTTTCTTTTTCGCCGGCTTCTGTCAGATATTCAAGAGAGTGGGCTATGTTTTCGACTACGGAGCGATAGTTCGAGTCGCCGCGGCCTATGACATTGACGCCGCATTCGTCGAAATAGTTTTCGAAACTTTCAAGAACCCACTGGCCGAAGCCTGAAAGAGAGGTTGTCACAGTCGGTACTCCGAAAGCCACACTTTCAAGCGGGGTGTAGCCCCAGGGTTCATAATATGAGGGGAATACAGTGGCATCAGCGCCGGGCAGGAGGTCGTAATAGCTCATGTTGAATATGCCGTCGGTGCCGTTGAGATAGCAGGGGACGTAGATGACTTCGACACGCGGATCGATCTCTGTGAATCCCAGCTGGTGCATGCGGCAGTTGACTGCGTCTGATTCCGGATTGTTGAGCCAGTGGGTGATCACCGGGTCATTGAGCGGGGCTTCATCGTTGACCAGCGGAGCTTTTTCAAGAGTTCCGAGTCTTTCGGCGAGGTCCGCGCGGGCTTCTTTGGGCCATGCGGGCACCATTACGAATGCTATGATATTGCGGGCAGGCTTGCAGCGCTTCAGTTCGTCGCAGACGTCAAGGAAGAGGTCGAGACCTTTGTTGCGGTATTCGCAACGGCCGCTGGTGATGACTATAAATGAGTTCGGGTCAATCTTTTTGCCGGTAAGGGCCGAAGCTACAGACAGCATTTTGTCGCGGGCAGCTTTGCTGGCAGCCGGCAGTTTAGCGGCAGCCGGCACGAAGTTCTTTTCAAAACCGTTGGGAGTGACCACGTCAGGACGGCGTTCAAGCAACTGCTCGCATTCTCTGGCAGTGATCTCGCTTACGGTAGTGAACGAGTCTGCGGCATGGGCCGCTGCCTTTTCGAGCGAATGTTTGGCCTCCATGTTCAGCTCGCGGGCCATCTGGTCGCCGTTATAGCCGTCAAGATAGTCGTAGAGAGGCTTGTTGTTGCCGCAGATGCTGCGACCGATGCTTGTGGCGTGGGTTGTGAAAACGGTGCCGACCTTCGGAAGTTTCCAGCGCACATACAGAAGCCCCATGCCGGTGGTCCATTCGTCGAAATGGGCCACTATGCGGGTCTGTTTCTTGCGTCCGCGCTTTCCGGCGGGCTGTACCGGCTGGCCGAAGCCTGATTTTATTATAGATTCGATGACTACTCCGGATGCATGGGCGAAAGCGCAGCCTTCGTCATAATCGCCATAGGCATGAAGCGAATCGACGCCGAAGCGCTTCCACATTTCGCCGTAAAATTCGTCTTTTACGGCATACATGCCATCGAATTTTACAAGTACAGCGATCGGTCGTCCGGGAATTTCCCAACGGCCTACTCTTACGCTCACTCCTTCAGGAAGTTTGGCGTTGAGTGCCCAGTCGGAAAGTCCGGTGATTTTGCATTCTGAAAACCAGGGAGAAGGTGTGTCCGTGGTCCATACGTCAGGACCGATGAAGATGGTTTTGTCTTTGAATTGTTTCTGAAGAGTCTTGGCCTTCGTGGACAAGACGGTGTAGATGCCGCCAATCTTGTTGCATACCTCCCAGCTAACTTCGAAGAGGAGATCGACCTGTGGTATGGCAGGTGTTTTGTCCATTCTTAAAAATTACTATGTTGTTTTTCGTTTCAGGCTGCAAAGGTAAGCATTTTTTTCTAAATATCTGCAAGATAGACTAAAAATGGCATAGATTTTGTATTGTGGGCATTGAAAGCACGTTTGAAAGCATGTTCAAGCACATTCAGCTGTACGTTCAGCAAGCTGTTTTTGTAGACTGGTCCTATTGGCTCCCCTGTTCCTAATCTTCAGTCACCATGCTACAGTATGGTTCCATCAGATTATGAATAGGTTAGCTCAAAAATACATCCACTCCGGCTTCACATTTGTTATTAAACAACCTCTAATACTCACGAGTAGATCACTGCCGGTTCGGGTCAAGACATATCTCGGAGTAAAGCCAATCAGATGCAAGTGAGGCTGCTTGGGCTGTGTTGCCTGTAAAGCTGTGGTCTTCGCCGTCAATGAGCCGGATAGAGGCGTTTTCAAGGTCGTGACGGAATCGCTCTCCATATGTGTATGGCACTATCCGGTCGGCTTTACCGTGTATGATGAACGTAGGGCCGGTGTAGCGGCTTGCAATCTCATAAATGGGTAGTTCGCGGGCGGCTACAATGTAGTCGCGGCCAAGTTTCAGTCCATTTGGCATTGTTATGTATTCCGGAACATTCCACGGATCATATATGGCTCCCATAGTGTTTCCGCGCAGTGCGTCATCGCGCAATACGGCAGCAGGGGCCATCAGCACAAGTGACCTGATTTCTATGTCGCCAAGTTCTCCGGCGGTCATTGCCGCCACTACTCCGCCTTGAGAGTGTCCGAGCAATGAGATGTTTTTTGCAAAATTCTGAGTCCGGACCCATTTTATCACCGTTTTTGCGTCTTCGATTTCATTTGGCACGGTCATATTCCGGAATTCGCCGTCGCTTTTGCCGTGGCCGTTGAAATCAAATCTGACTACCCCGATGCCTTTTGCCACAAGGTCGGATGAGATGTCATCAAACAATTCTCCGTCCATGCAGCCCATAAAACCATGACAAAGTATGACTATCGGCAATTTTTGGGCTGTCTCTATCTGTGGCAGTTGCAGATGTGTGGCGAGACGCCCTACAGAGCCCTGAATGTAGAAAACGGAATCGGTCTGTGCCGACAGGCCGAGACAACATAAGACTGTGGTTATGATTAATATAATGTGCTTCATCTTCATTGTCAGATGTTTTTATTCAGTTGCAGGCGATATTCTTTAGAAGTACCGCGGAAGTGTTTTTGAAGCAGGAGATGCTTCGTGAATTTTTATGACTGAGATCTGTTTTCGGCAAAGATAACAATAATCAGCCATTCTGACAAAGATGACAAGATTTGCATAGTGAAAACAACTCAATAACAATAACGGTCAGATTATGAACAGATATATCACATCTCTGATAATTGCATTTTCGTCATTGACAGCAATCAATGCCCAGAACATCAATATTACCAATATCCCAAGTTTGACCGGGAGTTTGACAGCTGGATTTTTTTCTAAATATCTGCAAGATAGACTAAAAAAGACACAGATTTTGTATTGTGGGCATTTCTGAGTACCTTTGCGGGGAAAATCACATTTCAGTCTGCTAAATTTTTTAATTTACAAATAATGTATATAACCATGAAGAAAACTTTGATGGCGCTGGCATTGGCGCTGGCATTTGTCGGCATGCCTGCAGAAGCGCAGAAAAAGGGCAAGACCCCTGACGAAGCGGCCAAGGCATGGGCCGAACTGTATCCCGAAATAGAGAAATCGATCAAGGCTCCTACTTTCCGTGAGAAAGATTATCCTCTTTTCAAATATGGCAAGAAGTCAAAGACCCAGGGCTATCTCTACACTCAGCTTATTAACAAGGTGATAGACCGCTGTTCGCGTGAAGGCGGTGGCCGAGTGGTGATTCCTGCCGGAACCTGGCTTACAGGCCCTATCACTCTCAAGAGCAATGTCAACCTCCATCTTGAAGAGGGTGCCACTCTGCTGTTCACTCCCGATCTGAAGGAGTATCCTCTGGTGCGCACTCGCTGGGAGGGCATGGACTGCTACAATTATCAGCCTATGATCTATGCCTACGAGCAGGAAAACATTGCTATCACAGGCAAGGGCACAATCGACGGCGGTGCCGAGATCGAGAACTGGTGGCGCATGTGTGGCGCGAAGAGCTACGGCTGGGAAGACGGCAAAGGCATCATCTCGCAGCGCATCGGACGTCCGCTTCTCATGGAGTGGAACGAAAAGGGTGTGCCTGTGGAGGAACGCCGCATGGGTGACGGTTACGGCATGCGTGTGCAGCTCGTCAATCCGGTCAAGTGCAAGAATGTGCTGATCGAGGATGTCACTCTGCTTCGCTCTCCGTTCTGGGTGATCCATCCGCTGCTGTGTGAGAACCTTACGGTGCGTGGCGTGCATATTCAGAATGATGGCCCCAACGGTGACGGCTGTGACCCTGAGTCATGCAAGAACGTGCTGATCGAACGCTGCTATTTCGACACCGGCGATGACTGCATCGCTATCAAGAGCGGGCGTAACCGCGACGGCCGTACTGCAAACATTCCGTCAGAAAATATCATTGTGCGCAACTGCAAGATGAAAAACGGCCACGGCGGTGTGGTTGTTGGCAGCGAGATCTCAGGCGGTTTCCGCAACCTTTTTGTGGAAGACTGCGAGATGGATAGCCCTGAACTTGACCGCGTGATCCGCATCAAGACCAATAACTGCCGCGGCGGTGTGATCGAGAACATCTATGTGCGCAACGTGGAAGTGGGCCAGTGTAAGGAAGCTGTGCTGAAGATCAACCTTGTCTACGAACAGCGCGAAATCTGTCAGCGTGACTTCAACCCGACCGTGCGCAATGTCTTCCTTGACAACGTGAACTGCCGCAAGAGCAAATACGGTGTGCGCATCGACGGTTTCGATGATATCTGCAATGTCTACAATGTAGAGGTCAAGAACTCTGTGTTCGAAGGTGTGACCGACGGAGCTTTCATGCTCAACGGCCAGACTGCCAATGTGCGTTTCTCAAACCTCAAAATCAACAGTGGAGTGCTCAAGCCTCTGAAGTAAACTGTTGACGCATCAATAAGAGGTTGCTTTTTTAACAGCCTCAAAATATAAAACAGCCTCTAAAAATTCCGGACCGGATTTCCAATGATGGAAATCCGGTCCGGTGTCATTTCTGAGTGCCGGGGTTTATCCGGCTATGGGGATGCGGCAGACGGCGAATGTCTTGGCCGGAAGAGTTAAAGTGGCGGTGTTTCCGCTTGCCGGAAGAATGGATTCCACTGGGATAATGCGGTCTGGATTCTCCAGAGTGTTGTCGCAGTCAAGGTCCGGAGTGCCGTCGGAGCGGAGGGGGGCGGAGAGGGTGATGATACGTCCGTCGGCCAGAGAGCGGCCTTTTTTCAGTTTCTGAAAATTCAGGGTGATATCCTTCGGGCTGTCAGAGGTGTTGGCAATCTTTACAATGTAGCGTCAGCCCTGTAGCCTTGTCTTTGTGAGGAGCGGCGGAAAGTCTGACGTAGTGTGGATTGCGGTCAAAGGGTCCGTCGTCAAGCAGGGCGACTGCTCCGAAACTTTCCCAGCCCATAAGGTTCTGAGGAAATTCGAAAGAGCGGTTTTTGACCATTTCGGCGTAGAGGCCGCCGTCAGCGGCATAGTTGATGTCTTCGAAGAAGAGTCCGTACATTGTCGGTTGTATTTCGGCTCCCGGACGGTCGGTGCGGATGATGAATTCTTCGGCTTGTATTGGCAGACCGGATACGATGGCGGTGAGCATTGAGCATACGGTGGTCCTGAATCTGAGTTTCATGGTGCTGGGGAATGATGTTTTGTGGGTTAGTTTCAGGCAAAGATCCGAAAAATTCAAAAATATGGCCACCCGGCCTGTTCCCTGAATCGGGAATCAGGCCGGGTGGCGCTGAGATTGAAATAAGGGTGCGTTGTCAGTGGGTGTGGCCGGTGGCCACTTAGGGGCCGTTTTTTAACGTTCTGTTATTCTTCCGGAACGGAGACTGTCATTGTGCCCTCAACCGTGTCAAGGACAAAGGTCAGTTTGCCGCCTTTCCAGTTGAATGTCCAGCAGCCTTCGCCTTCCACATACTGGATGGCAGAGCCGAGAGTCATGCTGACATTGGCGTTTCCGGCAGCTGCTGCATAAGGGGTGGCACCCCAGCCGGTGAGTCCCGGATAGATGCGGAAGTAGACCTCACTTTCAGGGATATCGAAAGTAGCTTTGTAGATGCCTGTGCCACCTCTGTCGACAAGACGCCATGCTTCAAGGGCTTTTTCATTCGTGGCTGACGGTTCGGCCCAGTTGCTGGGGGTTCCGATCAGATAGACATATGTCTCTTTGAGATACTCGCCTTTCTTTGCATAAACCTTAGGGTTCTCTTTGTCTGTAATGTCGATGGTAAAGGTTACATAGCCACCTTCCCAAGCGGCGTCAGTCATGAAGCATCCCTGGGTATAGGCAACTTCAAGAGAGGTTTCCTCATCGGTAAACTCAATCAGTTCGTTGCCACCGGATGGAGTGCCGAGGCAGACACCATCCCAGCCTGTGAGTTCGGTGTAGAAACGGAAGTACTGTTCGCCGGCAGGGACATTGAGCGAGCCGATATAGATATTTGTGCCTACGCCGGTTTCTTCGATGCTCCATTTTTCATAGGTTGTAGCATTGGCATTGTCCGGTGTAGCCCAATCGGTGTTGGTACCTACAAGATAGCAATAGCCGGGAACCTGCGGGAAGGGATTGTAGGGAGTCACGGAGGGGAGAACCACATTGTTTGACACGCAGTTGCTCGATGCGATCGATGGAATGCGGGCATTCGCGCGTACAGTCACTTTCTGCGGCTGAACGTCAGCATCTTCAAATTCATTGAAAGTATTGATGCCGAGAAGCTGGCAGATGGCGGTTGTCACGTCCTTGTCATCAAGTTCGATTGCAGTCTTGGTGGGCTGCTTGGGGGTGAGTGTGATGTAGTTGGCCTCTGTGCCGGTTTCCTCGTTGGCTTCGATGAATTCGTCGGCGAGGGTGAGGTCTACAGAGTAGGTGGTAACAACTGGGATTCCGTAGTCAGGAGCCACGGCTGTAAGTTCTACAACCTGACCGGGGGCGAGGACAATGTTGTCGTCTTCTGCCGGAGCTGATATGCTGAATACCTTTTCGGCGGGTGCTACGTAGACCGGCTCCTTGTCAGCCTCACAAGAAGTGAGGGAGGCAGCGGCTACTGCAAGTGATGCTAAAATATATAACTTTTTCATTGATAGAATCGTATTATGAGATTAGTAGCCGGGGTTCTGTCCGAGGGTTGAGATGAACTGTGTGGGGATGCAATAGCGGTTGCGGTAGGCCTGGGTGTTGGAGCCGTCGGGAGTGCCGCCTTTCCATGACCATACGTAGTCAGAGCCGGCGAATTTGCCGAAGCGGATGAGGTCGGAACGGCGATGGCCTTCCCAGTAGAGCTCACACATACGTTCCTTAAGGATGTTTTCGGCAGTGAGTGAGCTGACATCACCCAGATTGGCGCGACGGCGAACGCGGTTCATCATTTCAAGACCGTTGCAGCCGGTGGCGTTGTGGAGTTCGCATTCGGCAAGCATGAGATATACGTCGGCCAGACGGAAGAGGGGATAGTCGGTGGGGTTGAACACGGTGTTGCAGTAGGGCTCATCCTGGGCTTCGTTCTTGTAGTCGGTTTCAGGGGTGTAGACATACTTGACGCACATGTAGCCCTGATTCTGGTCGCCGAGGTCTTTGATTTCGGCAGTGTAGTCGCCCTCGTACATCAGACAGCGGTCGTCACCGTCGGCAAATGCCTTGGCGAGTTCTTCGCGCACACGCGGTCCGGCCCATCCTGACACCGACACGCCGAGAGTCTTGAGCAGATCGGAGTCGCCACGGTAGCTGCCTCCTGAGAGGTAGGTGGTGCCGCCGTAGGTTGTGAGGCTGGTTGCATCCTGAGGAATGCCCCATATGATCTCGCCGTTGCCTACATATTTGTCATTAGTGGCACAGAAGAGATATTTGTAAGTAGGAGCGAGATTGTCGATTGTCTTGCGGATCTCGTTGCAGGCGTTGGCGCAGTCCTGCCAGCGGGCTTCGCCGGTGTAGACTTCAGCGTTGAGGTAGAGCTTGGCGAGCAGCATATAGCCGGCTTCGCGCGAGAGGCGTCCGTAGATCTGCTGAGAGGCGGGTACGAGGCTTGGGATGGCATCTTTGAGATCTTCCACCACGGCTTCAAAAAGCTCCTTGCTGTCATAGGTGGGAGGAGTGATGCCTACCTGTGAGTTTTCAGTAGACCAGGGGCCTCTTCCGAAGATGTCGATCATGTGGTAATATGAAAGGGCGCGGATTGTGCGGGCTTCCGCTCCGAGCACTTCGGCAGAGAGGTTGCCTGATTCGGGGAGCAGGCCTGCGTGTTTTTTGAGGTCGCGCAGGAACTGGTTGGAGATGGAGATCTGGTAGTTGAAACGCGAGAAGCATTCATAGAGCCAGTGGTTGTCAGTCGACCATGTAGAGTAAATGAGCTCGCTGAGACCTGCATCGCCCCAGTTCGAGCCGATGAGTGTTTCGTCGGTGCAGAGTTCCTGGAGGTTCCAGAGCTGGCGGGTGTAGACGCCGGCGCCGCCGTCGTCAACGGTGATGCCGCCTTCGAAAACCAGACCTCCGTAGACGCCGGCAAGTTCGTTGTAGAGATCGTCGGCGCTTGTGATCTCGGTTTTTGTTGTGGGGTTTTCCGGTTCTACATCAAGGTCGCCGACGCAGGCTGTGAAAGCAGGCGCAGAGAGGGCGATGGCACCGAAAAGTATATATTTTGAAAATGTCATGATGATTCTTCTTTATATGGGTGATGAACTGTTTAGAATGAAGCCACGATACCAAAAGAGAAGGTCACGGGGTGGGGGTAGACATTGTTGTCGATACCGGAGAAGATTTCCGGGTCAAGGCCTTTGTATTTGGTGATCACGAACGGGTTCTGGCATGCACCGTAGAGACGGAGGCGGAGATTGTTGTTGAGGAGATTGTCCCAGGTGTAGCCGAGAGTGATGTTGTCACAGCGGAGGAATGATGCGTTCTGCACAAAGTAGCTGCTGCAGGCGAGTTCGTTGGTTGTCTTTTCGAACAGATAAGAGGTGTTGTTGAGATTGGCGAGAGGCAGGGTGTTGTTGATCTCTTTCACGGAAGTGGTTGCCTGGGCGTCGTTGTAGACCCAGTTGCCGAGGCTTGAGCGGAGAGTGATGCCGAAGTCCCAGTTCTTGTAGTTGAAGGTGTTTGACCAGTTCATTGTTACTTTCGGGTCTCTGCTGTGGTAGAGGATCTTGTCAGAGGCGTTGATTTCGCCGTCGCCGTTCTGGTCAACGTAGACTCCTTCAAGGGGATTGCCGTCGGCGTCATAGACCTGTTCGTAGACGTAGAAGCTGAACGCGGGGTGGCCTACCTGGTGTTTCTGGATCTTGTTGCCTTTGCCGAGCGAGATGCCTGAATCATCGACCACGGTGTCGGCACCGTCGGCGAGACGGGTGATCTTGTTTTTGTTCCATGCCACGTTGAATGATGATGTCCAGCGGAAATCCTTGGTCACCACGGGGCGGGCTGTGATGTTGAATTCGATACCGGTGTTCTCAAGGTCGCCGAGGTTCATGTTGCCGGCGTTGGAGATGTTTGATCCGGCGGGATAGGGCGACTTGGTGAGAAGGTCTTTGGTCTTGCGCTTGTAGTAGTCGAGGCTACCGAGGATGCGGTTGTTGAGGAATGCGAAGTCAACGCCTGCGTTCCAAGTGTGGGTCTCTTCCCATTTGATCTCAGTGTTGTAGGCCGAGGGATAGAGAGGATAGGAGCCTGTTTCGGGGTTGCCTGTGATTGAGGGATAGACTGAGCCGCTGCCGGTCCACTGGTTGTAGACGGGGAGATAGGGGAAGTAGTCGTCACCGAGATCCTGCTGGCCGGTCACGCCGTAGCCTGCGCGGAGCTTGAGTTCGTTCATGTAGCCGCGGGCCGGTTCCATGAAGCTTTCTTCAAGAATCTTCCAGCCGAGGGCCACGGAGGGGAAGGTGCCCCAGCGGTGGTCTTTGGAGAAGCGTGAGGTTCCGTCCTGACGCACGGTGGCTGTCACGAGATATTTGTCGAGGAATGTGAAGTTGACACGACCGAAGAACGAAACGAGCTGATGCGGGTGTATGCTGATTTCGGTCGGGTTGGCCTGGTTGCCGAGGTATTTTTCGTTTTCAGGGTCTACAACCTCATATACGCGGCTGTATTTGCGGTATTTGTTGTGGAACTTCTGCCATGAGTAACCTGCGGTCACGTCGAGGGTCGAGCTGATGTCCTTGAAGTTGTGGTTGTAGTTGAGGTAGAAGTCAAGAAGCAGGTTGGTGCGGGTCTGGAATTCATAGGTGCGTGAAACGCCGCCGTCCTTGATTATGCGTGTTGAGCCGTCTTCACGCACTGAGTAGCCGTCGTTCCAGGCTTTAGGGGTGTTCACAAAGGGGTTGTTGTAGTTTTCACCGTGCTGATAGTCGTAGCCGAGGTTGAGGTTGGCGCGGAGGTCGGTGAGGAAGGGCATCCTGAAGTCGAGCTGGAGGTTGCCGACAGACTGATAGGCCTTGCCTTTTGAGATGGCGCCCTGGTTGTCGGCTATCGGGTTGAGCGGAGCATCGGTGGAGTTGATTGTCTCGCCTGCGTCATCGGGGCCTGCGAGCACACCGCCGTTGACAAATGAGGTCCAGTAGCCGAAGAGGGGAGATCCGTCAGGGTCCTTGATGGGCAGTGTGGGGTTCATGGCTGCTGCCGCACGGAGGGTGTTGGCGCCGTAGGTGTTGGTGATGTATGCGCCTTTGAGGTTGGCGTTGACAGAGAGAAGGTCGTTGAAGAACTTGGGAGTGAGGTTGATTGACGCTGACACGCGGTCCATGTCGGTGTTCTTGACTATACCGTTGTTGTCGGTGTAGGAAACGGCCACACGGTAAGGGAGCCATTTGGCAGTGCCGCCTACGCTGAGGCTGTAGTCAGAAGAGAATGTGGTGCGAGTGAGGGCTTTCTGCCAGTCGGTGTCATAGTCGCGGATCTGTCCGTACTGAGCTGATTCTACTCCGTACTCATCGGCTATGAAGTTGCTGAACTGGCTTGCGCTCATCATGTCGAGATATTTGCGTGTGGTGTTGACATAGCCGTTCATGGTGAAGTTGATCTGCGGCTTGCCTTTTGAGCCGGTCTTGGTGGTGATGATGATGACACCGTTTGAGGCGCGGCTACCGTAGATGGCTGTTGCCGATGCGTCTTTGAGGATGGTCATCGACTCCACGTTTTCAGGCGATACGAGTGCGAGGGGGTTGGATGAACCGGTGATGCCTTTGGTGTCCATAGGCACACCGTCGATTACAATGAGAGGTGCATTTGATGCTGCGAGCGAGGCTCCGCCGCGGATCTGGATGTTGCCGCCTTCGGAGGGGTTGCCTGAAGTGGTGACAACCACACCGGGAGATGCGCCTACCAGAAGGTCTTGGGCTGAAGTGGCGAGGCCGGCTTCGATTTCCGAGGGTTTGATTGTGGCAACCGATCCGGTGGCGTCACTTTTCTTGACAACACCGTAGCCGATAGCTACGACTTCGCCGAGGAGAACTGAGTTGTCAGCTAATGTGATGTTGATTTCAGTGCGTCCGTTGACGGGGACTTCCTGGGTTTCGTAGCCCACGTAAGATACCACGAGGGTGCCGTCTGAGGGGGCGCTGATGGTGAAAAGTCCGTCAAAGTCAGTGGCTGTTCCGAGGGTTTCGCCCTTGACCACTACACTTGCGCCGATCAGAGGCTCTCCCTCTTTGTCAACTACGGAACCTTTGACCGTAATTGTCTGCGCTAAAGCGGGGAAAGCGGCGCAGAGTACCATAAAGGCTACTAACCACGCTTTCCGAGTCATTTGAAAACAAATGTTCTTCATGCACGAATTGTTTTGAAAATTAAGTAATATGATAAATCTCTAAAATTTGTTCTACGGGGTGAGTTCCGGAAGTCAGGAAAGACGCCGTCTCGTTCGCGGGCTGATGCGGGGAGCGATAAAATAAGGGGGGATGGTGATGATTTAAGGCACACTTTTTAGGATTGTAGGTTTCTTTCAATGTGTGTGCACGTAAGATTTCAGTGCCCCGGCGCAGAAAAACGGGGTGCTTTCTAAAAAATTAAAATCAAAATCCTTATTTCAATATCTCTCTACATTTAAATCATTGCATCGGTGGTATTTCCTTTATGCAATGTCCCGGAAAGGGAGGTGAAAACCGACTGTCGGAATTCGGAGGCAAATATAAGTAAAAAAATTACCCCCCCCAATTTATTAACTAAAATTAACAGATTTTGTGTTGGCCTTCCTTAATTTCAGCGGTCAACAGGCCAGCTGAACGAGCGCAAACGTCTGAGCAATACGGTTTCACGGCCGTTGCAGTAACTGTCGCAGAGGCGGTGGAAGGCTGGAGTGTGGCCCGGTTCGGTCAGATGGGCGAGTTCGTGGCAGATGATGTAGTTGCGGAGTTCCGGATCAAGAAAGACGCAGAGGTATGACAGGCGGATGCGCCTTTGTGTAGGGAAACAGGTGCCGAGCGTGGATTTGCCGTGGGCTATTTCCCATTTGTCTACTCTCAGTCCGAAGCGCTCGGCCAGCCGACGGGCTTCAGGCAGAAGAATGTGGGGCGCGAGATGCCGTGCGGCTGTGTGCAGGCAGCGTGAGATGGCCTGCTGCAGCTCCGGCTCTTCGGGATTTCTGCCGTCAGGCAGGGTTATGATGAAGCGCAGATCTGATGCCGATGCACCTGCTGCAAGGTTTATGGCGGGGGTTGTCTGTCCGGGATTCCCGCGGGCTATGGTGGCGGTAAAGTTGTGGCAGTCGATTGTCTGTCCTACCGCATAGCGGGGCTTGGGACGGATCGCTTCAAAGTCTGCCTTGTGCTGCTCGATGGCTCTGACTATCTCATTTTCGGTGGCATAGGCCGGTATGTTGACACGTAGTCTGCCGTTGATCCAGCGTGCTGAGAGCTTGCCTGATCCGGTGCGCCTGATCACTTTGATTTCACCGAGGGTGGGGTGTGATATTCTGAAAGTTGCCAAGTCGGGCATGGTTACTGGGCTTGATGGACAAAATTGGCTTTCGGTCTTTCACTGCATTTCAATCGCGCTTTGAAATGCCCCAGAGGAGTTTGGTGCGCAGGGTGTCAATGAAATTGTGGTCAGGAGTGTGGATGATCTTCGTCACGAATGGCGCTCGGCGCAGACGGAGTTTCACGTCGATCGGCAGGATGAGCGACCGACCGTCGAGGGTGACGCGGTAGGTGTCGGTCCTTGACTCCACCTCTATATCTATAATGTGGCTGTCGGCCACCACAAGCGGGCGCATGGTCAGCGAGTGAGGGGCGATGGGTGAGAGCACCCAGCAGGGGGCGGTGGGCTGTACGATAGGCCCTCCGACTGACAGGTTGTAGGCCGTGGATCCGGTAGGGGTTGAAACTATGAGTCCGTCACCCTGATAAGATGCTACAGGCATGCCGTCGAGGCGGGTGTTGACGGTGATCATCGAGGCTGTGTCCTGGCGCAGGATGGCTATCTCGTTGAGTGCGAACCCCCAGCCTGAGACTCCGGCTTTCATGCCTTCGCCTATGCCTTTGCCTTCAAGCAGAGAGCGTGATTCGACGGTGTACTCGCCGGCGGCGAGTCTGCGGACCATTTCGGGACCTTCGGAAATAGAGTGCTCGGCAAGGAAACCGAGATGGCCGGTGTTGAAACCGAGTATCGGTATTTCTTTGGTGGCCACACGACGGGCGGTGCGCAGAAAAGTGCCGTCGCCTCCGATGCTCAGACAGAAGTCGGCAGAGAAATCGTCATTTTCAAAGACATCGTCGGCCGGAAGCGGGTTGCCGGTTGCCCGCGACATGGCTTCGAAGAAATGGCGGTCGATGCAGATGAAGGCGTTTTCATCTTCGAGAGCTTTCAGCAGAGCGAGGATGTGGGGGATATCTTCGGAACTTTGGCGGCGTTTGCCGAAAACGGCGACTTTCATAGGCTTGAAGTGTGGATGGGGAATGATGGTTGAATGTCAGATCTGGAGATAGCGCATCAGCTCGTCATAGCGGCTGCGCATAAGCGAGTCGTCGTCGGCATAGGCCGAGCCTTCAAGGCCTATGATTTCAAAACCATAGCGTTCGAGCGACCGTGCGGCGGCCTCAGGATCGCGGTGGCTGATGCGGAGCTCGGCCACTATGCGGCTGTCGCTGCGCTCGCTGTCGGCAGTGACGTTGAGATTAAGCAGATGTGCGTCGGCATCCTCGACCGCACGGGCTATTCTCGATGCGCTGTAGTCACCGCGGCGGCAGGTGAGCACCAAAGTGCTGCTCTCTTCCATTTTCGGGAAAAGCCGCTCAAGAGTGGCCTCTGCGCCTGCTGCAAAGGCGAGGTTTTGGACGGATGTGCTGTCTTTTCGGAGCAAAATATTTCTATTTTTTAGTTTTTCTGACTAATTTTGCGGGCAAAATCGGTCGGAATGAGCCACAAAATTACAAATAATCATCTATATAATGAACTGCCCGGACCGACAAAAAGATTACAGAGCTATTAAAAAATGACAAATCTCAGTGTAAATATCAACAAGATCGCCACTTTGCGCAATGCGCGCGGAGAGAATGTGCCCGATCTGCTGAAAGTGGCCGCCGACTGTGAAGCTTTCGGCGCCGACGGTATTACTGTGCATCCGCGCCCTGACGAGCGCCACATACGTCGTGAAGATGTCTACCGTCTGCGCCCGCTGGTGAAGACTGAGTTCAACATCGAGGGCTATCCTTCGCCGGAATTCATTGATCTGGTGCTGAAAGTGAAGCCGGAGCAGGTGACACTGGTGCCTGACGCTCCTGACGCTCTCACGTCAAGCGCCGGATGGAACGTAGGCGCCAATATGGACTTTCTGACATCGGTGGTCGACCGTCTGCGCGAGGCCGGAATCCGCTCGTCGATTTTCGTGGGTACCGAAACTGACAACATCCAGCTTGCAGCCCGCACAGGCGCTGACCGTGTGGAGCTCTACACCAAGCCTTATGCCGATCTCTATCCGAAAGATCCGGAGGCTGCGGTGGCTCCTTTTGTCGAGGCCGCCCAGGCTGCGTTTTCAGCCGGACTCGGTGTCAATGCCGGCCATGACCTGAGCCTTGTGAATCTTGAGTTTTTCCATCGTCACATCCCGCGGCTGAGCGAGGTCTCGATAGGCCATGCCCTGATCTGCGACGCTCTCTATCTTGGACTTGAAGAGACAATACGCCGCTACAAGGACTGCCTGAAAGGCTGACGCGGACTGTCACAGTTTTGGCCTGTCCCCACATTTTAAAAGTTAAAATCCTCAAACAATCATCTCCCAATATGTTTCAACAAGAATTCGTAGATACGGTAGCCACTGCTGCCATGAGTTATAATGAAGCGGCACAGGCCCAGGCTGCAGATATGGTACAGGAACTCTCCGTGTGGGATCTGACCATGCGTGGCGGCTGGATCATGATTCCGCTTGCCGTGCTTTCGATTGTGTGTGTCTATATCTTCATCGAGCGTTGTCTCGTGATCAGACGTGCGCAGAAAGAAGACCGCTCGTTCATGGAGCGCATCCGTGAATACATCCATGAGGGAGAGATTGAGAGCGCCCGCCGTCTCTGCCAGAAGACCGATACTCCTTATGCACGTCTGATCGGCAAAGGTATCAGCCGCATAGGCCGCCCGATGAACGACGTGCTCGTTACCATAGAGAACACGGGCAATATCGAGATCGCAGCCTTGGAAAAAGGTCTGGCCTGGCTTGCCACAACGGCTGCCGGAGGTCCGATGATCGGCTTCCTCGGGACGGTGATCGGCATGGTCAACGCATTCTATAATCTCGCTTCGGCCGGGAGCAGCGCCAACATCGCTGTGCTCGCCGACGGTATCTACGCCGCTCTCGTGACCACGGTGGCCGGTCTGATAGTGGGTATTATAGCGCTGTTTGCCTACAACTATCTGGTGGCGCGTATCAACAAGGTGATGAATGCCCTTGAGGCCCGCACTATGGAGTTCATGGACCTTCTCAACGAGCCCGCATAAAAAACTTTAAGCTTATGGCTCTTAAACGTCAAAACACCATGATGGCGGCTTTCTCGATGGCGTCGATGACCGACGTTATCTTCCTGCTGCTCATCTTCTTTATGGTGACTTCCACATTCGTGTTCCCGACCGCTCTTGAGGTCAATCTACCTGAAAGTTCCAAGCAGACGGCACTGAAACCCTCCACTCGCGTCTATATAGACAAGGAGGGAGTCATCTATGCCACGGCCGACCAGTCTGAGCCGGTGGCGATGGATGAGAACACGCTTCTCGGCTTTCTCCAGTCCATGTCAGCCAATGCCGCTGACGGTGGTGACAACTACATAGCGGTCTATGCCGATGAGGAGGTCACCTATGGCGCGCTTGTCAGGGTGCTTGATCTCGGTGCGCAGAACAATCTGAAAATGGTGCTTGCCACCAAGCCCGCCCCTGCATCGGCCCGCCCGTCGGCGCAGCAGGCCAGGTGATCAATATTCCAAATAGTCTCCACACTCAATCCCTACAATCAATAAACACAGATGTCCACTGACGATTCAGGGCGTTCACGCCGAAATCAGCTGATAGCTCTCCTTGCCACGGTGCTGTTTCATGCCGCGGTGGCGGTTGTGTTGCTCACACTCTGTCTCCGCTATTCCGGATCCGAGTCAAACGAGCGCGTGTGGCCTCCGGTTGATTCTTCCGAGGTGCTGTTTGGCGGAGAGTATGTGATGGTAGGCGACCGTCAGGAGATAGCTGCCAGCACAAATGAACCCGCCCCGGCTGAGGCAGAGGCTCAGGAAGCTCCTGCCCCGGAGGCAGAGGCGCTTGTCAATTCTGGCGAACCGGCCCAGCCGGCCCCGGTGGTGAGCAGCGAGCGTCCGTCGCCGGCCAAGGTCGAGAAGAAGCCGGCTCCGGAGAAGACCGGTCCGACTAAGGCCGAGATCGAGGCTGCCGAACGGGCCAAGCGTGAGCAGGAAGCCCGTCAGGCTATAGCCAGCAAGGTGCAGTTCGGCCAGAAGAGCACCGGCGGCAATGGATCAGGAAAGGCAGGAAGTGCTGACGGTAATGCAACGGTAGGAGCCGTGAGCGGAAGCCCCGGTTTCAATCTGAAAGGTCGTTCGCTGGCCGACTGGCACACACCTCCGGCCGGACCGCTCGGCACTATAACTGTCCGTGTGACTGTCAACCGTCAGGGCAAGGTGACCTCGGCGTCATATTCGTCAGGTACAGGAGCAGCGGCAGCAAGCCAGTCGACTCGTCAGAGCTGCATAAATGCTGCGAAAATGTCGCAGTTCTCGGTCGATAATGATGCTCCGGTATCACAGACCGGCACCATCACCTATAATTTCAAGTGACGATATTTGCCAATGTGCTGTAAAGGCGGCACACAGGTAGTAGAAATAGAAGCGACACAGTTTTCATTTGCCGGATCAAGGCTGAAAACTGTGTCGCTTTTTTACGTTTTGGATGTCTGCTTTGGATAGTAGCTCCGGATTGTGCTGTCAGGAGGCTATTCGGCAGGAGTGTCATCGAAGGTTGCGGCCTCGGACTCTTCCGGGATTTCGAAAATAGAGAAGTTGACAGATCCGTAGGCGCGGTGTTCGGTAAAGTGAGGAAGTGAGGAAAAATCGTACTTTTTGGAGTGCTCTATGATGAAGATACTGCCGGGGTGGAGCAGGTGTGAGCCAAGCACCATTGAAGGAATATCGCCAAAGTCGTCAAGATCGTAGGGGGGATCGGCAAACACAAAGTCAAAGGCCGTCGACGAGTCGCGGATGAAGCGCAGCGCATCGGTGCGCAGAAGATGCAGATTGCGGTCGCCGAGCTCCTGCTTTACTTTTTCGATGAAGCGGGCCTGGGTGGCTGATTTCTCGACCGATGTGACAGAGGCAGCCCCGCGTGATAGCAGTTCGAAGCTGACAGCACCGGTTCCGGCAAAGAGGTCGAGGCAGCGCAGGCCTTCGATGTCGACCATGTTTTCGATCACGTTGAAAATGTTCTCGCGGGCAAAGTCAGTGGTAGGCCGCGCGGTGATATTGGTCGGGACGTTGAAGCGGCGGCGTCCGTATTTTCCTCGTATTATTCGCATATGGGAGTTACAATAAGATCAAAAGGTGCAATCATGGCGTCTCGGCCCGCCTTGAACATCTGCGGAGGGAATATCACGGGCATGACGCGGGAAATGTAGGTGCGCAGTATCGGGGTGATTGCTTCGCGGACAGTCTGGTCACCGGCAAGCAGCAGCTCGTCGGAGTGCGGGTCGAGACCGAGCCGCTGACGGCAGGCAAGAATATAATAAGCTGCGTTGTCGGGCGTATCGGCCCGGAAAGTGTTGGCCATCAGCAGCCGGTGGCCATCGAGCACAATGACATCGAGTGACTTCTGACGGGCATTCACCACCATCTTCAGATTGTTGCCCTGCGCCCCCTTCGAGGCGAAATAGCGGCTGAGGGCTCCGAGGTGGCTCATGATTCTGATGCGGTGGAATGTGCGGTTGAGAAATCCGCGCAGGTCAGTCTCCAGCCCCATGAGTATGGTCGCGTTTCGGGTTCCGGTTTCATCGGCCTCCATTACGAGGGATGAATTAGGGAAGGCGGCGTTGAAAAGCAGCTGCCGGTCTGATTCGGAACTGCATTCCGACGGAACCACGGTCAGCTCTTCAGTCTCTATGACGCATGTCACCTGCCTGAAGTCGCTCAGAAGTATAGGGTTGTCATAGATGACGCTTTCGATTGCCTGGAGCCTCGAAGACGCATTAGGATCGAGGACAATCCGCCGGTAGATCAGCGAATTGTCCTCGACTATAGAGTAGATTGCCACATGGATCTCATCCCTGCTTATGCGGAGCAGGAGGTTGCATATTTCAGGCTTTTCAATCCGTTGGCTGTCAAAAGATCCGTTTGTCATCAAGTTGATAAAGCAGAGTGTGGAAAGGGGTGTGTATTACTGCTTGACGATGTTGGGAACATCGCCCCACTTGTTGGGTACGGGTTCGCTTTCCTTGACGGTGAACACGAGGTAGATGATACCGCCCACCAGAGGAATGAAGTTAATGAGGAGCCACCAGCCCGAACGGCCGATGTCGTGCATGCGTCTTACCGACAGGCCGAGTGCGGGAAGCAGTATGCCGAGATAGACTATTCCGAGAGCGATGGAAGAGAGTGTTTCGCTCCAGCAGAAAATGACGGAGACAGCAATCATCGCGATGAAAATGAAAAGCATGAACCACCAGTATTCAGAACGTGACGCACGACCTTTGAAATTGCAGTAGTTCACAGTGAGTGCGCGCTTTACGGCCTCACCGAAAGGAAGTTGAAGCTGATACATTGTAAGAAGGTATTAATGTTAAGTTTATGTAATGATATAACCTTGACGGTATAATGCAAAGGTAACAAAAATTCACAAATGAGTCAAATATGGTGAATAAAAATATTCGTGGCGTGAATTCTTTTTAGGCCGGAGTGGGAAAGCTCACGGATTTTGACTAATTTTGCATGAATAATGTATAAAGAACAAAATATAAATATCTGACAAAAATGGCAAACTGGTTTGAGACGAAAGTCCGCTACGATAAGACAATGGAAAATGGCTCGATCAAAAAAGTGACTGAAGCCTATATGGTTGATGCTCTCTCGTTCACAGAGGCAGAAGCCCGTATCTCCGAAGAAATCGCTCACTTCACTTCTGATTTTTCGGTGTCGGCTGTAAAGCGCACCAAGATCGCCGAGATTTTCCGTGAAAGAACCGGTGACAAATGGTATCTTGTCAAAGTGGCGTTCATCACGCTTGACGAAAAGACCGCTGTAGAGAAGAAATCTATTTCGCAGATTCTTGTCGCAGCCGACAGCTTCAAGGAGGCCTATGACAACTTCATGGAGGGCATGAAAGGCACAATGGCCGATTTCGAAATCAATACCATCCAGGAGACTCTGATCATGGATGTATATGACGCTGACCTCTCAGGCGACAGCAAGCCTGCCGATGCATAATCCAAGCACAATCATCTTTGAATTCAACCTTTGAAACTTCGCTTATGGCAGGACACGTCACGGAAAATCTTCAAAGACTGCGCGCCACTCTTCCCGACGGAGTGGTCCTTGTGGCCGTCTCAAAATTTCATCCGTCCGAAGCTTTGGCCGAGGCTTACGAGGCCGGCCAGAGGGTGTTCGGCGAGAGCCGTGCGCTTGAGCTTGAAGCAAAGGCGGCTGAATTGCCTGGGGATATAGAGTGGCATTTCATAGGCCATCTTCAGACCAACAAGGTGAAGAAGGTGGTGGCCGCTGCATCGATGATCCACAGCGTGGATTCAGACCGTCTGCTCCGGACCATCGATACCGAAGCGCGCAAAGCCGGGCGCTGTCCCGGAGTCCTGCTGCAGCTCCATGTGGCCCGTGAGGAAACAAAATTCGGTTTTACACCTGCCGAACTCCTTGAATTTGTCACTCCCCAGCTTGTTGCTTCGCTTGAAGGAGTTGAATTCAGGGGAGTGATGGGCATGGCCTCCAATGTGGATGACGAAGAGCGCATCCGCGCTGACTTCCGTGAGATCCGCAGGGTTTTCGACAGACTGAAATCTACGGTATTTGCTTCTTCACCGCGATTTGACACCGTCAGCATGGGCATGAGCCATGACTGGCCGGTGGCAGTGCAGGAGGGGAGCACGATGGTGCGCGTCGGGACTTCGATTTTCGGCGAAAGAGAATATTGAATTCAATAACAGAGAGGGAGAGGAGACATAAGCAGAGCAGTGACACTATGGCAGAAATCAGGAAAATAGCTATTGCGACAGGCACTCGTGCCGACTGGGGGCTTCTCAGCGGGATTGCGCGGGCTCTGGCCGCACGTGCCGACTGTGAGGTCACAATCCTTGCCACCAACATGCACCTTTCCCCGCGCTACGGCAATACGATTTCCGAGATCGTGGCCGACGGCTTTGCCGATCCGGTCAGAGTAGAGATGCCGTTGTCGGCTGATACAGACTGCTCGACAGTCGAAGCTATGGCCGTGTGTATGTCAGGCATGGCCCGTGAACTCTCGCGTCTGCGCCCTGACCTCATAGTCATTCTCGGCGACCGTTTTGAAATGCTCGCCACCGCCACGGCTGCTCTGATGCTGAGAGTGCCGATAGTGCATATTGCCGGCGGCGAAATTTCAGAAGGCGCCATTGACGACAGCATCCGCCATTCGATCACCAAAATGGCATCTCTCCACCTGACGGCCACAGAGCCTTACCGCCGGCGCGTAATAGCGATGGGCGAGGCTCCGGACCGTGTCATCAATACAGGAGCCATCGGCGTCTATAACATTCTTCATGAGCCCCTGCTGACACGCCGGGAACTTGAAGAGTCGATAGACTTCGATCTGACAGACAAGTCTGTTCTGGTCACATATCATCCGGCTACTCTTGACGATGAAGATCCGGCAGTGCGCTGCAAGGCTCTTCTTGATGCTCTTGACCGTTTTGAGGACCACAAGGTGCTGATGACCTATCCGAACAACGATCCGAGAGGCCGCTTAATCATTGATCTCATTGAAGCCTATGCCGCCGCGAGGCCCGGCAGGGTCAGAGTAGTGCCCTCGCTCGGCAAGCTGCGCTATCTTTCCGCATTGCGCTGCGTAAGCGCTGTTGCCGGCAACTCATCGAGCGGAATAGTTGAAGTTCCGTCAATGCACATTCCGACTGTGGATATAGGTATGCGTCAGCGCGGCCGGTTGTGCGGTAAGAGCGTGATCCATTGCGGCGACAGCACGCAGGAGATCGCCGACGCTCTTTCATATGCTCTCAGTGACGACGGCCGGCGTCTTGCGCGTGAGGCTGAAAATCCGTATTACCGTCCCGACACTCTTGATGTCATTGTAAAGGCAATCGCCGAGACTCCACTGCAAACCCTTCAGACAAAGAAATTTTATGACCGATAACCAAGCGCTCGTCATCATTCCGGCCCGTGGCGGCAGCAAGGGAATTCCGCGTAAGAACATAAAGGAATTCTGCGGACGTCCTCTGATCCACTATTCCATTGAGGTGGCCAAGGCCGTTGCGCCTGATTCCCATATCATCCTTTCGACTGACGATGACGAGATTCGTCACTGCGCCACTCTTGCCGGTCTGCCGGTCAGCTACCGCCGCCCCGCGGAGCTCGGCGGTGACAAAGTTGGATCGCGTGAGGTGATACTCGATGCGATGGACTGGGCCGACAGCGAGGGGCTTATATATAATAAGGTGGTGCTGCTTCAGCCCACCTCTCCGCTGCGGACTGTCGGTGACGTGGAAGAGTGTCTGAAACTCTATACTCCTGACTGCGATATGGTGGTCAGTGTGGCCGAGGCAGCCTGCAATCCGTATTATGACTGTTTTGAGACACAGCCTGACGGCACACTCCGGGTCTCGAAGGGTGACGGACGGATCACCCGGCGCCAGGATGCTCCGAAAGCATGGCAGTTCAACGGCGCGGTCTATGTGATCAATCCTGAGTCAGTCAGACGGATGGCTCTCGGCGAATTTCCGCGACGCATCCCATATGAGATGCCCCGTTCGAGATCAGTGGATCTTGACACGCCTCTTGACTGGACAATAGCAGAAACAATAATCCGAAACACCCATTGAGAGCCATGCAGATCGACAGACATATAATATCTGAAAATGCCACTCTGTCAGAGGCACTCCGTATGCTCAACGACCTTTCAGGCGGAGTAATGACTCTGATAGCGGTAAATGACGGAAACCGGATGACCGGCACGCTGACCGACGGAGACGTGCGCCGGGCTTTGCTTTCAGGCATCGGACTTGATGCTCCGGTGGCATCTGCCATGTTCCGCAGGTTTCATGCTCTGAAGGAGGACTGTATAGATCCGGCAGAGGTCCGCGCGATCCGCCGTCGGGGCATAAGACTGATTCCGGTGCTTGACAATGAGGGCCGGGTGGTCAGAATGATTGACACATGTCTGACCCGGACTGTGCTTCCGGTGCGCGCTGTGCTGATGGCCGGAGGCAAGGGTGAACGCCTGCGCCCTATGACACTGACAACTCCGAAACCGCTTCTCGAAATCGGAGGCAAGGCAATCATTGACTACAATATAGAAGCTCTGGCCGCAGTCGGTGTGAATGACATCAGCGTGACGGTCAACTATCTCGCCGAACAGCTTGAAGAGCATTTCGCCACTCCGGTTGCCGGAGTCTGTGTGAAATGCGTCAGAGAGACAAAAGCGCTTGGTACCATCGGCTCCGTGGCGCTTGTCGATCTGCCGGAAGAGGGTGAGACTATAGTGATGAACTCAGATCTGCTGACCACAGTGTCATTCGAAGACCTGTATCTCCGGCACACATCCGAACAGGCCGATGTCACGATTGCAGTCGTGTCATACAACGTCACTGTCCCTTATGCTATTCTTGCCACCGAAGGCGAGCGGGTGTTGAGTCTGGAAGAGAAACCTTCATACAGCTATTACGCCAACGCCGGCATATATCTATTCTCCAACCGCCTGCTCAGGCGTCTTGACCGTGAAAGCCGCATGGATGCCCCCGATCTAATCGGGCAGGCCATTGCCGAAGGTCTGAAAGTGACCTATTATCCTATCAACGGCACCTGGATCGACATCGGCTCTCCGGCCGATTTCGCCCATGCCCGCGAACTGATGGCTCATGTCCGTCAGACACGTTAAACGATATATCAGAAAGATTGTTAAGTAAATAAATAAAATATTCCATCGTCATGGCTGATTCAAACTTCATAGACTATGTAAAAGTCCTCTGCCGATCAGGCAAGGGTGGCGCCGGTTCGCGTCATTTCTACCGAGCAAAATATGTTCCCAAAGGAGGTCCTGACGGGGGTGACGGCGGCCGTGGCGGTCATATAATACTCCGTGGCAACAGTCACATGTGGACCCTTCTGCCGCTCCGATACCGCCGCCACATTTTTGCCGGCAACGGCCAGAGCGGTTCCGGTGGCCGCTCGTTTGGCAAGGACGGAGAGGACGTGATTGTCGACGTGCCCTGCGGAACTGTTGTTTTCGATGCCGAAACCGGCGAATTCCTCTGCGAGGTGACATCTGACGGCGAAGAGGTGAAGCTGCTTCGCGGCGGCCGAGGCGGTCTTGGCAACTGGCACTTCAAAAGCGCCACAAACCGCACTCCCCGCTATGCCCAGCCCGGAGAACCGGCTATAGAGAAGAGCATTATACTTGAACTGAAACTTCTTGCCGATGTGGGTCTTGTCGGTTTCCCTAATGCCGGAAAATCGACCCTGCTGTCATCCATCTCCGCCGCCCGTCCCAAGATTGCCGACTATCCTTTCACCACTATGGAGCCACAGTTGGGCATAGTATCCTATCGTGGCGACAGTTCTTTTGTGATGGCCGATATTCCCGGTATCATCGAAGGTGCGAGCGAGGGCAAGGGCCTTGGACTGCGTTTCCTGCGCCATATAGAGCGCAACGCCGTGCTTCTATTCATGGTGCCCGCTGACGCTGACGACATAAAGGCGCAATACGATATCCTTGTCGGCGAACTCGAACGGTTCAACCCCCAGCTGTCAGACAAGCCACGTGTGCTTGCCGTGTCAAAGAGCGATATGCTTGATGAGGAACTCATGGCTGAGATCGAGGCAACCCTGCCTGAAGGAGTGCCCCACATCTTCATTTCCGCAGTGACAGGCATGGGCCTCACGGAGTTGAAAGATATACTTTGGCGCGAGATCACTGACGAACGCAACCGCATAGACACGGCACCGATCACTCATAGGCCGCTTGACGGGCATCACCGTGTGCGTGAGGAAGATGAATTCATCTTCGAAAACGTACCTGCTCCGGCTGATGACGAAGAGGAATTCATTGACGATGAGGATTTCGAGGGTGAGGACTACGGCTATGAGATGCTCGACGAAGATGACTATGATGTCTGATCTGTAAAACGTTGACTGAAACCGGTGGCCGGGCATAATGAATTAGGCAGATGGGGTGAGGTGATAGCGCGTGAGCTGCTTCTCACCCAAGGCTATGCCATATGTGGCGAGAACATTCGTATCAGCGGCGTGGAGATTGACTTCATCGCCACGAAAGACGATGTGATCTGCTTTGTCGAGGTGAAGACCCGGTCGACTGACTTTGTGGACCCGGTCGAAGCCATTGACCGGCGTAAGCGCAGCCGCCTTGTCAAAGCCGCCGATTCCTATATGCGTCAGTATGAGATTCCTCTCGAACCGCGTTTTGACATAGTCATCATCATCGGATCGCCGGAATCATATACAATCGAGCATATACCAGACGCCTTTCTTCCCTCGCTCAACAACCGTTGAACAGGCTTTTTGAAACTTTTTTGTGTGTCTCCGCATTATCGCACTAAACCGGTTTGCAGAGGCACTATTTTTGTGTCAGGTTTTTTCATAGCAAGTATCCAGACACACTCTCAAAAAAATTTTTATGGCGACAACGGTTTTAAAAGCACTATTTCACGGCATCAGACACAGTAAAAAGACAACGGCATCGGGTTCGGGCGCAATCTGCGGTCCCTGAGTCCGATACCGTTTGAAAATTCAGTAGATTGTATGGATTCAATATCTGTGCGGTCCGCTTTGTCAGGCTTCGACCTCGCGGCCTTTGAGCCACACGCGGCTTATGAGCGGAGTGGCGTAGGCATAGGGGAAGAAGTCGAGCGATGACATCGGCTTTGTGAGATAGAAGCTGGCAATCTTGCCGGGGGCAATCGAGCCGTAGTCGCGGCTTTCGTTCATGGCGTAGGCTCCGTTGATGGTAGTGGCGTTTATAGCCTCGGCCGGAGTCATTTTCATTTTGATGCATCCGAGCGACATGACCATGCGCATGTTGCCTGATGGCGATGAGCCGGGATTGTAGTCTGAGGCGAGGGCAACGATGGCTCCGCTGTCAATGGCTTTGCGGGCCGGACCATAAGGCATTCCGAGGAAGAAAGAGGCTCCGGGGAGCATAGTGGCTACGGTCTGACCGGCGGCCAGAATTTCGATTTCCTCTTCTCCGATGCGTTCGAGGTGGTCGACAGACAGAGCCTTGTGGGCCACTCCGACCTGCACTCCGCCTGAGACAGCGAGCTCATTGGCATGGATCTTCGGGCGCAGGCCGTAGCGGGCTCCTGCTTCAAGAATGCGGTCAGTCTCTTCGATAGTGAAGAATCCGGTGTCGCAGAAAACATCTACGAAGTCTGCCAGACCTTCGGCTGCCACGGCGGGAATCATCTCCTTGCAGACAAGATCCACATACTCGCCCTGGCGTCCCGAATAGGCACGTCCTACGGCATGTGCGCCCAGAAACGTCGCCTTTACCTTCAGCGGTGTGCTTTCGGCTATGCGCTTTATGACGCGGAGCATTTTCATCTCGTCGGCGGTGGTCAGGCCGTAGCCGCTTTTGATTTCTACGCATCCGGTGCCCATTGCCATGATCTCGTGCACTCGCGTCATAGCCTGGCGGTAGAGTTCCTTTTCCGGAGTTTCATGAAGCAGATCAGCGGAGTTGAGTATGCCGCCTCCGCGTTTTGCGATCTCCTCGTAGCTCAGACCGTTGATCTTGTCAATAAACTCGCGTTCACGGCTGCCGGCATAGACTATATGGGTGTGGGAGTCGCAGAACGCCGGGAATATATATCCGCCCTTGGCGTCGATACACAGTTCTCCCGGTTCTGCCTCAGGACATGAATCCATTGAGCCGAAAGCGCTGAAGCGGTCTTTTTCGGTGCGGAGCCAGGCGTTTTCGATCAGACCGATAGTGCTCATCTCTTTTCCGCGGAGGAAAAGGGTGTCCCCGCCGTCACTGCCGACGAGGACTCCGATATTGGTGATCAGCATTGTGAGAATCAGGGATTGGTGCGTAGGAATTCAACGGAGGCAGCGATGTAGGGCGACATGACGGTGTCATTGTCAATGAACGGCACGACTTTGCGGTATGCCTTGTGCCAGGCTTCGAGTTCCGGCGATGACTTGAGCGGACGCCGCAGGTCAAGTGCCTGGGCTGCGTTGAAAAGTTCGATGGCAAGCACGCGTTCGGTGTTGTCGACCACGCGGCAAAGTTTTGTGGCCGAGTTGCCGCCCATCGAGACGTGGTCTTCCTGCCCCTGCGAGGAGGGGATCGAGTCGCAGCTCGTGGGCCAGCAGTAGCCTTTTGACTGGTTGACAATCGAGGCTGCCGCATACTGCGGAATCATGAATCCGCTGTTGAGGCCGGGGTTGGCCACAAGGAATGGCGGCAGGTTGCGGGCTCCGGAGATCAGACGGTAGATGCGGCGTTCGGAAATGCTGCCGAGCTCGGCTATGGCAAGGGCGAGATAGTCCATCGGCAGGGCTATGGGTTCGCCGTGGAAATTTCCGGCAGAGACTATGATGTCTTCTTCAGGGAAGATAGTGGGATTGTCAGTCGGAGAGTTGATTTCTGTCTCGATCACGTTGCCTGCATAAGCGAGAGCGTCTTTGACTGCTCCGTGGACCTGAGGCATGCAGCGGAATGAATAGGGGTCCTGCACATGCTTTTTGGGCTGGCTGATGAGTTCGCTGCCTTCGAGATGGCTGCGTACGGCACGGGCGGTGGCAAGCTGGCCCGGATGAGGACGCACGGCGTTGACCGAATCGCCGAACGGTTCGATGCGGCCGTCAAATGCATCGAGTGACATTGCGCCGATTTTGTCAGCGAGCGCGCTCAGGCGGCGAGCGCGGAGGATGGCATGGACAGCGTGTGACGACATGAACTGGGTGCCGTTCAGAAGTGCGAGCCCCTCTTTGGACACGAGTCTTACCGGCTGCCATCCTTTTTCGGCAAGTACTTCGGCCGCCGGACGGATCTCACCTTTATATAATACTTCGCCGAGTCCGAGCAGAGGAAGGCACATGTTGGCAAGTGGCGCGAGGTCGCCTGAGGCTCCTAAGGAGCCGAGCTGATAGATGACCGGGAGGATATCGTCATTGAAGAAGTCGACAAGGCGCTGCACTGTTGACAGTTGTACGCCTGAATTGCCGAATGACAGAGACATGATCTTGGTGAGAAGCATGATCTTGACAATCTGCGGGTCGACTTTTTCGCCGCAGCCGCAGGCATGTGACTTTACCAGGTTTTCCTGTAGCTTTGAAAGGTCCTGGCTGTCAATGGATATGTTGCAGAGCGAGCCGAAACCGGTGGTGATGCCGTAGATTGGATGGTCACATTCGCTGATTTTGTCATCGAGATATTGACGGCAGCGGGTTATGCGGCTTACGGCTTCGTCGCTGAGCGCTATTTTCAGTTTGTTTTCGATTATTTCGCCTACGCGCTGGATGGTGAGGCGTTCGGGGCTGATATAATGGATCATGGATGAGTAGTAGATTTGGGTGGGTGGAGATTTTTAGAGTTCACTGAATGCCTGGGCTATGAGGCTGTCATCTGCGATGTTGGGGAGGGTTACTTTCAGCAAGGGGGTGCGTTCCATTTCGCGCTTGATTGCCGAGATAGCACCTTTGTTTCGGGCCCAGCTGCGACGGGCTATGCCGTTGTTGACGTCCCATAGGAGCATTTCGTCAATGTGGCGGCGGGAGTCTTCCGAGCCATCGATCACCATGCCGAATCCTCCGTTGATCACTTCGCCCCAGCCTACACCGCCGCCGTTGTGGATCGAAACCCAGGTGGCTCCGCGGAATGAATCGCCGATGACGTTGTGGACTGCCATGTCGGCTGTGAACTGTGATCCGTCGTAGATATTGGATGTCTCGCGATAAGGAGAGTCGGTGCCTGACACGTCATGATGGTCGCGGCCAAGCACTATGGGGGCCGAGATTTCTCCGCGGGCTATCGCGTCATTGAACGCCTGGGCTATCTTGGTGCGGCCTTCAGAGTCGGCGTAGAGAATGCGGGCCTGTGAACCGACCACGAGTCTGTTTGGTCCGGCTTCGCGGATCCAGTGGATGTTGTCGCGGAGCTGGCCTTTGATCTCTTCAGGGACATCTTTGAGTATCTCTTCGAGTACTTCGGCTGCAATGGCATCGCTCTTGGCGAGGTCTTCGGCTTTGCCTGATGTGCAGACCCAGCGGAATGGTCCGAAGCCATAGTCGAAGAAGCTCGGTCCCATGATGTCCTGGACATATGAGGGGTAGCGGAAGGTGCCGTCGGCTTTCATGATGTCAGCGCCGGCGCGTGATGATTCAAGCAGGAAGGCATTGCCGTAGTCGAAGAAATACATGCCGTTTTCCGTCAGACGGTTGATGGCTGCAACCTGCCTGCGCAATGATTCGCGGACTTTGGATTTGAATTCTTCAGGATTTTCAGCCATCATGGTCTTGGCTTCCTCGAAACTCAGACCTGCCGGGTAGTATCCGCCGGCCCAGGGATTGTGGAGAGAGGTCTGGTCGGAACCGAGGTCAACGCTGACTCCGTCAGCGGCGAGGCGTTCCCAGAGGTCTACCACATTGCCCTGATAGGCGAGCGATACGGCCTCGCGGTTTTTGCGGGCTTCGGCGGTGCGAGTCATGAGATCGTCAAGCGAGGTGTAGACTTCGTCCACCCAGCCCTGGCTGTGGCGGGTCTCTACGGCCTTGGGGTTGACTTCTGCTATGATACTGACAACTCCGGCAATGTTGCCGGCTTTTGGCTGTGCGCCTGACATGCCGCCGAGTCCGGCAGATACGAAAAGCATACCGCCGAGGTCTTGCTCGCCTTCTTTGAGACGTTTGCGCCCGGCGTTGAGCACTGTGATGGTGGTGCCGTGGACAATGCCCTGAGGACCGATGTACATGTAGGAGCCGGCCGTCATCTGGCCGTATTGCGATACGCCCATAGCGTTGAAGCGTTCCCAGTCATCGGGTTTGGAATAGTTGGGGATCACCATGCCGTTTGTGACGATGACGCGCGGAGCGTCGGGGTGGGAGGGGAAAAGACCGAGCGGATGGCCGGAATACATCACCAGTGTCTGCGAGTCGGTCATCTCCGAGAGATATTTCATAGTGAGCAGATACTGTGCCCAGTTCTGGAAAACGGCACCGTTGCCGCCGTAGGTGATCAGTTCGTGGGGATGCTGGGCCACCCGCGGATCGAGATTGTTCTGGATCATCATCATGATCGCGGCGGCCTGACGTGAACGGGCCGGATAATCTTCGATGGGGCGTGCATACATTTCATATGAAGGACGGAAGCGGTACATGTAGATGCGTCCGTAGGTCTCAAGTTCTCCGGCGAATTCGCGGGCCAGTTCGGCATGCAGATGTTCGGGGAAGTAGCGGAGGGCGTTTTTCACGGCCAGCCGTTTTTCAGCCGGCGTGAGTATGTCTTTGCGTCTGGGAGCGTGGTTGACGCTCGTATCATAGGGCTGTGCGGCAGGGAGGCTGTCGGGGATGCCGGCGCCTACGGCAGCACGAAATTCTTCTTTAGTCATGTTGCTGTATGGGGGGTGTATTGTTCGTGGTATTTTCTTTGCGGAGAGGCATCAGTCGGCCGAGAGCACATCATTGACAAGCTCAAGCACTCTAGCTTCAGCTTCCATTGATTTTGCCGCTATTTCGGCGGCGCGGGTGGTTAGACGGGCAGCTTCCTCGCGGTTTTTGAGCGAAGCGGCATTGATGCGGACATTGAGCTGTGCGCCGAGGACAGCCGAACGTGCGGCCAGTGCGCCTACACCGGCATCGCTGACAGATGCGGGATTGCCTGTGCGGGCCATTGATTCAAGAAGCGGGAATGTCTCGGCTGCGGCTTCCATAGTCGACAGCGGAATGCGGGTGGCATAGAGTGTGGCATCCTCGATTGCGGCTGCGCGGGCTGCTTTTTCCTCATCGGTAGACTTGGGCATCTTGAAGGCATCCATTATGCGGTTGAAAGCCTCTGTGTCTTCATTGACAAGATGCAGAAGCCGCTGCATCAGTTCCTGGCCTTTGTCAGCCTGATCGGAGAATTCTTTCCAGCGGTCGTCCCATCCGGCTTTGTGGCTTGAAAGGTTTGCCACCATAGTGCCGAGAGCAGCGGCGAGCGCGCCCATGTAGGCTGAAATGGAGCCTCCGCCGGGAGCGGGAGACTCTGATGCGGTTTCTTCGGCAAATCCGGTGCATGTCAGATCAGTCAGCTTCTTTCCTTCGCCTTTGGGCGCGATGAGATATTCGATCACCTTTTCTTCAGGACGGAAGGGGCTGAGTTCGTCAAGGCCCATTGACTTGACGGCCATGCGTATGATCTCGCTTTCGGCAATGCCTGTGGAGCGCTGCTGCTTGTGGAGGAAGTAGCGTCCGGCTTCAATGAGAGTGCGTTTCGGGACGAGGCCCACGATTTCAGTGCCTGTCACTCGCAGACCGCGTTCGCCGGCTGCGCGGCAGACTTCGTCAAAGGCCACGTGGAGAGGTGTGGTCGAGATGTCGGTGATGTTCATTGACACCTGGGCTATGCCGTATTCGTCAATGAACCATCCGATGGCTTTGGTGGCTTTCAGCGTTCCGGGCTGCATTATGGTATTGCCGTTTTCGTCTTTCAGCGGTTTGCCGTTTGGCTTGCCGCCTTCGCGAACCGGACGGCCTTTTTCACGGACATCGAATGCGATGGCGTTGGCGCGGCGGGTGGAGGTCGTGTTGAGGTTGAAGTTCACGGCTATGAGGAAGTCACGGGCGCCGACGGTTGTGGCACCTGTGCGGGCCGCTTTTTCGTCAAACGGACGATCGCCGAAATCCGGGCCTTTGCCGGGATGGTTCATCTTTTCAGGGAGTGCTTCATATTCGCCTGCGCGACACACTGCCAGATTGCGGCGTTCGGGAGTGAAGGCTGCGGCCTCATAGCAGTAGGTCGGTATTTCGAGTTCATCAGCTATGCGCTTGGCGAGTTTGCGTGAAAGCTCGGCGCATTCTTCGAGGCTTATGCCGGAAATGGGGATGAGGGGGCAGACATCGGTTGCACCCATGCGCGGATGTGCACCGTGGTGGTTGCGCATGTCGATCAGCTCGGCAGCGCGTCTGACGCCTCTGAATGCGGCTTCGACTACGGCTTCAGGCTCTCCTACGAAAGTGACTACCGTGCGGTTGGTGGCTTCTCCGGGATCTACATCGAGAAGGCTTATGCCTTTGACACTTTCTATGGCATCGGTAATTGACTTGATGACGGTCTTGTCACGTCCCTCGCTGAAATTGGGGACACATTCGATAATTCGTGTTTCCATGGAAATGGTTAAGTATTTTGGTGGTTTTTAAGGTTGCAAGGAGGAGATGTGCAAATGTAGTGATTTAGTTAGAATATTCCATAGAATAATATCCCAAAATTCGGTGTCCGGACACTATGTTTTATTCTGTGTTTTCCGGAATTATCCGTTGATCAATCCGTTGAGGGGGAGTTCGCGGGTGCTTTTCACTTCATCAAGCACAAAGCAGCTGTTGAGCGAGCCTATGCAGTCGAGGTCACCGAGTATGCGCAGCAGAAAGTCCTGATAGGCATGCATGTTGCGTGTGTAGATTTTCAGCAGGAAATCATAATCACCTGAGATATTGTAGCATTCGGCAATTTCAGGAATGTTTTTGACGGCTTTCATTATGCGCAGTGCGTTTTCCTGGGTGTGCTGTTTCATCTTGAGGTAGCAGAATGCCACGAATCCGCAGTCGATTTTCTCCGCGTCGAGCACTGCTACGTAGCGTTTGATGTATCCGTCACGTTCGAGGCGTTTGACGCGTTCGAAGGTAGGGGTGGGTGAGAGATGTATGGCAGCTGCAAGCTCCTTGTTGGTGAGGCGGCAGTCATGCTGCAGACAGTCAAGTATGTGGAGATCTGTCTTGTCGAGTGATAGTGTCTGGCTCATAGTTGCAGTAATGGAAGTGGAAAAATATTCTGTTTGAAACGTGAAATTGTTGTGCTTGTAGGTATTTTCACCTTATATTGCTTGCTAAATTAGATATATTTTCTGTATTTTACAAATATGTTGGAAAAATATTTCAGGTGGCGTAAATTTGCGCAGTTGTTGGCGTTATTCAGCCGTTATGCGGCCATAGAAATTCGCATGATGGCATAGGCGTTCTGCAATACTGAATAGAATAATGAAAACAGAATACTTTACCTTGGCGGGCAGGCATTTGAATAAGTATGAGAATTTTGATGTTTTTTCAAAGGGAACCGCTCATTGCGCATCCTTAATTTAGCATGTTATTTCAATTATTCCAATTTTACACTTAACATATCATTAAGCCTGAATTAATCGACATACTCGCACACATCGGTCGTCAGAGATCGTGAGACTCTCGTCGGTTACGGTCGTGTAAAACAAATGATCGGTTCCCTTTTTTTGCTGTCCCGGCCATTCGGATATGATAACCTCTAAGTCTCGCATCGCAGACATATTGCTGCGGAGTTGCTTTATTGGGGTATAATTCCATGTATCTAAAAAATCCGTATCATATGAATTTGGATGTCGTTTAAATGCGAGACTTCCTTGCCGATTTTGAAAAATGGCAGGGAAGTTGCGTTGTTTAATCAAATTTCTGTGTAACTTTGTAGCTCTAAAAAAGTAATAAGAAAAAGATATGGATTTGTTTGACAAGATCTCAGCCGACATAAAGAGTGCGATGCTTGCCCGCGAAAAGGTGCGTCTGGAGACTCTCCGAGGAATAAAAAAGGAATTTCTTGAAGCCAAGACCGCCAAAGGAGGCGACGGATCGCTCTCAGACGAGCAGGCAACCAAAATTCTGGCAAAGATGGCCAAGCAGCGCCGCGAGACAGCCCAGATATATGACGAACAGAACCGCATCGACCTTCGTGACAACGAACTGGCCGAAGCCGCAGTCATAGAGGAATATCTCCCCAAACAGCTGACTGATGAGGAACTCACAGCCGAACTGAAAAAGATAATCGCCGAAACCGGCGCTGTCTCGGCAAAGGAAATGGGCAAAGTCATGGGCGTGGCCTCGAAAACACTGGCCGGACGCGCCGACGGAAAAGTGATCTCCGCGAAAGTCAGAGAACTCCTCAACAATTGAAAATAAAGTATTTCACCATACATTACAGCAAAGATGCTTACCCTTCAGCAGATCAAAGAGGATCCCGAACGCATTATCGCGCGCCTCGCCGTCAAAGGATTTGACGGAAAACAGGGAGTCAACGATGTTATTGATTTCGATGACGAGCGCCGCTCTCTCCAATATCAGAACGACACTCTGGCAGCCGAACTGAAAAAGTATGCCGATTCGATCGGCCGTCTGATGAAAGAAGGCCGTCGCGACGAGGCTGACGAGGCCAAGAAAAAGGTAGCGGAAATCAAAGCCACACAGAAAGAAGTGGCCGACCGTCTGGCCGTGACAGAGAATGCCATCCGTGACATTCTGCTCGGTATGCCGAATATCCCTTGCGATGCAGTGCCTGAAGGCAAGACCGCAGAGGACAATGTGGTGGAGAAGACCGGTGGCCCGATGCCCGAACTTCCTGCCGATGCGCTCCCTCACTGGGAACTCGCCAAGAAGTACAATATCATCAACTTCGATCTCGGAGTCAAGATCACAGGCCCCGGCTTCCCCGTGTATATCGGCAAGGGCGCGCGTCTGCAGCGAGCTCTCATTCAGTTCTTCCTTGACCGTGCCGGCGATGCCGGATATCTTGAAATCCAGCCGCCCTACGTGGTGAACGAGGCCTCCGGCTACGGAACAGGGCAGCTGCCCGACAAGGAAGGCCAGATGTATTTCATCAACGAAGACAAACTCTACATGATTCCGACCGCCGAGGTGCCGGTGACCAATATCTATCGCGATGTCATCATCCCCGGCGAAGAGCTTCCGAAGAAAAACTGTGCCTACTCGGCATGTTTCCGTCGCGAGGCAGGGTCCTACGGCAAGGATGTCCGCGGTCTCAACCGTCTGCATCAGTTCGACAAGGTAGAGATTGTCCGCATCGAGAAGCCAGAAAACTCTTATGCGGCTCTTGAAGAGATGAAAGACCATGTGCAGGGACTGCTTGAGTCACTCGGTCTGCCCTGGCACATACTCCGTCTCTGCGGCGGCGACATGAGCTTCACCTCTGCCATCACATTTGACTTTGAAGTCTATTCGGCAGCCCAGGGCCGCTGGCTTGAGGTTTCGTCGGTATCCAATTTCGAGACATATCAGGCAAACCGTCTCAAGTGCCGCTACCGTGGGGAAGACAAGAAAACCCATCTCTGCCATACGCTCAACGGTTCGGCACTCGCCCTTCCGCGCATCATGGCAGCCATCCTTGAAAACAACCAGACACCTCAGGGCATAGTTATCCCCGAATGTCTGCGCAAATACACCGGATTCGATATCATCGACTAAGCCGCCGTCAGGCGCAGTCAATCCTGTCAGATACACTGAATTGACCGCATCTCCCGAAGGATGAGAGGTGCGGTCAATTCAAACATTGAGGCCCGGCAGGTGTTTTAAAGAAATAAAATGAATTTGTTATGGAATCAACACGTCAAGCAAAAATATCACGTCTCCTTCAGAAGGAACTGAGTGAAATCTTCCGTCAGCAGACAGCCAAGACTCACGGCACACTCGTGTCGGTGAGCATAGTGCGTGTCTCGCCGGATCTCAGTGTCGCCAAAGCCTATCTGTCGATTTTTCCATCGGAAAAATCGCAGGAGCTGCTTGAAAGCATACGCGAAAGCGCCAAGACAATCCGTTATGAACTCGCGCAGCGTGTCCGCTTCCAGTTGCGAAAATGTCCGGAACTTTCGTTCTATCTTGACGATTCTCTGGATTATATCGACAACATCGACAAACTTCTGACCAAGTAGACAAACTTCTTACCCAACCCGGATGCCCGCTCTCAGGATTGCCATACGCTATCTTCTGGCCCGCAAAAGCCACACTGCCGTCAACGTCATCTCCTATATCTCGATGGCGGGGATTGCTGTGGCTGCAATGGCGATGATATGCGTGCTCTCCGTATTCAACGGGTTTTCCGATCTTGCATCCGAAAGGCTTTCACTCGTGGATCCTGACATAAGGATCTCGCGGGCTGACGGACGCATGATCTCTGATGCCGATTCGCTTGCCGGAGCTGTCAGACAGACTGCCGGAGTGACCGCAGTGATGCCTGTGCTCCGAGCCCAGGCTCTGGCTGTCTATGGTGATGTGCAGACACCGGTCAATATAGTCGGAGTGCCCGGAGACTATTGCGCAGTGTCAGAGATCGGTTCGCTTGTGATAGACGGCGAGATGGATATGTCAGATGACAGGCTTTTGCCTTGTGCGCTTCTCAGCGTAGGCACAGCCATGCAGCTCGGAGCACGGCCATCGACCGAACATCTGATGTGTCTGACCGTTCCACGGCGCATAGGGCGCATCAATCCGGCCTTTCCGATGGCGGCGTTCTGCACAGACACTCTTCTGGTCAGTGGAGTGTATCAGACAAATCAGGCCGAGCTTGACAATGACATGCTTTTCGTGCCTCTTGCGTCAGCCCGCAGGCTTTTGGACTATTCGGCAGAGGCTTCCTCGCTTGATGTTGGGATTGATCCATCGGCCGATGCCGCAGACGTGGTTGACAGAGTTGCAGTCTCCCTCGGCCCTGACTACGTGGTGGCCGATCGCCTGCGCCAGCAGTCTCATTCGTTCCGTATGATCTCGATTGAAAAGTGGATCACCTTTCTCATGCTTGTGTTCGTGCTTCTCATGGCGTCGTTCAACATACTGTCGTCACTCTCCATGCTCATCATAGAGAAAGAGGAGAGTCTGCGGATTCTCAGTTCGCTCGGTGCTCCGCTGTCGATGCTGCGCCGGATTTTTCTCTGTCAGGGTGTACTCGTGGCAGTGGCCGGCGGCGCGGTAGGCATTCTGACGGGCATGATCCTCTGCCTGCTGCAGCAGCATTTCGGGCTGATAACGCTTGGCGGAGACCATTCACAGATGTCAATAGTAACATATCCCTGCAATCTTCGTCTCGGAGATGTGCTTGTCACCTCGGCTGTCGTGCTGGTCATGGGACTTCTTTCGGGTTTCATATCGTCACGCGGAGTCAGGTCCGGCACTCTTCGGATGGCTTAGCGAAAAAAATATATATTATACATTTAAATAAAATAGAACCCCATTCTTCATCACTATGGCAACTCAGAACTCACATCGGTATTGTGTAATAATGTGTGGCGGCATCGGAAGCCGATTCTGGCCTTATTCCCGTGAGAACTGCCCCAAACAGTTTATAGATTTTCTCGGCACCGGACGTTCGCTCCTTCAGATGTCATATGACCGCATTCTGCCTATCGTCCCGAAAGAAAACATTCTCGTTGTAACAAATGAAAAATATGCGCCGCTGATCCGCGAGCAGCTTCCGGATCTGCTGCCTGAAAATATATTGCTGGAACCTGCGCGCCGCAACACTGCTCCGTGCATCGCCTGGGCTGCTTTCCATATCGCGGCCATTGACCCGGCAGCCTCTATGATCGTGACTCCGAGTGACCATCTGATCACCCGTGAAAATATCTTCGAAGACTGCGTCAGACGCGGATTCGAGTTTGTAGAGAAAAATGACGCTCTTCTGACTCTCGGCATCACACCGGTCCGCCCGGAGACCGGCTACGGTTACATCCAGGTAGGGCAGGAGGCTGAACCAGGCATTCTGAAAGTGAAGACTTTCACAGAGAAACCCAATCTCGAACTGGCCAAAGTCTTCCTTGAGACAGGTGAATTCTTCTGGAATTCCGGCATCTTCCTTTGGCGCGCGTCAACCATAATAGACGCTCTGCGCAAGCATGATTCTGATCTGACGGTCCGTTTCGACCGCGGAGCCTCAGACTTCGGCACCCCCCGTGAGGAAGCCTTCATACGAGAGAATTTCGCATCATTCCCTGCCAACTCGATTGACTATGCGGTTATGGAGAAGGCTGACAATGTATATGTGGAATGTGTCAACTTCGGATGGAACGATCTCGGCACATGGAGCGCCCTTCATGACAACTCGCCCAAGAACGAGCAGAACAACGTGGCCCAGAACTGCAAAGTGCTCGCCTATGACAGCACCGGCAATATTTTCGCAGTCCGTGATTCTGAAAAACTTGTAGTGGCCCACGGTCTTAAAGACTATATCGTGGCCGATGCCGGAGATGTGCTCCTGATCTGCCCGAAGTCAGAAGAACAGCGCATCAAACAGATGGTCAACGATGTGAAAATTGCCTATCTCGACAAATATCTCTGATAGCGGTCTTCATCCAGCCGATCATTTTATCCACAACAAACACTTGCTTAAACTCTCCAGTCTGAACCATGCAGGAATATAATCTCACTCCCGAAGAAGAAGAGCGCTACGTCGAAGCGCAGTTCCGAGATCTTCTTGACGGTTATCTCGCAAGTAACCATCGCAAGAAAGTCGACATAATAGAGCGGGCCTTCCGTTTTGCCAAAGAGGCCCACAAAGGAGTGCGTCGTCGATCAGGCGAGCCTTATATTCTCCACCCGATAGCCGTGGCCAAGATAGCCTCTCAGGAAATCGGTCTGGGCTCTACCTCGATCTGCGCGGCATTGCTGCATGATGTGGTGGAAGACACTGAGTATCGGGTCGAGGATATCGAGCAGCATTTTGGACGTAAGATTGCCCGCATCGTAGAGGGGCTCACCAAGATCTCAGGCGGAATTTTCGGCGACAAAGCTTCGGCCCAGGCCGAAAATTTCCGCAAGCTTCTGCTCACAATGAGCGAGGACATCCGAGTGGTGCTCATAAAGATGGCTGACCGTCTGCACAACATGCGCACCCTCGGCTCAATGGCACCCAACAAGCAATATAAGATTGCCGGGGAGACCTTATATATATATGCGCCGCTTGCCCACCGTCTGGGCCTCTTCGCCATAAAGACCGAACTGGAGGATCTGAGTTTCAAATATGAGCATCCGGCGGAATACGATCGCATCTCCGGACTGATACGCCAGAGCGAGGCCGGACGAGAGATGGTCTATAACGATTTTGCCAGCCCGATTCTGAAACGTCTTGATGCTATGGGGCTCAGTTATGAGGCCAAGGCCCGTCTGAAATCAGTCTACTCGATCTGGCGCAAGATGGACACCAAGCATATTCCCTTCGAGGAAGTCTATGACCTTTACGCCATGCGTATTATATTCGATACGCCTGAGGGAGTGTCGGAGAAAGAGATGTGCTATCGCATCTATGTGGCACTGACAGACCTCTATCGGCCGCACCCGGAGCGCACCCGTGACTGGATCGCCAATCCCAAAGCCAACGGCTATCAGGCTCTTCACGTCACCCTAATGGGGCCTGACGGCAACTGGATCGAAGTGCAGATACGCAGCCGGCGCATGGACGAAATTGCCGAGAAGGGCTTTGCCGCTCACTGGAAATACAAGATCGGCGAGCATGAAGAGGAGAGCGAACTTAATGTCTGGCTCAAAACAATCAAAGACATTCTCGATGATCCGACACCGAGTGCAATAGACTTTCTTGACACTCTTAAACTCAATCTTTTCGCTACCGAGATAGTGGTCTTTACGCCCAAGGGCGAACTGCTGACTCTTCCGGCCGGAGCAACGGTGCTTGACGTCGCCTTCTCGCTTCACTCCGAGCTTGGAATGCACTGCATAGCAGGAAAAGTCAATCACAAACTTGTGCCTCTTTCCCAGAAACTCAACTCCGGCGACCAAGTCGAGGTGCTTACCTCGCAGTCACAGAAGCCCAAAGAGGAGTGGATGAACTTTCTGATGTCGGCGAAGGCCAAGACTCGTCTGCGCAAGGAGCTGAGGAAAGTCCAGCAGCCATATATAGAAAAAGGCAAGGAGATATTTGACGACTTCCTTGTCCAGAATGACATCATTCTGAACAACAGTGTCATGACCAAGATTCTTGGAACCTATCATGTGCAGTCGCGCGAGGAACTATTCCTAAAACTCGGAAACGGAGAGATTTCGATTGACGACTATCTGAACGTCAACACCTCGCGTGGTGCCAGATCGCTTGTGAGCCGTCTGTTCAGGCTCGGTTTCGGCGGTGACAAGAAAGCCGACCGCGCGCGCAAGCTGCTTGCGGCTGCAGATGTTCCAGAAAAAGAATCGGGAAAAGCCAAAATCAACACAAAGGAGACCTATGTGCTTAAATTCAATGAAAAAGAACGTAACTTCTCCTTTGCCGACTGCTGTCGCCCGATACCCGGTGATGAGGTGATGGGCTTTATCAACGATGACGGCGAAGTCGAGGTCCACGCACTGACCTGCCCGCGCGCCCAGGTGCTGAAAGCAAGTTTCGGGCCGCGTATCGTAGCCACCCGCTGGGACAAAGTGGCCGGACACTTCCTCGCAAACATAAGGATAGAAGGCATTGACCGCCACGGAATTCTGCAGGAACTGACCGGCATGATCTCTACCGCGCTCAATATCGACATCAGGCGTCTCAACATCGAAGCGGAAAAAGAAGTGTTCAACTGCGATCTCGGAGTTCTCGTCAGTGACACGCTGGCTGTCGAGGAACTCTGCAAGAGAGTGTTGAAAATACAGGGAGTCCGCAAAGCCGACCGCGTCCGGTGAGAAATCACCATCCTGACAGTGAAAAGAGTTTGTAAAAAGAGCTGAAATTTGCAATAAATCTTCAGCTCCCACTGATAATGTGCTAAAAAAATCGTAACTTTGCAGACGGGTTACAGTGCACCCCGAAGTAACTACATAATTCATCCACCCCATGCGACAGTTTAAGCGCGCCGTCCTGATTCTTGAAGACGGCACAACCTTTGAGGGGAAATCCTTCGGCTATGAGGCTTCGACCTCCGGTGAAGTTGTGTTTAACACCGCTATGACCGGTTATCCGGAGAGTCTGACCGACCCCTCCTACGAAGGACAGATCCTCGTGACCACTTATCCGATTCTCGGTAACTACGGCGTTCCCCCGCGTCGGGAGAGAGACGACGTCAGTGAATATTACGAAAGTGATCATATCCATTGCCGCGCCATTGTGGCCCAGGATTATTCCTATGATCATTCCCACTGGCAGGCCGACCGTTCGTTGGCTCAATGGCTCAAGGAGGAAAAAATTCCCGGTATATACGGCATCGACACCCGTCAGCTGACCAAGCATCTCCGTGAACACGGCTCAATGCTCGGCAAGATTGTGATTGACGGATGTGACGATGTCGATTTTTATGACCCTAACCGTGAAAATCTTGTAGGTAAGGTCAGCTGCCGTGAGGTGGAATATCACGGCGCTGGTGAAAAGACCGTGGTTCTGGTTGACTGCGGTGTCAAGCACAACATCATCCGCTGTCTGACACGCCGAGGAGTGAAAGTGGTCAGAGTGCCCTGGAATTACGATTTTACAACCATTCCTTATGACGGCCTTTTCATCTCCAACGGTCCCGGCAATCCGGATATGGCAGAGGAAACCGTAGGCCTCATCCGCAAGGCTATGGAAATCGGCAAGCCGATCTGCGGCATCTGCATGGGTAACCAGCTGCTCTCAAAAGCCGCAGGCGCTAAAATATATAAACTGAAATACGGCCACCGCAGTCACAACCAGCCGGTGCGCCGCGTCGGCTCGAACCAATGTTTCATCACATCTCAGAACCACGGTTTCGCTGTCGACAACGAAACTCTGCCCGCCGACTGGGAACCGCTCTTCATCAACATGAACGATGGCACCAATGAAGGCATCCGCCACAAGACCAAGCCATTCTTCTCGGCTCAGTTCCACCCGGAAGCAAGTTCAGGACCGAAAGACACAGAGTTTCTGTTTGACGAATTCATCAACCTGCTCTAAGCATCCCCTCATTTATTTTTCATCATGCGTAACGAAAACATCAAGAAAGTATTGCTGCTTGGTAGCGGCGCGTTGAAAATCGGCGAGGCCGGCGAATTTGACTATTCGGGTTCACAGGCTCTCAAGGCCATGAAGGAAGAGGGGATCACCACTGTCCTCATCAATCCGAATATCGCCACCGTCCAGACTTCCGACGGCTTTGCCGACAAGATCTACTTCCTTCCGGTCACCCCTTATTTTGTAGAGAAGGTGATCCGTAAGGAAAAACCTGACGGCATTCTGCTCGCATTCGGCGGTCAGACCGCTCTCAACTGCGGTGTGGAGCTTTACCGCTCAGGCATTCTGGAAAAATATGGTGTGGAAGTGCTCGGCACCCCTGTGCAGGCCATCATGGATACGGAAGACCGCGAGCTATTCGTCAAGAAACTTGACGAGATTGAGGTCAAGACCATCAAGAGCGAGGCCGTCAACTCGATCCACGATGCCCGTGTGGCTGCCGAGGCCCTCGGCTATCCTGTGATTGTCCGTGCGGCCTATGCCCTCGGCGGCCTCGGCAGCGGTTTCTGTGACAATGAGGAAGAACTCGTGGCTCTCGTTGAGAAAGCCCTCGCATTCTCTCCGCAGGTCCTTGTGGAAAAGTCGCTCAAAGGCTGGAAGGAAGTGGAATATGAAGTGGTGCGCGACCGTTTTGACAACTGCATCACTGTCTGCAACATGGAAAACTTCGACCCGCTGGGCATCCACACCGGAGAGTCGATCGTTGTGGCACCCTCGCAGACACTTTCAAACGAAGACTATCACTGGCTGCGAAAGCTTGCCATCAAGATCATACGCCATATAGGCATCGTCGGCGAATGTAACGTTCAGTATGCGTTTGACCCGACCTCAATGGACTACCGTGTCATTGAAGTCAACGCGCGTCTGAGCCGTTCGTCGGCTCTCGCATCGAAAGCCACCGGCTATCCGCTGGCATTTGTCGCCGCAAAACTCGGTCTCGGTTACGGACTCTTTGACCTTAAGAACTCTGTCACCAAGGAGACCTCCGCATTTTTCGAACCGGCTCTTGACTATATTGTCTGCAAGATCCCCCGCTGGGACCTCGGCAAGTTCCACGGTGTCCGCCGCGAGATCGGCTCTTCGATGAAGTCAGTAGGCGAGGTTATGGCCATCGGCCGCACCTTCGAGGAAGTCATTCAGAAAGGCCTTCGAATGATCGGGCAGGGTATGCACGGCTTTGTCGGCAACAACCAGCGTGATCTTCCGGAACTCGAACATGCCCTCAAGGAACCGACTGACAAGCGCATCTTCGCCATAGCCCAGGCTCTGTTTAAAGGCTACACCGTGGACCGCATTCACGAACTGACCAAAATCGACAAGTGGTTCCTTTATAAACTTCAGAACATCATCAACACAGCAAGCGAACTGCGTGAGTTCAATGACCTCGAAGCAATACCCGAAGCACTGCTGCGTCAGGCCAAGGAACAGGGCTTCAGTGACTTCCAGATCGCACGTGAGATCTATCAGGAAAACCTCACAGAGCCTGAGAAAGCGCTCCTTCAGGTGCGCGACCGCCGTAAGCAACTCGGAATTCTCCCGGTTGTCAAGCAGATCGACACCCTTGCCGCTGAATATCCCGCTCAGACCAACTATCTCTATCTGACCTACAACGGCCGTGAAAACGACGTCCAGTATCTCCACGACCACCGCTCGATAGTAGTGCTCGGTTCCGGAGCCTACCGCATCGGTTCGTCAGTGGAATTTGACTGGTGCTCTGTCAACGCCCTTCTGACTGTCAAGAAAGAAGGCTGGCGCTCGGTGATGATCAACTACAATCCTGAGACAGTCTCCACTGACTATGACATCTGCGACCGTCTCTATTTCGACGAACTGACTTTCGAGCGTGTGATGGACATTCTGGATCTTGAACAGCCCCACGGCACAATTCTTTCCGTAGGCGGCCAGATCCCCAACAACCTCGCAACTCGTCTTGACGCACAGAACATCAACATACTCGGCACCACAGCCCGCAGCATCGACAATGCCGAAGACCGCAACAAGTTCTCGGCCATGCTTGACCGCCTCGGAATCGACCAGCCACGCTGGCGCGAGCTTACAAGCATGGATGACATCAACGAATTCATTGATGAAGTAGGCTTCCCGGTGCTCGTCCGTCCGAGCTACGTGCTTTCAGGTGCGGCGATGAACGTCTGTCACAATCAGGAACAGCTCACACGCTTCCTGCGCCTGGCAGCCAACGTCTCAAAGCAGCATCCCGTTGTGGTCTCGCAGTTCATCTCATCAGCCAAAGAGATCGAGATGGACGCCGTGGCCCAGAACGGCGAGATCGTGGCCTATGCGATCTCCGAACACATCGAATATGCCGGCGTGCATTCCGGCGACGCAACAATCCAGTTCCCGCCGCAGAAACTCTATGTAGAGACCATGCGCCGCATCCGCAAGATCTCGCGCCAGATAGCCAAAGCTCTTGAGATCTCAGGCCCGTTCAACATTCAGTTCCTTGCAAAGAACAATGATATTAAGGTAATCGAATGTAACCTCCGTGCTTCGCGAAGCTTCCCGTTCGTTTCAAAGGTTCTGAAGATCAACTTCATTGACCTTGCCACCCGCGTGATGCTCGGCCTGCCCGTGGAGAAACCCTCTAAAAACGCATTTGATCTTGACTATGTGGGTATCAAGGCCTCACAGTTCAGCTTCTCGCGTCTGCAGGGAGCCGACCCTGTGCTTGGCGTCGACATGGCCTCTACCGGCGAGGTAGGCTGTATCGGCACCGACTCTGCTGAAGCCCTGATCAAGGCTATGGTCTCAGTGGGCAACCGTATTCCAGCCAAGGCCGTCCTCATGTCTACCGGTACAGCCAAGCAGAAGGCCGATCTTCTCGACGCAGCCCATGAGCTTGCCAACCGCGGCTATACAATTTATGCCACCGGAGGCACCCATGCCTATCTTAATGACAACGGCATACCCGCTATCCGTGTCTACTGGCCGTCACAGCCCGATATGCAGCCCCAGGCCATCGAACTGCTCCATGACCACAAGGTTGACATGGTGGTGAATATTCCGAAGAATTTCTCGACCACAGAGCTTACCAACGGCTACAAGATCCGCCGTGCGGCCATTGACCTTAACATTCCGCTGATGACCAACGCCCGTCTTGCCTCGGCTTATATCGATGCGTTCACCACCCATCCGCTCGACGAAATCGAGATCAAGAGCTGGGACGAATACTGATCAGATGCGCGTTTTAATGAATAAATAGTAAGATAATAAAGTAAAATTTAATCATTGACTTATTGCAAAGCGCATTGATATTTTGTAAATTTGCTGCGCATTTTTACAGGAGACTATCATCAGTTCGCATCCAAAGGCATAAGGTAAAAAAACTCAACTATAATTATTATATAGACTATGAAAATTGAAAAAATTATCGGTCGTGAAGTCCTTGACTCACGTGGCAATCCTACCGTTGAAGTAGACGTAATCCTCGAATCAGGCGCACGTGGCCGCGCTTCTGTTCCCTCCGGTGCATCTACCGGCGTAAACGAAGCTCTTGAGCTCCGTGACGGTGACAAGAACCGCTACCTCGGCAAAGGCGTTCAGAAGGCTGTGGCCAACGTGAACGGTCCTATCGCTGACGCACTCCGCGGCATGAGCGCTCTTGACCAGATCAAGATCGACGAGGCTATGATCGCTCTCGACGGCACTGACACCAAGTCAAACCTCGGCGCAAACGCTATCCTCGGCGTGTCTCTCGCAGTTGCTAAGGCTGCTGCCGATTATCTCGACCTTCCCCTCTACAAATATATCGGTGGCTGCAACAGCTACGTGCTCCCCGTTCCCATGATGAACATCATCAACGGTGGCGCTCACTCTGACGCTCCCATCTGCTTCCAGGAATTCATGATCCGCCCCATCGGCGCATGCTGCTTCAAGGAAGGTATCCGCATGGGCACTGAAGTGTTCCATAGCCTCAAGAAAGTTCTCCATGACCGCGGTCTCTCTACCGCAGTAGGTGACGAAGGTGGTTTCGCTCCCGCACTCGACGGAACTGAAGACGCTCTCAACGTTATCATCAAGGCTATCGAAGCTGCCGGCTATGTTCCCGGCAAGGACGTGACCATCGGTCTCGACGTTGCTTCTTCTGAATTCTACAAGGACGGCATTTACGACTACACCTGGAAGCAGGGTGCCGACGCTCCCAAATATACTTCAGCACAGCAGGCTGAATACCTCAAGGGCCTCGTTGAGAAATATCCTATCGACTCAATCGAAGACGGTATGGCAGAAGGTGACTGGGAAGGCTGGAAGATCCTCACCGATCTTATCGGCGACCGTTGCCAGCTCGTAGGCGACGACCTCTTCGTTACCAACGTCAAGTATCTCGAAAAGGGTATCGAACTCGGCTGCGCTAACTCTATCCTCGTGAAGGTTAACCAGATCGGTTCACTCACCGAAACCCTCCGCGCCGTAGAACTCGCACAGCGCAACGGCTACACCGCAGTTATCTCTCACCGTTCAGGTGAAACTGAAGATGCCACTATCGCTGACATCGCAGTTGCTACCAACGCCGGACAGATCAAGACCGGTTCTGCAAGCCGTTCTGACCGTATGGCCAAGTACAACCAGCTCCTCCGTATTCAGGAAGAACTCGGCGACGCTGCTCAGTATGGCTACGGCAAGCGCACCAAAATGCCCCAGGCTTAATGGTGTAGCTTGACAGCAAGCAAATAAAATCAATGCCGGTCTGATTCAGTTCAGGCCGGCATTTTTTTGATTTTATGCTGTCAAAATTTGTTTATTCTGAAATATCTACATCGGTCTTCTTCAGGGCATCGCATATTTGAACCACAGTATAGAATTCTTCTTCGTCCATTTGTAAGAAATCCTGAATAATTTCAGACTCGGTGTAATCCGTCTGCTCTCGCTTTCTACAGAGCAAACGGATTCAAAATCAAGAGCAGGGATGATACCGATGAGGCCGGAAGGCCCTATCCGATACTTCATCTGTCGTTATAGCCTCACTGTCCGGCATCTGCCAGGAGCTCCAACAGCTGTTCGCCGGCTTTTTTGGTGTCGACCTTGGTGATGATGTGGGTGATGCGGTGGTCTGTGTCGGTCACGAAAGTTGTGCGGACGGTGCCCATATACTCGCGTCCGGCCATTTTCTTTTTCTGCCATACGCCGAATGACTGGTTTACCTCAGTGGTCGGATCAGAAAGCAGTATGAATGGCAGTGAATACTTGTCGGCAAACTTGGCGTGGCTTGCTACGGAATCCTTGCTGATGCCGATGGTGGTGTAGCCTTTGGCCTCCAGTTCGCTGTTGAAATCTCTGAGTGAACATGCTTCAGCCGTGCAGCCGGGGGTATTGTCTTTCGGGTAAAAATAAATGATCAGAGCTTTTCCTTCGAAATCCGAGCTACTGACTTCATTGCCGGCCTGGTCAAGACCGAGTACTTCGGGAATTTTATCGCCTGTTTCCATATGGATGTTGTTTTCTTGTATGTGTGGATTATCATTAGAGGTTGTTTTTAAACAGCCTCTTGGTGTCAGTGCTGACAAATTTAGTGCAAATTCGTGAAATAGCATCGGATAATATTGTTGAAATTGTGTAAATTTGTGAAATGAATCTTTTTGCCTTATGAGGATCAGCCCGGATTCCGGTTCTGTCCCTATCCTTCGGATCATCCGTATATAAGATGGAATGGCTGTTTCCGCCGGCAGTGGCGAGAGGGAAAGCGCCCGGTTATTGCGAAAATTGCCAGTTTCTTGATTCCTGAAAACTTTTATATCCAAAGAGGACTGTGTGTCATGTCACATATAACAATAGTCATTCCGATCTATAACCGCGCCCATACCATAAAGCGGACCTTGCACTCGATTGATGCCCAGAATGTGAAGCCAGAAAGAGTCATTGTGGTTGACAATGGCTCGACTGACGATTCTCTTGAGATTGTCCGTGAATGGAGTCGCCGGGAGCATGGCTTTGAGTGTGTGATATGCGAGGAGTCCCGGCGTGGAGCCTGCGCGGCGCGTAACCGCGGGCTGGAGGACGTAGAGACGGAATTCGTGATGTTTTTCGACTCTGATGATGAAATGTCACCATCACATGTGGCTGATTTTAGCAAAGCGATCTCCCGGCATCCAGACATTGATATCTTCGGGCGTACAGCTTCGCTTGTCAATATCGCCGGACAGAGGCATGAGGCTTATTTTACATCCCGCAGCCCTGTTTTCAATCATCTTTTCAGAGGCTGTATGTCGACACAGCGCGTTGTGGTCCGCACATCGCTTGTCCGACGTGTGGGCGGGTGGAATGAAGATCTTTTCGTGTGGAATGATTTTGAACTCGGCGCGCGCCTGCTGCTTGCCTCAGATCGTATCTTTCATTTGCCGGGAAAACCCTCGGTAATAGTCCATCAGCAAGCCGATTCGATCACCGGAGTTTCTTTCAGCTCAAAAGCCGGGCAATGGGAAAAAACGCTTGACTGCATGGAACGGTATTTCATTACTTCCGGCCGGCCTGATCTGATTAAATGGCTCGACTGCAGGCGTATGATCCTTGCGGCGCAATATTTCTGTGAAGGCAGGCCTGACCTGGCTGAGATGCTAAAGGCGCAGGTGCTTGACGGAAACCCGTCAGCATGGCGGCTGAGATTGATCTATTGGCACAACCGCCTTTTCCATAGGCTGACATGGTTGTTTGCCAGAGTGCTTTTTGCCTTATAGTTTTTTCTTTCGGTTCGCTCTTTACCGCAGCATTTCGCTGACACGGCTGAGGGCCGCAAGGAAGCGGTCACACTCCTCTATTGTATTGTAGACGGCAAACGATGCACGTACGGTGCCTTCGATGCCGAGAGCCGTCATCAGCGGCTGGGCGCAGTGATGGCCGGTGCGCACTGCTATGCCGAGTTTGTCAAGAAGCATCCCCATGTCGTAGTGGTGCTCGTTGCCTACGAGAAAAGAAATGATAGCACACTTGCCGGGGGCGGTGCCGAAGATCCGTATGCCGGGGATCTCTTCCGTCATGCGGAGGGTGGTATATTCGAGCAGTTCGTGCTCATGCGCGGCAATAGCTTCGATACCTATGCTTTCCATGTAGTCGATAGCCTTGTGAAGCGCGGCAATGCCGATGAAGTCAGGAGTCCCGGCTTCAAACTTGTAGGGCAGTTCTGCAAAAGTGGTCTTTTCGAAGCTTACGCTCTCGATCATCTCGCCGCCGCCCTGATAGGGTGGCATTTTTTCAAGCAGCTCGCGTCTGCCGAAAAGCACTCCGACTCCGGCCGGGCCATACATCTTGTGGGCCGAGAATGCGTAGAAGTCGGCATCAAGATCCTGAACGTCAATTTTCATGTGGGGTGCCGCCTGAGCGCCGTCAATCAGCACCGGAACTCCGTGGTTGTGGGCCTCGGCCACAATTTCTTTTATCGGGTTGACAGTGCCGAGCACGTTTGACGCATGGCAGACACTGACGAAACGGGTGCGCTCGTTGAAGAGCGACCGATAGATATCCATGTCAAGCGATCCGTCAGCCTTGGCGGGGATGACACGGATTTTCAGATCTGTTCTTCTTTGTAGCAACTGCCAGGGCACAATGTTGGAGTGGTGTTCCATCACGGAGAGTATTATCTCATCGCCGTCTTTGAAAAAGGCGCCTCCGTAAGAAGCCGCCACGAGGTTGATGGCTTCAGTGGTTCCGCGGGTGAAGATGATCTCTTCGGCAGAAGGTGCGTTGATAAACTCCATGACTTTGCGGCGGGCTGCCTCCTGAAGCTCGGTGGCTTCCATCGAGAGAGTGTGCACTCCGCGGTGAACGTTGGCCTTGGTCTGCGTATAGCCTGACAGAACAGACTTCACCACTTCGTCAGGAGTCTGTGAAGTGGCGGTATTGTCTAAATAGACAAGCGGACGGCCGTAGATCTTGCGGTCGAGAATCGGATAGTCGGCACGTATCTTTTCAATGTCAAGCATAGAGGTTGCAGTTATGGTTGGAGTGTGGGGTGGATTGCAGATGAAGTGATTGAACCGGAGTTGTCAGCGGCTGCTGATCAGCATTCTTTCGACCGGCAGCCGGCGCAGTCGCCGAGTGTTCCGGAAAAACGGCGGTCTACGAGATGGAGCAGACGTTCGCGCAGTCCGCTGATATGGACCGAGTCGATTACGTCGACCATGAATGCCTGCATGAGCATGGTCCGGGCTTCGCTTTCGGGAATGCCGCGTGAGCGCATGTAGAAAAGCGCATCAGTGTCGAGCTGGCCTGTAGTAGCGCCGTGAGAGCACTTCACATCATCATTGTAGATCTCAAGCTGCGGTTTGCAGTGCATTTTGGCTGTGGTCGATGCCAGAATGTTGCGGTTGCTCTGATAAGCTTCGGTGAATCGGGCTCCTGGGGCAACGAAAATGCTGCCTTCGAATGCGCCTTTTGATTCTTCGTCGAGGACATATTTGAACAGCTGGTTGCTGTGGCAGCGCGGGGCCATGTGGCGGATGTCGGAATCGTTGTCGACGTGCATCTTTCCTGAGCCGATCACCATGCCGGCCAGCATAGTCTCGCAGTGTTCGCCGAGCAGCGAGACCGAAAAGTCGTTTCTGGTGGTGCCGCAGGTGAGGGTAGTGGAGTTGAACGAGAAATGCGATCCGCTTTCCTGACGTACGAAGAGGCGGGAGTAGCGTGATGTCTTTTCTGACGATTCCTCGATGGAACAAACTTCAAGACGCGAACCTTCGCCGAGAATCACTTCCGAAACCTGGGCTGCAAGATATGATTTGTCGCGGTTCTGGGTGTGGTCGCAGACAAGCAGCTGCAGTTCGGCACCTTCTTCCAATACTATGAGTATGCGGCGGAATGCGGCGAGGGGAACCGGCGAAGAGAACACGTTGACCAGCTGCAGAGGCCGTTCGACGCGCACCCCTTTGGGCACGTAGATCATCACTCCGTCCTGGGCGAGGAGGGTGTTGAGCGCAACAGACGGATTCTCTGCCGGAGCCACAGTGTTGTAATATTTCTCTATCAGTGATGGTTTTTCCTCAGCGATGCGTTTGAGAGATCCGAAGATTACTCCCTCCGGTAGTTTCGATTCGAGCTTCGATGTAGGATGAAACGAATCGTTGATGACGAAAGCCAGCAGAGTGGAAAGCGAGGGGACATCGCAGCGAAAACTTGCAGCCACATCAACCGGAATGTTAACACGCGAGATATTCACACCATAGTCAGGAGCAAACATCTCTTCGATCGAAGTCTTTTCAAATCCTTCGGTGCTCTTGTCGGGCAGGCGTGATGATTTTACGATGGCAAGAGCCTCGCTGCGCGGAGCGTTAAGCGCCAGCGCCGAGTTTCCGCAGATCAGATCTCTGTTTTCTTCAAACAGACTGATGTATTGGGTGAGGGAATTGCTCATATGTCGTTCTCCTCTTTAATCCAGTCGTAGCCCTTTTCTTCAAGTTCGAGAGCCAGTTCAGGACCGCCGGTCTTGACGATGCGCCCTTTATAAAGAATGTGTACGAAATCAGGCTTGATATAGTCGAGCAGACGCTGGTAGTGGGTGATTACGATGGTCGCGTTCTTGTCGGTCTTGAGTTTGTTCACGCCTCCGGCCACGATGCGCAGGGCGTCGATGTCAAGGCCTGAGTCTGTTTCGTCAAGGATTGCCAGACGCGGTTCGAGCACGGCCATCTGGAAGATCTCGTTGCGCTTTTTCTCGCCGCCTGAGAAGCCTTCGTTGACAGAGCGTGAAGCCAGTTTGTTGTCAAGCTCAACTATGGCGCGTTTCTGGCGCATCATCTTCAGGAAGTCACTGGCCGAGAGGGGAGCGTCATTGAGATATTTGCGTTTGGCATTGACTGCCGCGCGCATGAAGTTGACCATTGAGACTCCGGGGATTTCTACCGGATACTGGAAAGACAGAAACAAGCCTTCATGGCTGCGGTCTTCGGGCGAAAGCTCCAGCAGATTGACTCCATGCAGATAAGCCTCGCCTTCGGTGACAGTATAAGCAGGGTTACCTGCCAGCACACCTGACATGGTGCTTTTGCCGGAACCGTTAGGCCCCATTATGGCATGTACTTCACCTTCGTTTACCGTAAGGTTAAGACAACGTAATATCTCTTTGTCCTCCACCTTGGCGTGGAGATTGCGGACTTCAAGTAGTTTTTTGCTCATCTCAGTAAAAATTGTCAGATGGTTTTCTTGACGGAAATCCGGACTGTCTTTTCAGACAGCAAAAGCCGTCACAATCAGACTGCGAAATTACCAAATTTCTCTCATCTACCCAAACATTTTGAGCGTGACTTTGGTTTGATGCTCTCACTTGTTGCATTGCAGGCTGTTCTAATCGTGACAGATGGTGACGAGATCTTATTGCGAGTATGTGAAAATCCGAATTAAATTTATAAAATAAAGGTTAAATTAGATGATGTAACAAAATTGTGTTGTGATTGTAACAGGATTGTAATATGGCTATCTTAACTTTGTATCGTGAAACAAACAGAGCTTCATTCTCTCACTAAAGCTTGAAGCCTCAAAGATATAAAATCAATACCGAAGCACGAAAATTTACGGTTGCAAAATAGTTTTTTAGTAGACAAAACCAAGAATTTATCACATTTTTTACAGAGAGGCTGTCGAGAACGACAGCCTCTTCTGCTTATAGATGATAACACTGGATTCTCAATAGAGAAAGGATTTCGAGATCGCTCAGGCTGGAGCCAGACAGCGAAGCCTCGGAGAGGTTATGGTTTTGAAAGGGAGTTGAAGTGTGCCCAAGCTGAAATTTTGGGTCATATGTTAAATTGAACAGAACGAAGTGATTAATTCGTTGTACTCATCCATAATGCTTAATGCAATTGAAGCAGAATGGCGGAGATATTAGGGGCTCTGTTTACGAAAGCTGGGTGGTGGTGTAATGCCATAATTGTCTAATACTCAGATTTCAATCCTCAATTTGCATACTGTGAGTTTCTTTTAAGAAAATCTATTGCCATTAACTTATCTTTGAAAACACAGTTGATTTGTGAACCATCGTTGAAGAATATGCCAACAACGTAACGGTCTATCGTAGCATCTTTCGGAATATTCGAGTATTCTGTAATGTAACTAATTGCAGAATTTAAAGAATTGAAACGCATCTCCTTTCCATGAAGTGGCAGAACGAAGATGTAATCGATTTGCTTCTTGATAGACAACTCTAATGCACCAACAAAAGAACAGATTTCTTTCTTATTAGAATCGATCAATTCTTGCGCGATTTTATCTAAAACTGTACAGTTTTTGAAGCGGTCTACGATGACAGAGAGTTCTTGTTCTGATGTATTTTCGTCAAAGTAAATATCCACACCGTACTTCTGAAAAACATTTACAATCTTTTCAAAAGGGATGTACAAAATATTAAATCCTTGATTCTCTAATTGTTTCAATGAAGGATCTGTAAAAATACCGCTCAATATCACGCCCTTAAAAGGAGCATATTCTTTATACTTCTCAGCGATAGGCATGATAGCACCTGATATTTCTTGCGCCTTATTCTTTGAATGTTTGGTATATCGCCTCCATGCAAGTTCTATAAAAGCAATAGGTACACCTATTTTATCAGGTGTTCCATCTCTCTCGATAACGTAATCCAAGTCGTGCTTACTGCCATTAATATCTGTCCAAGATATTTTCTTTGTACTTCTTGCAGGACGTGATCCGATGGTGTCAAAGTAAACATTGTATTTATTACAAAGTTCCCTTATCGGAGCTTTCATGACATCTTCAAAAAAGTTTCCAATTAATTCTCCAAGAATATGAGAAGTTGATTTAGCCATAATATTATTTGTTAATCCAAAGTCTTCCTTCTTTCAGAGGAACTCTATGTTTTCTATTTTTCCATTTTATATTTCTATCTCTGAGCTTTTCGAAAGAAAAACTTTTGAATCCAGAATTGAGAGCTAATTTGCCCAACCATTCATCAACAGGTATATATATGCCATAAGGTGCAGAATCTCCAACAACGAAGCACATTTTGCATTTTTCAGAAGTTTTCTTGCTAAGTGTATTAAAAACTTGTGCCAAGTCGTAGAAATACGCAACTATCATTAGATGATAATTCTTTTTCCCTCCATGATTTTTTCGTTCGTTATCCAATAGGTCGAATTTAATCCTGAGTTCCTCCTTAATAGGCTCCAGTAAAGAAGATTCCATCATGTCAAAAACATCATTTTTAAGACGCGAAACGTGCTGGGTACACGCTCTTACCAAATGGCGACTTACGTTCTTGAGTCCTTTGTAGTTTTCAATATCACCCCAAAATGACATTTCCAATCTCATGGCATCTGCGTAATCATAATTGTTGGCATATGGGGGAGACGTAATAACTAAATCACCCCAATTATCAGGTATATCTACTTCGCCACGAGCATCTTGTTGGAGAATTAAAGCTTTATGGTTTGATGACCGCAAACTACATTTACGAATGTCGCTACAAATTTCTATAATTTTTTTTTCAAATGCAGCAAAGGGATCTAAAACATTTGCTTTAGATTTGTTTGGTTGAATATATTGCCACTGAGCAGTGCCAACAGGCGAAGTGCTACGCAGAATAGAGGTGATAACAAACCAAAAGAAGTTTTTGATATCTCCTTCTTCGATCTCTAAGCAAGCATTTTTTAGTGCATCAAGTCTAAGAAGAGTTTCATCAGGGAAACATTTCCGAATAATTAGAGGATAATTCTCAACGGAGGTATCAATCTCTTTAGCTCGTTGAATCAGTTGTCTGCTTGCTTGCTGAATTTTAGTTATACTTATATGGTTCCAAAGAAGTTTGGCAGACGCAATCTTAAACACATAAGGATTTGATTCTAACCCAAAAGCTTCCACTTCATGCATTGTACTTTCTAAGGCAACCGTCCCAGAGCCGACAAAAGGGTCGATAATACGCGTCCTACCATTTAGAATCTCTTCTTCGATGATTTTAGCGACCCAAGTAGCTGAAAAGCCTGCGGTGTATCTATACCACCGATGAATAGGTAATTTCATATTGTCCTCAAAGGTAGAAGACTTTTTATCTTGCAACTCGGAATCGAGTTCGGGGAATAAGCTTAATTCAATCATATTAAGTATATAAACAAAGGAGCCGGGCAATGGAAATTGTCCGAATCAATCAGTTGATTATACATGTACGAAATATATTTCATACCAAAAGCAAGTCCTCCTATGTAGTATCTGACGGCTGACCAAAGCCTTGTAACGACTACATAGGAGAACTTAAAAGTTCTCGGCTCTCGCCATATGTCTTTGTTTCTTTAGGTCATTGTCAGATTTTGAACCTATTATAGATACAAATGTAGATAAAAATCCTGAGATTTTTATACTACCGAATAAAAATCAAGGCTTATATCTTGATTACTGTTGGCTAACAATCTATAATATGCGCTATTAGCTATGTTTTGCTAAATGTGTTTTATGTGAATCTTGACTTCATACTGAGAGAAGCGAAGTCTCCACGTATGCGGAAGCCTCGCCTTATTGGGCTGAATGATTGTTGAGGTTGATTCCATGAAGGATGCCGGAGGTAGCGGATTGCCCTCTATGTGGTGCAAAGGGGATGGTGTATGTAGGCTTCTTGAGGATTTGCTTTCGGGAGAGGCTGCTATTTTCCAAGGGTGAGTCTTAGACCGAGATTCAGATTGAAATTCAAAGGACGGTCTTTGTAGATCGAAGAGATGTCGGAGCCGTTGTCGGGATAATAGCTTATGCCGGGCTCTATGAAGATGCCGAGATCAGGAGTTATTGACAGCTGTGCTCCGGCTGCCGCGTTGAGTGACCATTGCAGCCTTTTTTCGTGGATATCGGTGTTTTCTTCAGCTCCAGCCTGGTCGTTGATAAATTTATGGCCGGAGAGTTTGCCGACAACGCATTTTTCGGCAAGTATGCCAGCCGAGGCGTAGAATTCAAGCCGATTCACTGATGCGAGGCGGCATTTCAGATTCAACGGAATGCCAATGTAGTGAAGAGTCTGTTCGCCGGAGAAACTGATGTTTGCCTCTGTAGCGTCCACATCAGAGCGGAGCCTTGAGTATGTCAGGCCGCTTTCCAGACTCAGGCGTGGAGAAATAGGGTAGGCTACGGTCAGCCCGACACGGATCGGCTGGTGGTGCTGCATTTTGGAATTGCGTGTATTCGAACTGCCGGATTCGGGTGCTTGTGATTGCACTACGGGCCCGTCATCAGGATTCTTGGTAGGGTCTGACATAAGACCGCTAAGTGATTTATTGCCGCTGTTGTTTGACGGTCCTGACATTCCGTTACCGATCGAGCCTGAGGTGAATATGCCTACGGAGACCCTTTCCCGAACATTATGGCTGTCTGAGGCAGAGACTGTTGATTCCGCATATTCCGTATTTATCCGGTTGCATGCATTGTCTGCTGACGGCGATGTCTCTGAATTCTCAGCGTTTTCATTGTCTTTCCCGGCCGGATTCTGATTGGCCGGTTCGTCATCAGTCAGCTGTGCGGCGGATGAAGACTGTGATGCTTGACAGACGGCTGCTGTCAGGGCATTGGCCCGGCTGATTCGGTTGCCGATGCTTTGGGGCAAGGTCTGTGCAAGATTCTGCTCTGAATTGACGGGACTGATGAGGGTGTTGTCGGAAACATCTTTTGCGAGTCGGACCGCGCTCATGTCCACCTTGCTTTCCGGCTTAAAGAAATACAGGCCTGAGAGCATTACGGCAGTGAGCAGGGAGGCAGCTGCAAGCCAAGGCAGCACTATGGCGCGTCGGCGACCGCTGCGGTTTATCGGGGTGATCTGCTGGCGGTCGGAAAGATGCGTTTCGATCCGTTCCCAGAGTCCTGACGGCTCGTCCAGTTCGAAATCCGTCATCTTGTTGCGTATGTCGTCTAACCAGTTGTCGTTGTTCATGAAGACCGTCTGTTGATGTATTCTCTGATTTTTGATGCGAGCAGTGCTTTGGCTCTGTGGAGTTGCGAGGCCGAAGTGCTTTCCCTGATGCCAAGCATCGAAGCGATTTCCCGATGGCTTTTCCCCTCGATGGCATAGAGGTTGAACACTATCCGGTAGCCGTCGGGCAGCTGGCGTATGAAGTCATGGATTATTGCCGCAGGGATGTCGGCGGTTTCCGGCTGATCATCACCGATGTCGGTATTCTCCTCTGAAATGGGGCTGAAATCAAGGCGCCCGGACCGGCTGATGAATTTCAGCGCCTCATTGACAAGAATCTTTGTCACCCACGCTTTCAGCGAGCCTTCACCTTTGTAGACAAATCTGTCAATCGACCCGAATATTTTAAGAAAACTTTCCTGCAACACATCTTTCGCGTCCTCATCATTCCGGATATAGCGGGAGCATACGGCTGTGAGATGTCTGATATATCTTGAATACATCAGTCTCAAAGCCGCAGGCTCGTTGTTGCCGATGAGCTGCAACAGGTCGTGTTCGTTGTCAGCTGTGTTCAAAACCGCTATATGAAAAAATGTGCGCTAATTGACTGCCGAATTAGCTCTGTGTAAAAATATAACGTGAGGAATGGGCAGATTCTTGCTTTCGGTTCTCTTATCTGAGAACAGAGGCGGAAACAAGGTCTGACAGATCGTCATCGAATATTTTCGGGCGTAGGGCGAGATCGAATTCGGCGGTCTTCATTCCTGAAAACGAATTCCAGCGGAGTTTGATCTTGACAGGCTTATCGCTTGTGGCCGACAGGCTGTTGAGGTTGAACGCGATAAGAGCATCGCCGAAATAGCCTTTGGTGTCGCCTTTGGCATCATGCCGGAGCTCGACTTCAAACGGATCGTCGGGATTTGAACCGGTGAGCAGGTTGAGATGGTGTGGAGTGTGTCCGGGGCCCCAGATTGTGCGGACACGCAGGGTCAGATAGCCGTCTTCAGCCACAGTCACCCAGTCCTTAACTATCTCGATAGGGTCATTCCCATAAGTCTCATCGTTCTTGTCGCCGAGGTCTATGGCGGGCAGCTTGGTACGGATGCTGTCGATGCGGTTGACTGTGACGCCGGTTCCGCCATGAAATGATTTGTCGGGGGTGTAGCAGACAAGTGCGCGGACTTCCTTATTGCCGAAAGGCGACTTATCCATGTTCGATGGAACGAGGGTGGTCTTGTCGTCAAGCACCATTGTAAATCCTCCGTTTACAGTCGGGCAGACTGTCACGAGGGCTTTGGGGCTCGACGGGCAGATAACGTAGCTGTTGTTGTCATCATCATCAAGACACGACTGCATCATAGGCGCTGAGGCCAGAAGCAGGGCGAGGGGCAGCAGATGTTTTGCTTTCTTCATAATTTATATTGATTGGTTTGTTGGTATTGTCTATATCTATAAATCCGCTTTCTGCTGAATCTTGCATACGCGGAATGATATTTTTCGAAAAAATCACTGAATCTTGTGTATCTTTGTGCTCAAATAGAACTTGCAATGGATATTAAGAGGGTGTTTCATAACAAGAGTTAAAATCTGAGTGGTGTATCTTTTAGATAAATTGTTGCAGGGGAGGAAGAAGCATAGCGAGCTATGCGACTGACGAGCTTCAACAATTTAGCAAAAGAGACACCAAGGCTCAGGGAACTTAAAATTTTTCACAAATGGAATATTCTATTTAGAGCTTGTTTAAAAACAAATGTGAATAATAAATAAGCATCAGTCAATATTTCAGGCATTTATGCTTTGGTGATTGTTTAAATAAATGAATAACCAGAAACAAAACCAAAGAATTATGTATCTGACA